>CAUWGA010000001.1:0-161239 GCA_963558245.1 uncultured Clostridia bacterium
TCAAATTCAAAATTTATATCTTTTAATACTTCTTTTTTTTCAAAATTCTTTTTTAAATTTTTAATTATTAGTTTCATATTTTTACTCCATTTAAAATTATTGTTTTTGAAGTTATATTATCATAAAAATCAAAAATTATCAATTTTTTTAATTACTATTGATAGCATAAATTTTTAGTAGGATTTCTACTTATTAAAATAGTAAAACTATTTCTACTACTTGGCCTATCTAGCCAATTCATAATATATGTGATATTATATATAATATATTTTGTAACTTATATACTTTATTCTCAAATTAAGCCAGATACATATTATAAGTATCCTGTTGCTTCTGCCATCTTAAATGCAGGTGCAATTGCTTTATTTAAAAGGATTTGTTCACAAATAAGTATTTCATATTATGAAGTAGAAGAAATATTTTTAGAACAAAATCGTGACTTTTTTAACTCGACTGAACTACTATCTAAAAAATGTTTCTCTAATAATAAAGGCAAAGTTTTTATAAAACTATTTAATACTTTAATTGTTCCTAAACCAACTGATGTAGAAAAATTACTGAATAAAATCCGAAAATTAAGCCCTGAAGATCAAGCTGAAGCACTTTTGCTTATTGCTAACAAAAAAATTAAGATAATAGTTGAGGATATTTAGTCCTCAACTATTATCTTTTTGTCTTTTAACTATGCTTCTTTATTTTTATATGTTTTGTAAGATATTTTAAAAGATATTATATACATAACACTCACCAATAAGGCTAAACCAATTCCTATAATAACTGTATATAAGTTTTGAGGTATTTGTATATTTATTATGTTATATATGGCAGGTATTAATGGTTCTACAAATACAATTATCCCTCCTGCAAGTATCATAAGCATAATCATAACTATCCTTGATTTTTCTGCTCCATATTTGTATATTAATGGTATTTGAATACTTTGAATTATAAATAATCCAGTCATCCAAGTAATTGCATTAATAATAATTTCTTGACAATTTAGTGCTACATCACTACTTGGATTCACTATATTTATAATATTTCCTACTATAATTGTTACAATAGTTCCTATTACTCCTCCTAAAAAAATTCCCATTATTGCTAATATATACTTTCCTCTTACTACTTCTTTTTTAGTACATGGCATAGCATTTATATATTTATTTGCTTTAGACATATCATCATAAGAAAATGTTGAAATTGCTATCATTCCCAACATCATAGTTAGAGCTGGTATTATAAATTGAATATCTGAAATGGAAATACAAAATATAGGCACTAATATTAAAATTATAATAAGTGAAGTTTTGTAACTTGATAAGTTATATAAATCTTTCTTTAATAAGGCTATTATTGTTCCCATAATTATTTTTCCCCCTTTATATAAATTAACATTATATCTTCTAATGTAGGCTTATCTATAATATTAAAATCATACTTTCTCCTGAATTTGATTTTGTCTTCCACTAGAACTTCGTATTCAAATCTATTTTCTTTAAATTTCACATAGTCTTTTTTATCTATTCTTTCAAATTCTTCTTTAGTACATTTTA
This sequence comes from uncultured Clostridia bacterium, assembly GCA_963558245.1. Classification (GTDB taxonomy): domain Bacteria; phylum Bacillota; class Clostridia; order TANB77; family CAG-508; genus CAG-269. The sequence goes on from CAUWGA010000001.1 coordinate 1,554, forward strand.
CAATTCCGTATTGTTCTAATAGTTCATCTCTTGTCTTTGACAATATAATTTCTCCATCATTTATAAAAGTAATATAATCTGCAATATGTTCTAAATCTGATGTTATATGGCTAGAAACTAATATAGAATTTTCTTCGTTTTGGATAAAATCTTGGAAAATATCTAAAATTTCATTTCTTGCTACTGGATCAAGTCCACTTGTTGGTTCATCTAGTATTAAAAGTTTTGGATGGTGTGATAGTGCTGTTGCAACTTTTAATTTCATTTTCATACCACTAGAAAAGTCTTTTACTAATTTGTTTTTAGGTAATTTAAAATGTTCTAAATACTTAAAATATAATTGCTTATCCCAATTTTTATACATACTTTTCATTATAGAATTTACTTGTTTTGCTGTTAAATATTCTGATAGAAAACTGTCATCTAATACAACTCCTATTTCTTCTTTTATCTCTTTTTCATTTAATTTAATATCTTTTCCAAATATTTTTATACTACCCTCTGAATTTATTATATTTAAGATTGACTTTATTGTAGTTGTTTTTCCTGCTCCATTTTCTCCTATAAATCCCATAATCATTCCTTTTGGTAATTCCATATTAATGTTTTTTAGTTGAAATCCGTTATATTCTTTACATAAATTTTTTATTTCTAATATATTTTCCACTTTATTCCTCCTCGTATAAAATACTTAGCATATCTTCTATTTCTTTTTTAGATATTCCACTTATTTTTGCAATAGATACGGCTGTGTCTATTAAATTCTCTATTTTTTGTAATTGCTCATCTCTTATAATTTCTGTATTTTTATTTGCTACATAAGTTCCCTTACCTGGGATAGTTTCGACATAGCCTTCCTTTTCTAATTCTTCATAAGCATTTTTAGTTGTAATTACACTTATTCTTAAACCTTTTGCTAAATTTCTTATTGATGGTAATAATTCTCCTGCTTTTAGTTCATTAGAAACTATCTTGTTTTTTATCTGCTCTTTTACTTGTTCATACAGTGGGATATCGCTTGAATTACTTATTATAATATTCATAATTATACCTCTTTTCTTAACTGTATATAAACAGTATATATTGTTTATATACAGTTGTCAATATTTTTTTAAAATTTTATATATATCTTTTATCATAGTAAACACTATATAACTTTTTTCGTAATACAAAGTATAAATAAATTTTATTTTTCAAAAAGAGAGCAGAAAGTTCCGCTCTCAAAACACAAATTATAATTTAGTATTTATAAATTTTATTATATATGGTGCTATTCATCACTTTTTCTTTCTAATTCTATTATAATATCCTCTCCATTATAATTCATATGAATTTTTAACGTATTAGTTGCGTTGTATTTGTTTAAGTTAAATGTCTGCCAATGCAATAAATAGCTCATATCTATAAAAGAATATCCTGTATCTTCACTTGTACTAATTGTAGGATAAAATTTTTCTCCTCTATCATTTTCAATATATTCATTTTTAAATTTTCTTTTATTTTCAAAATCTTCTATTGTCATTTGTATCGCATCATCAATATCATCAGCAGATTTTAACCTTATACTTGCTATTCTATACAAATCTTGTTCGAGGTTCATAATTAAATTTGAAAAAGCCTCCATATTTCCTTTTTGAGCCTCTGTAGCTAGTTCACTTAATTCTGTATCCATAATTTCCTCCATAAATCTTTATATGTATATACATTTGATTCATATATTAGATTATTTAATTTGACTTTTTGTCTCAAAAATTTTTATTATTATACCATAATTTAAAATGAATAAAGAACATAACTTTACAGCTATGCCCTTTATTTTTTAATTTCTATAAAATTTTTCCAAAAAAGATACTACTAATAATTTTGTAATTTGTTTTCTAAAATGCTTATATCCATTTCTATATTTATTTTAGTTTTACTCCTAGTAAATATATCAAATCCATAACTTGATATTGTTCTATTACAGCTCCTTTTATGTCTTCTAGTGAAACAGCAATTCCTTCTATGTTACAAGTTGATAAATCAATATTTTTTAGACTACTTTTAAAAAATTGTGTTTGTGATAAATTTACATTTTCAAAAAATATATTTTTTACTTTTGTCTCTTGAAAGTAACTATTTTTCAAATTTGTATCTTTAAATAATACATTCTCTATGCTTGCCATTGTTAAATTAATATAAGTCGCATTAGTTTCTTTCATTGTAATATTACATAATCTATTTTCTGATAAGTTACAACCAGCAAGTTTGCAATTATTAAATTCACATCTTATAAATGTAGTATCTATAAAGTCTGTATTTGAAAAGTCACAATTATTAAAAATGACGTCTGAAAATACTATCTTCTCCAATGTACTTTCTTGTATATGTACATTGGAGAAGATACAATGTGAAAATTGTATATCCAATATTTTTATTTCATTATGTTCTTCATTAAAAAAATTTTTGTATTCTATATCTTCACTATTAACATTTTCTAATATATTCATATTTTCTAATAATTCTAATCTAACCTTTTGTGGCTTTGTTATATTCATCATACTTACCTTTCATCATCTAAATTTTCTAATGTAGCATCTATTAAAGGATTTTGTATTCTTTGTTTTTGTACTGCTCTACTTTGTTTATCTTTAATAATTTTTTTAACCCATTTATTCATATCTATAGTGTCTTCGTTACTTAATTGTTGATAAAATTCTATATTTTTCTCTGGTTCAGCATTGTCTGCAATATATAAAATTTTATCTAAAGGTGTCATTTTATCTTCACCACCTGCAACATGATAAGAAATTGCATGAGAAATATTTTTAAACCTTTCTATTTCTGTATTGTCAAATTCTTCTTCAAAAAGTAATGCACTTATCTTTCCATGTAATGCTTCATGTGTTTCAAACAGTTCAAAATCATATATATCTATATTCTTTCTAGTAATTAATCCCAATGCTTGCCACCTATTTAATCCTTTTCCTATATCGTGTAAAAGTCCTGCAATTATGCTATCTTCTACTGAAACATTACATTTTTCAGCTATCATTTTACTTGTTCTTGCTACTCTTATAGAATGTTCAAATTTCTTTTGATTTTTTCCTTGCAAATATTTTTTTAATATTTCTAAAGCATTTTGTATTGTTATTTCCATATTTTTAATCCTTTATTTTAATTCAAATACAATAAGCGGTACTTCCATTTCATTTTTAGTTAATCCACAATGATGAGAACGTTTTATACTATTTTCTGGGCACAAATAAGTTCCTAAATTTATGTTGGCATCAGAAATAGCAATAGAAACATAATCACCAATAAAATCATCTATTTTTTTATTTTTTTCGCCTAATCCTAATAAGTTCAAATTCATGAACTCCTCTTTACTATATAATAAGAAATCATCTTTAAATATTTCTTTGAATTTTTGCTCAAAAAATTCTTTTTTATCAGATTTTATCCAAAATGAAGTAAATCTAGGTTCTAATGAAGGTGGCATAATAAAGCAAAAATTTAATTCTTCTAATTCTAAAATATTGAAATTCTTATTTATATTATTATGTCCATGGTCAGCAGATATAATTATTAATGTATTAGTATTTAACAAATTGTTTTTAAGATTATTTAATAATTTTTCTGCATAAAGAATAAATTCTTTTGATTCTTCTGAATCCCAACCAAACTTATGATTTATACTATCAGGACTATCAAAATAAGAAAAAATGTATTTTTTTTCATTACTCTTACATAGTGTTTCTATGGAATTACATATTTCTTCTAAATTTTTAATATGTATGCATTTATTTGCTTTTGCATCACAATGTGCAGGTTTAATTTCATAAGTTTTTACTTTATTATCTGTTGCATTTTCTATTTGTGAATAGACTGTTTGATATTTAAGTAACTCATAAACATCAAATTTATTTCTTGGAAGCTGTTCTCCTGTATAAGAGTCAGTATAAGGTAACATATCAATGGCTCTACCATATTCTTTAAAATATTGTGACCATGCAATCCACCCAGTTTCTAATGGACTTTTTCCAGAATAAAAAGTAGTTAAAGCTGCCGTTGTAGTAGATGGATATACGGAAGTAATAGTATCTAGTTTGTGTTTTTCAAATAATCCATTTGGTGAAGCATTTTTTAAAACATTATTTCCCATTCCATCAAGTATAAGTAAAACTACATTTGTATAATCATTTTTTAATACTTTATCTAAACTTTCCAAACTTGTATGGTATGTTTTAACTTGATAATTATTTAAGATAGATGTCATCAGATTAAGAATACTATGTTCATAATCTGGAAATAAAATTGGTTTAGTCATATTTAAATCTCCTTTTCCTTTTTTATTATACATAAGTACGTAATATTGTAAATAATGTTAACTTATGGTATAATATATAGTATATCATAAAATTTTAAGAAGGTAAATATATGCCAACATTATATTTTATACGGCATGCAAAAACAGAGATGAACCAAAGAGGTGTTTGGTCAGGAAGAACAGACTGCAACATTAGCAAGGAAGGAGGAATAATAGCTCGGAAAGATTTTGGATACAGCAGTAAAGATTTTGATTATTACTATTGTTCACCGCTAAAAAGAACAGAACAAACTTTAGATGCAATTGTTCCAAATCAACTGCACATCGTAGACGAAAGACTTATCGAAAGAGATTTCGGTGACTGGGAAGGAAAACCATATAATATTATCGATGACAAGACAACAGAATTATATATTCAAGGGTTAGTACAACCACCAAATGGTGAAACTTATCAGCAAGTACAAGAAAGAGTTATTTCTTTTGTAAAAGATTTATTTCAAAAATACAATTCTGAAAAAATTCTTATTGCTACTCATGCAACTATTGTAAGAATCGTCAGAGATATTTTTATTCCTGAAATGGAAAAAGGGCCTATAAAAAATGCTCAAATTATTAAGTTAGATCAACTACATTATGACAGATGGAGGAATAATCATGAATAAAACTCAGCGAATTATTATTTTAACAGGTGATATCAATATTGTACAAGAAGCAACTAAAGTAATAAAAGGTTTTAAAGCAATTAGCATTGTTCGAGAACTTACAAAAGCAGTAGTTGAAAATGTTTTTCGGCATAATAAAAATGTACTTTATGTTGCAAAACATATTGAACTTGATTTAATTGTAAAGTTTCATCCAATTGTATTAAATTGCGTTGAAGGTAAAAGTAAAATCAATAATTTACAATTGGGAACAGAAAACATTTTAGAAGATTTTCCTAAAATTTTAGATTCTTACAACATCGATGTTGGAGATCATGTGTCTTTTGATTCTACTACAACTAATCAAGAAGAACTAAAAAAGAACTGTTTTCTTTGCAAAGTTATAGCAGGACATCCAGATAAACCTGAACACATTTTGTATGAATCTGAGAATTTTATCGTTATTCCAGGCTTAGGAGCTTTCTTTGATGGATATGTAATGATTGTACCTAAAAAACACATTATGTCTTTTGCAGAGTTGTCAAAAGAAGAATATCAAGAATTTCTTAGAGTTTTAAATGATATGCGTTTTATTTTAAAATCTATATATAAAAAAGAAGTTTTTGTTTTTGAATGTGGTTCCGGAAAAGATGGTGGAGGAAAACATACAACATCCATTGTTCATGCTCATATACACTTAGCTCCAACTGATATGCCTGTTTTGGATGAAATTCATAAGAGTGGTTTATATCCTGCAGCAATTGAACCATTTGACTTGATTGCCAATTTTGGTCAATATCCATATATGTTGTATATTGATCAGAATGATAATTGGTATATTACTTCTGATCCAAACACGTATTTTCCTAGACAGCATCCTCGTCAAGTATTAGCTCATTACATGGGACTTGAAAAGGGGCGCTATAACTGGAGAGAATATCCTATGCGTGAAAAATTAGACATTATTGCTGAAGAAATCTATTCTTTCTATCGGAAAGAATTTGATAATCTTCCTCGTTGGATTCAGAAAGCTGTTACAAAATTCTTATAATTTACCACAAGAAAGAGCCTATATTAGGCTCTTTCTTGCTTTTCTATTCAAACTTTTCCAAATTTTTATTACTTGGAACTTCTATTGATGTTCCATCATAATTAAATTTTGAACCATGGCATGGGCATTCCCAAATTTTTTCTATATTATTAAAATATAATTCACATCCTAAATGTGTACATATTGGTTTTACCGCATAGACTTTTCCTTCTTTATCCTTATACACTCCTACTTTTTTATCATTTATGTTAATTATCTTTCCTTCATCATTTTTTATCTTTTCTAGTTTTTCTTCAGGTATTTTAAATTTGCTTAATATTATTGATTTGCCCGCTTCCTTTACCATATTTAAAAGCTCATCTTTATTTTTTACAGGTCTTAATCTAGTAGACTTAAAAATATTCTCAAATCGATTTTCTTTATTAAATATTTTATCAGATATTATCTGTCCTGCAACATTTGATAACGTTATTCCCCATTTATTAAAACCTGTTTCTATATATAAGTTTTCCATTGTGTTAGAATATTCTCCTATATATGGAATTTTGTCTAACGATATGCAGTCCTCTGCTGTCCATTTATATAAACATTCTGCATTAGGATATATATTTTTAACTATATTTGTAATATTTTGGTATCCATCTTCCGCTTCTGCTGTTCCTGTTTTGTAATCATATCCAACTACTAAAAGTAGTTCCTTATTTCTTTCTTTTATAACTCTAAATGAAATTGTAGGAACTTCTGCACTTATATACATTCCTTTAAATAGTTGTTCTTTACAATCAAAAACCATAGCATATGAAGTTGATTGATACATTTTCAAAAAATAATATCCTGGAAAACTTATTATAGGATATCTAGTAGCTATTACTACATGATTTGCTATTACTTTTTTATCATTAACGTCTATAATATATTTATTTTCTTCTTTTCTAACATTTTTTACTTGTGACTTTTCAAATATTTTCCCACCATTTTTTTCTATAGCTTTTGCTAATCCATATCCATATTTTATAGGATGAATTTGAGCTTGGTTTTTAAATTCTATTGCACCTTTTATCGTGATTGGTAATTCTATATTTTCTTTATAGTCACTTATTCCTGTTTGTAGTAAATTGACTACTTTGTTTTCATTTTTTAGCTTTTCTATTTCCTTCTCTTGCTTTGTAAACACATATGAACTCTCTTTAGTGAAATCACAGTCGATATTTTCTTTATTGATGATTCTTTCTATTTCATTTATTGCATTTTCATTAATATTCAAATAGTCTTTTGCATATTCTTCTCCTTGTGAATTTAATAAATAATCATAAAAAAGTCCATGCTGGCTAGTAACCTTTCCTGTATTCTTTCCTGATGTACTATTACATATTCTATCTTTTTCCAACACAATAACATCTGTTCGTAATCCTGTATAATATGCTGTAGATAATCCTGCTAGGCCTCCACCTATAATACAAATGTCTGTTTTTATATCATTATTTATACTTTCCCATTTTTTATATTTTTTTCTATCTTCTTCCCAATATGATTTCATTATATCCTCCTTTCATTTATTTTTTTCATTTTTTGATTTTTTATTCGTTTGTAATTAATATATATACAAAAAAACCCATCGCAATAGCAATGAGTTTGTGATGAGAGCTTGTTTACGTTAATTATTGTATTATAAGATAGTCTCCTGCATATATCAAAATATCTTTTTTATATTTAGTCAATATTATAAACTATACTTCTACATATTCTATATCATGACCTGTATTTTTAATAAATTTTTCTAACTCTTTTGGCGTTATTAAAATACTAGCTGTATTTGTGTTAGGATGCACTGATAATAATTCCTTATTTTTTAAATCCTTATCCAATATTACTTCGACAGCATTGTCTTTATCATTTATTAATCCCATTGGTCCTACATGTCCTGGTTCTAAATTCAAATATTTTTTTAATCTTTCTGGTGAACCAAAACTTAATTTAGTAGCAAATATTTGCTTTTGTATTTCTGCCAAATTAGCTTGTTTTTCACTACATAAAACTATTAAAAAATGTCTTTTCCCTTTTTGATCTCTTAAAAATAAATTTTTACATATTTCTGCATTTTTGAATATATTCTTATCTAAATTATTCATATCTTCAATAGTATATACCGCTTGATGTTCTATTAATTCATATTTAATTTCTAACTCTTTTAGTTTATTTAATAATTCTTCCATAACTATTCCTTTTCTAATATACTTTTTCTATTTTACATTTACCTATTTATAATAACTCTAAGTTCATAAAGCAGATACCTTGTAAAAAAATATCTGCTTTATTTGTTTTTCTATTGCCTATATTAATATAATTTCCTTCTGCATTAGGCTTTTTGATACATCAATTACTCTTTGATTTGAAGAACCTTTCCATTTAAGTGTTGGGTTATGTAATTCATCTTTATATGTCCCATCTACTAAAACATCTATATAATTTAATACTTCTTTGTCTTTTAAATCTTCATCAAACCTATATCCTGACCATACCCATATAGTTTTATCTGGATATTCTTCTTTAAAAGCTTTTGCAAGTTTTGTTGTTCCTTCTATATTATTAGGATGCATTGGTTCTCCACCTAATATAGATAATCCTTTTATGTATTCTTTATTACTTAATTGCAATACTCTTTTTATAGTATCTTCTGTAAATTCTTCTCCACCTTCAAAATCCCATGTTTCTTTATTAAAACAATTTTTACAATGAAAATGACATCCTTGCATAAATATTGATACTCTTACTCCTGGACCATTTGATATATCCATTTCTCTTATTTGATTATATCTCATATTATTTCGCCACCTTATTATCTATATGTAAAACTCTTTCTTTTATTTCTTGTGTTCTACCTTTATTCCAGAAATTAGTTCCTATATATCCACATGTACGTCTTGCAACATTTAAAAGGTTATGATCTCTATTTCCACAATTTGGGCAATACCATTCCAAATTATCATCTATTAAAATTTCTCCTGTATAACCACATTTTTGACAATAATCTGACTTTGTATTAAGTTCTGCATACATAATATTATCATATATAAATTGTATAACTTCTTCTATTGCTTCTATATTATTTTGTAAATTAGGTGTTTCTATATATGATATTGCTCCTCCTGGACTTAGTTTTTGGAATTCACTTTCTAATTTTAATTTTGAAAATGCATCTATTTCTTCAAATACTGGTACATGATATGAATTAGTAATATAATTTCTATCTGTAATACCTTTTACTGTTCCGAATCTTTCTTTTAAACATTTAGCAAATTTATATGTTGTAGATTCTATTGGTGTTCCATACACTGAATAGTCTATGTCTTCTTCCTTTTTCCATTTGCTTGTTGCATCATTTAGATGTTGCATTATTTTTAATCCTAGTTCTTTACCTTCTCCATTGTCTGTATGAGAATGTCCTGTCATGAATTTTACACATTCATATAATCCAGCATACCCTAATGAAATTGTTGAATATCCATGGTGTAATAATTCATGAATTGATTCTCCTTCTTTCAGCCTTGCTAGTGCTCCATGTTGCCATAATATTGGTGCTACATCACTTGTTACACTGCTTAATCTTTTATGTCTTATTTGTAATGCTTTATGGCATAATTCTAATCTTTCATCAAATATTTTCCAGAATTTTTCTATATCTCCGTCTGAAGAAAGTGCCACATCAGGTAAATTAATTGTTACAACACCTTGATTAAATCTTCCATAATATTTTCCTTTACCTTCTTCATAATCTTTAGCATTTGCAATATTTCCTAAACTCATTGTTCTATCTGGTGTTAAGAAAGAACGACATCCCATGCATGGATAACAGTCTCCATCTCCTTTTTCATTTTTCTTTAGCTCTTTCATAACTTTTTCAGATATATAATCTGGAACCATTCTCTTTGCTGTACATTTTGCTGCAAGTTCAGTTAAATACCAATATTTACTGTCTTTATGTATATTATCTTCTTCAAGTACATATAAAAGTTTTGGAAATGCTGGTGTTATATATACACCATTTTTATTTTTAAATCCTAATATTCTTTGATTTAAAAATTCTTCTATTATCATTGCTAATTCATCTTTATATTCATCTGTTTCTCCTAAATACATAGAAACTGATAAAAATGGTGCTTGTCCGTTTGTATTAGTCATTGAATTTACTTGATAATTAAATGTTTGTACTCCATCTTCAACTTCTTTTCTAGTATCTTGTTTAGCAAATTCCTCACAAGTTTTTTCGTCAAGATTTCTTGCTTTATATTTTTTATAATATTTTTCATAACTTGCCCTTACAAATGGTGCTAAATGTGCTAAAGATACAGTTGCTCCTCCATAACTAGATGATGTAACTGCAAGTATAATTTGTGTAGCAATTGTTGCTGCAGTTATAAATCTATGTGGTTTTTCTATCATTACTCCATTTATAATTGTTCCATTTTGTAGCATATCATTTAAATTTATCAATTCGCAATTATGTAATGCATTTTGTGCAAAGTAATCTGCATCATGAAAATGTATAATTCCTTCATCATGTGCTTTTACAATTTCTTCTGGTAATAAAAATCTTCTAGTAATATCTGTACTTGTTATTCCTGCTAAATAATCTCTTTGTGTTGTCACTACTTGTGCGTTTTTATTTGAATTTTCACTATTCCAATATTCGCTTTCTCCTTCAATTAATTCTTTAATTGATTGGTCTGTTGTATTGGCTTTTCTTATTAATTCTCTTGTATATCTATATGTTATATATTTTTTTGCTAGTTGATATTTATCAAATTCCATTAATTTTTCTTCTATTATATCTTGGATATCTTCTACTAAAATTCTTTTTTTGTTTAGTTCTTCAATATAATTAATAATTTCTTTTATTTCTTCCTTTGTTGCTTTTTCTCTTCCTCTAACTTCATTATTAGCTTTTCCTATTGCTACTCTAATCTTTTCTGGATCATAATCCACAATGTGTCCATCTCTTTTTACGATTTTCATTTGCATTTCCTCCTTAATTATTTGACCTCATTTTATTAATAATTTTTATAATATACAAGTTGCACTTGCACCTTTTTTGTTTTTTTGTTAAAATGTTTTTGGAGGGTGTTATGAATAGTCCATTTGAGGAATTAACAAAATTACAAATTAATAAATTATTTGATTTATTAGGTGCTCATTTTTATACATTTAATAAAAATCAAGAAATTTTGCCTACTATAAAAAACAACAATATCATAGGTATTATAATGGATGGCTCTGCTGAAATTATTAATATTGAATATAATGGTAATGCAATTTTAATTGAAGAATTAGCAAAAGATAGTATATTTGGTACTAATATTTCTGGAACTAATAATGAAAACTATCAAATTATTGCTAAACAAGATACTTTAGTTGCTATTATAGATTATGATAAATTAATAAATCCTAATAATTTAAAGCATAACTTTTTTAACATATTTTTTAGAAATCTCTTTGAAATAATAAATACGAAGTCTAAAGAAAAAAATGAAAGAATAAGAGTTTTAGAAAAAAAACAAATTCGTGAAAAGTTATTGGAATATTTTAATATTAAACATAAAAAAAGTTTTTCCAATTATTTTTATTTACCATTTTCTTTTAAAGATCTTGCCGATTATTTAGCAGTAAATCGTTCTGCTATGTTCAGAGAATTAAAGCATTTAAAAGAAGAAGGCTTTATTGAAATACATAATAGGAAAATAACTTTATTATATAAATAATTTTTACAAAATTAGAGCGACATGTTAAAAATCTCTTACTTTTTTAAGCTCACTTACATGTCGCATCTTTGTTAATGTATTTTGATTTTTTATTCATTTATAAAGTTTAGAATATCCTCATATACTTTTTTATTGTCTTTTTCATTTAAAATTTCATGTTTCATATTTTTATATAACTTGGCTTTTACATTTCTATATCCTATTTCTTTTAAAAACTTAACTAATTTTTCAAATTTTATTTTATTTTGAATTACGGGGTCATTTTCTCCAGCAATTACATATAATTTTAGTTCTTTATTTTTAAGTTTCCAATCTTTTTTATCGAATGCTTTTTTCATAAGTTTATATAAATTTATGAAACCATTTGTTGTAAATATATATCCACATAGTTTATCTTCATTATAGTTTTTAACATTTTCTATATTCTCTGAAATCCATCCATTTTCTAGTTTTTCTTTTTTATTATAATTTCCAAAAGTCATATTATTTAATATTTTGTTAGGAGTATTTTTCTTATAAAAAAGGGTTAAAATTTTAGCTATAATTATACCTACAGTTGATAAACTATTTTTTGTTGGAGGACCACATAAAATAATTTTATTTATTTCATCATCATACTTTTTCAAGTAATTTCTAGCCACTAATGTTCCCATACTGTGACTAAATAATGTTACTTTTAAATTTGGATATTTATTTTTAATATATTTTGTTATTTTGTATAAATCATCTACTATAAAATCAATATTTTCGCTATAAAAATATCCTAAATCTTTTTTATCTTTCACACTAGCTCCATGGCCTCTATGGTCATGAATTACACAAATATATCCATTTTCAGATAAATATTTCATGAAGTCATAATATCTTTCTTTATGTTCTGCCATACCATGTGAAATTTGTACAATTCCCTTTGCTTCTCCCTTTGGCTCTATTATTGAAACAGATAAGTTTAAGTCATCTTTTTCAGATTTAATTTTTTCTAATATCATATTTTTCCCTCTTAATAAATACTAAATATCAATTATTATAACATATTTTTTTGATTTTTTATTACATTATTTTTATTTTTTTGGTATAATAATAAAAATATTTATGATAGGAGATGCTAAATTGCCAAGAGGTAAACATTCAAAATCAAAATCTATTTATAGTTATCACAGTTCTAATGTCAAACAGCCAAAATTAAAAAAGTCTATATTTGTTGTAATGTTTTCAGTTATTGCTTTAGGATTTACTTTTAGTAATTTATCATGTGTTCAAGGAGATAGTGCAAATAATCTTTTTTCAATAAATTTGTCAAAAAACTATTCAAGTAATTCTAATGAAGCTATTAACACTTCTGCAAATGTGGAAAATCCAGAAGCTGAATCAGAAAATGTGAAAGTACAGGTGGTAGAACCTACTGAAGATGAAAAAATTAAATTACTGGTTCAATCTGAAATTGAAAATAATAATCTTACAGAAAACAATTTTGCTTTTTTCTATTATAGACCTATTGATAAAAAATATTACTTTTACAATGAAAATACATATTTTACAGCAGCTAGCACAGTTAAAGTTCCTATAGCCATACATTACTATAATATGATAAATAGTAATAAGTTAACTTCTGATAGTACAATAAAATATGATGACAGTTGTTATGAACCTGGTGGTGGTACAACTTCTGCAACATATGATGCAGGCGATAATGTTCCTATTAGTTTTTTGCTAAAACAAAGTATTGTAAATAGTGATAATACAGCTGTTAATCTTTTAATTGATAATTTAGGATTTTCTGCATGTAGAAAAAGTATAGCTGAATTTGCTACTTTCCCTATAACTGATGAATTTTATACAGAAAATGTTACTTGTGCAAGATATTCTTTTGATGTTCATGATTATGGTATTGTATTTGCTGAAAGTCCCTATTTAATAGGAATATTTACTAAAGGTATTTCAGAAGCGGATGAGTTTATTGCAAATCTTAGTCAAAAAGTTTTACAAACTACTTTAGATGATCGTACTACAATAACTGAAGATACATATTAGAAAGTCAGCATGACTTTCCTAATATATAAATAAAAAGAGTACAAATAATGAATAATTTCATAGTCTGTACCCTTTTTATTTTACTACTTAATATATCGAATACTAGATAATATAACATCTATTAAAAAAATTGCTATAATGCTATATAAAATAATTCTTTGTACCTTTAAATTGTTCTTCTTTATAATTTTTTCTGTATGCTTTTTAACAAATGGATGAATTACATTTATAAAAACAAGTCCAAAAAATCCCCATAATATTGAAAAACTCAAACAAATTCTTCCTTGTATATTAAACATGGCATCTGAATAATCCCACCATCTTTGATGAAATATGAGTTCTAATATCCATGAAGCTATAAATTCAAATACAGAAAATGCAACCATAGCAACAATAAACTTTATAAAATTATTTTTCTTAACATTGCCTAAATTGATTAATAGTAAAACTGCTCCAAAACCATATATAGGACATACTGGTCCATATAAGAAACCTCTTTTAACAAAATGTCCATGCACAGTAAACGCATAAAACGTCTCCAAGCACCAACCAATAAATGCATATAGTAGAAAATACAAACTTAATTTTTCTTTAGTAGTCAATTCTTTATATTCAATTAATGCTAATTTCTCTTTCACTGAATTCACTCCTATGCCCAAATAAAATAAATAATTATTCTATAAAATGTCCACTTTGGACCTGGACTCCGTCCTAATAAGACATTAGCTGGTGCTCATTATAACATATTTTACGTGTTTTTACAAATTTTATGCTATATACTCAATTATTCTTCATCTTTAATTATACTTTTGCTTCCTAAATATGTTGCTAAGAAATATAGTCCATAAACTACTCCAATTATTACTACTGTAGCTATTACAGATGGTAATAATTCTTTTGTAGTTGCTAACCCTGACATCATAGTCATAACAAATTGTATTCCAAAAATTGAATGTATTATTGCAAGTACTAATGGCAACATAAAGAATATTGCAATCTGTCTAAATAATGCCTTATTTATTGTTTTTTCATCACAACCTATTTTTCTTAATATAAGATATCTTTGTTTATTATCTGAACTTTCAGTTAATTGTTTTAGTGCTAGTATTGCAGCACTTGCAATTAAAAATACAATTCCTAAATAAATAGCTATAAATATTACAATTGTTGACACTCCTAAACTTGCTTCTATAATTGTTATTTTTGTCATTCCATTTATAGGAATTCCCTTTTTTTCTATTTCTGTTGCTAATCCAGATTCTTTATCTACTAATTCCTTATCAAGTTCTCTTTTTTCTTCTTCTGTTTCTGCATTATAATTTGCTGATAATATATATTGTTCTTTCCATTCTTCTTTTAATTCACAACTATCTGGAACAATGATAATTCCTGTATTCATGTGGCTTGTTGACATCATTATATAGCCTTCTTTACATTCATTATATTTAGAATGATATTCTTTTCCATTTAGCACTATACTAATTCCTGATTTTAGAGCTTGATTTCTAACTTGTATCATATTATCATAATCAGCAAGTACAACAAATTCATCTTCATTTAGGCTATGTTCTTCTAGTCCATACATCCTTGCAAATTTGTTATAATCTGAAACTTTAATAAGTGTTTCAGGGGTATCATATTGTAACATTGAATATTGTGCCTTTACATTTTCAAATTGATTTCCTAGGCTATCTTTCCACGTCCATTCATTAGTCGCATATATTGGCATTTCCACAATGTCTTTTAATTTATTCATATCATATCCAGCATTTTTTAATGTATAGCTTACAGGATATTTTGAATCTTCTCTTGCCTCTTGAGTTGGTGTTATTTCAGAGCCATATGTTTCATATTTTAAATAACTTTCAGGTAAATTAGCTGTTTTATATAAATTCACATCAACAGGTGTCATTTCTTTTAAGTCTTTTTGCATTGTATTTCTTAGTGATAAACTTGAAGATAATATACTTATAGTCATAAATAACATTAAACATATTACACTCATGCTAATTACAGTTGTATTTATTTTGTTGTTTAGCTGTCTTAGTACAAACATATTAGTTCCTTTTAAGTATATGTTCTTTCTTGTTTGTACTACTTTTAAGACAAATCCTGATAATGACCAAAATATTGCAATTGTTCCTACAATTCCCATAACTATTATTGGTAATAGTTTATCTGCTGTGCTAAGTGATTCTACTCCACCTGTTACTTTCCAATAACTATATCCCAATATTCCTGCACCTGCTAAAAATACTAATATTGAAAGAACAGGGTTTTTAATTTTTACTGTTTCATTCTTCTTTATTGCTGTTAATAAATTTATTAGTTTATATCTTGAAATCGTAATTGTATTAAATATCATAACCGCAATGTACATTATTGCAAAATATAGGCACGTTTTTATACATGCATCTTTTGAAAATACAAACTGGAATTTTGTCATATCTGCTTCAAATAATTTACCTACCAAAATAGACATAAACTGAGAAGCAAACACTCCTATTATAACCCCTGTAATTAACGATAAAACTCCTATTAATATTGTTTCTATTAATATAATCTTAGAAATTTGTCTTTTTCCCATTCCAAGTGTCATATAAATTCCGAATTCTTTTTTTCTTCTATTAATTAAAAAATTATTTGCATATACAATTAATAGTCCTAAAATCACAGCTACAAATACTGATACATATCCAAGCATTGAAATCATTAATCGTATTAATTCTCTAGTAGATGCTGATACTTCTAACATTGCTTGTTGACTATCTAGTGAGTTAAACATATAAAATATTGCAACACCTAATACCAATGTTAGAAAATAAATTGCATAATCTTTAAAACTTTTTTTCATATTTTTTACTGATAATTTAAATAACATCGTTCAAATCACCTCCAAGAAGTGTTTGCACCTCTATTATTTTTTCAAAAAATTGTTTTCTTGTATCATTTCCTTTATTTAATTCATTAAAAATTTTACCGTCTTTTATAAATAAAATTCTATTAGCATAACTTGCAGTAAAAGCATCATGAGTTACCATTAATATAGTTGCATTAAGTTTATTATTTAAAGTTTCAAATGTTTCCAATAATTGCCTTGCTGATTTACTATCTAATGCTCCTGTTGGTTCATCAGCTAATACTAATTTTGGATTAGTTATAATAGCTCTTGCAGATGCACATCTTTGTTTTTGCCCCCCTGATATCTGATATGGATATTTATTTAATATTTCTGCTATATTTAATTTTTGGGCAATTTCTTTTACTCTACTATCTATTTCTTTCGGTTTTGCTTTTTGTATAGTTAATGCTAATGCTATATTTTCATATACTGTTAAAGTGTCTAATAAATTGAAATCTTGGAATATAAATCCTAATTCCTCCCTTCTAAATTTATTTAATTTGTTTCCTTTTAGTTTTGTGATATTTTCTCCATTTATTATTATATTTCCTGATGTAACTTTGTCTATAGTTGAAATGCAATTTAATAATGTCGTCTTTCCGCTTCCACTAGCTCCCATTATCCCAACAAATTCTCCTTCATTTACATCCAAACTAATATTATCTATGGCTTTAGTTAAATTAGATTTATTCCCATAGTACTTTTCAATTTGTTTTACCTCTAAAATTTTTCCCATTTTTCCACCATTCCTTCCTTGTTTGTTATACCTATTATAAAATCTTTTTAACTTATCTTCCATCGATTTTTCTTTCAATAACCTTACAAAAATGCAAGGTTACACTACTGTCTATAGTTTTAAATTTATACCCACATTATTTTCAAAAGCGATAGAAATTAATTCTATCGCCATTATGTATTTGGTATATTATTTTCTTAAATTGTAACTATTTTGTGGGAATACTAGCCTTATTTGGGTTCCAATATTTTCTTGTGAATTTAGTTCAATTGCAATATTTAGTTTATTACATAATTTCTTACATAAATATAACCCTATTCCTGTTGATTTCTTTCCTAAAATTCGTCCATTACTTCCAGTGAAACCTTTTTCAAATACTCTTGTTATTTCTCCTTGTTTAATTCCTATTCCATTGTCTTTAATTATTAAAATTGTATTTTCTTTTTTCTCAATTGCATATATTTCAATTTCTAATACTTTATTATGATTTTTATATTTTATACTATTTTGTACTAATTGGTTTAATATAAATCGTATCCATTTACTATCAGTAGCTACTTCATAATCAATATCATGTGTATTAATTACAACTTTATTATGTATTAATTCATTTTTATTTTTCTTTATTACATCATTTACAATTGGTTTTAATTTACTTCTTTTTATCACATAGTCTTTTTCTACCGCATTACTTCTTGCGTAAAATAATGCTTGTTCTATATAATTTTCTATTTTATCTAATTCTTCATCAATACTTTTGGTTGCTTCATTTTTATTATTTTCTATAATCATCTTACTTGCTGCAATAGGGATTTTTATTTCGTGAATCCATAATTCTATATATTCTTTGTAATCTTCTTGTCTATATTTATATTCATTTACATGTTCTATCATATCTTTATCTGTTTGAATTAATATATCTCTCAAGATTTTAGCATCTATAAAGTTTTCCTTTGGCATAACTTCCGCAATTAAATATTTTTTATCTAATTCTTCTAATAGTTCTAGTGTTTTATTGTAAAACTTCTTTCTTTTTATGTAATCAATACATAGTCCAATAGAATATGTAGTTATTAATATAAGTGGTATATAAATTTGCATAAATAAACTTGTAGGATATACTAATAAAAATATCTCGATAGTAATTATTGCAAAAAACACCAGCATTATAGTTATAAAATTGTCTTTTAAATATCTTTTAAAGTTCATTATTTTACACCCTTTATCCTTTTAACATATACCCTTGTCCTCTTTTAGTTTCAATTAAATCTTTACATCCTATTTTATCTAATTTGTTTTTCAATCTTGTCATATTAACAGTTAATGTATTATCATCGATAAATTCTTCGCTATCCCATAGATATTGCATTATTTCGTCTCTTGAAATTATTTTTCCTCTATTTTGAACCAAATAATGTATTATTTTTAATTCATTTTTTGTTAGGCTAATGTGTTCATTATCCTTTTCTATAACACTTTGTGAAACATTTAAAATAAATTCGTCACAGTTAATTTTATCTAGGTTTACACCAACTTTACTAGACCTTCTTAATACAGATGATATTTTCGCTAATAATATATGAATATTAAATGGTTTTGTAACATAATGATCTGCTCCGTAATTCATGCTAATTAATTCGTCCATTTCATTATCTCTACTTGTTATTATAATAATTGGCACTTCTGAAACTTTTCGGATCTCTTTTAATATATATTCACCATCGTAGTTTGGCAAATTAATATCTAATAAAATTAAATCAGCATGAAAGTCTAAAATTTCTTGAATAGTATTATTAAAAGTTTCTAATATATATGATTTATACCCGTTTTTATCCAAAAAAACTTTTAGCTCATTTCTTAGCTTTACTTCATCTTCTACTATTAATATTTTTTTCATTTTACACCTCTTTGCTGATTTAATTATTAAAAACAAATTTTCTATAATTTACGCATTTTTCTATATTTTATAAAACTAAATATTGATACAATAATCATAATTACAATTCCTATAGCAATTAAATTTTTGCTACCTGCATATGGCAATTTGCTTTGTATTTGTTGATTTTGTTTATTATTACTTGTATTTACTTTTGAACCTGAATTATTACTATTACTTGAATTTGTATTAATACCATTGTTTTTATTATCTTCTATATTTGTATTATTGTTTGTATTAGTATTATTATCATTGTTCGTATTTGTGTTGTTATTATTAGTATTTGTATTAGTGTTAGTATTGGTATTGGTATTTGTATTGTTGTTACTATTTGTGTTCGTATTGTTATTTGTATTATTTCCATCTGGATCTACAGGTGGCTTTACTTCATCTTTTATATCTAACACATTAATTACTTTTACTATTCCATTTCCTTTTTCGTCTTCTCCATAAATTGTATATGTGCCATTTTTTGTTATTTCAAGCATCGCAAAGGCTATTTTATCCTCTTTTTGTATATTTAGCTCTGTTCCATCATTTTTAAAATATTCTGTTTCTTTTTCACCATTGGCTATTTTTACCGTTTTTATCTGACTTTCTTCATCTCTTACTTCAATAGTTATTATTGCTTTTTTATAATCATCAGAAACTTTTTTGCTTATTTTTATTATTGGAGGATTTTTGTCTTCTGGTTCTGGAATTATAATAGTTGTTATATTAAAAGTTTTTATTGCTTTATTTCCTACACTGTCTTTGGTATATACTGTATATTCGCCATTCTCACTAATATTTAAAGAAGCTTTAGCTGTATTTTTATCTTTTTGTAATTCTAAATTTTGTCCCTCATTTTCAAAATAATTTATATCTTTATTTCCTTTAGCAATTTTTATAACACTTATTTCATTAGACATATCTTTTGCTAAAATTGATACTGCAACATTTTTATCATTTATATTTTTTTGTGTGATAGTAAGTTCTGGTGAAGTTATATCTTCTGCCGGTTTATTAATATTTGTTATTTCTATTTCTTCTACAATTTTATTTCCACTATCATCTTCTGCATATACAGTATATGTTCCTATATGTTCTATTTCAAATTTAGTTGTAATTAATTTCCCTAAACTTCCTTGTCCTATTTGTGTTCCATTATTTAAAAAATAGTCTACATTTATACTTCCTTCTGCCCATTTAACTTTACTTATGTTAGAATCAGCATCACTTACTGTCACATCAACTTGTTTTAAATTATCTGTATTTTGTTTTATTGTAATTGTTGGTGGAACATTTATAGTTGGTCCATCAATTCCAATTATCATTTTTGATATCATATAACCATATCCTTGTTCATCTTGTATATATACATTTATTGTACAATTTTCTGTAATATTATATGTTGCTGTGACTTTTTTTCCAGGAGTTATAGATATATTCTCTCCTTTTTCTTTTATGTCTTTTATGGTTACATTTTTACCAATTAAAATTTTCATAGTGGTAATATTAGAAATTTCATCTGTTCCTATTATTATTAATTTTTTAGGTTCTTGTTTATCTTGTTCTATTGTAATGTTCATAGTATTTTCTTTTGCTGTAATTCTTTTTTCTGTCATTTTTTTGTATCCAGCTTCATTTTCTATATAAAATACATATGTATTATCCTCTGGAGCTGTATATGTTGTATTTACTTCTTGACTTGGTGTAAATTTTATTTCTTCACCTTTTGTATTAAAATCTTCAAAGTCTGTTATTTCTGATTTTTTTGCTACTTTTATTTTTACAATTTTACATAATGAATCTGTTGCTTTTATATTTACTTTTCTTACATCATTTCCTTCTGTTATTTCAACATTTATAGGTGTTCCTTCTTTTGATATATAAATTTCTCTACTTACTTTATTTGCTTTGTTATCTTCAACATAAACCTGATATAATCCTGCTTCTGTTAATTTTGTATATTTTATATTAACATTATTACTTGGAACAAATTCAATTTCTGTCCCTTCTTTTGAAAAGTCAATTTCGTCATTTATATTATCTTTTTTGGCGATTTTTATTTTAGAAAT
This sequence comes from uncultured Clostridia bacterium, assembly GCA_963558245.1. GTDB lineage: Bacteria > Bacillota > Clostridia > TANB77 > CAG-508 > CAG-269. The sequence goes on from CAUWGA010000001.1 coordinate 22,976, forward strand.
TATATTGTTTTTACTTGTTGCTTGTATAGTTAAATATAATGGATTTTGTTCATCTTTAATTAATGTTAAATCTGGCATATCCTCTGGGTCTTTTAATGTTATTCTACTTAAATATCTATCTCCATTGGCATTTTTACCATATACTGTATAGCTTCCATATTCTTCTAATTCAAAAGATGTTTGAATATTTTTACTTGGTGTTATATTAAATGTTTTTACATCATTATTATTTCCTTCAAAATAATCAATATTATCTACATCAATATATTTATGTACATATTTCAAATCAGTTATATTATATGTTGTATCTGTAGCTGTTACATTTATTTTATTGTTATTTATTTCATCTCTTTTTAGTTTTATGCTCATTGTTGTAGTAGCTGTTCTTATTTGTGATGTAAGCTCATATGCCTCTGAAATTGTTGGCATACACAATGGCGTCAAAATTGTTAATATCATAATTACTATAATTATTAATTTTACATTTCTTTTCATTGTTACTCCTCCTTTTATTGACATTTTTATTATATCATTCTTTATTAATGGTTACAATATAAGCTTTTGTATTTTTGTTAATTTTTTGTAAATTTACTAGACAGCTTTTAAGCTTTGTGATATTATATGATTTGAAAACAAAAGAAATGAAATTTTATATTTCTATTAGGAGGTCAAAAATGTTAAAGAAATCCAAAAATTTAAAATTAATTATATTATTAATAGCTATTATTGCTATATTTTCTATTTTTAGCTGTTCTTATGCAGTTGATTTAAACTTAAGTAATGACTTAACATTAAATACTAATTCTACTGCAACACCTGACAATACTAGCTCTACTGATAATACAGTTGCTAATAATACTTCTACAGATAATAGCTCAAGTTCAAACCAAATTACAGATACTAATACATCGTCTAATGAAACTACAAGTACTAATAGTTCTAGCACTTCTAATACCGCAAATCCATCAAGTTCAGGAGCAAAAGTTACAAGTACAATGTCTTCTAGTGACGATGGTTTAGGAATTGCTAATATATTAAATATATTTTTAATTGTTATTGGAATACTTTTAATTTTATTAGCTATTGCAATTCTAATTAGATTAAAAAAATAATTTTCAGTTAAGATATCTTTAGAAACGAATACATTAATTCGTTTCTTTTTTTATCTTGTTTATATCATAATATAAACTATGTTAATAATTATGGTTTTATAAATCAATTTTATTTTTAATTGTTAAAATTTATTTTTTCTTTTATATGTATATTTTATTCAAAATTTAAAATAATAATATTAATATTACTTTTTATATTTTATATAAAAATAATTAATATTTTATAGGAGGATTTCATATGTATAAAAAATTATTAGTAGGATTTACTTTACTTATTGTTTGTGTATTTTCTTTTAGTTTATGTTTTGCTAATGACGCAAAAACTATGGTTGAAGATGCTTCCAATAGTGTTAAAAATGTAGTTGGCGGTGCTGAAAACGTAGTTAAAAATACAGTTGAAGATGTTTCAAATGGAGCAAAAAACATGACTCAAAGAGTAGAAAATGGTGCACAAAATACTGCAAATCAAGCTGGAAATGTTATGCAAGGCACAATGAATGATGGTTATAATGCTACTAGAACAGCTACTGATACAGATGCTGGTGTAGGTGCATCTACATTTATGGGAATGAGTGCAACAGCATGGACTTGGCTAATAATGGGAATTGCCGCAGCTGCCATAGTTGCTTTAGTTTGGTATTATGGCTCTCAAGTTCGTTCTTCAAATTATGATGATAATGATAGATTTTAATTTTTTGAGTGAAGATATTACTTTAAATTCTTCACTCTACTATTTTTTGTGTCAGATTATATTGCGGATATACTCTGCAATATGGTATAATTATGCAATAAATTATATTATATATGAGATAATTAGTTTTAAATAAATTATTTCTTTTATAACTATTTTATGTGATTTTCAAGCAAATTAAGAAAGGAATGGATTTTATATTATGAATACAAAATTAATCGCAAAAAATCCAACTGCATATCATAATTATACTATTCAAGATAGATTAGAAGTTGGAATTGTATTATCTGGTACAGAAATAAAATCAATTAGAAGCGGAAAAGTAAACTTAAAAGATACATATGCAACTATAAAAAAAGGAGAAGTTTATATCATAGGTATGCATATTGCTCCATATGAACATGGAAATATTTTTAACAAAGACCCTTTACGTGATAGAAAACTGCTTTTAAATAAAAGAGAAATTAATAAATTAATTGGTCTAACTAAACAACAAGGATGCACTTTAGTTCCAATAAGTTTATATTTTAAAGGAAGCTTAGTAAAATTAGAACTTGGAATTGGAAAAGGAAAAAAATTATACGATAAACGACAAGATATTGCCAAAAAAGATGCTCAAAGACAAATTGCTCGTAGTCTAAAATAATGTCCGATTAGGACGGGATCCAGGTCCAAAGTGGACATTTTGGAAATATTATATAAATTAATATATAACTTATACCTGCTCTTATAAAAAACTCTAGTATATAATAAAAAATACTGCATAAGTGCCTAAACAAGCCAAATATCGGCGAGTGTAACTTGAATAACCTACATAAAATTCAATTATGTGGTTGCTATACACAAAGTATTTTTTATTATATACTAGAGTTTTATTAAAAATAACATAATTTTACAAAATGTCCACTTTGGACCTGGATCCCATCCTAATCGGACATTTATATTTTGTTGCTTGAACCAAAAACATCTTTCATTTTATGAGCTACTGTTTCTTTTATTAATTCTCTTGCTGGTGTTAAATATTTTCTAGGGTCAAATGCATTAGGTTCTTCTACAAATGTTTTACGAATTCCAGCTGTCATAGCTAATCTTAAGTCTGTATCAACATTTATTTTTGATACTCCTGATATACTTGCCTCATGTAATATTTCGTCTGGTACACCTTTTGCTCCTGGAATGTCTCCACCATATTTATTACACATTTCTACTAATTCTGGAATTACAGTAGAAGCTCCATGTAATACTATTGGTGTATTTGGTATTCTTTCTTTTATTTCTTTTAAAATATCAAATCTTAGTTTTGCTTCTCCTTTAAACTTATATGCACCATGGCTTGTTCCTATAGCTATTGCCAAAGAATCACATCCTGTTCTTTTTACAAATTCTTCAGCTTGTTCTGGATCTGTATACATAGCATCTGCTGCATCTACGTTAACATCATCTTCAATACCTGCTAATTTTCCAAGTTCAGCCTCAACTACAACACCTTTTGAGTGTGCATAGTCTACTACTTTTTTTGTTAAAGCTACATTTTCTTCAAAATCATATTTTGAACCATCTATCATAACTGATGTAAATCCATTGTCAATACACATTTTAGCTGTTTCAAAATCTGGTCCGTGGTCTAAATGAATTGCAACTGGAACTTCTGGATGTTCTTCAACTGCTGCTTCAACCATTTTCATTAAATATCCTATTCTTGCATATTTAATAGCACTTGATGAAGCTTGTAATATTACTGGTGATTTACTTTCTGCTGCTGCATCCATAATTGCTTGAATTATTTCCATGTTATTTACATTGAATGCCCCTATTGCATATCCTTCTTTCATTGATTTTTCAAACATATCCTTTGTTGTTACTAACATATATATTCCTCCTTTAAAAATACTTTTGGATTTTGTTATTCCTTTGTCATTATATTTCTAAATTTATTATCTGTCAAGAAGAGTATTTCATAAAAGCATCTTTGCAAATTTTTTATTTTTATTTAATATTTTTGAAGGCTGTATACCAATTTATAGCATTTCTTTGTTTTTTTATTTCATTTATTCTATTTTCCAATTCTTCAAATGTTTTAGGCGATGGCACTATAACAGGTTGATTAGGAATCCAATTAGCTGGTGTAGCAGTTTGATTTTTGTCTGATACCTGTAATGCTATAACTGTTCTTAATATTTCTGGTATAAACCTTCCTATGTTCATAGGATATACTAATATCGTTCTTATGATACCATGATTATCTATAATATATACATTTCTCACGGTTTCTGTATTACTTATGTCATTTGCTATCATTCCATATTTTCTGGCTATTTCTCCGTTTCTATCTGCTATTATGGGGAAGGAAACTTTTATTCCAGTTTTACAATATATATCATATACCCATGCTAAGTGTGAACTATTGCTATCTATACTAAGCCCTAAAAGTTCTGTATTATTTTCTTTAAAGTATGTACTTGCTCTTGTAAATGCAATCATTTCTGTTGTACATACTGGACTAAAATCTCCTGGATGCGAAAAAAGAACTATCCATTTTCCTTCATAATCCTTTAACTTTATATTTCCAAAAGTTGTATTAGCATCAAAATCAGGTGCTTTTTGTCCTATTTTAACATTCCCGTTCATCATTAATTCATAATCCATAAAAAATAAACTCCTCTCTTATTTTTGTATATAATATAGAAAAGAGTTTATTTTTGTTACAAAATTAATATAATAACAATGCATTACAAATTTTATATTTTATCTTTTTATAATCGTTACACCTTCTTTTATTGTTTCTAGTACCCTTACATTTCTAATGTCATCTATATCTATTTTTAGGGGATTTTTATCTATTATAATCAAATCAGCAAGTTTCCCTTCTTTTATACTCCCTTTGATATCTTCTTCTGAATATTGATATGCACTGTTAATAGTAACTGCTTTAATTGCATCTATTACTGATATTTTTTCTTCTTTTCCTAAAATTTTTCCTCCTTTTGTTTTTCTGTTTACTGCACACCATATTGTTTCAAACATATTAGGTTCAATTACTGGTGCATCTTGGTGAAATGTAAATCTTGTATTATTTTTTATTGCACTTCCAGCAGGACTTATTATGTTTGCTCTTTCAAGTCCAAAATTTTTAATATGAATATCTCCCCAATGATATATATGAGCTATAAAAAATGATGGAATAATTCCATATTCTTTTACTTCTTTTAATTGGTCTACACCTAATAGCTGTCCATGTATCAACACTGGTTTAATTTCTTTAATATTTTTAGTTGTATCTTTTATTGCTTTAATATATTGTTCAGCTGCTTTATCTCCATTACAATGTGCTAATATTTGTAATTTTTCTTCATATGCATATTCTACATCTTTTTTTACTTCTTCATCACTCATAGTTCCATATCCAAAATACTCTTTGTCGTCTATATATGGTGTTCTCATCCATGCCGTTCTTCCTTGTGGCGAACCGTCTAAGAATATTTTAATTCCACTTATTTTAAAGCGATTTTTATATTTTTTAATATTTTCTTTGAAGGCATTCCTTATATCTTTTTCTGTTTTTTTGTCCATATATGCAATTACATCTAAATATAATTTATTGTCTTCTACTAACTTTTTATATATTGGTATTAATTCTTTGACCATCATTCCTTCTTGTACAGTTGTTATTCCATATGATGCATATTTTTCTTGTGCTTTATCGCAAAGTTTTACTAAATCTTCTAAACTTGCCATTGGAATTTTCTTTACATTTTCAATAAAAGCATTTTCTTCTAAATATCCAGTTAATACATTGTTTATCTTTTCTATTTTTCCACCAAATGGCGGTATAGTTTCGTTTGTAATTTGTAAATATTCTAAACCTCTTGAATTTAAAACACCATTATGTCCTGATTTATGATGAATTATAACTGGATTATTTTTTATAACTTTATCTATTTCTTCTTTTGTAATATGTCTTTTTTCTGTTAAAGCATTGTTATCGTATCCACTTGCTATAATCCATTTTCCATCTTCTATGTTATTTACATTTTTGTATTCATATAACTTATTTTGTATTTCTTCAACAGATTTGCACTCATTTAGAGGAATTTGTAATAAATTATTTGCTACTGCAAAAAAATGGCTATGTGCATCTATAAATGCTGGCATCATTGTTTTTCCTTGTAAATCTATTAGTTCAGTTTCATCATCTTTTAGTTCTAATATTTCTTTTTCTATTCCTACTTTTTTTATTTTTCCATTTTCAATTAATATTGCTTCAACATTGTTATTTTCTAAAGTTATGAAGTCTCCATTAAAATATATTTTTTTCATGGTAACATCAATTCCTTTCTTACTTCTTTCGGAAGTTTATCATAATTATAAAAGAAATAAATTCTTTTAGGATAATCTTTTTTCAAATGCACATATTTAAAATTATTTTTCTTCATCACCTTGCTTTAGTCTTAAATATCCTAGTTCTTCCCAAACATTATAAGCTAAATTTAATCTAAATACTAATGTAGGTTTTGCACCTGCTCTGTTTTTATCAATTACACATGCATAATATCTAACATCTGGATTTTTTTCCTTTTTTAAATCAAAAAATTTAGTATCTACTTCTTCTAAAGAATATTCATAATTTTGTAAAGTATCTCTATGAATTTGTTTCATTAAACTTAGTGTATCTAAAACTTCTTTTACTGTTCTACTAACCGCTAAATCATTTACATTTAAGTTAACAGGTAATGTATTGCTTTCTGCTAATTGTAAAGTTGAACAAATAAACATATTAAAATTTTGTGCTAAATTTGAAAGTATTGTAGCGGTTTTCTTTAGTTCTTCACCAACGCCAATATTTGCTGTATCTGTTTTTAATGTATCATAAAACACATACTCTATTTGCTCTTTATAATAATAATTCATTATAACTTTTTTTAGTTCATCATTTGTATGGTCTGTAATATTAATAAAATAAATTGAATTTTCAATTTCTTTATTTGCCCAATTTGTTACCTCTATAGTTTTTTTAAATTCTGTTGATTCTTTTAATAATCTCTTTACAAAGTCTCCTTGTTTTTCGTCTGGATGCTTTATTATAAATCCATCTTCATCTACTTGTGTTGTTTTTGGATTATCTGCTCTAAATTTAAATTCTAATAATTCTCCTTCCGTCTTTTTTAAATCAGTTTGTCCATGTAATTCTTGAATTGCTTTATTATTAATTATTGTTGTAATTAAACATAGTTTCATTTTTTCTTCGGACATTTCGTTTGAAATTATTAATACTTTCTTTTTATGGACTAACGCAACATGTGCAGCTATATCCATTGTTAATCTACTTTTTCCTGAATTTGATGGCATTGCTATTGCCATTGTTTCTCCTCTTCTTATTCCTTTAAATACTTTTGTCATTATTGGAAATGGTAATTCTAATCCATTTCTTAAATTATTATCTCCTAATTCTAGAAAACTTGTAAGGTCTGAATTCAACACAGCTCTTTTAAATTTTTCTGTGTCATTTACTTGTTGTATTGCGTTTTCTATTTCTTCCACTGACATTCTATCATATAAGATATATTGTGTAATTTCTACAATTTTATCTTGTATGTTTTTTATTGGTATCGCTAGGTAACTTTTTCTAAGTACAAACAATTTTTTCAAATTAATATATATTTTTTCCATGTCATAATCATTAGGATTTATTTCTTCTTTTAATTTTGATTTAAATATATAACTTTCTTCGTTATCTTTCGCGAAATTAAAATTTGCTTTTGCTTCTTCGGAGCTATATGCTCCTCCTTCTGTAAACAATACACTTTTATATGCATTTAATGCATCTGCATCTTCAAAATAGCATTCTTCAAATTTAAAATAAAATTTAACTATTTGTTTTGGATCATTTAAAAGCATTCCTATATATATTCTTTCTAAATTAATGTCACTCAATTGTTTTGGATATATTCCATCTTCTTCTAGCTCTTCATCTTTTTCCATTTCAAATTCTTCTGGTTCTTCTTTTAAATTACTTAGTTCTTCTATCTTTCTAAATGCTTTTACATAGTCTTCATTTAATAGTTCTCTTCTTATTTCTTCTATTAAATCTTTATTCTTTTCTGTTACTGGTATATTGTTTAAAATTTCATATATTTTTTTTATTTTGCTTTCTTCCATATTTACCAATTCTCCTTTATTTTAAACTATAAGTGTTAATAATATCCTTTTTTTATTAACTTTACTAGAACTTTTTGTATTTTCATAATATTCTATTTCCACATCAACCTAATTATACACTTAAGATTTTTTTAAGGCAATAGATTTTTTTCTATTTTTATGTTATTATATTTGTGTAATTTTTTATAGAAAGGAATATATTTATGGCATTTGATGGAATTATAACAAAAGCAATATCCTCTGAACTCCAACTTTTAAAAGGAGCTAGAATTGACAAAATTTTTCAGCCAGATTCTAATACTATTATTCTAGGAATGTATTTAAATGGTAATAATTATGCACTTAATATTTGTACAAATCCTAAATATTATAGAATTCATTTAACTACACATCCTAAATCTAATCCTAAAGTAGCACCTAATTTTTGTATGGTTCTACGAAAACATTTAATCGGATTACGCATAAAAAACATTATCACTAATTCTTTAGAAAGACTTGTTATTATTGAATTAGAAGGTTTTGATGATATAGATGATATTATTTCTTCTAAACTTATTGTTGAACTTATGGGAAAACATTGTAATGTTATTTTATTAAATGATGAAGGAATTATTGTTGATAGTCTAAGGCATATTAATAATGAAAATTCAACACATATTGTTGTTCCACATATAAAATATACATATCCACATATATCAAAAATTAGTTTTCTGGATATATCAGATTTTACAGAATTTAAAAATATTATTGGAGATACTGAATTAACACATATTCCTGAAAAAATTAGTAATACTTTTAATGGTATTAGTAAAAATCTAGTTTCTTTTATAATAAGCAATTTATCTCTTAATAATTTAGAAGATATTTTTTATTGTTTAAAAAATATTATAAATAAAACTGATTCTTTTGAATTAACATTTAAAGAGCTTTCTAACGATTATTTTTTATTGCCTACTAATAATTCTTATAGCAATTTTTATTTGAATTTTAAAATTGATGATTTTTATTATTCAAAAGAAAGTAAAGAAGAATTACAAGTAACTAAGAACAATGTTTTAAAATTAATTTTACTAACATTGAAAAAATATAAAAAAAGGCTTCAAAATATTGACCAAAAATTAAATGATTGTACTAATATGGACAGTTATAAATTATTTGGAGAGCTTATTACTTCAAATTTATATAGAATACCTAATAAAAATGTTACTGAAATTACTGTAGAAAACTATTACGATAATAATAATTTATTATCAATTCCATTAGATAATAGATATTCTCCTAGTTATAATGCAAAAAGATTTTTTAAAAAATATCATAAATTAAAAAATGCATTGGAAATTATAAGTATTCAGAAAGAAAAAACAATTCATGAAATAAACTACATTGAAAGTGTAGTCTATGAACTTGAGGCAGCCAATTCAATTTCTGAAATTGCAGAAATTCTTCAAGAAATATCTGAAAACGAAATATTTCAGGAACAAACCAAAAGTTTATTTAAACCACAAAAAAGTAAAATAAAGAAAAGTAACTTAAGTAAAAATAAAACAGTTTCTTTTAATCCTTTAAAATATAATATAAACGGTTTTACTCTTTTAGTTGGAAGAAATAATAAAGAAAACGATTATTTAAGTTTGAAATATGCAAATAAATCTGATATCTGGTTTCATACAAAAGATATTCACGGTAGCCATGCAATTCTAATTTTAAATAACAAAACTCCTAATGAAGAAATTTTATTAAAATGTGCTGAAATAACTGCTTACCATAGCAAAGCTCGTCTTTCTTCTAATGTTCCTGTCAATACTTGTGAAGTTAAATTTGTAAAAAAACCAAAAGGAGCAAAACCTGGTATGGTTATTTACACAAACTACACAACTTTATATGTTAATCCTAAAAACATTAAATAAAAAGATATTTATTCTTTATTTATTAGATATTAGTAATAATAGTAATAAATAATACAAAATTTTACTCAAAGTTATTACAAAAAATTAAGCACTAATTATTATCATAAATAACAATTAGTGCTTGTTTTTTTATTGCTTAAATTATGCTTGCTTTTTGCTTTTTTCTACTTCTATATCTCCAAATAATTCTTCTTGTCTTGTTTGTACTTTACTTCTTCTTGATAATTCTAATAATCCAGAAAATGCAGTTACTACTTCTTGTTTGTTGTGCTTTTCTAATGAAAATAATTTATTAAAAACAAATCGCTTTTGTTTAATCAAAACTTTAAACATTTCTTTTACTTTACTTGCAACTGTGTAATTTTCTGTAATAGCAATCTTTTCTATATTTTTTGCATTCTGATTAATTTTTTCTTTATTGCGATTAATAAGATTTGCATATATTTCTGGTATTAATGTATTTTTATAGTCTTTTTCTATTTTTTGTTTTGGTAATTCTATTTGTTCTGGCACTTTATAATACCTATTAGAATATACATTATAATTATTTTTTAATGTTTTACTTATTTCTTTAAATTTTTTATATTCGATTATTCTTCGTATTAATTCTTCTTCTGTTATTTCTTCTTCTTCATCTTCTTGTTTTGGTAAAAGATTTTTAGATTTCAGATATAGTAATGTTGAAGCCATTACTAAAAACTCACTTGCAATTTCTAAGTTTAATTTTTCTTGCTCTTTTAAATAATTTATATATTGGTCTGTTATTTCACTTAAATTTATATCATATATATTCATTTTATTTTTATCTATTAAATGACATAGTAAATCTATTGGACCTTCAAAATTATCTATTTTGATAGCATATTTCTTTGTTTCTAATGTTAGAATAGCCATTTTTTACTCCTTTTATTATTTTAATGCTTTGTTAATATTTTCTGATTTATATCCTTTTTTTAATAAATATTGTTTAATTTCTTCTTGTTCCATTGATGTTGATTTTTTATATATTATATTTTCAGCTGATTTTATTTCATATTCTTCTAGTTCTTCTTTATTTTCATAAAAATAGTCTTCTATATCTTCTTTTTTTAATCCTTTGGATAATAATTTATATTGTATTTCTCTTTTAGATAAGTTTTTTAATGCTATAAAGTTATTTATTGTTTTTCTTATATATTCTTTATCATCAATATATTTTGCTTCTTTTAAATATTCTATTATATCTTCTAATAAATTTTCTTCTATGCTTTTTTTAAATTTAGTTCTTACTTCATTTTCACTTCTTTTTTTATATAAAATATATCTTAATATTTTTGTTTTTTCTCTATCAAATTCTTCTACAGTGTACATTTTTTCCTTCTTTCTTTTAGATATTTTACTATATATTGATGTAAATATCAAGTAAAAAATAACCCTTCTTATTAAACCATGTAGTTTAGTAAAAAAGGGTTATTTTATAATACTTCTATTATATTTTTATTTAATTTTAAAAATACATTTTATATCAAAGTTTTATAACCAATTTATTCTTCTTATTCTTCGTCTTCTTGACTTGGTAATTCTTCGCCTAAACTTTGTTCAAATGCTTTTGCAAAATTTTCTCTTACTTTTTCTTCTATATCTTCTAATATTTCTGGATTTTCACGAAGATATTTTTTTACATTTTCTCTTCCTTGTCCAATTCTTTCTCCATCATAACTAAACCAAGAACCTGCTTTATCCACAATATCTAAATTTACTGCCATATCTAGTATATTACCTTCTTTTGATATACCTTGTCCATATACTATATCAAATTCAGCTTCTCTAAATGGTGGAGCAACTTTATTTTTTATTACTTTAACACGTACTCTATTTCCTTTCACTTCTCCATCTTGTTTTATATTTTCTATTTTTCTGATGTCCATTCTAACTGATGCATAAAATTTTAATGCTCTACCACCAGTTGTTGTTTCAGGATTTCCAAACATAACTCCAATTTTTTCCCTTAATTGGTTTATAAATATTAATACTGTTTTTGATTTATTAATTGCTCCTGCTAGTTTTCTTAAAGCTTGTGACATTAATCTTGCTTGTAATCCCATATGAGAATCTCCCATATCTCCATCTATTTCAGCCTTTGGAACAAGTGCTGCAACAGAGTCAACTACTATAACATCTAATGCTCCACTTCTAACTAAACTTTCAGTAATTTCTAATGCTTGCTCTCCTGTATCTGGTTGTGAAACAATTAAATTATCAATATCTACTCCTAGTTTTTTAGCATATACTGGGTCTAATGCATGCTCTGCATCTATAAAAGCTGCTTCTCCACCCATTTTTTGTGCTTCTGCTACAATATGTAATGCTAATGTTGTTTTTCCAGAAGATTCTGGTCCAAATACTTCTATAATTCTTCCTCTTGGAACTCCTCCTATACCTAAAGCTATATCTAAGCTTAAAGCTCCTGTTGGAATAGCTTCTATTTCCATTGCTTTAAACTCTCCAAGTTTCATAACTGAACCTTTACCAAATTGCTTTTCTATTTGACTCATTGCTGCTTCCAATGCTTTTCTTTTTTCTGCATTTTCTTCCATAATTTCCTCCTTAACTTCTTTGAACTTTTGTTTGCTGATGACATTATATAACAAATATTTGTTTTGTCAATACTTTTTTAATTTTTTTTACTATTTATACCATCCTTCTATTCCATAAAACATATTAAACCAGTTAGGTGTAAGGTCTCCGACTAATTGTGAACTATATGCTATTGTATATTTATTGTTGTATAAACTTACATATGGAATATCCGATTTATATATTTCAATTAATCTTTTGTATTTTTCTTTTAATACATTTTCATCAGTTGTATTATTTACTTCTGCCATAATATTTGCAACTTCTTCATTTGCATAATTGGATAAATTATTGTTTCCAAAAAATAATTCTAAATTTGGACTAGGAGATAATGTCATACTACATAATGCAATATCAAAATTTCTACTATTTATCATATTATTATACTGCTCATCAGAAGCTTGTATTATATTAATTCTTATGCCTTGGTTTTCTAATTGTTGTTCTATATTTTGCGCTACAGATACTTTACTTGAATCACTTGCTCTTACTAATAAATTCAACTCAATTCTTTGATTCTTTTTATTTTCTACTTTTTGCCAATAATTATTTTTATAATTCCAACCTGAATCAACTAAAATTTGTTTTGCTTGTTCGGCATTATAACCACTACTTGCTTCTTCTTGATATAGCCAATTACCATAGTCTAAAGGAAAGCTACAAGATACATTTTTGCTATTAAATATATTTGAAGTTATATTTTCTTTATCTATAGAATATGATATTGATTTTCTTATTTCTTGCTTATTTAATAATTCATTAGAAACATTTAATGCTAAAAATGTATGTTCACGTCCTTTAACTTCTTTAGGTGTATATCCTATACTACCTATATAATCTTGAACATTGACATTATCAGTTGCAATTGCATCTAAATTTCCTATTTTAAAGCTATTATATAATTCACCTACTGAAGAATATAAATTGACTGTTATTTTTTCCAAAATTGTATTTTTTTCTTTATTCCACCAATTAGTATTTTTTTCCAATATTATATAAGATGATTGCACATCTGATATTTTAAATTTACCTGTTCCTATTGGAGAATTATTTTTAGAGGTTGTAGCAAAATCTTCTCCTTGATAATATTCTTTACATAGTATTGGAAAAGTTAGATTATACTCAAAAAATGGTACTTCTTGGCTTAGATTTATTCTTACTGTGTAATCATCAATAATTTCTATTCCAGTAACATATTCTACATTTGCAGAATATATCGTTTGTGTATCTTTTAGTCTATCTATTGTAAACTGGACATCTTCTGCAGTAAAAGACTGTCCATTTGACCATCTAACATTTTCTCGTAGTTTAATTAAATATGAATTATCACTTTGTTTTGCCCATTCTTTTGCTAAACAAGGAACTGCTTTATAGTCTGATGATAAATCTACCAATGGTTCATATATTAATTTTGTCACTTGCTGAACATTTTTATTATTACTAAGTATAGGATTTATAGTATCTAATTCTGCTATTCCTATCTTTATTTCTTTAATTTTATCATCCTGATTACTTGCCGTATATTCTTGCTCTTGCTTTTTTACTTCTTCATCTTTTTTTATTATATATATAGCAAATACTAATAGAATTATAATAATTACTATAAACAAATATTTAATCCAATTTGATTTCATTTTTTCACCCTCTATACATTGCTAATAATACATTAAAATTCATAAAATTTCAAGTTCTAATATGATTTTTTCCTTAATGTCCAATTGGGGTCAGGTCCAAAGTGGACATTTTCTGTGATTATAAATAAAACTCGAGTATATAGTATAAAGCATTTTTTATAATATATACTCGAGTTTCTTATTATAATAAATATATTTTGTAAAATGTCCACTTTGGACCTGACCCCAATTGGACATTCACTCTATATAAAACTTTTTTATGTTCTTGACTCTACAATTAATTTTATTCCTGTTCTGTCTTCTCCTTCAACTTCTACTTCTGCAAATGCTGGTATGCAAACTAAATCTACTCCTGCTGGTGCTACAAAACCTCTTGCTATAGCTACCGCTTTAACTGCTTGATTTAATGCTCCTGCTCCAATTGCTTGCATTTCTGCTTTGTTTGATTCTTTTACCAATCCAGCTATTGCTCCTGCAACTGAATTTGGGTTTGATTTTGATGAAATTTTTAGAATTTCCATTTTCTTTTGCCTCCTATAATTTTTATTTTTGTTGTTGCAACTTTTACATTTTCCATTTTACAATATTTGGAAATACTTGTAAATACCTTTTACATATTTTTCCAATAAAGTTATCGCAAAAATATATTATATTCGACAAAAATTACTATTATTATGTATAAAATTTTAAGTTATATCTTTTTTCATATTATATATTTATGTTAAATGTTTTTATATTTATAGTATTTTAAAATTTGGATATTACAACACATATGGTATAAAATTCTGAATTTTAAATTATTATAGTCTAAATAGTAACTTTTTTATTATTTATTTATTCTATAAATATTTGATACTTTATTTGTATTATCATCAATTTCAAACACTACAGAATTTAACATGCATTCACCTGTTGCTATTTTATATCTTTCTGGAAGTGTGGTAACAAATCTTTTTATTGATGCATCCATATCCATTCCAATTACTGATTCTTTTGGCCCAGTCATTCCTATATCAGTTATATATCCTGTTCCCTTCTTTAAAACTGTTTCATCCGCAGTTTGTACATGAGTATGTGTTCCATATAGTAAAGTAACCTCACCGTCTAAATAACGTGCCATAGCAATTTTTTCTGCTGTAGCTTCTGCGTGAAAATCTATTGCGATTATATCTACATCATGTTTTATTTTTTCTATAATTTCTTTAGCTACTATAAATGGATTTTCTGAAAGAACATTTACATCTACTCTACCTATTAAATTAATTACTGCAATTTTTTTATCATTGCATTTATAAATATTATATCCCTTACCTACAATGCCTTTTGTATAATTGGCTGGTCTTAACAATTTTGGATGGTCAATAAATTTAAAAATATCTTTTTTTCCCCAAGTGTGATTTCCCATTGTTATTACATCAATTTTTTCTTCTAATAAATCATTAAAGTTTCTTTGGGTAATTCCCATCCCTTCTCCAGCATTTTCTCCATTTACTATTACAAAATCTATATTTTCTTGCTCGCAAATATTTTTTAATTCTTTTTTTAATTTACTTACGCCTGCATTTCCTACTAAATCTCCTACAGCTAAAATTTTCAAACTAAATTCCTTCTTTCTATATTTATTCTTCTTTTAAACTCTATAATCAATTTCTATGATACTATAAAATCATATTAGTGTCAAATTATAAAAATTCTTAAATCATGTGGCTACGACACACAAAGTATTTTTATATTATATACTTGAGTTTTATAAATAATATAATTTTCCAGAATGGCCACTTAAAAAATGTCCCCCATCTAGACAAAAAAAGAGTTATGCTTTTATTGGCATAACTCTAAATTTTATTTTGCATAATCTACAACTCTTGTTTCTCTAATGATGTTTACCTTAATTTGACCTGGATAGTCCATTTCGTTTTCTACTTTGTTTGCTACATCTCTTGCAAGTATTGTCATTTGATCATCTGTAATTTTTTCTGGTTTAACTACTATTCTTACTTCACGACCTGCTTGTATTGCAAATGATTTTTCAACACCTTCAAATGAATCTGCAATTTCTTCAAGATTTTGTAGTCTTTTAATATATGCTTCTAATGTTTCTCTTCTTGCTCCTGGTCTTGATGCTGATATAGCATCTGCGGCTTGTACTAAAACAGCTTCTAATGTTTGTGGTTCTACATCTCCATGATGTGCTTCAACTGCATTTATCACTAATGGGTTTTCTTTGTATTTCTTTAATACATCTACACCTATTTCTACATGTGTTCCTTCCATATCATGATCTAATGCTTTTCCTATATCATGTAAAAGACCTGCACGTCTTGCAAGTTTAGGATCTAACCCTAATTCATCTGCCATTATTCTTGCTAAGTTTGAAACTTCTATAGAATGATTTAATACATTTTGTCCATAACTTGTCCTATATTTTAGTTTTCCAAGTAATTTTACAATGTCAGGATGAAGTCCTATAACACCTGTTTCTAAGACTGCTCTTTCTCCTTCTTCTTTTATAGTATTTTCTACTTCTTCCTTAGCTTTTTCTACCATTTCTTCAATTTTAGCTGGATGAATTCTTCCATCTTCGATTAATTTTTCTAATGCTATTTTTGCAACTTCCCTTCTTAATGGATCAAATCCTGATAGCACTACTGCTTCTGGTGTATCATCAATTATTAAGTCAATTCCTGTTAAAGTTTCTAGAGCTTTTATATTTCTACCTTCTCTACCTATTATTCTTCCTTTCATTTCATCACTTGGAAGCGCTACTATAGATACTGTTGTTTCTTGAGAATGGTCTGCTGCACATTTTTGTATTGCATAGCAAAGCATTTCTTTTGCTTCTTTTCCAACTGTTTCCTTTGCTTTTTGTTCTTGTTCTCTAATTAATGCGGCTTTTTCAGCTACTAATTCTTTTTCCATTTCATTTAATAATCGTGCTTTAGCTTCTTCTTTTGTTAAAGCTGCTATTTTTTGAAGTTCTATCATTTCTTGTTCATGTAATTTTTCGATTTTCTCTTTTTGTTCTTCAATTTTTTGAAGTTCTTGTTCCAATTCTCTTTCTTTCTTCTCAAAATTATCTGAACGTCTTTCTAAATTTTCTTCTTTTTGAATTAGTCTTGCTTCTTGTCTTTGTACTTCGCCTCTTCTTTCTTTAATCTCTTGGTCTAATTCTTTACGACTTGCCATTATTTCTTCTTTTGCTTTAAAAATTTCTTCTTTTTTTAAGTTTTCGGCTTCTTTTTTTGCTAAATCTACTAATCTTTTTGCTTCGTTCTCTGCCCCTTGTATTTTAGACTCTGCAACTTTCTTCCTATATGCTATACCTATTGGAATTCCAATTGCAAGTGAGATTAAGACAGCGGCGATAGTGATTACTATTGTCATAATCATACACCTCTTTCTTATTTAATTTTCAATGTTCGAATAAAATATATGTAATTATTATTTTTAAAAATATATTTTTTCCTACCTATTATATTTTATCGTTATTATTGTAAACTGTCAAGTAAATATATGAAAAAGAACAAGGAAAATTATAGCTAATAGTTATATAAAATTATATAAACTTACTTTAAAAGCAATTGTATTATATTTTTTCATTATCTTTGTTTAAGAAAATGTAATTTATTTTATTAAAATATTTTCTTAAAATTCTCCAGATTTTGTTAAAAATATCCTACAATTGCTTTTAAGGTAAGTTATTTCTACTCTTTTTCTGTATCTACAGTTATTTTTTGACCATTTGAAATAACTGTTATTGTTCCATTTTTATCCGTTCTATAAATTGTACTTCCTATTTTTTCTAGTCTTTCTAATATTTCTTGCTTTGGTAATCCATAGCTATTTCCTTCTTCTACCATAATTATACTAATCTTTGGTCTTGTTTGGCTTAAAAACTTAGTTGAGCTACTTGTTTTTGAACCATGATGTCCTACTTTTAGTAAATCTACATTTTTCCATTCTATCGTATCTTCATTTTCTTTTTCTGCATCTCCCATAAATAAAAATGTATTATTTCCATATTGAAGTTGTAATGTAATTGAAGATAAATTTATATTGTCTTTATTTATAATACTATCTGTCATAATTTTTATATTCGCATCACCCAGAGTTAATTTATCTCCTTTTTTAGGTGCAGTTACTTTTAATCCTTTGTTTTTAATTGCATTCAACACATCTTCAAACGTTTTCGTATTAGTTTGCATTTTTGGCATGAGTATATTTTCTATTTTTATATCACTATTTATAACATCGTCAAGCCCTCCTATATGATCTTCATGAGGATGAGTTCCTATTAAATAATCTAATTTTTTTATCCCTTTATTTTTAACAAAGTTTACTACCATTTCTCCATCTTCATTGTTTCCTGCATCTATTAGCATATTGTGTTCTTTATTAGATACTAAAATACTATCCGCTTGTCCTACATCAATAAAATACACTTTTAAGTTCTCATCAATATTTAAATTAATGTTTTCATCAGTATTGTTTTGTTTAACTTCATGGTTAGTAGTTTCCACATTTTCTATTCCTAGCTGTTTTGCTAAATTTTGTATTTCTGGTGTATTAAATCCTAAAACACCTGCTAAAATCACAATGATAATTCCTATTATTCCAGCTAATATTTTTTTATTTTTACTATTTAATCCTTTGTTTTTTCTTTTTCCCATTTTTATACCCCTAAATAAATTTTTATTTAATTCCATAGCTCTTGCATCTTATCAGATATTCTTTGTGATATATTATTTGTTTTATCTATATTCAAAATAAATTTCCCATTAATTTTATCTAATATATTTCCCTCTTTAGTTCCTTTTGGTAATTTATCTTTTTCTATTTCAATAATTTTTCCTGTTTTCCTATCTTCCAAAATTGCTATATTTCCTTCTATTCTATCTAATGTGAATTCTTCTATTGCATCTAATTTTTGTGCTAATTCTATTTCATCTTTGGTTAATCTTTCGCTTTTGTCAATTATTTTTTCATCGTTTATTGTTTTTGATATATTTTCTAATATCTCTTTTCCTATTTCTCCTAAGTCCATTTTCGCTCCTTTCCTAATTTTAAGTTATTTCTATTCTAATCTATAGTCCTTATTTTTATGTTTGATGTTTCTTATATAACATATTATTTTTATTTTTTCAACACAAAAAATAGGCGGTTATTTTCTAATTCCGCCTATTTTCTATTGTTATTTAACTAATTCTACTTCTATGTCTAAATTTTGACCATTTATGTTTGT
Source organism: uncultured Clostridia bacterium (assembly GCA_963558245.1). GTDB lineage: Bacteria > Bacillota > Clostridia > TANB77 > CAG-508 > CAG-269. The sequence goes on from CAUWGA010000001.1 coordinate 42,334, forward strand.
TGCTACATAATTGTCTCTTTCTTCATGATATACGATTTTTTCTGCTAAAGTATCATGTTTAATTAGTTCTTCATTTTCTTTTATAACTCTTTCTAAATCACTATCTCCAGCTACATATAAATTGATATGGTCCAATACTTCAAAGCCTTGGTCTTTTCTCATGTTTTGTACTTTTGAAAGTACTTCACGAACATATCCTTCTTCTTTTAGTTCTTTTGTTATATTAGTATCTAATACAACCCCCATCTCTCCTTCTCCACTAAATGCAAAACCATCTTTTCCTTGCATTGTAACCAATAAATTATCTGCATTTAATTCGATTTGTGTGTCACCAATTTCAATATATTCGCATTTTCCGTTTTTAACTTTAGTAGCTAATTCCATTTGATTTAGTTTTCCAAGTTCTTCTCTTATTCTAGGTATTAATTTTCCATATTCTTTTCCTAAAACTGGTAAATTTGGTTTTATTTCAAAGTCTACATATTTATTCATTTCAGCACCTAGTTTTACTTCTTTTACATTTAATTCTTCTTTTACTATGTCTTCGTAATATTTAGGTAATGTATCTACTGAAATAAGCATTTCTGAAAGTGGTTGTCTATTTTTAATATTTGCAGAATTTCTTGCACTTCTACCTAATTTTACAATTTTATATGCTAAATCCATTTCTTTTTCAAGTTCTTCATTTATTGTGCTTTCATCTACTTCTGGCCATAAGCATAAGTGAACACTTTCAGGTGCATTGTTATCTAATCCTACTACTAAGTTTTGGTATATTTCGTCTGTCATAAATGGTACAAATGGCGCTGCAACTTTTATTAATGTTGTTAATACTTTGTATAAAGTTACATATGCTCCAATTTTATCATCTGTTAGACTTTCTGACCAAAATCTTTCTCTATTTCTACGTACATACCAGTTTGATAGTTCATCTGTGAAACTTTCAATTTCTAATGCTGCACTTGTTATATCATAACTTTCTAATTTGCTGTCTACTACTTTTATTAGCGTATTTAATTTAGAAATTATCCATTTATCCATAACATTAGTTAATTCAAAATCTGAATATTTTAATGGATTAAATTGGTCTATTTCTGCATATAAAACATAGAAAGAATATACATTCCATAATGTGCTTAAAAATCCTCTTTGTGTTTCTTGCACATTTTTAATTCCTAATCGTGTAGGAAGCCATGGCGCACTACAAGTGTAGAAGTGCCAACGCGTTGCATCTGCTCCTACTGTATCTAATAATGTCATTGGGTCTACACCATTTTTCTTTGATTTAGACATTTTTTGACCATGTTCATCTAAAACATGTCCTAAAACTATACAATTTTCAAACGGTGTTTTATTAAATAACGCTGTACCTATAGCTGTTAAAGTATAGAACCATCCTCTAGTTTGGTCTATTGCTTCTGAAATAAATCCTGCTGGGAAGTTATTTTCAAACATTTCCTTATTTTCAAATGGATAGTGCCATTGTGCAAAAGGCATTGAACCTGAATCAAACCAACAGTCGATAACTTCTTTTGCTCTATGCATTTTCTTACCACATTTCGGACATTTTAAATGTACGTCATCTATATATGGTTTGTGTAATTCGATATCTTCTGGACAATCAATTGCTTTTTCTTTTAGTTCTTCAATAGAGCCTATACATTCTTGATGTCCGCAATTCTCATCCTCACATGTCCATACTGGGAATGGAGTTCCCCAATATCTATCTCTTGAAATTCCCCAGTCAATTACATTTTCTAAGAATTTTCCAAATCTACCTGTTTTTATTGTTTCAGGATACCAGTTTACTTTGCTATTATTTTCAACTAATTCATCTCTTAGTTTACTCATAGCTACAAACCAACTTTCTTTTGGATAATATAGAAGTGGTGTATCACATCTCCAGCAGTGAGGATAAGAGTGCATGTGCTTTTCTTTGCTAAATAGTTTATTTTCTTTAGCTAGCCATTTACATATGTCTTCATTACAGTCTCTTACAAATTTACCTGCCCATGGCTCTACTTCTTTTACAAAGTTTCCTGATTTATCTACTAAATTGACAAAAGTAATTCCATTTTGTTTTGCAACTAAGCTATCATCTTCACCATATGCTGGTGCAATATGAACTATACCTGTACCATCTGTTAGTGTAACATAATCTCCATGGATTACTTCAAATGCTTTTCCTTCAACTTTTGCAAATGGCATTAATTGTTCATATTTAACACCTAATAATTCGCTTCCTTTAAATGTTTTTACAACTTCATATGGTGTTTCTTTTAATACCGTTTCTATTAAATCTTTAGCTAAAATATAGTTTTCATATTTAGGCTCATCATCAGTACCTATATTTGCTTTAACCTCTGCATATTCATATGATTTATTAACACATAGTGCTAAGTTAGATGGCAAAGTCCATGGTGTAGTTGTCCATGCTAAAATATAAGTATTTTCATCAAATTTTGTATTATCAAGTACTTTGAATTTTGCAACACAAGTCAAATCTTTTACATCTTTATAGCCTTGCGCAACTTCGTGTGATGATAACGCTGTACCACATCTTGGACAATATGGCATAACTTTGTGCCCTTCATATAAAAGTCCTTTATCCCACATTTGTTTTAATGCCCACCATACTGATTCTATATAATTGTTATGATAAGTTACATATGGATTTTCCATGTCTACCCAATATCCAACTTTATTAGTCATTTCTTCCCACATGTGCACATAAGTGAACACACTTTCTTTGCATTTTTTTACAAATTTTTCTACTCCATATTCTTCTATTTGTTCTTTTCCTGATATTCCAAGGCTTTTTTCGATTTCTAATTCTACTGGAAGTCCATGTGTATCCCATCCAGCTTTACGAATAACTTTATAACCTTTCATTACTTTATAACGTGGTATAATATCTTTCATTACTCTTGTTTCGATGTGCCCAACATGAGGTTTACCATTTGCTGTTGGTGGTCCATCATAAAAAGTAAAATACCTTTTACCTTCATTCATATCAAAATTTTTCTTGATTATGTCTTTTTCCTTCCAATTTTCCGCAACTCTACGTTCCATTCCTACGAAACCATCTTTAAGTTCAACTTTCTTATACATATTTTTCCTCCTTGTCTTATTGGGGACAGGTCCAAAGTGGACATTTTCCGCTTTAGTTCCTATTCCTAAATATATTTTATTTTATATAATTACTTGAAATTGTTTTATCCAACTCAAATCTATATTTTTGACCTGTAATATTATCCGGTCTTTCTGGAATTTCTTCTAAAAACATTTTCTCTGGTCTTACCCAAATTTTTCTACCATCTTCTCTTTCATATAATGGTTTATATACTACCATTCTTTCTTTTGTTTCTGAATCATAGGCTATATTCTCTACGAAATAATAGTTTCCTTTAAAATGTCTATATACTTTTCCTATTTTTACTTCTGGCATTTAATTACCTCCTTCTATTTCTGTTAGTTCAAACAAATTCTTTTTTTAATTTTTTTACAATATTTTGCAATAAATTAGTTTTCCCTTTTTCCTAAATAAACAAAAAATCTTCTCATCCTAATTATTAGGACGAAAAGATTTATATATCTACTCCGCGGTACCACCTAAGTTAACAATATTTATGTTTTCTATTGTTCGCTCCAAAATCTTTAACGCAGATTTACGACTAACTTACTATGATTTCAGTTTAGTGAAAACTAGGTGATAATAAATAATTTTTACTTACCAAACTTGCACCTCACATTGGCTCTCTTTAAAGTTATTTTATTATTTATCTTGTCCTTGTTATATTCTTTTCTTATTGATTATGTCAATATTATATCATCTTTTTTTTAATTTGCAAGTTTTTTATAGAAATTTTATTTTTAAATTTGAAATTTATATAATTGCATTTGTCTAATTTTAGATTAGACATTAAATTATTTATTATGAAATTTATACAAATGATAGTGTTCCTTTTTCAAATCTATCTTTCCAGTTTTCTAATTCTTTTATCTTTATTCCATGTAAATTTAATGTCATTTTTTGTAATTTTAATTCTTTTGTTATTTCTTTATATTGTATATCTCTAGCTAACTCACTAGCATGTATCTTTTCAAAATTAATGTCCATATAATTTTTAATTTCTGAAAAACTCTCTGTAATGCTTTTGTCCATTGTTTGCAATATCTCTATTACGCCAAATCGGTCTTCTTTTCGACCTTTTTCTAATCTCATTATGCCTTCTGTATTTTCTTTTGTTGCTTTTTCCAAACTTACTATTCTTTCTGTATTTTCTTCTGTTGCTTTTTCCAAGCCTACTATCCTTTTTGTATTTTCTTGCGTTGCTTTTTCCAAGCCTACTATCCTTTTTGTATTTTCTTGCGTTGCTTTTTCCAAGCCTACTATCCTTTTTGTATTTTCTTGCGTTGCTCTCTTTAGTTCATTAGTTTCATTTCTTAATTCTTTCGTAGTTTCTTCCAAAGCAATTATTCTTTCTGTGTTTTCTTTAGTTGTCTCTCTTAGTTCCTGTATAGCTACTGTGTGTTCGTCTGTTTTCTTATGTAACTCTCCTATTTCTTGTTGTAATGTTACAACTTGTGTTTCTAATCCATTAAACCTTGAATTAGTTTCCGTTCTAAACGCTCTTAGTTCTTTTAGAACAACTGCGGTCATTTCATCTGACATAGCATCAACTCCTTAAAAATATTGATAGCCCCTATTGGTTTATATTTAATCACACATTAATATAAAAGTCAAGCATAAATATGAATTTATTCGTTAATTTTTTAAAATAAAAAATACATCCTAAATACTTTAAAATTTAAGATGTATTCTTTATTTTATTACTGAATATTTGCTAATCTTTCTGTCTCTTTAGCTATCATTAATTCTTCATTTGTAGGTATTACATAAACCTTAATTTTAGAATTTTCAGTTGAAATAGCTTTTTCTTCTCCTCTCATATTATTAGCATCAATGTCTAAATCTACTCCCATAAATTTAAGTTTTTCACAAATTCCTTTTCTTATATTAATTTGATTTTCTCCTATTCCTCCAGTAAATATAATATAATCTAAACCATCCATTTCAGCTGCATATTTTGCAACATCACCTGCTATTGCATATTCAAAACTTTCTATTGCAATTTTAGCTCTTTCATTTCCTTCATTTGATGCTTCTTCAATTACTCTAAAATCTGGTGCTAAACCTGATATTCCAGAAACACCTGATTTTTTATTTAATAAATCTTCCATTTCTTGAGCTGTTAATTTTTCTTTTTTCATTAAATATGTTAAAACTGATGGATCTAAGTCTCCACTTCTTGTAACCATTGGAATTCCTCCTAGTGGTGTTAATCCCATGCTTGTATCTATTGATTTTCCTCCATCAACAGCACATATACTTGATCCTTGACCTAAGTGGCATGTAACTATTTTTAAGTCTTTTATATCTTTTTCTTCTATTTGAGCTAATCTTTGTGAAACATACATATGAGATGTTCCGTGTGCTCCATATTTTCTTACACCATATTTTTTGTAAAATTCATATGGTATTGCATAAATATATTTGTCTTTAGGCATTGTTTGATGAAAAGTTGTATCAAAAACTGCTACCATTGGTTTTCCAGGCATCACATTTTTACATGCTTCCATTCCTAAAATAGATGCTGGGTTATGTAATGGAGCAAATTCACTACATTCATCTATTTGTGTCATAACCTTATCATTTATTAATGCTGATTCTTTAAATATTTCTCCTCCATGTACTACTCTATGTCCTATTGCATCTATTTCATCTAAGTTATCTATTACTTTGTATTCTGGATTTGTAAATTGAGCAAGTGTAAATTCAATAGCCTCTTTGTGATTATATGCAGGTTTTTTTATTTCTGTTTTTTTACCATTTGCTTTATGAGTAATAAAAGCTTCTTCTTCTCCTATTCTTTCATATTTACCAGAAGCTAGTACTTCTTCAGTTTGCATATTTATTAATTGATATTTTAATGATGAACTTCCACAGTTTAATACTAATATTTTCATTATTATTCCTCCTCTATACATTTTTTAGTTTCTCTAGCAATCATTAATTCTTCATTTGTAGGTATTACATAAACTGGCATACTAGAATCTTCCGCTGATACTTTTGCTTCGTCTCCTTTTATTGCTTGATTTTGTACTTCATCAAGTTTTATTCCAAAATATTTTAATCTATTACAGATCTCTTGTCTAGAATCTTGACCTTTCTCTCCTACTCCTGCTGTAAATGTAATTACATCGGCTCCTCCCATTGCAACCATATATTTTGCAACATATGATGCAACAGTATCATGGAAAATATCTAATGCTAATTGAGCATGTTTTCCACCAGAAGCTGCATCTACTTCTATATCTCTAAAATCAACAGATACTCCTGAAATTCCATATACTCCTGATTCTTTATTTAATATACTTTCTATTTCTCTTGCATTAAGCTCATGTTTTTGCATTATATATGTTACTACTGATGGGTCTAAATCTCCACTTCTTGTCCCCATAACTATTCCTCCAAGTGGTGTTAATCCCATACTTGTTTCTACAGATTTACCATTTTGGATTGCACATATACTTCCCCCTTGACCTAAATGACAGTTTATAATTTTTAGATCTTTTATATCTTTTCCCATTAGTTCTGCTACTCTATATGCAACATATTTATGTGAAGTTCCATGGAATCCATATTTTCTAATACCATATTTTTCATAATATTCATATGGTATAGGATATAAATATCTTTCCTTTGGAATTGTTTGATGAAATGCTGTATCAAAAACAGCTACCATTTTCATATTTGGAACAACTTTTCTACATGCTTCTATTCCTAAAAGTACAGCAGGATTATGAATAGGTGCTAGTTCACTACATTCTTTCATTATATTTATAACATTATCATCTATAATAACTGAATCAGAAATTTTCTCTCCTCCGTGAACTGCTCTATGTCCTATTCCCATTAATTCATCCAAACTTTTTATAACTCCATAATGGTCATTTGTTAATCTTTTTAAAACAAATCTAATTGCTTCTTCATGGTTTGCTACTCTTACTTCAAATTTATGTTTTACGCCATTAACTTTATGTGTTAAAAAAGAATTTGCTTGACCAATTCTTTCAAAGTTACCTTTAGCTAATTGTTGTTCTGTATCCATATCTATAACTTGATATTTAAGTGTTGAACTTCCTGAATTTAATACTAAAATTTTCATATTTACCATCTTTCCTTTCTAATCGGATGTCCTATTGGGGACAGGTCCAAAATGGACATTCTATTTTTTGATTATATGCTTTGCTAAATGTCCACTTTGGACCTGTCCCCAATTAGACATAATTACATTTTTTGGGCTTGAACAGCTGTTATTGCAACCACTCCCACAATATCTTTACTACTACATCCTCTTGACAAGTCATTTACTGGTCTTGCTATTCCTTGACAAAGTGGACCATATGCTTCAGCTTTTCCTAATCTTTGTACTAATTTATATCCAATATTTCCTGCATCTAAATTTGGAAATATTAATACATTTGCTTCTCCTTTAATTGGACTATTGGGAGCTTTTGATTTTGCTATTTCTGGTATTATTGCTGCATCTAATTGTAATTCACCATCTACCAATAATTCTGGCATCTTTTCTTTTACTTTATTTGTAGCATTTATTACTTTTTCTGTTAGTTCTGATTTTGCACTTCCGTGTGTAGAATAAGAAAGCATTGCAACTTTGGGTTCTTTTTCTACTAATTGTTTAAAACTCTTGCTTGATGAAATTGCAATTTCTGAAAGTTGTTCATCTGTTGGATTTTCATTTAATCCACTATCTCCAAAAATAAATGTTCCTTTTTCTCCACTTTCGCACTCTGGAACTACCATAACAAAAAATGCTGAAACTAATTTTGTGTTAGGTGCTGTTTTTAAAATTTGAAGCGCAGGCCTTAATGTATCTGATGTTGAATGTGCTGCTCCCGAAACTAATCCATCCGCTTCTGATTTTTCGTCTTTTAACATTAATGTCCCAAAATAAACTGGATCATTAACTAATTCTTCTGCTTTTTCTTTAGTCATTCCTTTTTCTTTTCTTAATTCATACAAAAGGTTTACATATTCAGCATGCTTAGTTGAAGTTATCGGATTAACTATTTTTGCTTTTGAAATATTAATATTATTTTCATTTGCTATTTTTTGTATTTCATCTTCATTACCAATAAGAACTATTTTAGCAAATTCTTCTTTTAATATTTGTTCTGCTGCTTGTAATACTCTTATGTCATTAGCCTCTGGAAGAACAATTGTCTTTATTTCTTCTTTTGCCCTTTGTTTTACTCTATCTATGAATGTCATTTTCTTCCTCCTAACTTTTATATTTTGAATACATTATATAGGTAAAAATTAAAAAGTACAAGACTTTACTTGTACTTTTCTTTTTTATCCCATTAATTCTTTTATTTCTTCATCTTGTTGTAATTCTTTAGATATAAAATGATATGCTTGTTTATTTTGTTTTACTGCAATAATTGCAAGCTCTTTATCATTTTTCAATCTACTACTTGCATATTTTATTATTATTCCTTTATTACTTACAGCTGATTTTACAAGTTCTCTATCATCTCTTAATTTTTCACTTGCAAAATATAATCCTTGTCCATAATTTTTGCAACTTTCTAAAATTACATCTCTATCTTCTCTTAATTCTTCTGAAGCATAACATACTGTCCATGGAGCTCCACATACACCTTTCATGATGACTTCTTTGTCATTTTTTAGTCTTGGACTTGCAAATTCTAATGCTTCTGGGTCTTGTTCTAATGCTGTCATTACTACTTTTTTGTCATCTTGCAGTTCTTTTGATGCTAAATCTAAAAATTTCCCGTTTTCTTTAACCGCTTCTAATACAAATTCTTTATTGTTATTATTTTGCATAACATCTTCTTCGGTCATCTTTATTTTCATCCCTTTCCGAAAGCATCAATAAAAAGTTAAATTTGTAGTTTTTTCAACTATTTATTTTAACTTTGCAATCAATGCTTTTATTTTAATTCCCTGTTCCGAAAACATTTTTTCATGTTCTGTTTCTATATTTCTCTCAAAAATAGGTTCACTATGTAAATCATATGTTTTATTTAAAATTTCAAATCCAGCTTCTTCAAAATATCCTAAACTTGATTCAAATAGTCCATCATCATCTGTTTTAAAATATATTTCACCATTTTCTGATAAAAATTCTTTATATTTTTCTAATTGTCTTGTATGTGTTAGTCTCTTTTTTCTATGTTTTCCTTTAGGCCAAGGATTACAAAAATTAATATAAATTCTTTTTACATTATCCTCTTTTGATAATATTAAATTTATTCTTTCAATATCAAATCTAGTAATCATGACATTATTAGGCTCTAATTTAGCTTCATTATAACTTTGTTCTATATTTCTTTTTGCTAGCCCTAACATTGCATCAACTAAGTCAATTGCTAAATAATTTATTTTTTGATTTTCTACTGCTAATTGTGATATAAATTGACCTTTTCCACATCCTAATTCTAACATAAACGGTTGATTTTGATTATTAAAGTGCTCTTTCCACTTTCCTTTCCATCTTTCTGGTTCATCTTCATAAAATTTACTAGCTTCTAATTCTGGTCTTGCCCATTTTTTATATCTGATTCTCATATTGTGTTCCTTCCTATTTTTTAATTAAATTTCTTTCTTATTTTATCAAATAAATCATAGTTATTCAAGAATATTTATTTACATTATGTAAATTTTTTTATATAATGTTGTTTAAATTTGTATAAAGGAATTATTTAAATGGATTTAAAATATGTTGTAAAAGATTTATTAACTTATCAAAATATTAATCAAATACTTACTAATCACTTTAAAATTTCGACAAGATTACTAAATAAATTAATTAAAAATCATCTTATTTATAAAAATTTTGAAATTGCTGATACCAGAGAAAACATAAGCATTGGAGATATAATAACTATCAATTTAAACTATAATGAAGATAATTCAAATATAATTCCAACTAAAATGCCGTTAGATATAATATATGAGGATGATTGGTTTATAATTATAAATAAGCCAGCTGGCATCCCTGTTCATCCTGCTGTTCTTCATTACACTGATTCTCTTTCTAATGGTGTTAGATATTATTTTGATTCTATTAATTTAAAGAAAAAAATTAGACCTGTTAATAGACTTGATTTAAATACTTCTGGAATAGTTATCTTTGCAAAGTCTGAATATATACAAGAACAGTTATCTTATCAAATGAAAGAAGATACATTAAAAAAAGAATATATTTGTTTTATTAATGGTTCTTTAGATAAAAAGTCTGGAATTATAGATTTACCAATAGCAAGAAAAGATGGAAGCATAATTGAAAGATGTATTGATAATACTGGTCAAAAATCTATTACTATTTATGAAGTATTAAGAAAATATGATAAATATAGTAAAGTTAGATGTCTTTTAAAAACAGGTAGAACTCATCAAATACGAGTTCATTTTAGTCATATTGGGCATCCTCTTTTAGGCGATACTTTATATGGATTTTCTTCTGATTTTATTGATAGACAGGCTTTACATAGTTATAAAGTTAGCTTTATTCATCCAATTACTTTAGAATATTTAAGTTTTACTGCTCCAATTCCTGACGATATGGCTAATTTAGATATATAACACATTAAAATTTCTAAGATATTATTTTAAAAAGGAAACTACTCTATTAATTAGTAATTTCCTTTTTATAGTTATTTCTTTATATTTCACAGTTATCTTTAGAATAATTGTCAATTTAATTAACATTATTAGATTTTATTATATTCATTGCAGCAATTACACCTTCATGAACAGCTTTCGCAACTTGTAGTAATCCTCCAACGCAGTCTCCACAAGCATATAAACCTTTAATGCTTGTTTCCATATTTTCATTTACTACAATTTTATCTTTATTTACTAATGCTCCTAATTTTTTAGCAAATTCTGTACTTCCTGCAACGCCTTGAGCAACAAAAACTCCGTCTGTTTTTATTGTACTTCCATCTTCTAACTCAACTGCTTCTACTTTCTCCGTTCCATTAATAGCTGTTACACCTCTTGTTTCTATTTTAACATTTTCAGCTCTAATTTCTGGCGCTTTTTCGCCATTAGTTAATATTGTTATTGAATTTGCTAAATTTATTAAATCATTTGTTTCAGAAATTGCATAATCTCCACTTCCTAAAACTGTCACATCTTTTCCCCTGTAAAAGAATCCATCACAAATAGCACAATAACTTACACCTTTTCCTTCTAATTCTTTAATACCTTTAATTTGGGGCTTATTCTTTTTATTTCCTGTAGCCAAAATTACATATTTAGATTTATATTCACTTTTAGATGTAATTATCAAAAATCCATCTGGAATTTTTTCTAATTTTATTACTTCTTCTTCATATACGTCTACTCCAATATTTTTTGCTTGTTTAATTCCATTTTCATATAAGTCTTTACCAGAAATTCCATTTTCAAATCCATAGTAATTATCAATTTCAGTTGCTTTTTCTAAACTTGAATCATCTTTATATAATACCAATGTTTTTTTATTTGCTCTTTTTGTATATAAACTTGCTGAAATTCCAGCAGGTCCAGCTCCTATTATAACAACATCATATTCCATAATTTTCCTCCTTGCTGTTACTATAATATTTTTTATCATTAAAACACATTCATATCTTTTTTGTCAATAATTATAAATTATTCTTTTAAGCTACAATTCCTATTTCTTACTTTTTATGTTATAATAATTGTGGTGATTAAATTGAAAGAATTATTTTTAAATAAAACAACATATACTCAAGAATTATATAGTCAATTCATTAAATTTCATAATAAAACTTATCATTTTTCTTATAAGTCATTCACAATAATTATTCTAGGCTTTTTATTGCTTTGTTTAGTACTTCAATTTATAAATCATTACTATGTTTTAGTTTGCTTACTTACCATTATAACTATTTCCTTTTTATTGTGGAGAATTTTTCATCCTATATCACTTGTACAAAAAGAATTTACAAGTGATAAAATTAAAAATAATAAAATATTTACTTTTAAGTTTTATGATAAATATTTTGAAATTTTAGATGATTTGCAATATTCCAAATTAAAATATTATAATATTTATAAAGTATATGAAACTAACAATTTTTTCTACATCTATATTGATAAAACACATGCACTTATATTAAAAAAAGAAAATTTTTTAATCCGGTACAACCTCTGATTTTACTAGGTTTATTAACAAAAAAACTTTATTCAAATGCAAAAAAGTCAAATAAATGTTTGACTTTTTATTTTTTTATGTTATAATAAGTACAAATGTTCGTACAGGAGTTTGAAAATGGATATTTTTGATAAATTACAAATATTAGCTGATTCTGCTAAATATGATGCTTCTTGTAGTTCAAGTGGAAGTTCTAGAAAAAATCTTCTCAATGGCATTGGAAATGCTCATACTTCAGGAATATGCCATAGTTGGGGTGCTGATGGAAGATGCATTTCATTACTCAAAATACTTTTTTCTAATTGTTGCATATATGATTGTAAATATTGTGTCAATCGATGTACTAACAATGTAAAAAGAGCTACTTTTACTCCTAGAGAAGTTGCAGATTTAACAATAAATTTTTATAAAAGAAATTATATAGAAGGCTTATTTTTAAGTTCTGCCGTTATTAAATCTCCTGATTATACAATGGAATTATTAATAAAAACTGTTACTATTCTAAGAAAAGAATATTTATTTAATGGATATATACATTGTAAGACTATTCCTGGATGTAGCCAAGATTCAATTTCCAAATTAGGTAATATGGTTGATAGAATGAGTGTTAATATAGAACTTCCTTCTAATAATAGTTTAAAATTACTTGCACCACAAAAACAAAAAGATGGTATTTTACAACCTATGTCTTATATCTCTAATAAAATACATCAAAACAAATTAATAAAAAGTAAATTAAAAACAAACTTCGTTCCAGCTGGTCAAACTACCCAATTAATTATTGGAGCAACTCCAGAAAGTGATTTAAAAATTTTAACATTATCGCAAAATTTATATAAAAAATTAAGTTTAAAAAGAGTTTATTATTCTGCATATATAAGTGTTAATAATGATAAAAATTTGCCAACATTGGAATCTCCTCCATTACTTAGAGAAAATCGATTATATCAAGCAGATTGGCTTTTACGTTTCTATGGTTTTACAGCTGATGAACTTTTAGATGAAAAACATCCTAACTTCAATAATATTTTAGACCCTAAATGCGATTGGGCTCTTAGACATTTAGAAAATTTTCCTGTAGAAATTAATAATGCTGATTATTACACACTACTAAGAGTCCCTGGAATAGGTGTTATTTCCGCTAAAAAAATTATTAGAGCAAGACGTTCTTTTATGTTAGATTTTGAATCTTTGCAAAAACTAGGAGTAACACTAAAAAGAGCAAAATACTTTATTACCTGCAAAGGAAAATATTTTGATAAAGTGTATAAATTTAATTCAAACTTTATAGAAACTAATCTTGTTTATCAAGAACGAAATCAACTACAAAATAATACATTTGAGCAATTATCTTTATTTGATAAATTGCTCCCTACAAAGGAGGACAAGTTAAAATGCTTAACTGGAAGCTTATAAACAAAGTATATTTATATGATGGAACTTTTGATGGTTTGCTATCTATTGTATTTGAAGCATATACAACCCGAACTTTACCTCAAAAAATTGTCTCTCAAAATAATTATACTTCTAATTTTTTAGATAAAACTTTATTTATTGAAACAGATTATGAGAAATCTCAAAGAATTTTTAATGGAATTGCCAAAAATGTATCTCATAATACTTTATCTAATGCCTACTATGCATTTCTATCAAATGATATTTCTAAAGAAATAAATATCTTAAAATATTTATGTGATGCATTTAATACTGGTCCAGAAATTAATAACAAAATTACTATTTCTTATGTTTTTAAAGTTATAAATCTATGTAAAAAATCTTTAGCAGAGTGTCACAAATTAAAAGGATTATTACGTTTTCAAGAAATTGGAGATAATCTATGCTATGCTAGTATTCATCCTGATAATAATATTTTAGAGCCATTAGGGCATCACTTTATTAATAGATTTTCTTCCATGTCATTTATTATACATGACCAAAATAGAGATATCTGTTTTGTTTATAATAATGGTACTTATAAAATTATTGATAGTTACAATATTAAATTGCCTAAGCTATCAGAAGATGAAATTGCATATCAAGAATTGTGGAAATTATTTTTTAATACAATTGCTATTAGAGAAAGAACAAATCGCAGATGTCAAATGAATTACATGCCTAAAAAATATTGGAAAGATTTAATAGAAATTCCTTGATACTTACTAATATTATATAAAATTTTTATTATAAAATTTTTATTATAAAACTGATTGTAAATATTATGTTTTTATGTTATATTTTTTAAAAATTATATATAGGAGGATTTTATGAACAAATATTTAGAAACATTAAATGAAGAAGTACAAGAATATTTAAATGTGCTGTCACCTGAATTTCCAGATTGGCTATTAGAATATATTTATACTCCAGAAATGTTAAGATTAGATGGTATTAGTATGGCTTGTGGAACAACTTATACAAGGGTATATAATGATAAATATTTTTATTCTACTTTGACTCATAGTGTCGGAGTTGCTTTAATAATATGGAACTTTACTCATGATAAAAAGCAAACTTTATCTGGTCTATTTCATGATATAGCAACACCAACTTTTAAACATTGTATTGATTTTTTAAATGGTGATTCTGAAACTCAAGAATCAACTGAAGAAAAAACAGAAGAAATTATTAAGAACTCAAAAGAAATATCTTTTCTACTAGCTCGAGATAATATAAAAATAGAAGAAGTTTCTGATTATCACATATACCCAATAGCTGATAATGATACTCCTAAATTAAGTGCTGATAGATTAGAATATACTTTATCAGGTGGACTTAGTCAAAAAAGAGTTTTTGATGTCTGTGCTATAAAGAAGTACTACAATAATTTAACTGTTCTAAAAAACGAAAACAATATAGATGAATTAGGTTTTAAAGATATATCTATATGTGAACAATTTATAGCTGATATTTCAAACTTATGGCCTCGTTGGATTGAAGATGAAGATAGATTATGTATGCAATTTATAGCTGATATTGTAAAATCTTTAAATATTAAAAAATATATATCTGTTAAAGATTTATATAACCTTTCTGAAAAAGATGTTATAAATTTAATACAAACATGTGATGATTCATATATAAAAACAGCATTTGATAAATTTCAAAGTGCTACTAGAAATTCCGTTTATAAAAGTGATGAAATTCCTCAAAAAGATAATTATTGCACATCTGTTAAAGGTAAAAAAAGATATATTAATCCTTTAGTTAGTTATAATAATGAAATTCATAGAATAATGGCTATTTCAAATAGTGCAAATGATAACATTAATAATTTCTTGAATATGAAACTTCATAAATACATTGGCTTTAATTTTGAATTTAAACCATATGAATATAATTAAATATTAGCCTATTAATTTAATTATATAAATAAAATAGTGTTTTATTATAATTAATAATTCCCAAATATAATAAAACACTATTCTATATTTTTATTTTTTTAATTTTAATAAAGCTTCTAATTTTTATATTTACCACTAACATCTTATTTGAGTATTTTTATCATACTTATTATATGTTTATAATTTTCTCTATTTCATTATAATTTGTGTCTTCTTCTGTTAAAACTATATCAAATGCATCTTTATAAAAATCTATATTTTCTATATTATTTTCCAAAAATCCTACACTTATTGTTGAACTCCATTCTGATTTGTCTATCATATTTTTATCTTCAATTAAATCTCCAAACAGTAACTTGTTATATCTTCCCTGCAATTTATTGCTAAATTCTTCTAATTCATTTATGTCTAATTTTTTATTCATTGTGTAAATTATTTTTCCATCAAATTCTTTCATATTTCCATCATAATCGAATTCTATAAAGTTACTAAGAATATAAATATTTTTATAATAACAGTTATTATTTTTTAAAAATTCTTCTATAACATTTCCTATTCCTGCTGATAATATAATAACAGGAACATTACTTTTATTCATATCATTTAAAAATTCTTTAACACCATCTCTAAATAACATTTTACAATTCACAACAGAACTTTGTAAATTTGATTTTTTTAAATTGTATTTATAATATAAATACATACATTTTGTGTACCATTCTTCCATTTTCTTCTTTTTTTCTTCATATGAAATATTATAATCTATTTCTATTGGTCTATATGTATCATATAAATTTACTAATTCATTTTTAAAATTCTCACTTAAACTATCTCCTGCCACGTCCCATGAATCTACTTTTGTATGCTTAGTTATTGTTCCATCAAAATCCATTATCACATACATATTTTCTTTATTCAAATTGCATTTTTCTAATTTTTCTTTTTTTACATATATCATAAAAATTCCTCTTTTCTCCACTTTCTCTTTTGGCATATTCACAAACCATAATTATATATATTACTTTTTTTGTTACAATGTATTTTACTATATAGACTTAAAAATATCAATATGATATAATATTCAAAAATAAAAATGTAAGTTCTATTTTAAATTTATATTTTTATATAAATCTATATTTTTTACTTTAAGAAGGGATTTTTATTATGAAAAATTTTTTTATTATTTTTATCATGAAAATTTTAAATATTATTCTTAAAATTTTTGGAAAAAATGGAGGTAATTTATTAGGTAAAATTGCTTTTAAATGGAATTCTAAAATATTTCAGTATTTTAAGGTTGAATGTCCTGTAATTGCAGTTACTGCTACAAATGGGAAAACAATGACTAATAATGCAATTGGTTATGTTTTAAAAACTGCTAATAAAAAAGTAGTTAGTAATGTTGAAGGTAATAATATGGAAACTGGCATTTTATCTACCTTATTAAAAAACTGTACTTTAACTGGAAAAATAGAAGCAGATTTTTTAGTGTTTGAAGTTGACGAAGGATATGTTCCAATTGTATTTAAAGATTTAAAGTTAGACACATTAGTTATTTTAGACTTTTTCAGAGACCAATTAGATAGAAATGGAGAAGTTGAAACTTTAATATTAAAAATAAATGAGTTTTTAAAAACTTATAATGGTAATCTTGTATTAAATAATGATGACCCTAATGTTGCAAGATTAGGACAAGCAAATCCTAATAACAAAAATGTATATTATTTTAGCGTAGAAAAATATAAATTTGCAACTGATGAAGAAAAAGAAGCAGGTGAAGGAAAATTCTGTCCTTTCTGCTCTACACGACTTGAATATGAATACTATCAATACTCACATATTGGAAAATTCAAATGTCCTAATTGTAATTATGGTAATAATAATATTTATAAATTAGCAACAAATATTGATTTAAAAAATAGAACTTTTAAAGTTGATGATATTACATATCATATAAAATTCAACAGTATTTATAATATATATAATTTTGTTGCCGTAATTTCAGCAGTAAGTTTATATAATATTGATACTGAAATTGTACAAAAAGCTCTATCACAATTTGTTTTAAATAATGGTAGACTTGAAGAAATAAAAATTAATGATATTGACACTATAATCAATTTAGCTAAAAACCCTACTGGATGCAACGTTAGTCTTAGAATCCTTAACGAAGATGATTCAGAAAAAGAATTATTATTTGTTTTAAATGACAACCTTGCAGATGGTCGAGATGTTTCTTGGATTTGGGATATTAATTTTGATAACTTAAATAATGTAACTAGAATTGTCACTTCTGGTCAAAGAGCTTACGATATTGCAATTAGAATAAAAACTGCAGGATATGATAGCAATAAAATAGAACCTTATTTAAATTTAAAAGATGCTGTTAAAAGCTTATATCAAACAGATACTAAAAAATATATCATAGCTAACTATACAGCTCTACAACCTACTAGAACAGAAATATTTAATATCCAAAATAAATAATTATATCAATTACAAAAATATTTTAGAAAGGAATTATGTTTAGAAATATAAGCATGATTATACAAAGAATTGTGTTTAAAAATATAAACATGATTATAAAGGTAAAATTGTAAAAATGAAAGAATTAAAAATATTATACTTATACCCAGATATTTTAGAACTTTATGGTGATTTTGGTAACATTCAAGTATTACGTTATAGATTAGAACAACGTGGAATACAAGCTACAATAACTTCATATTCTATGGGTGACCCTGCTCCAAATTTTGATGAATATGATTTAGTTTTTGCTGGTGGTGGTGCTGACCAAGAACAAAATATTCTTTCTAAAGATTTAATTCAATATAAAGAAAATATAAAAACTGCTATCGACAATGGTGTATTTTTCTTGTTGATATGTGGTGCTTATCAATTATTTGGTCAATATTATAAAGATGTTGAAGGAAATATTATTGAAGGCTTAAATATTTTTGATTATTATACAGAAGCAATTGAAGATAGATCAAAAAGATGTATTGGAAACATCGTTATAAATACAAAATTAGACAATGAAGACACACAAATAATAGGTTTTGAAAATCATGGTGGACAAACTTTTGATATAAAAAAACCTTTTGGTTCGATAGTTTACGGAAATGGAAATAGATTTGGAGATAAATTTGAAGGCTTCTTTGACACAAATGTTATCGCAACGTATTTACATGGTCCCCTACTTTCTAAAAATCCTGTACTTGCTGATTATATTATCAAATATTGCTTAGATAGGAAATATAAAGAAAATATTTCTTTAGAACCTTTAGATGACACTTTTGAAAATTTATGTAGAGAGCAATTACTAAAACAATATTTGTCTAATTAAAATAATATTTATTAAATAACTAATTAATTATAATTCAATATATACAAATATACAAAATAAAAGCGACATATAAATAACTAAATTTTTAATATTTATGTTATTATATATCGTTTTTATTTTTATACCAAATTTATAATATTTTTATATTTGTATATAACATTTTCTATGTTTTCACTTTATTTTTATCTGTATTGTTAAATTATTTATGCACAGAGTTAGATAAACAAATTATATGCAGTTTATATATAGTTTGTCTTTATAAATGCATAACTCTTTGCTTAATTTCCTTTGTTTTTCCTTCATTCCAAAAGTTTTCTCCTAAATATCCGCATGTTCTTCTTACTACCGTCATTTTACTATAGTTTTTGTTTCCACAATTAGGGCATTCCCATTGATTATTATCATTAATTGTAATTTCGCCATCAAACCCACATATATGGCAATAATCTGATTTTGTATTAAACTCTGCATATTGAATATTTTCATATATAAATTTTACAACTGATTCTAGTGCTTCTAAATTGTTTGACATGTTAGGTATTTCTATATATGAAATTGCTCCTCCTGTAGAGATATTTTGAAATTCACTTTCAAATTTTAATTTATCAAAAGCATTTATTTTTTCTCTTACATCAACATGATATGAATTTGTATAATATCCTTTATCTGTTATATCTTTTATTGTTCCAAATTTTTCTTTATCTATTCTTGCAAATCTGTAACATAAACTTTCTGCTGGGGTACCATATAAAGCAAAACCAAGTCCAGTTTCTTTTTTCCATTTCTTTACTGTATCATTTAATTTATTCATTAATTTTAAAGCAAATTTTCTTCCTTCTTCTGTTGTATGAGATACACCTTTTATCAATTTTGTTGTCTCATATATGCCTATATACCCTAATGACAATGTAGAATATCCATCCATTAATAATTTATCAATTTTTTCGCCTTTATTTAGTCTAGCAATTGCTCCATATTGCCAGTGAATTGGACTAATATCAGAATATGTCCCTAATAATGCATAATGTCTACACATCAAAGCTTCTTTGCATAGTTCTAATCTTTCTTCTAGTAACTCCCAGAACTTTTCTTCATCTCCATCTGCAATTATTGAAATTTGAGGTAAGTTAAGGCTTACAACCCCTTGATTAAATCTACCTTCAAATTTATAATTTCCTTCTTTATCTTTCCATGGAGATAAAAAGCTTCTACATCCCATTGGACTAAATACATTTCCTTCATAATTTTCACGCATTTTTTTAGCTGAAATATAATCTGGATACATTCTTTTAGCAGAACATTTTACAGCAAGTTTTGTCAAATAATCATATTCTCCACCTGTTAAATTGTTAAATTCATCTAACACATATACTAATTTTGGAAACGCAGGTGTTACAAAAATACCTTCTTCATTTTTTATTCCTTCATATCTTTGTCTTAAAATTTCTTCAATTATCATTGCATTTTCTTTTATATATGGGTCGTCTTTGTCTAAATGTAAAAATAATGTAACAAAGGGAGATTGTCCATTTGTTGTCATTAATGTATTTATTTGATATTGTATTGTTTGTACTCCTGCTTTTAGTTCTTCTTTTATTCTTTCTTGTACTAATTCTTCAATTATCTTCTTTTTGATTTGTCCTTTATGTTTGTTTTCAATTTCTTTTTTAAATCTATTGTAACTTTTTCTTAAATATTTTCCTAAATGAATCATATCAACAGATTGTCCACCATATTGGTTACTTGCAACAGCTGCAATTATTTGAGTAGTAACAGTACATGCTACTCTGAAACTTTTTGGACTTTCAATCATTTTCCCATTCATTACTGTACCATTGTCTAACATATCTCCGATATTTATAAGGCAACAATTAAATATCGGCTGAATGAAATAATCCGCATCGTGGAAATGTAAAATGCCATCTTCATGTGCTTTTGAAATTTTTTCTGGAAGTAACATCCTTTTAGTTAAATCTCTTGAAACTTCTCCTGCAATGTAATCTCTTTGAGTTGAAGCAAGTTTAGTATTTTTATTTGAATTTTCTTCTGCTAATTCTTTGTTTTCATTTCTTATTAATCCTAAAATTGATTCATCTGTTGTGTTTTGTTTTCTAACTAAAGCTCTAGTGTAGCGATATACAATATATCTTTTAGCTAATTCATATTTTTTTATTTCCATTAATTTTTGTTCTATAATATCTTGAATATCTTCTACGAGAATTCTTTTTTTAGCTAAATCTTCAATATATAAAATAATTTCTTTTATATCTTCTATTGAAGCTCTTTCTTTTGTTTTAACTTCTTTGTTCGCTTTTGATACAGCTACCATTATCTTCTCTCTATCAAAATCTGCAACACGTCCATCTCTTTTAATGACTTTCATTTTACATTTCCTCCCATTAAGTTAAATTTCTGTTTAATTATAACTCAAGAATTTTCTTTTTCTGTTGCAAAAGCAACAAATTATTTTGTCGAATTTTGAATATTGCATTATTCTAAGTTCTTATTTTATATTACATTTATATTACAAAAAAAGCACGTTTTTATTTCTTTTATTGCTATGTTTTATGTATATTTTTGTTGTATTTGCAACACTTTTATGTTATATTAATATTATATAAATTAAGTTGAAAGTGGTAATTTTTATGAACTTAAGTTTTGATTTTGAAAATTTCATACAAGAATTTGCCAATACTTGTAGTAAAGTTGAAAAAAAAGTTTTTTTAAAAGATGAAGTTATTACTTCATATATAGAAAAACGAAATCAGTTTTGTATTTTAATACATGGCAATGCTGATTTAGTTCGTTATGATTCAAATGGTAATAGAACAATAGTAGAACATTTTTCTAATAATGATATTTTTGGTGAATTATTTTATGATATTATTACTAATAATGAATTATTTGTTGAAGCTAAAGAAAAATGTGAAGTACTTTTTTATATTTATGACTGTATTCATGTAAAATGTAAACATAATTGCAAGTTCCATCAAAAACTTACAGAATATTTACCGGAACTTATTTTGTTAAAAATAATGAATTTAAATACACGAATTGAATTATTAACTAAACGTTCCACTCGTGACAAATTAATTACTTATTTTACATCTCTTTCCAAAAAATCTTTTAGCAAGTCTTTTAAACTTTCTTTGTCTTTAACAGACTTAGCCGATTATCTAGGAGTTGATAGAAGTGCAATGATGAGGGAATTAAAACTATTAAAAGAAGATGGTTTTATTCAAAAAGACGGAAATAGAATTACTTTATTATATAAATAATGTCCAGTTAGGGTCAGGTCCAAAGTGGACATTTTATATGACTATAAACCTCAAAGATATATAATAAAAAATACTTTGTGTGTCGCAACCAGATGATTAAATTCTTGAAGGTTGCTCCAATCGCACTCACTTCGTTCGTTTGGTCGCTTACGCAGTATTTTTTATTATATATCTTTGAGGTTTTTAATAATAACATAATTTTCCCAAATGTCCACTTTGGACCTGACCCTAATTGGACATTAAAATTCTATTTTTTGTTCTTCTCCTGTGTCCATATTTTTTAGTGTATATTTTCTTGTTTGTATTTCATCTTCTCCTATTACTATAACATATGGTATTTCCAGTTTATCTGCATATTTAAATTTTGCTTTTAGCTTTTTATTGTTTAAATATATTTCTGTGTTTGTGCCTTCTTTTCTTAATTTATTAGCTATTTGAATTGGTACAGTTAAATCTTCTGTCATTGGAATTATTAGTACATCTGCTACTGATTTTTTGTCTGCTTTTATTAAGTTCATTTCATTTAATTTGTAGAATAATCTTGTAAGTCCTATTGATATTCCTACTCCTGGTAATTTTTTATCAGTATAATATTCTGCTAGGTTTTCGTACCTTCCTCCTGAACATACACTTCCAAGTTCCCTGTAATCATTGAAAAATGTTTCATAAACTGTTCCTGTATAATAGTCTAATCCACGAGCTATCGTTAAATCTACATTAAAATTGTTTTCTGGAATTTCAAATATTCTCATATGTTTTACAACATATTCTAATTCTTCTACACCTTTTTTAAATGTTTCGTTTTCAATCCCTAGTCCTTTTAGTTTTTCAATTTTTTCATCTGAACTTCCGCTAATACTAATAAAATTCATTATTTTATTAATAGCACTTTTTTCAATTTCTATTTTTAATAGTTCTTCTATTACTTCATCTTTTCCTATTTTGTCTATTTTATCTATTATTCTTAAAATATCTGTTGCTTTTTCTTTTTGATTTAAATCTTCAAATAAACCATTTAATATTTTTCTATTATTTAATCTTATTGTAAAATTAGAAAATCCCAATTTAGTAAATATTGTGTAAATTACGCTTGGAATTTCTGCATCATTAATTAAATCCAGTTCTCCATCTCCAATAACGTCAATATCACATTGATAAAATTCGCGAAATCTTCCTTTTTGTGTTCTTTCTCCACGATATACTTTTCCTATTTGATATCTTCTAAATGGGAAATTCAAGTTTCCATAATTTTTAGCTACATATTTTGAAAGTGGTACAGTTAAATCAAATCTTAATGATAAGTCATTATCTCCTTTATTAAATCTATAAATTTGTTTTTCTGTTTCTCCTCCAGCTTTTGCAAGTAATACTTCTGACAATTCTATTACTGGAGTATCTAAAGGTAAAAATCCAAATTTTTGGTATGTTTCTTCTATTACTTTTTTCATTTGATTAAATAAAATTTGTTCATTTGGTAATAATTCCATAAATCCTGATAATGTTCTTGGTTCTGTTTTAGCCATATTATCATCCTCCTTATAATTTTATTATGGCAATTTTGGTTTTAATTCTAAATATATTGGTCTTTCATCTTTAATTTTTGTGCTTAAACCATGCCCTGGATAGCATATTGTTTCCGCTGGCAATATCATTAATTTATTAATGATAGAATTCATTATTGCTTCTAAACTACCTGTTGGTACATCTGTTCTTCCCCATGTTCCTCTAAATAGAGTATCTCCTGAAAATAAACAATTTTCTTCTTTACAATAAAGTGATGTGCCTCCTTTAGTATGACCAGGTGTATGTATAACTCTAAACTCTAAATCTCCTATATGAATTAAATCCCCATCATCAATTCTAGAATCCGCTTCTAGCTCAATTGTTTTTTCAAAAATATATGGTGTTAAATTTATTTCCGCATTGTTTAATCCTTCTGCATCATCTCTATGTATTAGAATTTTTCCACCACATCTATTTTTTAAGTCTGTTACTCCTAATATATGGTCTCCATGACAATGTGTTAAATATATATACTTTAATTTTCCTTCTAGAATATTTATCATTTCTTCAATTTTTTGAACACCACCTGCTGGATCAATAACTATAGTTTCTTTTGATTTCTCATCAAATATAATATAACAATTAGTTGAATCTCCTATCCAAGTATCTATCTTTAGTTCTTTTAAAATCATTTTTTGACCTTCCTATCTTTATTTTTATATACGTTTTACTTCATAAACACTAGTTACTTTTCTTATTACTTTTATAGCTTTATTTAATTCTTCTAAGCTTTCTACCTGTAATATAACATCTATTATAGCAATTCTTTCTTTTGTTGTTTTTGTATTTACACCTAATATCTTAGCCTTTGTAGTTCCTATTTCTTTTAGTATATCTAATAGCAATCCTGCTCTATCGTTTGCATGCACTTCTATATCTGCTTGATAAATATCTTTATTTTCATCAAACCACTCTACATCTATCATTCTGTTTTCTTCTGATATTAAGTTTTTAATGTTTGTACAATCTTTTCTATGTACAGATACTCCTCTTCCTTTAGTAATATATCCTACTATTTCATCTCCTGGAAGTGGATTACAACATCTAGATAGTTTTACAAGACAATTATCAATTCCTTTTACTATAACTCCTGAACTCGATGGCTTTGGTTTTCTATTTTTTGCTTTTACTAATTCTTCTATTTTTTCTTCTATATCATCTTCTATATGTTCTTTTCTATATTCTTGTAATACTCTAGCTATTATCTTATATGCTGAATTTGCCCCAAAACCGACTGCTGCATACATTTCATCTAAATCGCTATAACGATATTTGTTCATCATTGGATCTATATATTCTTGCTTAAATAAATCAGCATGAGTAAGTCCAATTCTTTTGATTTCTTTTTCTATTAGTTCTTTTCCTTTTTCAATGTTTTCAGATTTTTGCTCTTTTTTAAACCAGCTTTTTATTTTATTTTTTGCACTTGAACTTTTTATAAATTTTAGCCAGTCCCTACTTGGTCCTTTAGAATTTTCTGAAGTTATTATTTCTACTATATCTCCACTATTTAAAGGTGTTATTATTGGCATCATTTTACTATTTATTTTACATCCTGTCATATGATGTCCTATTTCTGCATGGATACTATATGCAAAATCTATTGGTGTAGCTCCCCTTGGCAAAACTTTAATAGCTCCTTTAGGAGTAAATACATATACTTCATCTTCGAACAATTCTGTTTTTAATGTTTCTAAAAACTCTTGAGGATCTTCCATATCTTTTTGCCATTCTAGTGTTTCACGAAGCCATGCTAATTTATCTTCTCCTACTTTTACAGCTTGTTTCTTTCCACTAAAATAGCTTGCCTCTTTATATGCCCAATGTGCTGCTATACCATATTCAGCAATTCTATGCATTTCCCATGTACGAATTTGCACTTCAAATGGTGTTCCTTTTTCTCCTAAAAGTGTTGTATGTATAGATTGATACATATTTGGTTTAGGTACTGCTATATAGTCTTTAAATCTTCCTGGCATTGGACTATATAATTCATGTACAACACCTAAAACAGAATAGCAGTCTTTTACAGAATTAACTAAAATTCTAAGTGCAAATAAGTCATATATTTGGTCTAATGTTTTGTTATCTCTTTTCATTTTTCTATATATTGAGTATAAATGTTTTGCTCTACCTGTTACTTCTGCATCAATTCTTTGTTTTTTTAATGCTACTCGTATATCTGTCATTATTTTATCTATAAACTTCAAACGTTCTTCTCTCTTTTTGTTTATTCCTTCAACTAATTCATGATATTCTTCTGGATACAAATATTTAAATGCTAAATCTTCTAATTCCCATTTCAAAGAATATAATCCAAGTCTATTGGCAAGTGGAGCATATAATTCCATTGTTTCTTTGCTTATTGCTTGTTGTCTATCAGGTTTTAAGAATTTTAATGTTCTCATATTATGAAGTCTATCAGCTAATTTTATTAATATTACTCTTATATCTTTTCCCATGGCTAAAAACATTTTTCTATAATTTTCTACCTGTTGTTCTTCTACAGAAGCAAAAGAAATCTTACTTAATTTTGTAACACCTGATACCATATCAGAAATTCCTTGTCCAAACTCTTTGGTTATATCATCTTGTGATGCTTTTGTATCTTCGACAACATCATGCAATAAAGCTGCACAAATTGTACTATCATCAAGTCCTATATCTGCTAATATGTATGCTACATTTATCGGATGAATTATATATGGTTCACCTGACTTTCTTTTTTGATCTCCGTGAAGATTTACTGCATAGTTATATGCACGCATAATTAATTTTGTATCAACTCGTCTTGAGTGTTGTTTTCTTTTAGAAATTACATCTTGTATTGTTGCATTTTTTTGTTCACTCATATATAAATCCCCCTTTTATAACGATTTCATGATATCTTTTATATTTATTTGTAAATTATCTACACCATTGAAAGTGTTTACTTCTAAAACTCCTGCTATATCTACTTTATCTCCAATTCTATATTCGTCAACTAATTTCCCCATATTAAATCCAATTGCATTTACAATTTGATTATTTTCTCTTAAAGTTAGCTTTAAATGTTTTCCTTCTGATAAAGCTCTAATTGAATCTATTTTTACATTTTTAAATGCAAATACCGGCATTTTATTAGCTTCTCCATATGGTTCTAATTCTTTTAGATCTTCTACCATTGTCTTGTTTATTTCACTTAGTTCTACTTTAGCATCTACATTGACTATTGGTATTATTTCCTCTATTTTATGTTCTTCTGCAATTTTTTCAAATTCTTTATAAAATTTATCTAAGTTATCTTCTTTTATAGCTATACCTACAGCCATACTATGTCCACCAAATTTTTCTATACTATCTTCACATCTCATTAATGCATCATGTAAATCAAATCCTGGTATGCTTCTTCCAGAACCTTTTCCCAGGCCTTCTTCTAAGCTTAGTAAAATGCTAGGTTTAAAATACATTTCAGTAATTTTAGAAGAAACTATACCAATTACACCATGATGCCAGTTTTTTCCTGCCAATACTATAGTTCTATTCTTTTTTAAATGATTTTTTTCTATTTTATAAACTGCATCTTCAAATATAGCTTTTTCTATTTCTTGTCTTTCCCTGTTATGCTCATTTAATTTTTGAGTTAATTTATTCACTTCATATATATCTTTTGAAAGTAATAAATTTAAGGCTTCTTCTGCTTTTCCCATTCTACCACAAGCATTAATCCTTGGTGCCACACCAAATGATATCGTTGTAGAATTTATTTGATTATATCCTGATGAATTTATTATAGACCTTAATCCCATATTTTTTGTTTGCTTAATTAATTTTAATCCTAGTTTTGCTATTACTCTGTTTTCACTAACCAATGGTACTATATCTGAAATTGTTCCAACACATACAATATCTAAATATTTTAAATATGTTTCTTCTTTTAAATTTAATTTTTGACCTAATGCTTGAATAACCTTAAATGATACGCCTACTCCTGCTAATTCTCGAAATGGATATGTACTATCTTTTCTTTTATTATCAATTACTGCTAATGCTTTTGGTAATTCTTCAGTTGGCTCATGATGGTCTGTTACAATTACTTCTAGTCCTAATGAATTTGCATATTTTATTTCTTCTACTGCTGATATACCACAATCCACTGTAATCATTAATTTGTATCCTTGCTCATAAATCTTGTCTATTGCGTTTTTATTTAGTCCATATCCTTCTTCTAATCTGTTTGGAATATAATAATCAGCATTTAATCCTATATCACATAAAAAACTTTTTAATACAGTAATACTTGTTATTCCATCAACATCATAATCCCCATAAATAATTACTTTTTCTTGATTATCCATTGCTTTGATAATTCTATTTGTTGCAATTTCCATATCATTCATTAAAAATGGATTATAAAAATCGTTTCTTGTTGGATTTAAAAATAATTCAATATCTTGTTTTGTTGTTATATTTTTATTAACTAATATTGTGGCAAGTAAATTACTAATATTATATTGTTTTTTTATTTCATTAATTTTATCTTGATTTATTTCACATATTTGCCATTTTTTATTCATATACCTCTCCTAAAAATATTTTCTAATATTGTATAACATTTTGGTTTTTTTTAAAAGGTTTTTTGACATAAAAAATAAAAAATAGCAAAAAACTGCTATTTTTTATATAACTTTATATAAAATAATTTTTAAATCCTTTACATTTCTAAATATTTCACAAATTTCAGGAATTATTTTTATGCTCCCATAATTGAATATCCATTATCTACATGTATAATTTCGCCTGTAATAGCACTTGACATATCACTAAATAAAAATGATGTGCTATCTCCAACTTGATCTATTGTTACATTTTTATGTAATGGTGCTTTTTCTTCAACTACATTTAATATTGAACCAAAATCTTTAATTCCTTTTGCTGATAATGTTTTAATTGGTCCTGCTGATATTCCATTTATCCTATATCCATATCTTCCTATATCAGCAGATAAATATTTTATACTTGTTTCTAATGCTGCTTTTGCAACTCCCATTACATTATATCCTTCAACTACTTTTTCTGCTCCATAATATGTATATGCTACAATACTTGCTCCTTGATTTAACATTTCTTTTTCTTTTGCTGTTCTTACTATTGCTGTCAATGAATAGCTACTTACATCTAATGCATGTAAAAATCCTTCTTGAGAAGTAAGCGAATAATCATTTCTTAAATCTTCTGTATTAGCATGAGCTATAGCATGTAAAATCCCGTCTACTTTTCCATGTTTATTTTTTATTTCCTCTAAACATTTATCTATATTCTCTTGATTACTAACATCACCTAGTACATATAATTTGCTTCCTGGTAGCTCTTCTAATAATGTTTTTACTTTATCAAAATTATCTTCTGCACAAGTACAAATAATCTCTGCACCTTGATTATACGCTGACTTAGCCGCACCAAATGCAATACTCCACTTATTTCTTACTCCCATAATAATTACTTTTTTTCCTTTTAAAATCATCTTCTCCTCCTTCTTTTCGAAAATGTCCTTTTGGGGACAGGTCCAAAGTGGACATTTTGGAAAATTATGTTATTTTTAAATATCAAACTTAATTTTTTGCACTTATATACACCCTAAAAATGTCCACTTTGGACCTGTCCCCAAATAGGCATTTTAAGAATACATTTCTTTATGTCTTGTATTATTCTATCAAAGTCATTTTGTGCTCCATTTTCTGGTTCTTTTATAATCTCATCTATTATTTTTAATTCTTTTAAATCTTTTGCTGTAATCTTCATAT
This sequence comes from uncultured Clostridia bacterium, assembly GCA_963558245.1. Taxonomy (GTDB): domain Bacteria; phylum Bacillota; class Clostridia; order TANB77; family CAG-508; genus CAG-269. The sequence goes on from CAUWGA010000001.1 coordinate 71,926, forward strand.
TTTCTGCTGCTTCTTTTGCTTTACTTGAATCTTTATATAAAATACTTGCAAATCCTTCTGGAGATAATATAGAATATACAGCATTTTCGAGCATTATAGTTTTGTCTCCTACTCCTATTGCTAATGCTCCCCCACTAGATGCTTCTCCTATCACTATACATATAACTGATACTTTTAATCTTGACATTTCCATTATATTAGTTGCAATAGCTTCTCCTTGTCCTCTTTCTTCTGCACCTATTCCTGGATACGCTCCTGGTGTATCTATAAATGTAATAATTGGTCTGTTGAATTTTTCAGCTTGTTTCATTAATCTTAATGCTTTTCTGTATCCTTCTGGGTTTGGCATTCCAAAGTTTCTTTCCATATTTTCTTTTATATTTTTCCCTTTTTGCTCTCCTATAACTGTTACTGGTTTACCATTTAGTGTAGCAATTCCACCTATTATAGCTTTATCATCTCCATATCTTCTATCTCCATGTAATTCAATGAAATTGTCAAACAAAGCATTTATATAGTCTAAAGCTTTAGGTCTTTCTGGTTGTCTTGACAGCATAACTTTATCCCATGCAGTTATCATATTTTCACCTCTTTCATATTTTATTTGTAATTATGTAGTGTTAATAATTCTGCTAGTGTATTTCTTAGATCTTTTCTTTCTACTATTTTATCTATAAATCCATGTTCTAATAAAAATTCAGAACTTTGAAATCCTTCTGGTAATGTTTGATTTATTGTCTGTTCTATTACTCTTGGTCCTGCAAATCCTATAAGAGCTTTAGGCTCTGCTAAAATTATATCTCCTAAACTTGCAAAACTTGCTGTTACACCTCCAGTTGTTGGATCTGTTAAAACAGAAATATATAAATTTTTATTATCATCTAATTTTGCTATCGCTTTTGCCGTTTTAACCATTTGCATTAATGAAACTATTCCCTCTTGCATCCTTGCACCACCAGACACGCAAAATATTATAACTGGTAAGTTTTCTTCTATAGCTTTTTCTATTGCAAGTGTTATTCTTTTTCCTACAACTTCTCCCATACTTCCCATAAAAAAATTGCTATCCATAACACCCAAAACTACTTTAATTCCTTTTATTTTACACGTTCCACATTTAATAGCCTCATCTATCTTTGTTTTTTCTTTTAATAATTCTATCTTCTTTAAATATCCTTCAAAATTTAGTGGATCTTCTGTAACAATATTTTCTCCAATTTCTTTAAAGGTACCTTCATCAGCTATTTGTTTTATTCTCCTTCTAGCTGATAGTCTAAAATGTTTCCCACAATTAGGGCAAACACTTAAATTATTATGCAAATCTTCTTTGTATAAAATCTCTTTACATGAATCACATTTAACCCATTTTCCTATCATTTTATCTGATGCTTTTTCATTTTTCATTCGTATATTTTCTTCTTTATTAATTTTTTTTAACTTATCAATTACCAAAAATTATATCCTCCTTTTATCAGTCTTAATATGTAAAACTCTTTATCCACTCTTTTCTGTAATTAAATAAGAGCATCGTTTTTTTCAATGCTCTTATTATATATTCTATTTTTTTGTTTTTCAATTAGGATAAGTGGTCAAAAGTTTGTAATCTATATCATTACTTCTTTTTTTATTTTTTGAAGCTCTTGCTCACTAATATTTGTTGCTCTTTTAATATCAGTATCCTTCATTTTGATATTAATCATTCCTATAACTGCTTGTTTTATTCCTTTTTGCATTCCTCTTTGCATCCCTTTTTCCATTCCGCTTTTTGTAGCTTTTCTTTCTATTTCTGAAAACTTATCATCTAGTATTTCTTCAAAAAATCTTTCTGCTTTTGTCATTTCAACACCTCCTCTTTCTAAAACTTTTTTATATCCTTCTATTTCTTCCTGTGTAAATTTTCTTTTTATAAAATTAGAATATGTTAATATTATAATTAGATATTGTTTTTCTTTTTCGGTTAAACCTCTTTTTAAAAGCTTTGTAAAAATTTCTTTTATTTCTTCTTTAGTCTTTACTTTTTCAAACAACATAGCTTTAGATATTCTTGAATCTTCTTGTATTAATTGTTCTTTTTTATACTCATTTACATCTATTAAATTATATCTAGGATATTCTTGTATTGGAAAACCGTACATTTCTGTTTGTTTTTCTGTTATTGTAAATGCAGAATTCCACTTCTTCGTTCCTGTATATAGTACAATTGGAACTATTAAAGGATACTCATTTTTTATTCCTCTTTTTATATTTCTACTTTCTATAATTTCCAAACACATTGTAGTTACTCTTTCTGCCATATTCTTATCTACTGTACTTTGATGTTCAATTAGTATAAATATTTCTTTTTCTTTTATTTTGTATAATAAGTCTGCCTCTCTTTTCCTAAATTTTTTAGTTATAAACTCTTTATCATATTTTTCTAAGTCATCTTTTTCAATTTCTTTGCTTTTATCATAACCTAGATATTTTCTTATTAATAAAAGTATTTCTTCCTCATTGCTAAGTATTTCTTTAAATATTTTATCATGATAATGATAAGTATCCCCATTAATTTTATCATTATTTTTCACATTATCATCTTCTATAGGCAACAAATTCTTGTATTTCCAATAATCTTCTGGGGTAAAAATCATTTATTTATATTACTTCCTTTCTATGTATTATATTTCTTTTTTATTTCCGAGTCAATTTTTATTTTAAAGTAAATTCATCTATTTATTTTATTTATCTCTATTTTTCTTTTATTATCACCTTCTTTTATCATTTTTCTATTTTTTTGAACTTTTTAGATTTAATTTTTGAATTTAATTTCTGTTTTAAATAAATTTAAAGTTTGACTAAAAATGTCGTTTTGAAATTTTTGAAATAAAATTAATATGTACTATTTCTAACTTTTCACAAATGTATTGTACAATAACTATAAATACAGATATATCTTGAACTTCATTTTAATACTTTCTCTGCCAGTTTGTCAAGATAAATATTCATAATTTTCTACATGATTTATTTTTTGTATATATTATTTATTTTTCAAAAAACTTTAACTATTTTGCTTGAATTTATTTTACTTTTAGTATAAGATATTGTGTAAGTAAATGAGATTACATAGGAGGATAAAAATGCCAAGAAAAACAAAAGAACAAAATGAAAAAGAATTAGAAAATGAAATAAAAAAAACATCTAATAAAAGTAATAAAAAATCACATAATGCTGATATTTCTTCAAAGTCTATCAATAAAAAAAATGAAAACTCTACCGTCAATACCCAAAAATCTACTGCAAAAAAAGTAAATAAAACAGCTAAGTCAACAAAAACTTCAAAGACAACTACTACAAAAAAAACAAAATCTACAGTTTCAAAATCTAAAAAAGCTACTACTAAAAAAGTAACTGCTAAATCAAAACCAAATTCAGTAAAAAAACTTTCTAAATCAGTAGATATTGTTGAATATTACGATTTGCCATATAGATATAATCAAACTGTAGTAAAAGTTTTAGCTCAAACTCCATCAACTTTATTTATCTATTGGGATATTTCAGATAGTGATAGAAAAAAATTTGAAAAGCAATATGGAGAAAACTTTTTTCAAGATACTAAACCAGTATTAATTGTTCATAATGCTACATTAAATTATAGTTTTGAAGTCGAAATTAACGATTTTGCAAACAGTTGGTATTTGCATGTTGCTGATAGCAAATGTGATTATAAAATAGAACTTGGTAGACGTCCTATTGTAAAAACAGAACAATTTAAAAATACAAATTATATTTATGTAACAACTTCAAATGAAATGGAATCTCCTAATGATAAGATTCTAATTAATAAAGAACAAAAAATGGTTTATTTTAAAAATATAAAAACAGGTCAAACTAAAGAAAAACCTTTTGCATCTTTATCATTTATTACAAACATGGGAAAAATCTATAATATTTATGATTTCTATAAAGCAATTTATAAAAACGAAAATATTGATACTATTTATGATTTAAATAATCCATCTTCTTAGTTATTGTAAATACAATTTTATTAAAATAACTAAATTTGAATGCGACATCCCTTCTTTAGAACTATACACTATATTTCTAAAAATGTCGCTTTTATTTTTGAAAACACAAAAAATACTAATTAAAAAGGAGATATATTATGCAAGAGAAAAAAGGTTATGTAAGTTTTGTACTTCACGCTCACCTTCCTTTTATACATCATCCTGAAAGTGATGATTATTTAGAAGAATCTTGGCTTTATGAAGCTATTTCAGAAACTTATATTCCATTACTTACAAATTTTCAAAAATTGATAGATGAAGGAGTTGATTTTAGAATTACAATGTCTATGACACCTCCTCTACTTTCTATGTTAGACAATAAATTATTACAAAAAAAATATATTAATTATTTAAAAAAATTAATAGAACTTTCTAAAAAAGAAATTACTAGAACAGCTAATGACGAACGTTTAAATAAATTATCTCATTATTATTTTGAACGTTATTCTAATGACCTACACCTATTTAAAGATGTTTATAAATGTAATTTAATTGAAGCATTTAAACATTTTCAAGATATTGGTGTTTTAGAAATTATTACCTGTGGTGCTACTCATGGATACTTTCCTATTTTATATGTTAATGAAAAAACAGTTAAAGCACAAATTGCTGTCGGAGTTCAAACATACGAAAAGTATTTCGGAAAAAAACCTCGTGGAATATGGCTTCCTGAATGTGGCTATGTTCCTGAAGCAGATAAATATTTAAAAGAATTTGGAATTGAATATATAATAACAGAATCTCATGGTATATTATATGCTGACCCTACACCTATTTATGGCACATTTGCTCCAATTGTTTCCCCTGAAGGTGTTGTAGCATTTGGTCGTGATATAGAATCTTCAAGACAAGTTTGGAGTTCTATAAATGGTTATCCTGGTGATTATAACTATCGTGAATTTTATCGTGACATTGGATATGAAGCTGATTATGACTATATAAAACCTTATATTGCTCATAATGGAGTTAGAGTTCATACTGGTATAAAATATTATAGAATTACTGGTGACACAGACTTTAAAGATTATTATAATGTTCAATGGGCTAAAGATTCCGCTGAAAAACAAGCAGGTCATTTTTTAGATTCTAGAAATGTTCAAATAGAAAATTTATCTAATTATATGGAAACTCCACCTATCGTCTTATGCCCTTATGATGCTGAACTTTATGGTCATTGGTGGTATGAAGGTCCATATTGGTTATATATTTTATTTAAAAAAATTTATTATGATGACTGTAACTTCAAACTTATCACACCATCTGAATACATTGATAAATATCCTAATATTCAAGTCTCATCTCCTTGTCGTTCTAGTTGGGGTGCAAACGGCTACAGTGAAGTATGGTTAAATCCATCTAATGATTATGTCCACAGACATCTACATACCGCTGGAGATAGAATGTGTGAACTTGCTAATTTGTATCCTAATGCAAAAGGGTTAAAGAAAAAAGCATTAAATCAATGTGCTAGGGAACTTCTACTTGCACAAAGTAGCGATTGGTTATTTATTATAACTAATGGAACAATGGTTGATTATGCTAAAAAAAGAATTAAAGACCATATTGGACGTTTTACTAAATTATATTATCAAATTAAAGAAAATAAAATTGATGAAGTATTTTTAAAAGACATAAATAAAAAAGACTGTCTATTCCCTGATATTGATTATAATATATATCGGTTAATTTTATAAAATTTTTAATATATTATTTTTAACGTATTAATATTAAATATTAATACGTTTTTTTATATATAAACAAGGTACTTTTTTATTTTATTCTCATACAATAATGTATAAGTTTCAAATATTTAGTAGATAATATATTTATTGGAAAGGAGATTTTAATGAAATCATTATGTATAAAAACAAATAATTCTAATCTACTCCAATATCTACTAAATGAACTAAGGCATTTAGAGTTAGATAATGTTTGTTTTTCGTTAAAAAACTTTAAACATTATAACAATGTTGTTATTCATTATAATGGTAATAATAGTTCTGAATTTATAAATAAAATCTCATATATTTTATCTATAATGGTTATTGATGAATTAGAAGATCAAATATTAACTAATATTATTTCTCAAAATTATTTTTACTTTAATATGGATGAACAAAAACAAATTATAAATTTATGTTTTGATATTATGATAGAAAACTTTTCAAATCATTTTGAACAAAAATTACAAATTCTAAATTCATTATTTTATAATTACTTACTATGTAATAAATCATTATATTTAACTGGTTTCCTAACTTTTAGAATGCAAAATTACATTAATATTTTAGATACCATATTAAGCGAAGCTGTAAATAGTTTTATAATAGAAAAAGAATATTTAGAATTTATTTCTATTTTACGTTTATATATTAATTCTCAGTCATCAAATTGTAATACAGTTCATTTTGTATATTCAGAAAATCACTCTATATTACTAGATGAAAATAAACAAATCATTGATACTTCTAGTAATTTATTTAACGCTAAATATTTAAGTGATATAACTTTTTCTAATAATGATTATATTTTAAATACTTTACTTACATTGTTACCTAATCATATATATATTCATTTAATTGATAATTGCAAAGATGAATTTATTAATACATTAAAAACCATTTTTGAACATAGAGTAATTGTCTGTACAGATTGTAATATTTGTAGTCTCTATAATGTTAAAAAACGATTGAACAAATCGGAAAGCCATTAAATTAGCATAATTTTAATCTTTATCTTAGGCTTTCCGTTAATTTGTTCATGTGCCAATTTTACATTAGTAAAATTGTGTACAATAGAGTTTTATATATTAGAAAGTCAGCATGACTTTCCTAATATATAAAAATAAAATAAGACAAATGATATAAATAAAAATATCATTTGTCTTATTTTTTATGATAATGTGTTTATTGCTTCTTCTAGACCTGGTAATAATGCACTTACAAGTCCATCATCTGATACTATTTTCCATTTATCATCTACCTTAACTGCATTTACTGTTTTTGTATTTGTAGTTGTTGGTATTTGTTCATTTTTTAATTCTTCTAAAAAATAATTTTGAAAATCTGTTTCTGAAATACTATTAACATTTCCACTTCCTATTGCTTCTTTTGCAGCATTTAACGCCCTTTTAGCATAATTATTTACTACAGTTTGAAAGTCTTTATTTTTTATTTCTACTTCTATCACTGCTTTATCTTTTTCTTGTGTTACTTTTTTTATATTCCAAGCCATTTTTTCAAATAATAATTTTTGTGCTTCATCATCTAAGGAAATATTTGTTAATTCTGTATTATCTCCTGTTAAATATTCTTGAGCTTTATCAAAATTTCCTTCTTTTAAATTAGTTAATACTCCATCTAATGCTTTTTTAGGATCACTAGAAACTACTATCATAACTGTTAATACTGCAATAATTACTATAACAAATAATGCAATTACAGATGTTGATATCCATGTTTTTTTTGTTTCCTTTTTATCCTTTGATTTTTTATTTTCTTTATTAACTTTTTCTGTTTCTTTTTTACTTACTTTTTCAAATTTTGGTTTTGTTTCTTTTACTTCTTCAACTTTTGTTTTGTTGTTTTTTGTTTCTTTATTTACTTTAGTTTCTTCTACTTTATTTTCTTTTTTATTATCGCTCATTTATATTCACTCCTTAAATTTATAACATCAATTGCATTATATATTAATTATTCTTTTTTTTCAACATTTTTTTACTTTTATTTCAAATTTCTTATAACTACTGTTTAGGTTAATTTTATCATTAATTATTTCAAAGTATATAATATATTATTGTAGTTTAAACAAATCTTTTACAATGACATATTTATACCTCTTGCTACTACTTCTTTCATATTTTCTATTAAATCATCTATTTCTTTTGGAGTAACTATTAAATTATAATTATTTGGAATTAATGCTTCTTTTATTTCTTCATAATTGTCATCTTCTTTTAATTTATTTAAATAATCATTTGACTTTGCTTCATCTTGGAGTTTTTGAATAAATAAATCCAAACTATCATTTACCAATACAGCTGTTTCTACTACAGTTGGAATTCCTATTGCAATTACTGGAATTCCTAATGTATTAATACTCAATTCATTTCTTTTATTTCCTACTCCAGCTCCTGGAACTATTCCTGTATCTGATATTTGAACACTGCTACTTATCCTTTCTATACTCCTTGATGCTAGTGCATCAATTACAACAATTAGCTTTGGTTTTACATTTTCTACTATACCTTTTAAAATTTCTAATGTTTCTATTCCAGTTGTTCCTAAAACACCAGGGGCAATTGCACTAATTTTTCTTGTGCCTTCTTTTACATATTGTGGCATATAATTAATAACATGTCTTGTTACTTCTATTTCATTTACAACTTTTGGACCTAAACTATCAGGAGTAACATATATATTTCCTAAACCTACAACTAATACTTCATCTTCTTTTTTTATATGTTTTTCTAATATTGGTTTTAATTCATTTGACAATGCATTTGCTGATTGTTGTAAATCTTCTTCTTGTATTATTTTTAAATTTTTAATGTCAATTGTTATATAAGTTCCTATTGGCTTTCCTATAGCTTCTTCACCCTTTTTATTTGTTATTTTTACTCTTTCTACTTTTACATTTTGACTTATTTGACTACTTTCACTTTCAATCCCATCAAGTTTTCCATCCATATTATTTAATTTTTGATAAATATCTCGTCTTTCAGATGCTAAATCTGTTCTAAAATTATACATAAAAAATCCCTCCACTTTTATTTATTTTTTGTGTTTTTAGATTTTTTATACTAAATATCAAATTAAATAAAAAAGTATGTTTATAAATAATAATTTACAAAACATACTTTTTTTATTTAATTTCTAATTTTCTAAATATTTCTTTAAAAATTTTCCTGTATAGCTTCTTTCATTCTTACAAATTTGTTCTGGTGTTCCTACAGCTACAACCTCTCCACCATTATCTCCACCTTCTGGTCCTAAGTCTATAATATAGTCACATGTTTTTATTAAGTCTAAATTATGTTCTATTACAATTATTGTATTTCCTGTGTCTACTAATCTTTGTAATATGTCTACTAATTTATGAACATCTGCTATATGAAGTCCTGTTGTTGGTTCATCTAAAATATATAAAGTTTTTCCTGTTGCTCTTTTAGAAAGTTCTGTAGCAAGTTTTACTCTTTGTGCTTCTCCTCCTGATAAAGTTGTAGATGGTTGTCCGAAGTTTGATATATCCAAGTCCAACATCATACAATGTTTGTAATTTTTGTTTTATTTTAGGAATTTTATCAAAAAACTGTAAAGATTCTTCAACAGTCATATCTAAAACATCTGCTATAGATTTTCCCTTATAATGTACCTCTAATGTTTCTCTATTATATCTCTTTCCTTTACATACTTCACAAGGTACATATATATCTGGTAAAAAGTGCATTTCTATTTTGTGTACTCCATCTCCATTACAGCTTTCACATCTTCCACCTGCTACATTAAAGCTAAATCTACCTTTTGCATATCCACGCAATTTTGCTTCTTCTGTTGCTGCAAATATGTCTCTTATAAAATCAAATACTCCTGTATATGTTGCTGGATTAGAACGAGGAGTTCTCCCTATTGGTGATTGGTCTATATTTATTATTTTATCTATATTTTGTAATCCTTTAACACCTTTACATTTTCCGGGTTTTTCATTTGAACCATTTAATTCTTTTGCTATAGTTTTATATAAAACTTCGTTTACAAGTGTTGATTTTCCTGAACCAGAAACACCTGTTACACAGTTAAATAATCCTAAAGGAAACTTTACACTTACATTTTTCAAATTGTTTTCTGTTGCATTTTGTACTTCTATAACTTTAGATTTAACTGCTTTTCTTCTAGTTTTAGGAACTGCTATTTTTTTACGTCCACTTAAATATTGACCAGTAACAGAATTTTCTACTTGTTTTACTTCTTCTGCTGTTCCTTGTGCCATAACGTTTCCACCGTGTGTACCCGCTCCTGGGCCTATATCTATAATTTGGTCTGCTGCATACATTGTATCTTCATCATGTTCTACAACTAATAATGTATTTCCTAAATCTCTTAATTTTTTTAAAGTTGTAAGTAATTTGTCATTGTCTCTTTGATGAAGTCCTATACTTGGCTCGTCTAAAATATATAACACTCCTGTTAGCCCTGAACCTATCTGAGTTGCAAGACGAATTCTTTGTGCTTCTCCTCCTGATAGTGTCCCTGCATTTCTTGATAATGTTAAATATTCTAATCCAACATCAATTAAAAATTGTAGTCTTTGGTCTATTTCTTTTAATATCAATTCAGAAATCATGGTTTCTGTTTTATTCAATTCTAATTTATTTAGATATTCTTTAATATTTCTAATTGACATCTCTGTTAGTTCATTTATATTTTTGTCTCCTACTTTTATAGACAATATTTCTGGTTTTAACCTTGCACCATTACAGTCGGGGCAATGAGAATTAGTCATATACATTTCATAAAAATCTCTCATTCCTTGTGACTTTGTTTCATGATGACGTCTATCTAATGTTGGTAATACTCCTTCAAATGGTGCTGTAAATTTTCTTGTGCCTGCATATGATGAATATTCAAAGTCTATTTCTTCATCTCCTGTACCATATAATATTTTTTCCATAAACCATCTTGGCAAATCTTTTATCTTTTTATTTTTAATATCTACTCCATAGTGTTTTCCTATACTTTCAAAGTACATTTTTGCCATAGTATCACCTTTTTTCATTGTGCTTGAACCAAATGCTTTTATTCCATCATATAATGTTTTATTTTTATCTGGTACAATTAAATCTTCGTCCATTTTCATTAAATATCCTATCCCTGTACATGTTGGACATGCTCCAAATGGATTATTAAATGAAAACATACGTGGTGTTAATTCTGGAAAACTAAAACCACAGTCAGGACATGCATAGTTGCAACTATACAAAACTGGACTTTTTCCTACTATATCAACTAAAACTAATTTATCTGCATATTTTAATGCAGTTTCTACTGACTCTGTTAGTCGACTTATAATATCATTTTTTATAACTAGCCTATCAACTACTAATTCGATATCATGTTTTTTCTTTCTATCTAATTCTATATCATCTGAAAGTTCATATATTTCGCCATCTATTCTTACCCTTACAAAACCATCTTTTTGATATCCTTCTAATTGCTTAGTATATTCTCCTTTACGACCTCTAACCACTGGAGCTAATATTTGTATTTTTGTTCCTTCTTGTAATGTCATGATATTATCTATAATTTGGTCAATTGTTTGTTTTTCTATTTTCTTTCCACAATTTGGACAATATGGAACCCCTATACGAGCATATAATAAACGAATATAGTCATAAATTTCTGTTACTGTTCCTACTGTTGAACGTGGATTTTTAGAGGTTGTTTTTTGGTCTATAGAAATCGCTGGTGATAATCCATCTATTCTTTCCACATTTGGCTTTTCCATTAATCCTAAAAATTGTCTTGCATATGAAGATAAACTCTCGACATATCTTCTTTGCCCTTCTGCATATAATGTGTCAAATGCTAAACTTGATTTTCCAGAACCAGATAGTCCTGTTATAACAACTAATTTATCTCTTGGTATTTCTAAATTTATATTTTTTAAATTATGTTCTTTTGCACCTTTTATAATTATTTTGTCATTCATAAAATGCCCCCTACAATATATATTATTTAATCATTTTCCCATATTATACATATATCATTATAACTTATTATTTGCATAAAAACAAGAGTTTGGTTTTGTTCTTGTAAAATTTTCTTAAAAATTCATACAAAACAACTTAGAAAAATCAGCATACCTTTTCTATATAACAAAAGAAGGATGCGTTTAAATCTAAACGCATCCAATAGAATTGTTACATGAATTTAGTTGTTTTAGTTTCAACTAATCCGTATGGGTTTACTCTGAAGAAATAATCCCTTCCCAAAATTCCTACGTCTTTTGGTTCTACTTCTTCGATTATTTTATTAGCAAATACATATTTAACATTTTGTTCTCCGTGATTTACTAATGCTAGTTTTAATCTCTTAAATTGCTTTAAGAAATCTATCATCTCATCTGATTTAGCATGTGCAGAAAATTCATTAGTATATTCTACATCTGCATTTTTTCTTAATAGCCTTCCTCCGATTTCTACAGTTTGGCCTTTTTCAGCCTCTTTTAACTTTCTTCCCAAAGTTCCCTCTGCAGTATATCCTGTAAATTGTATAAGTGCATTTTCTCTTTTTATATATTCTGGAATATATAATTGAGCGGGTCCATATGAACCCATGCCAGATGTTGTAAGAATTATTTTTACACTTGTGTCGTATAAAATACTATTTCTTGATTTTTTGTCTACATAGTGTAAATTTTCTGGTAAAAAATTCTTCATCTCCTCTTTTATATTTAAATCTGCGTTTAAATATAAAAATGTATATTTGATTGCCAAATTGCCATCAAGATATATCGGAATTTCTTTACTTAATTTACCTGTTTCTTGCATTTCCTTTAGCTTATACAAAATTTCTTGTGCTCTACCAAGAGAAAATACTGGCGAGACTACTGCTCCTTTCTTTTTTAAACATGCTAATACATTTTTTTCAAAACACTCTACTATTTCTGTAGATTCCATATCTCCATAAGTTGATTCTTGAATTACTGTTATTGGTAATTCGCATACCCAATTAGGCAAAGGCTCAACTTTTGCAAATAGGTTATTAGAATTATAGTCTCCTGTAAAAAGTAAGTTAATGTCTTCATATCCTGGATAGCTTATTTGTACTAAAAGAATACTAGCACCAACGAGATGTCCATTTTCAAAAAAAGTAACCTTTATATTGTCATTGATATTAATTTCATTTCTGTAATCACAACCTTTTACAAGTCGTAATGTATTATCAACATCAATATCATTATACAACGCTCTTTCACAATTTCTTTTAGACAATTCTCTTAATACTTTACAACTATCTTCTAATGCCAGAGGCATTAATATTTTTGTAGGATTAGAAGTATAAATTAGTTTGTTATAACCTTTTTTAACTAATAGTGGTAATCTTCCTATATGATCTACATGGTTATGTGTAACCAAACAAAAATCAATATTGTTAGGATCAAAAGTAAATTCTTTATTGTACTTACTATATTGTTTTTCTTGAAACAAACCACAGTCTACAATAAATCTAATCCGCTCATAATTTGGAAATATTACATTTACCAGATTAAGTGATCCTGTAACCTCAGGATGTAACGCCATTATCTCTGCATACAACCGTTCTTTTTTTCCCATACTAAATTCCTCCTATACTCATAGTTTTTTATAGTACACTTTTATTTTACCACCTATGTTTTTTTATGTCAATGTTCAATTTGGACGGGGTCCAGGTCCAAATTGGACATTGGCTAAAATATTCCTATTATGTTTCCTTTTTTATCAATATCAATACTTTCGGCTGAAGGTTCTTTTGGTAGTCCTGGCATTGTCATTATTTTTCCTGCTAATACTACAATAAATCCTGCTCCTGCTTTTAGTTCAACATTTCTCACATGTATATTATAGCATTCTTTACATGTAAGATTTTTAGGATCATCTGAAAATGAATATTGAGTTTTTGCTATACATATTGGTAGATTTCCATATCCTAATTTTTCTATCTTTTCTATTTCTTTCTTAGCTTCCTCAGAATATTCTACATTATTTGCTCCATATATTTCCCTAGAAACTTTTAATATTTTTTCCACTATACTATCTTCTAAATTGTATATATATTTTAATTTCTTCTTATCTTCTACTAAATTTACTAATTTATTTGCAATATCTCTTGCTCCTTCTCCACCTTTTTCCCAGCCTTGAACTAAACTGACATCTACACCTTTTTCTTTCATTTTTTGTGTAACTAAATCTATTTCTTTTTGAGTATCTGAAGTATATTGGTTTAAAGCTACTATAACGTTTAATCCAAATTTATCTTTCAAATTTTCTATATGTTTATATACATTATGAATTCCTTTTTCTAGCCCTTCTATATTTTCTTTTTGGATGTCTTCTTTAGTTACTCCTCCATGATATTTAATTGCTTTTATTGTTGCTACTAATACAACTGCATCAGGTGATAAATTAGCCTTTCTACATTTTATATCCAGAAATTTTTCTGCACCTAAATCTGCACCAAATCCTGCTTCTGTTATTACATATTCTCCTAATTTTAATGCTGTTCTAGTCGCAATAATGCTATTACATCCATGTGCTATATTTGCAAATGGTCCTCCATGAATAATTGCTGGTGTATGTTCTAGTGTTTGCACTAAATTTGGTTTTATAGCATCTTTTAAAAGAACTGTCATTGCTCCATTAGCTTTTAATTGTTTTGCATATATTGGCTCATCATTTCCGTCAAAACCGACAACTATATTACCTAATTTTTCTTTCAAATCTTCTAAATCTTCTGCTAGGCATAATATTGCCATAATCTCAGATGCTACTGTAATATCAAATTGATCTTTTCTTGGTACTATTTTATTTTCTTCTGATAAGCCCGTTTCTACCACTCTTAATTGTCTATCATTTAAATCTACACATCTTTTCCAAACAACTTTTTTAAAGCCTAACTCATTTCCAAAATATATATGATTATCTATCATGCTAGATAGCAAATTATTTGCCGATGTAATTGCATGAATATCTCCCGTAAAATGTAAATTTATATCTTCCATTGGTGCTATTTGAACTTTTCCTCCACCTGTAGCTCCTCCTTTAATTCCAAACACAGGTCCTAATGAAGGTTCTCTTAACGCAAGTATTGACTTTTTTCCTATTTTCCTTAATCCATCTGCTATTGCGATTGACATGGTTGTTTTTCCTTCTCCTAATGGTGTTGGACTTATTGCCGTTACTAGTATCAAATGTCCATCTTTACTATTTTTTCTTTTTTCATATACTTCGTTTGCAATTTTAGCTTTATATTTCCCATATAGCTCTAAATCATTTTGTTCTATTCCTATCCCTTCAGCGATTTTACTAATCTCTTTTAATTCTGTATTTCTAGCTATCTCTATATCTGTCATTTTAATTCTCCCTTCATTTAGAACTATATATTAAAAATATAATTATAGTATTATATTTTATAGACAAGTTATATTGATTAATTTACTAATTAATTTTAAAAAAATATTATAATACTAATCCTGCAATTACACCTATTAAGGCTCCTACAAATACTTGTGTTGGAGTATGTCCTAGCACTTCAACAAGTTTTTCTGAAACTTGTACTCCAGATAATCCTGGTGTTTCAATTAATTTATTTAGCAATGCTGCTTGTTTTCCGGCTGCTCTTCTTACTCCACATGCATCATACATTACAACAAATGCCATAATAAATGCTAATGCAAAAATTGGACTTTCCACACCTTCATATTTACCAATTAATGTAGCTAATCCTGCAACTACTGCTGAATGAGAACTTGGCATCCCTCCTGCTCCCATAATTCTTTTAAAATTAAATTTTTTAGTTGTTACTAAATCATAAATTACTTTAAATAATTGTATTCCAAACCATAATAAAAATGGTATATATATATATTTATTTTGTATAAATGCCATAAAACTGTTCATTTTTTCTCCCCTTTTTTCTTTTATTCTTTTGCTTCAAAATCTTTTTCTTTTATTTCTCCATCTTCATTTACTAATATAGTAATTTTCTTTTCTGCATCTTCTAAAATTTTATTGCATTCTTTTGAAATCTTTATACCTTCTTCAAATTTTGTTACTGATTCGTCTAAACTCAAATCTCCCTTTTCTAATTGTGCTACAATTTGTTCCAATTTTTCCATTTGGTTTTCAAAATTATTTTCCATATGTATTCTCCTTTATTTTATTACTGCCTGCTTATTACCATCTGATAATCTTATATTTATAATTTGTTCTTTCTCTAATTCGTTTATACTCTTTACAACTTTTCCATCTTTTTCTATTATTGAATAACCTCTATAAAGAGTTTTTAGTGGACTTAAAGCATCTAATTTAGAAATTAATTCTATGTAATTACTTCTTTCTTTTTCAATTCTTATTTTTATTAAGTTTTCAAATTGTTTGATATAATTATCTATTCTTAAATAGTTATCGTTAATTTTTCTTAATGGATCACGAAATACAACACTTGCCATACATTTATCATAACGTAATTTCATAATTTCTACTTTTTTTATTAAAGACATTCTTAGTCTATCTTGATAACTATTTATTTTTCTTTTAACTTCATATACGTCTGAAATCGCCAGCTCTGCTGCCGCTGATGGTGTAGGTGCTCTTAAATCTGCTGTAAAATCTGCTATCGTAAAATCTGTTTCATGACCTACTGCTGATATAATTGGTATTTCAGAATTGTATATACTATGTGCAACTATTTCTTCATTAAAAGGCCATAAGTCTTCTAACGAACCTCCTCCTCGAGCTAAAATGAGTACATCTGCCAACTTATTTTTATTCATATATTCAATTCCTTCTGCAATTTTTTCAGCTGCTCCATCTCCTTGCACAGGCACAGGTAATAAACGAATATATACATTTGGATTTCTTCTTGTTGAAACATTTATAATATCTCTAATTACAGAACCTGTTTGTGAAGTTAACACTCCTACTACTTTAGGCATAAGAGGTATTTTTTTCTTATGTGTATTATCAAAATATCCTTGTGCTTCTAATTTTATTTTTAGTTCCTGATATTTTTTATATAAATCTCCTAGGCCATCTTCTTCCATTATTTGCACATATATTTGATAAACTCCATCTCTTTCAAATACCGATACACTTCCCAAAACTATAACTTTCATACCATCTTTAGGCATGAAAGTTAATTTTTGAGCATATGACTTAAAACATATACATTTAATTAAAGAGTTTTCATCTTTTAAAGTAAAATACATATGTCCTGTGTAATGATTTTTAAAATTAGATATTTCACCTTTTACTAAAACTTGGTTTAAATATTCGTCATTTGCAACTTTATCTTTTATATATTTATTTAAATCAGATACTGTAATTGCCATATCTGCATATCTCATATTTTACTCCTTAACCACACTTGCTAAAATTCCATTAACAAAATTTTTAGAAGTATCTTCTCCATATTTCTTAGCTAACTCTACAGCTTCATTTATTACAACTTTATATGGTAACTCTTTATATTTAATTTCATATATTGCTAATTTTAATATAACTAAGTCTATTTTAGAAATACGTTCTATTTTCCAATCAGATTTTAAGTTTTTCTCTATATTTTCTAAGATTGTATCCTTATGTTGTTCTACTCCTAAAACTGCGTCTTTTAAATATTCAACCGCATTTTTATTCGTAATGTCATTACTTTCTAAATATAGTTCAACCTGTTCCTCTAAATTTTCATTTTTTTGTATTTCTAAACTATACATTAGTTTAAAAGCTTGCTCTCTTATTTCTGAACGATTCATTTTACTTCCTCTCTAATTTCTTTTTTTGCTACATTTTATCTATAAAATTTTTAAGCTTTGTTTTTACATCATCTTTGTTTTGTTGTACATAATTCCCTATTAATGCTCCTAAAATTAATACTATAGCTGCTATTATTAAATCCTGTAATCTTGTTATTAAAATTAGTACAGCAATTACTACACCTATAATAGCACCTTTATAATTATTCCAAAAGCCTTTAAATCCTGTCATACTTCTTCTTCCTTTCTCTAATTATTCTTCATTTTCTTTATCAGCAACTTTTTTAACTGTTATATTAACTTCTTTTACTTCTAAATCTGTTGCTTTTTTTACTTTTTCTTTAATTTTATTTTGAAGGTTTAAAGATAAATCTTTAATTATTGCATCTGAATTTATAATTAAATTAACATATACTTTTACATTATTATCTTCATCTAATTCTACTCTAGTTGTAACATCTTCGGCACTTGGAAAATTTAATGCTACTGAATTTACTAAATTTTCTATAGTTTCTTTAGAAATTAAAAGTTTTCCACTTTCATTTTGTAATAAAACACCTTGTCTATCTTTTATTTGTTCTTTTGATGTTGAATCAAAGAATATACATTTTATTGAAAGTAAAATAAATGCTATGCTTAGTCCAAGTACAATTTTGCTTGATGTTTCTCCTACTAAAATTTTATATACAAAATCTCCAGCCATACTCATATCTAGCCATCCGAATATTAATAAACATACTATTATTGATAATATTAACATTATATTAGAATATATAATTAACGCAATTTTTTCTAAAATTTTCATTTCTTTTATTTCTCCTTTAATTTTAATTTTTACTTTTGTTTTATTTTGTATTTTTACAGTTATAAGATGTATTAATCATCTTTATTTTCATTTTTGTTTTCTTCTTTGTTTTCGCTTGTGTTTGAAGCTGTATCTGTATTTACTCCTTGTACATTTACATTTACTTCTTCTACTTTTAATCCAGTCATGCTTTCAACTGCTTTTTTTACTCTATTTTGAATTGCAAATGCAACATCTGGTATTCTTGAACCATATTCAACAATTATATTTACATCTATTTTAGCGATGTTATCTTCTATATCTGCTTTTATTCCTTTTGCAAGATTCTTTTTACCACTAAATACTTCTGAAATTCCTCCTGCAAAACTTCCTGCCATACCAGCAACTCCAGAAACTTCTGATACTGCAACTCCAGCAATTACTGCTACTACATCATCAGATATTTTTATTCCATCACTGTCTGTTTTTATTTCTTCATCTAGTTCTACTATTTCTTCTTTTTCTTCTTGGTTTACTTTGTTTTCTTCACTCATGTTATTTCCTCCTAACTGTATTCTTTTTTGTTTTAGTAACTAAAAAAAGATATACTTATATTCTTGTATAAGTATATCAATTTTTTCCTTTTTTTACAACTATTTTAATTAAATTTTAATAGTTTTGTTTTTATTTCGTTGATATATGTATATTTTCAATATTGGCTTTCATTTCTCTTGATATTATATTTTGTATTTGTGAGACCTCTTCTGGTTTTAACTCTTTTGTTCCTATTATTATGCTAATACTTTCTCCATTCACAAAAATTACTGCATTAGAAAATCCTTTTGTTTGTAATAAGTTTTCACAAACCATAATACTATTTTTTGTTTCATTTATTTTAGTTATTTCTTTTGTAGCTGACTGTTTTTGAGTTTCTAACGAGTTACTACTGTTTAATACCTTTTCATATGTTTCTAACATTTGTGAATACATTGTATCTCTTTCTAATTTTGATTTCACAAAGTATTCATCACTAACTTCACTACTAGTTTGAGTTGTTATATCTTTAGAGTTAGTATTGGTTTCATTTTTATTTTTGTTTTCATTAGTTGCATTTTCTGTTGTAGGTGCCGTTGTTTTAATATTATCTGTATTAGTATTATTATTTGTACTAGTATTTGTATTTTCTGCTATATCATTACTACTTACTAATCTTGCATCTCCCACATTAGCATATTCGTTTATGCTTTCTATTTCCTGACTACTTGTTTCTAATGCCTGTTTATGGTTTGTAGAATAATTCAAGTATCCCGCAACCATTAACAATACTGCTATTGTATATACAATAATTTGATTTTTCTTTAATAATTTCATATATATACCTTCTTTCTTTTATTTTTGTTTATATTTTTAATTCATTTCGAATACTTGTATTTTGTGTGTAGCGAGTCCTGTAACCGCTTCAACTGCTTGTATTATGTTGTTTTTTGTTGTTGCATTATTTACTCCTGTCGCTGTAATTATTGCTCCTTCTATTTTAGGCTGAATTGTTTTTTGTGTAATTGGTGTTTTTTTTCCATTTTCTTCTTGATAAATTATATCTTTTTGAGTGTCTGTTTCTTGTATTTTTCTATTTCCTCCAGATGTATCGCTTTCTTCAGTCGTACTTACTTTTGAGTTTTCGTTATACATTGCTACTATTTCACTGCTTTCTGAATAGTTTAAACATACTTCAACGTTTCCAACTCCTTGTATCTTAGATAATATATTTTTTAGTTTTTCTTCTAAATTGTTTGAATTTATTGTTTCATTATTTGTATTATTATTTTCATTTGTAGCCAGTTTTTTTGAACTATCATTAATACCTTGCTGTTTTGTATCCTTTTTTCCATTCCATATTAAATTGATGGCTACTACTGTAATTATTAAAATAACAACAAAAAATACTAAGTTTTCTATCTTTCTTTTATCATTTCCACTTTGTCCTTCTTCATCGTCATTTGATATTAACTTTTTCAATTTATCTCTAAACATTTTTCTTTCACCCCATATTCTTCTATCAAAAATTTTTTTACATTTTGAATGTCGCTCCTTGATACTTTAGTAGAATTACTTTCCTCTTGAACGTTTTTCTCACTTTCAGTGTTTTCTTTGTTTATTCTTGTATCTATTTCTTTTATTTTTTGTATTTGTGCTACTATTTTATTTTCTGTTATTTTATTTTGTTCTCCAGTATTTTCAGTTTCAAGATTCTTAGCTTTTTCTATTTTTAAAGTTATTTTATTTATTGTATTTTCTTCATTTTCACTATTTTTTACTATATTTGCACTTACATTACATTTATTTACTTTATATCCTTGATTTTCAATTTTATCTATTATGTTTTTTTCTAATTCTTGTTCATATAAATCCTGTATTCTATTATCCATACTGGTTTGGTTTATAGTTTCGTTTTGAGTATTTATGTAATTCTCTATATCTATAGATGTTAAACTTAGTTTATTTTTATCGTTTATAAACGGAGATATTATATTAAATAATATAAATATTCCCAAAATTACTCTTATATATTTTTTTGTTTTGTTATTAGGTAACAACATTTCAAATATTGATACTATAACAATCGTTACTCCTAAACTTTTTGCCCATGAGCTTAAAAATTCAATCATTATAATCCCCTTTATCTATACATCATTGCACCATTTGACATTTTAACTATCAGTGCTGTTCCTATAATTAGCATAAAACTTATTGCACATAAAATCCCTAAAAATATCTTAAATATATCTCCTATTTCATCCAATAAATTCGTTATTTTGGAATCTGAAATTGACTGTGTTGCCACTGCAATAAGTTTATATGATATTGTCAGTATTGCAAGTTTTAAAATTGGCATTATACAAATTCCTATTATAATAATTACTCCAATAATACCTACTGCATTTTTTAATATAATCCCACATCCTAAAACTGTATCTACAGCATCACCTAGTATTTTTCCAACTACTGGTATAGCTGAACTTACTACTGCTTTTGTAGTTTTTGCTGTAACTCCATCTACGCTACTTGACAAAGTTCCTTCTAAAGAAACTATCCCTACAAATAAAGTTAGTATAATTCCTAAAAACCATACAATACCTGATTTTAAAAATTTAGCTAACTTGTCCACATGAATTTGGTCTGATATTTTAGATATTATTATTAAACTTGTAAATACTAATACAAGTGGAATTATTAGTGTTTGTATTATATTTCCTACGAAATTAACTAAAAACAATATAATAGGTTCTAACACTGTACTTGTAGTTATACTCCCTGTATATGCCATAAGCGTTATTAATAGTGGTATTAACATTTGCATAAATCCAACTAAATTACTTGCTGTATCTTGTACTAATTTAACAATATCTGAAAAGTTCATCATTATAATCGTTATAATCATAATATATTGAACATAATATATTAGTTTTGTTATTCCATCATTCTCTAAGCTTTCGCCAATGGACTTTAAAATGGCATGAATAACAATTATTACTAATATACTTCCTATTGCTTTTAAATTAGATGTTACCTCTGCTCCGAAATAAATTTATTATTCTTTTTATTATAGTTGTATTATCCACTTCACCTTTTATTGCACTATTTAATAAATCTTGTATATCAATTTCATCAAAAAATTCTCCACTATATTCTTTTGATTTTGTTATAAATTCATCAATTTTAAATTCATCTTGCTGGCTTGCAATAGTTTCTTCTTCAGTATTTGCATATGTATAATTTATAGGTATTATTAAAGATATTATAAAGATTATTATTAATATTCTTTTTTTCATATGTACTCCTTTATGGTAATATCTTTAGTATGATTTCTAACAAACTAGATATTATTGGAATTGACATAGATATTATGATAATTTTTGCTCCTATTTCCATTTTACTTGCAATAGCTGTTTCTCCTGCATCTTTGCATATACTCACTGCAAATTCTGATAAAAATGCAATACCTGTTATTTTAATCAGTAGCATTAAAAATGTATTATTTATAGATACTTTATTTGCTAATGTTTGAAGTAAATTTATAATCCCTGCTAAATCATCTATTACAAATAAAATAATTAAAATTCCTGTAAGCATACTTATATATATAGCAAATTCTGGTTTATATTGTTTTAACAATATAATTATGACTACAGCAACTAGGCCAATTCCAATAATTTTTACTATTTCCATTTTTATATCATTCCTTTCAAAAAGCACTTATTTTGCTAAAAAAGAATTAAATTATAAATTAAAAATAGTTCTTACTGTATCAAATAATCCACTAATTTCTTTAATAACCATCGTCAAAACTATTACTAGCCCAGCTAAAGTTGTCATCATTGCTTGGTCTTCTCTGCCAGCTCTTACCAATACTTGATGTAAAACCGCCACTAGAATTCCTATTGCTGCTATTTTGAATAATAAATTAATATCCATAACTCCCCCTATTTACGATAAAACTAGCTTTATCCACTGTTATTTAATTTTTATCTTTTTAAAATCAGAAATCTTATATTAGGCTAAAACTATAACTATTGTTAATCCCATAATTGTTCCTAGCCTAGTATATAATTTCTCGTTCTTTTGTCTTAATATTATCGCTTCCTTTATTTGGCTTTCTAAAAAACTTTCTGTTATTTCTATTTGACTTATTTGACCTTCCGTATCTGTTTGTCCTAATAATTTTGATAAAGTTTTTAATATTCTTTTATCTTCATCTTTCATATTGCATACTACTTCATCTATTGATTTTTCCCAAGCACTACTGGCACTTTCTTTTTGCATTTTTTCTTTTGCTAACGTAAATATTTGGCTTATATTTTCATTAGTATTTTTAGCAATTTCTTCAAAAACTTCTGGTATTGGTTCATATGTAAACTTAATTTTTGTTTTTAATATGTTTAATGCATTTTTCATTTCTTCTAATTCTTCTAATCGATATACATATTTTTTTGATAGAAATTTTCCTATTAATGTTGACGATAGAAGTATAAAAAATAAAATTGTGTATTTTATCATTTGCATTTTATATACCTTGTCCTTTCTAAATAAATTTCTCTTTTTGCTTTATAATTTCTAATATTATATTCACATCTTTTTTCATTTAGAACCAATTTTATAAATTTATTCATTTTTATTAATATTTATTATAGAAAAATTATTTTTTCTATAGTTTTATTTTCTACAAGTTCATTTATATATGTATTTGCTTTTATATCATTTAAATTCCTTCCATGCATAGTAAAAATCCCTTTAACTCCTGAAAGCATAGCTTCTTTTATTGCCTGTATATCTTCTTTTGAGCCTATTTCATCACATGCAATTACTTCTGGAGACATAGAACGAATCAACATTTTCATTCCTTTAGCTTTTGAAATATTTTCTATAATATCTGTTCTAATACCTACATTGTTTTGAGGAATACCTTGATACATTGCAGCTATTTCTCCTCTTTCATCAACTACTCCACAGTTTCTTCCTCTAAAATTAATCTTTGGAATTCCATTACTAATATTTTTTATCAAGTCTCTTAACATTGTTGTTTTTCCTTTTCCTGGTGGAGACACTATTAAAGTATTATTAATTGTGTCGTTTTTTACATCTACAACCTGATTTAAAATGCTGTAACTACAATTTTCTACTTCTCTTGCTACTCTAAAATTCAAACTTGTTATATATTTTATATTTATAATCTTTCCATTATCCATTACCGCACTTCCTGTAAGACCTACCCTATGTCCTCCTTTTATGGTTATAAAACCTTCACACATTTGATTTTTATACGCATAAATAGAGTTATTACATAGTTTTTCTACTATTTGCAATATCTCTGTTTGGCTTATTTCATATTCTATTCCAACTTCTAATTTTCTTAATTTCAATATTATTGGTTTATTAACTCTTATTCTTATCTCTTGTAATTCTTGTTCAATTTTAGAATTTTGTATTGCTGTAGATTTCAGTAAATTATAAATATTAGAAGGAAAATACCTATACAATTCTTCTAAATTATTCATTTTATCCTCCGTTCTGATGTCTAATTGGGGACAGGTCCAAAGTGGACATCAAAAAAAGCATATACTATATAATATATGCTTTCTTTTATTTAATTAGAACTTTTTATTTAGGATTTATTACTGCTCTATATATAATTCCTGTTTCTTGGTCTTTTTCAAATTCTACCCTATAATATGCATCTGTTTTTATATCTTCTTTTAAGAATGCTATGTTTTGAATACTTGCTTCATATTCTTCACCATTAAAGTTTATTTCTTTTATTTGTCTATTTTCTGTATTTTCATTATTTAGTCCTATCGTAGTTAATAATCCTTTTACTGTAACTCCTTGTAAGTTTGTACTTTGATAAACTTCAAACTTTTTGTTAAATGTATTTACATCTTCTTCACTTACTTTTGAGCCATTTATATTTTTTATTAATTCTGAATAGCTACCTAATGATGGTACTAAATAATAAATCGGATTTTCATTTTCAGATATTCCTAATTTTGATATATGCATAGCATTTACTTCTTTTATTCTTTGATTTACTTGTTCTAAAAACGATGTTACTGCTTCTGGTTCATATTGGCTTAATATTAAACTATTATCAGATGTAAATTCTTCCATATTTGCTTCTGATGTAAATTGAACATTATTTGCTATTTCATAAACATATGTGTTTTCTGAATTTTCTATTCCTAATTGATAATTTTCTTTTATTTCTCCATTTAAGTTTAGTCCTTCAAAGACTACTTTAATAGTTATTTTCATATTTTCATCATTATATATAGAATTCATTGTAATATCATATTCTGCTTTATTTTTATCTGATAATTTTTGTATATCCAAATTAAAGTTATTTGTTGATATTACTATTTTTTTAGTTTTTCCACCATCTTTATATACTATAATACTAAAACTTTCATTTTGCATATCAATATTACTAGTTAAATTAGTAATTGCTTCTTCTATTTGCTTTTTCGTAATTTTAATAGAATTTTTTTGTGCCTTTAAATATTCATTTATTTTATTTAAGGTTTCTTCATCATTACTAAGTGTTTCTAATATTTGTATTAATGTATTTTTTATATCGTCCCCTACTAATTCTAGTTTGTATCCTGTACCATTTGAATCACTTAGCTTAGAAAATTTGTCTTCACTTATTTGATTTATTATTACTGAATAATTATTTTTTATTCTATTCATATCTTCTTCTGAAAATGGATTTTTCATTAAGTTTTCAATTGTAGAACCAATATTAGAACTGTTTTGAATTTCATTTTGAGAATTTTTTTGTTTGTTTTCAATAACATTTGTATTATCCCTATTAAAAACTATATATTTAGGAGACAAATAATCTGATTTAATTCCATATTCATTTTCTATGCTTTTATAAATAAATGGTAATTTCACGTCATTTGAATAATTAATACTTATATTTTGTTCACTTTTTTGATTAGGATTATCTATTTTTCCTTCAGAAGTAATTGTAAATTTATTAACATTTTCCAATTTTTGATTATCAGAACTTGAATTAGCAGTTACTCTGAAATCACTTTTATTAGTATAAGTTTTTTCTTTCTTTTGAGCTAAATATGTTTTTAAATCATTATTAATAAATCCATCTTCTTTATTTGAAATTTGTGTCACATATTTAATAAATAAATTTTTATTACTTTTAAATAAATCTGTTGCTACATACACTATTCCTATTCCTGATAATACAATTATAATAGAAACAATTATGATTAAAATAACTAATAACTTATTTTTCTTTTGATTCATATTTACTCTCATTCCTTCCTAGCGGTATTCATTTCGCCAAGAAAAATTGTAATTCTTTTTTTATTTTATTGCATTTAAAAAATTATTCTTCCCAGTTATGATATATATTTGCAACATCATCTAATTCTTCAAGTTTTTCAATAAGTCTTTCCATTTTTTCAGTTCCTTTTTCATCAAGGCTAACTGTTGTTGATGGTATCATTTGAATATCTGCTTCTAAGAATTCAAATCCTTCTTCTTCTAATTTTTCACGAACAGCTGTAAAGTTTTCTGGCTCTGTTGTGATTTCATATATTTCTTCTGAAGTTTCAAAATCTTCTGCTCCTGCATCTAATGCAAGCATCATTAATTCTTCTTCATTCATTTTTGAAGTTTCTTTTTCTATAATAATTACACCTTTTTTGTTAAACATATATGATACACATCCTGTTGTTCCTAAGTTTCCTCCTGCTTTATCAAAAACATGTCTAACATCTGCTGCTGTTCTGTTTTTATTATCTGTAGATGCTTCAACTATAACAGCTACTCCATTTGGTCCATATCCTTCATATACTATTTCTTCATAATTTTCATTACTACTTGATGCTTTTTTTATCGCATTATTTATTGTATCATTTGGCATATTAGCTGCTTTACATTTAGCAATTACATTTTTTAATTTTGAATTTCCTGCTGGGTCTGGTCCACCTTCTTTTACTGCAATTAATAGTTCTCGTCCTAATTTAGTAAATACTTTTCCTCTTGCTGCATCAGCTTTTCCTTTTTTGGCTTGTATGTTGTGCCATTTTGAATGTCCTGACATTGTTAATTCCTCCTTCTTATTTAATGTTATATCACTTAAAAAAGTCATTTGAATTATATCACATT
Source organism: uncultured Clostridia bacterium (assembly GCA_963558245.1). Lineage (GTDB taxonomy): Bacteria > Bacillota > Clostridia > TANB77 > CAG-508 > CAG-269. Next base: position 98,950 of record CAUWGA010000001.1, read on the forward strand.
TTTTATTTTTTGTGTAGTTTTTTTATAAAATTTATGCTTTGTGCAAAATTAAATAAGTTCCCTCTCATCGATATCTAAAAACATTTATCTTCATTGTGAAATTTTATCTTGTAATTTCTCCAAACTCGGCATTATACTGCATATCATCTTTCATTTTTACTGCTGTAATCCTAGCACAAACTTTACCAATAGCAATATTATATAAGCCTACATGTAATTTGTATGGATGATTATTGGTTTTCATACCATTTTGCAAATTCCTGCATCGCTTGTACTGACCCATCAATTTTTCTTCTATTTTCTCTTTCTTCTAAATCCATTTCAGCTAATGTTTTATTAAATCCTTTTGGCTTAAATATATACCATAAATCCGACCATTTTTCTTCTCTGTCTAATCCTTGTATTTTTTCTGATAAGTTTCCAGGATGTTTTCCATAAAAATAATGAATATCTTTCCCATCATGATAAGCTAAACACTCATTAAATGCACATTTTCTGTTTTCTTTTCCTTCCATTAGTTTTAAAATTCCATTTATTCCTATTGTATCTAATGAAAAATTTACAAATGCTCTAGGAAATCCATTTAACTCTTCAATCCTAAAATCTGTATCTAAAGCTATACAAGGTTTTTTTACTATTTCAAAAGCCTCTTTTACTTTTGCAGTTGCTATTTCTTTTATATCATCACTTCTTGTTTCTTCTAATTCATAATTAAATGTACTAAATTTTAAATTTTTAAAATATTTTTCTGCTGATTTTATTTTTCCTGTATTATGTGTTACAAAAATAATTTCATTCTTATTCATATTAATATAATCACTCCTATATTTTACACATCTAGCAGTTTGTAAAACTCTGAAAGCATTACAAATACTAGCTTTTTAAATTTATAAATCTATTGAATCACTCCACTTTTTGGTATATAATTGACATTGTTACTTACCAATAATGTACTAAATAGATAATTACATCATTTTTAAGTAAAAACTAAAAAACGAAATTATAATAAAATCCATTTTATAGCTTTCAATTAATCTATCTGTTCTAAATTAATCAATTCATTTTTTCTAAAAGTCAACTTTAATAGACATGGTGATTTTATGTTTAATATTGTATTTTGGTTATAGACAAGTTTAACATTTTCATTTACTGTACACCAATTTAATAAAAAGAACTTTATTGAACCTCCATGACTAATTACTGCAATTCTTTTTCCTTCATATTCTTTAAGTATTTTATCAAAAAATTTATTCATCCTTTCTCTTGTTTGTTCTGCACTTTCTCCATCAGATGTTCTAAATGTTCTATCTAACAGTTGCTCTTGCGAAGGGTCTCTTGTACTTTTATCCTTCATAAATTCTCCTAATTCTTTTAAATTTCCTAATTTTCTTTCGCTTAAGTTGTTATCCATATTAAAAGGCAAATTATTTGCTTTCGCAATATATTTGGCTGTTGCCTTAGCTCTAGTATAGCTACTTGACCATATAATATCTAAATTTTTCAATTCGTCATTTTCACTTATTTTTTTTGCTTGTTCTTCTCCTTCTACTGATAATATTTCTTTCTCATTAATGATTTGAGGATCTTCATTTGTATTTCTAACACCATTTTCGTCAACAGTTTCAGCATGTCTCACTAAATATATTATTGTATCATTCACTTTATCCAAATCTCCTTTTTTTATTATAAAAATATAATCTATATTACTTAATCAAATATTTATTATGACCCTCCTTCTTTTTAGTTACCATTACTAGACATAAAATATGTAGCTGCAGGTATTTCATTATTAATAGTATTTTTATCTAATTTTATTTTTATAATATCTAATGTTACATCTTTTAATTGTTCTACACTATTAATTCCACCTTTACACTCTATTACGGTATTTGAATTAATTTCCACTTTCATTTCAAATTTTTCGCTGTCTACGTTATAGTTCGGTAATAAGTCGTCAAATGTTATAGTTAATATTGCTTTATTTTTATTTATTATTTCCATATTTATTCCTACTGGAGAAACTGTTGTATAAATTGGTTTTTCCAACGAAAAGTTTTTAATTAGTTCACGTCTTAATTCTTCTCCTTTTATATTACTTAATATACTAATTACATTTGATTTTGAATATGTATATGTATCTATATAATAGCCAACTTTTATATCATTAAAATTCATTTCTTCATTTGTTCTTCCATTTATATAATTAAAATCATTTTTATTTATACAATATTCATTATTAGAAAAATATATATTATTTTCATCTATATTATTTACTATTCCAGAAAAATACGATTCACTATTTATTACTTTATCAGTTATATCTTGCAGTCCATTTTCAGAATTATTAAACTGTTTATCTGCTTTGTTACTTGTGTTATCAATTGTATTTATAATATTACCATTTTCGTCATAATATTTTGCACTTATAACAGGATAATTATAGCCATGTTTATTTTCTATTGGATCAAATCCGCCTTCACCATAATATTCTTCAATTCTAAGTTCCTTACCTTTTGTAAGAAAACTCTTATAATCATAATATCTAACATATGTCTCCATAAATCCATGTACATATGCAACCATTTTTTTGCCGTCTTTTATAACAACATGTTCTTCCTCGTATCCTATCGAGCAAAAAATAAAAGTATAAAAAGCACAAGGTATTAATATAATTATAAATACTATACTTGTTAATATTTTTATAATTTTATTATTTATTTTGCAAATTAATTGGATTATTGCAATAATAAATCCTATAGCAATTAAGATAAATGACAATATAAGTACCCATTCTCTGTAATTCATATTAAAAATATTTAAAATTGAATCTGTCGTTATCAAAATACATACATATATAATCGTATATAATAATGCATTTTTTCTTAATTTTTCAAAGATATTTTTCATTATACTATCTCCCTATCTAAACTATATCTTACTAATTAATGTTATAATATCATAAAAAGAAAAATTACTCTATATTTTCATATAAAGTAATTTAATAATTATTCTAATATTTATTAACTGCTATGCCATTATTTAAATAAATTTTTATTCGTATTGTATAAATGTTTTTTATTATTCACTTCTTAGTGCTAATACTGCATCTTCTTTTGCAGCTTTTTTAGATGGAATAATTCCTCCTATTAAAGTTAAAACTACACTTAAAACAATTAAAATAATTCCGGCTATAAATGGTAATGATGCTTTAATATTTACTCCATTTGATAATATTGCAATAATTTTATTTATAGGAATTATTAAAATTAAAGTAATTCCTATTCCAATTATTCCTGCAAGTCCACCTATAATAATAGTTTCAGCATTAAATACTTGAGATATATTTTGTTTAGATGCTCCCATTGCTCTTAGAATTCCTATTTCTTTTTTTCGTTCTAATACACTAATATAAGTAATAACGCCTATCATTATAGAAGAAACAACTAATGATATTGCCACAAATGCAATTAGAACATAGCTTATTGTATCAACAATAGTTGTTATTGAACTCATTAAAGAACCTACCATGTCAGCATAAGAAATTACTTTATCTTCTTGACCACTTTCTTCCATACGTATATTATAGTCATTTAATAAATTAGTAATTGCTTTATTTCCTTCAAAATCTTTTGGGTAAATACTAATTTCACTTGGATTGTCAGGATTTGCATAATTTAGTTTTTTCAAATTACCTTCATAAGTAACATCTTCTTTAGACATAAGTGAATTAAATAGTTCTGCTAATTCTTTGTCATTCATTTTCATTTTAAAAGCTCCCATAAAAGCATTTTCGTCTATGCTTATTGCATTTGTTAAAGATTTACTCAATTTTTGAATGTTTGATGTCATTTGCTTTTGCAAGCTTTTACTAAATGTTCCCATAACATTTTGCATATATTCTTTCATTATAATATTTATTTGTTTTTCTAAGTTTTGAGAAGTTATTATTTTAGATATGCTATTAGTTATAATTTTTTTAGCTTCTTCTGAATTCATATATTCTAAAATATATTTATTTAAATCTTCTACACTTACTAATTCATTATCATTTACGTGTTTTTCATATCCTTCTAAAATTTCTCTCATCAGTTCTTCTAATTGTTTCTGTGTAATAGTCAAACTACCATTTTCTTTGATAAATTCTTGGATTTTTTTGTTTATTAATTCATTTGCTTCTTTTGATTTTAAATATTCTGTTAATTGTTTAGTTATTTGACTTATATTTGCTTCTGGCTTGTTTTTTACATATTCTTCATATCCTCTAGCAAAATCAATTATAATATTTTTTATATCTTCTTGTGACATCGAAAATTTAATTTTGCTTAAAATATCATTCATATTTAAGGCTGGTAATGAATTTTGTGTTAATACATTGTTTAAATTTCCAAAATCAACTTTTATTTTTGATTGGTCTATTTTAAAAGCTGATTTAATAGCATTTGTATCTATTGAAATCAATGAATTCATGTCAAAAGCATTTTCTTTTTCAGGTTCATCAAATTTTTTACTTGTAAATACATTAACTTCTGGATTTTCTAATTGGTCTTGTACTATCTTAGTATTTTTTGCTTTTTCTATAATATAACTTGTTAAAGTATTTGGATAATAAATTCCACTAGAAAGCATTGTACTTGTTGCGCCTTCTTTTGGCTTTACAATTCCAACTATCTTTAAATCTTCTCCATTTACTACAACATTTTTCATGTATTCTTTATTTTCAGATTTATCACGCCAAACTTTATACTCTCCATCATACTCATAACAGTCACTAACATTAATTAATTTAAACTTTTTTCCTAGAATATCATCATATGTGTATGAACCTAAATTATCAGGTGTATCTACATCTTCACCATTTGAAAATTGAGTAACTATATTTTGTAATTCTTTATAATCTCTTAACCCTAATGTATATAATAGAAAATCACTAATATTTCCTTGTGATGTCAAAACTAAGACACATTCATTATAATTTGTAGGCCATTTTCCTGCTTTTATATCATATTGACTTTCGTATAAGTTGCTATCTTTTGGCATTTCAAAAAATACATTTGTACTCATCATGTTAGACATCATACTATTGCTAGAAGCTCCTGCTCCCATTCCTAAACTTGAAAAAGTAGTATCTGGATTTACTTTCCTTATATTTTCTGTATCACTACTGTAAATAATTGGTGTAATATTATAAGAATATTCAACAGCTTTTGCATATTCTCTAATATTGCTTTCGTTACTTTCTAAATATTTTTTTAATGTTACTAAATCATTTGACCCTATTTTAGAAAACATATTAGTTATCCTTTTACTAACATTAATATCTCCCGTTTTTTGTTTTTCTTCTTCATTATTTGTTCCCACAAGTAATGAACTAACATCAATTCCTGTGCTTTGTATTTGTATTGGATATTCTGATAGTGTATCTTCTTCCACTGATTTGATATACATATTAGCACCATTTAATAAAGATAGAATAAGAGCTATTCCAATAATACCAATTGAACCTGCAAAAGATGTTAAAATTGTTCTTCCTTTTTTAGTTTTTAAATTGTTAAAGCTTAAAGCTAATGAAGTTAAGAAAGACATTGTTGTTTTTCCTAAATTTTTATGTATTGGTTGTATTTTTTCTTCTTTGTCTATTATGTATGGATTAGTATCTGAAAGAATTTTTCCATCTTTAATGTTTACAATTCGTGTAGCATAATTTTCTGCAAGTTCTGGATTATGTGTTACCATTACTACTAATCGGTCTTTTGCAACTTCTTTTAATAACTCCATAACTTGAATACTTGTATCACTATCTAATGCCCCAGTCGGTTCATCAGCAAGCACAATATCTGGATCATTTACTAATGCTCTTGCAATAGCAACTCTTTGCATTTGCCCTCCAGATAGCTGATTTGGCTTTTTATATATTTGTTTTGCTAATCCTACTTGTTCAAGTGCTTTTATAGCTTTTTGTTTTCTCTTATTTTTTGGCACACCTGATATAGTTAAAGCTAGTTCTACATTTGCTAAAATGGTTTGATGTGGTATTAAATTATAACTTTGGAATACAAATCCTATTGTATGATTACGATAAGAATCCCAGTCTCTATCTTTATATTTTTTAGTAGAAATTCCATTTATTATCAAATCACCTTTATCATAACGGTCCAAGCCTCCAATAATGTTTAAAAGTGTTGTTTTCCCAGAACCACTTGGCCCAAGAATTGCAATAAATTCATTATTCCTTAAGTTTAAACTTACATCATCTAAAGCTGTTTGTATTAATTCTCCTGTTTTATATTGTTTATTAACATTTTTTATTTGTAACATTTATAATCTCCTATTTATTTAATTCTTTTATATATCTAACATCACAAGCAAAATGTTCTGTTTTTACTACTGGTTTGTCAATTCTAACAAATCCATAGTTTTCATAACATTTCTGTGCAGCAATCATATTGTCTAGTGTTTCTAAATAGCACTTATTGTAATATTTTTTTGCATAGTTTAATGCTGTTTTTATAAGTTCATGAGCTACTCCTGTTCCTCTTATTTCTTGTAAGCAATACATTTTTTGCAATTCGCATATTTCGTTTGTTCCTTCTAAATTCCCAATTCCTACTCCACCAATTATTTTTCCTTCTTTATTTTCTGCTACCCAATATTTATTTCCTTCTGTATTATATATTTCAGAAAACCTTCCTAAGTCTGGGTCAGTCCAAGCAGTTCCTTCATGATTTGCTCCGAATTCAATTAAACAAGTTCTAATCACATTTTCTATTTGTTTATTGTCTTTACTTTCAATTTCTCTAATAATATATTCCATTTATACTCTCCAATTTTAGGTTTCTTAATAAAACTATTCATCTGTGTATTTTTTTACAAATTCACATTTAAAATCTTCTGAATTAGTTTTTGCTTTATTTAACAATTCTTCTACCATTTCTTTTGTATATCCGCTACTTTTTTTCTCATAAAATTTCTTTAATGGCTTTTGTAAATCCATCATCACTTTTGTTGCCTTATTTACATTTTGTTCTTTAAGTAGTTTTTGCATTTTTTCCATTTCTTTTGAATAAATATATGCTCCTATTTTAGTATTTTTTATTTGTTCTAATGTATTTTCTTGTGTTACATCTTTTATATTTAGAACTCTATCTGGTATTTTTGAATTTAATATACACTCAAAATCTTTATCATTAACATTTTGAATGTCTCCTTTATAATATACTTGTGGATATTCTTTATTTATATTTTTATCTTCTGATAGAATATATATTTCTTTTTGTAATTCTATGTTTTCACTTGAGCTTCCTATAAAAATATTATATATTCCTTGTTCTATCGACCATTTTCTAGTTTCAGGATTAAAATATGATAAATCTTCTTTATTTAAAGAAAGATTTACTTTTCTTTCTTCTCCTACATCTAATTCTATTTTTACAAAATCTTTTAATTCTTTTATAGGTCTAAATATTTTAGGTTCTTTTTTTCCTACATATATTTGTGCAATTTCTTTTCCTTTTTTATTTCCTATATTTTTTAAATAAAATTCTATCTCAATTCTATCTTTTTCATCTTTAATATTTAAATTTCTATATTTAAATTGTGTATAACTCATGCCATATCCAAAAGGAAATAATACTTTTTTATTTACTTTGTCATAATATCTATATCCAACATAAATACTTTCTTTATATTCAACACTTAATTCAGATCCAGGAAAGTTTTTAAAGCATGGTGTATCTTCTAATTTTAATGGATACGTTTCTGATAATTTTCCACTTGGATTTATATCTCCAAATAAACAATTTACCATTGCACTTGCTCCTGCTTCTCCACCTAAATATCCTGTAATTATTCCTTTAACTTTATTTATCCAAGGCATACAAATTGGTGAACCATTTGATAAAACAATTACTACATTTTCATTAACTTCACATATTTTGTTTATTAATTCATTTTGATTTTTTGAAATATCTAATATTGTTCTATCCATACCTTCTGATTCATAATTTTCTGTAAGTCCTACACATATTAAAACAATGTCATTTTTCTTTGCTAACTCTATTGCTTCTTTTTGTAAATCTGCTTCTTCTTCATAGCTTTGTTCTACTCTGTTATATCCTTTTGCATAATCAAATTTTATATTTTTTTCTTTTAAGCAATCATATATATTTTCTATTTTATATGGATTTATTGTAGAACTTCCTGCTCCTTGATATCTAGGATTTTTTGCCATATCTCCAATCACTGCAATCTTTTGTTTATTTATTGGTAATATATTTTTGTCATTTTTTAGTAGAACAATAGAATCTTCTGCTATTTTTCTAGCCATTTCATGGTGCTTTTCTTGATTATAATTGTTAATATTTTCTTTTTTCTTTGACATAAAAATTACATTTAAAATTCTATCTACAATTTCATCTAAATATTTTTCTTTTACTTTTCCAGAATTTACAGCTTGTATTATTTCTTCTATGCCATTACCTCTTCCTCCTGGCATCTCTAATTCATTACCTGCTAATAAACCTTCTACTCTATCGTTTTCAGCTCCCCAGTCTGTTATTACTATACCATCAAAATTCCATTCTTTTTTTAAAATATCTATTAACATTTTATTTTCTGTACAATATTTCCCATTTACTTTGTTATATGCACTCATTATTGACCAAGGCTTCGCTTCTTTTACAATTATTTCAAACGGTTTTAAATAAATTTCTCTTAATGTTCTTTCATCTAGTACAGTATTAATAGTTCTTCTTCTATTTTCTTGGTTGTTAGCTGCAAAATGTTTTACACAAGCTCCAACACCTTCAGTTTGCATCCCTTTTACATATTCAGCACCTATTTTTCCACTTAAAATTGGATCTTCTGAAAAATATTCAAAATTTCTTCCACATAAAGGACTTCTTTTTATATTTACTCCTGGTCCTAAAACTATATTTACATCTTCACATGCAGCTTCTTTTCCTATTGTTTTTCCCATTTCATACGCAAGTTCTTTATTCCAAGAGTTTGCTAAAGTAGCTCCACTTGGAAAGCATGTTGAAACTTCACTTTTATTTATACCTAAATTATCTGCTTTAGTTTTTTGTACTCTCAGTCCGTGTGGTCCATCAGACATTTTTATACTTGGAATTGATAATCTTTCAATTGCTTTACTATTCCAATAATCTCCTCCAACACATAACATTGCTTTTTCTTCTAATGTCATCTTATTTATTAATTCTCTGTACTTCATATTCTTCTCTCCTTGTATTTTATATAATTTATAATATACAACATCATCCTTTTTTTTTCAATATTACTTGACATATTTGTCTTTTATTAATATAATCTTTTAAACTTTTTGTGTCATTATAAACTGCAAAATTTTGCATTATAAAAGGAGGACGAGTTTATGTTGTTCAGTATTATTATACCTACGTTTAATGCAGCTAAAAATATTCGGAAATGTCTTGATAGTATATTAAATCAAACATTTTCTGATTTTGAAGTTCTTGTCATTAATGACGGTTCTACAGATGAAACTGGAGATATCTTAGAAGAATATTCTTCTAAATTTTCTAACATCCGCGTTTTTACTTTTTCTAATAGTGGTGTTGGAATTTCTAGAAGAAGGGGAATTTCACTTGCTCAAGGTGAATATCTAATTTTTGTTGATTCAGATGATTCTATTAACTCTGGACTATTATACGAATTGTACAATACAATATCTTCTTTCGAATGTCACCTAGATGTTATTCGTTATCAATGTGAAATTGTTAATGATAATATTAATAAAGATCATCAAAGATACAATTTTTTTAATACTAAGGAATTGCTTAGTGGTCTTGATGCTTTAAAAAGTTGGTCTGTATCTGGAAAAAAATATGCTGTATATTGGTTGTTCTGCTTCAGAAAAACTGTTTTTACTAATTTATTATTCGTACCTGATTTAAAATGCTACGAAGATGTTGCTTTAATTCCATTACTAATAGCAAGTTCTAAATATGTTGTAACAATTCCTTATGTTGGTTACAACTATAGTTATGGTAATGCTTTAAGTCTTACAAATACTAAAACAAGATCTGCTGAACGTTCCAGAGCTTATGATTTTTTTGCAGCATATGATTTTGCTGTTCACAATTTTATTAAACTGGATAATATTACAACTTCTGACATTGCATTTTTTATTAGTGATTATAATAAAAGGCTTATTGGCAAATTTAATTCACTTGATAAAAAATTACAAGAAGAATTTAAACGAATGTTAGCTTCTAGAGTAAATTAATTTTCTCCCTTCAGTTATGCTGAAGGGAATTTTTTTATATATTAGGAAAGTCATGCTGACTTTCTAATATATAAAACCCTATTGTACACAATTTTACTAACGTAAAATTGGCACACGAACAAATTAACGGAAAGCCTAAGAGAAAGATTAAAATTATGCTAATTTAAGGGCTTTCCGATTTGTTCTAATTTCTTCTTGCTTTTTTGAATAAAATATCTTATATTATTTATAGTAAAAAGTGAAAAGGGGAAAATATGTTATATTTATTTTATTTAATAATATTTATAGAAATACTAACTATTTTATATAACTTACTTAAATTTATAATATTTAGAATAAAAAGAAATCATAATTCTAAATCAAATATTTGTAACAGGCAGGCATACGAGTTGAATATACTTATTCCTTGTTTTGAAGAAACAAAAATTATAGAACAAACATTGAAACATTTTCGACACATTATTAATAAATTTCCCAATATTAATGTATATGTTATAACTACACAAAAAGAAGATTCAAATATAAAATCTTCTTCTAAAATTTCTACATATGATTATTTGAATAATTTAGAGTTTTTTAATTCTAAAAACTTTAACATTATCCATTATCCTAATATTTCTGGTATGATGGCTGACCAATTAAATTACGGGATTCAAACAATTTTAAAAAATTCTAAATTTCCGCAAGATAGAATATATTTTTCTATCTACAATGCTGATAGTAATCCTGATTTTTCTACCTTTACAGAAATTAATACCGTAATAAATAATAATAAATTTCCAAAAATTATTCAACAATATAGTAATTATTTTTCAAATTATAATAACCAAAACTTTATTATGAAAGGTTTTTCTATATATCAAACTGCATTTGAGATTAGAAATGGTATTATAAATAATAAAGTTTCACCATTATTATATTCACACGTTGTAGGACATGGATTAACTATTAGAGCTGATTATATTAATAATATAAATGGATTTAATACTAACTTTTGGTGTGAAGACATTTTTCTTACAGGTTTATTGTTTAATAATTCTGAACATATTTTACCACTATATTCTTTAGATAATGCTGAAAATCCAACAAAACTTACTACTCAAATAATTCAAAATGCTGTATGGTTTAAAACTGCTTTTAATCATTTCAATATTTTTAAAGATATTAAAAACAGTTATAAAATAACCTCAAAAGGATTTTTATGGCTAATTCACGAATTCAGAGCTTCATTAGTGTGGTTATTTATGCCTATATTTTTAATTTTTAGCTTTATATATCCTATTTTTATACAGAATTTAAAAATGCTAATATTAGCTTTAGTTACTTATTTAATTTTTGTGTTTACAAATTATATGTTAAATTTAATTGTAGTAAATGTAAAAAGATTTAGTAAATATATAAAAAATTACTTTTCTCTCGCATTTGCCGTTTTGTTTACAGGATTAGGACCTTTATACTCTTTCTTTTTAAAAGAAAAAGTTAAAACAGAACGCTAAATATTTTATTGCTAGTAATTTAGAATTATCTATATCAATATAAAAAGCTTTTGTATTTAATAATTTTCACGAATTGTGAGTACATTTAGAAAATATTTAAATATATTTATATTTTCTAAATTGAGATAACAAAAAATCTTTGAATACAAAAGCTTTTAAATCAAATTATTTTAGTATATTAAAATGAATTATTCTATTTATGCTAATTAATAATAAATAATTAAATATTCAACACGAACCATCAATTATATATGCCAGTTTTTTATAATATCTTTACTAATATTTAAATTATCATATCCTGTTCCTAATTTTCTATCCTTTTTTCTTTCTCCGTGACAGTCTGAACCTCCTGACATTAATAAATTATTATCTTTACAGTATAATTTTAAAAATTCCATTTGCTCTTTTGTAAACGAGCTATGATAAACTTCTATTCCATCTATCAAATTTTTTTTAGTTATTTCATCAAGTAAATTTATATAATTGTCTAATTTATATTTATATAAATGTGCTAAAAAGATTTTTCCATTATACTTATGTATTAATTTATTAAAAAATTCTAATGTTGGCATTTGTTTTGAAAAATCTCTATATAACGGAAACTTTTTATCTATTGTGCAGGTTCTAAAAAAGTTTTCTTTGCTTTCCCATTCTTTTTCTCTGAATAGCTTTTTATTTTCTTTGCATTTTACTATACTATCATATATTACATCTACTGGATATTCACAATCTGGATTATATTTTAAATTATCTTCTATTTTTATTCTATTTTTTCTGCATAATTGAACTAACTCATTAAATTCTTCGATTAATCTCATTTTGTTTTTTTCTGGAGTATAGTAGTTTTCCAAAAAGTTTTGAATTGGTTTTACCTCAAAACCGTATGCTAATATTTCTATTTTTATACCATTATATGTACAATTTAATTCTACTCCTTGTATTAATTTGCCTTTATAAATTTCTTTTAATTCTGGATTTTGTTCAATTTCAATATAAGATTTAGCTGTATCATGGTCTGTAATTGAAAAAACTTCTAGTCCCATTTTTTCTGCTTTTTCTAACATTTCTTTTGTTGTCCATGTGCCATCAGAATTTGTTGTATGTACATGCAAATCAATCATCTGCTATATCCCTTTCTTTTTCTCTTAAATTTAACAATATTTTTGCTTCCTTCATTACTTCTTCTTTACTTTTTTGATTTGTATCAATATGCAAAAATTTGTCTCTATTTTGTTCTGCAATTATACCAAAGAATTCTATTTGTTTATCAATTAATTCTTTACTAATCCAATCTTCCTGAGATAATTCTTGTCCTAATTCGATTTGTCTAATTCTATTTCTTTTTACAATCTCTTTATGTTCAGCTTGAAGCCATATATGTTTATCTGGAAAATTTATTTTTTGTTCTTGCACTTTTTGTACAAATTTATTATATAATTCTTCAGCATTATCATAAATTCCTGACCATATATTGATATCGTTAAATGAATATGCAACAGATAAAATTTCTAGTACACTTCTATCCATAACTACCGTTTTGTTTCCTTTAGATAAGTTATTTGCTTCTTTTAATCTATCATATTCTAATTCAAAGAAAAATATTTGATTTTCTTTTTCTTCTTTTAAAGTTTTAGGTATAGGTGGAATCTTAGGATATTTTTCAGGATGCTTCTTTGCAAATTGACTAGCACCTGGAATAACTATAATATCTTCCATATTTTGTGCTAAATTATTACATAATGTAGTTTTCCCAGCATTTGAAGTTCCATCTATTACAATAATTCTTCCCATTCTTTTCCCCTTTCCTAACTTTTTAGTTTCTAATTCTCTATATCTTTTAGCATTTTTTCTAGTTCTTCTAAGTTCTTTGCTATCTTAAAATCCAAACACCCACTAATCATTAAATTATCATCTCCTGTATAGTCTAATGCCCTTGTGTCTGTTTTAAATCCAATAGCTTTTATTCCCCAAGCATACGCCATACCAAGTTCTACACATCCGCCCTCATCTGGAACTCTACCATTTAAATCAAAAATTAATAAATCTGAATTTTTTATACATTCCACATCTCCTTCAAATATTTTTTTGTTTATCTCTAATTTATTATTTTCGTTCATCATTTCATATGATAATCCTGATTCATCTTGTGGTAAATAAACTTCATATCCCTTACTTTCTAACCATTTTTTCATTTCTGAATTTCTTTTTAATTCCATATCATTAAATAATGGTGCTGCATAATATATTTTCATTTTTTGCTTTTTCCTTTCTTTACATGTTTATTATATGTTATTTATTTTTGCTTATCATTTATTATATTGCATTTCTGTGCTCACTTTTAATAAACAATATCTACTTTGACATAATTTTTAAAAAATCTTATATTTTATTTCATTATCAAAAGTATCTATTTCTTCATTTTTCTTTATCAAATTAACTACTTTATATGTTATAGGAGTTAATACTACTTCTACTAAAACTTTTAATACATAAATATTTAGTATTAAACTAAATATTTCTTGTAGATTTAAAACACCAATAAATACTATAGGAACAAATAATATCGTATCTAGACCTTCTCCTATTAAAGTTGAAACAATAGTTCTTAGAGCTAAATATTTTCCTTTTGTTTTTATTTTTATTTTAGATAAAACCATTGCATTCGTAAAATTTCCTACTAAAAATGATATAAATGATGCAATTAATATTCGTGGTGTACTTCCTAAGATATTTACAAAATCATTTTGCAATGTAAATGATTCATCTGCTGGAAGCCATATTGAAACTCCAAATATTGTTACCATTACTAAATTACAAAAAAATGACAACCATATTACTAATTTTGCTTTGTTAAATCCATACACTTCTGTAAATATATCATTTAAAATATATGTTATTGGGAATAACATATCTGCTGCTGTAAATATTAGTCCAAATACATTTATAGTTTTAACTGTAATAATATTTGATATTAATAAAAATGTAATATTAATGCCAAATAATATTACAAATATTTTTGAATATGTTTGTTTTTTCATTTTATTTTTTTCACTACTTCCTTTTCTATTATCTTTATATATTTTTCATTAAATCCTCTTTTAATAAAAAATTCTTTTCCATAATTAGCATCAAGTAAATCAAATATTGCAAATCGTATTCTTTTATTAAAGTATAAATCTATTGATAATCTATGTGCACCATCAATAATTTCTCCATTTTTTGTTATCGGTATAATAGTTTTATTTGTTCCTGTTTGTTTTATGCTGTTAATTAAGTTGTTAAATTTATTTATAAATTCTTCTTTTCCTTTTTTATTTCCATCTGGTTCTAAAAAATTGTTAAAACTCTTTATATGTTCTAAATATATTTCTTTGGCTAAATCATAATTTTTATTTTCTATATATGATTTTACATAATAGTATTTTATAAAAACATCATATCTATATTGGCTTATTAGATTAATTGGAGAAGTCTCATATATTCTTACTTTTGGCCTTTTTTTCAAAAGTGACATTATATAATCATTTTTTATCAAGTTCTTTAGTTCTTCGTATTTTATTGTTTCTATATACTTAGACATTTTTATAGGATTATTTTTTTCTTTTTTATTTTCGTCTTTAAGTTGTTCAAATTTTATAATCCCCATGCCTGGTATTTCAATTACTTCTTCCATATTTAATCTAATTCCTTTCTAAAAACATTATTCATGTTAGAAAATAATTATAGTTAATTAAATTTTAATATTATATATTATAACATACAAAATATAATAAGAGCAAAATATTTTGCCCTTAACTTTAAATTTTTAAACAATTTGTTTATTTTTATATACTTTTCTTTTTATATGTATGGTTAAATAACTAATTATTGCTAAAACTATAACCACTATAATTTCTGCTCCTGTTAAAGCTGATAGTTTTAGTAAATTATGGCATATCAATGCTAGTACAAAAAATCCTATTGTTGTTGTAGTAAACAAAAATATACGCATTTTATTAAATGGTTTACAAACTTCTTCAACTGCTAAAATACTAACAAATCCTATTAAAATATACATCATTGTTGTTAGTTGATTTTGTGGTATTTGTATTATTTTTCCTGATATTGTTAATGTAATTATATTAAAAATAATTGCAATTGCAAATGGTAAAGCATTTGTGAGTGCTTTCACTAAAAAAGAACCTGTCACCGGTGTTTTGTTCTTTTCAAATGTTATGAAGAAAGATGTGTAACCTTCTATTATTAAATCTATTAATGTTATCTGTATAGGTATAAATGGGAATTCCATATTTGTTATAATACACAATAATGATAGTAATACTGAATAAATAGTTTTTATGAAAAATATTCTAGCTACTTTAGTTATATTATTTACAACCCTTCTTCCTTCCATTAGTACATCTTTTAACACACTAAAATCTGGATTTAACAATACAATTTTTGAAACTTGTTTTGCTGCATCACTTGCATCTGGTAATGTTATACTACAATCTGATTCACGAAGTGCAATAACATCATTTACTCCATCTCCTGTCATAGCTACTTTATGTCCTTTGGCCTGTAAAGCTTTTATTATTATACTTTTTTGATGTGGTAATACCCTTGCAAAAATACTATATCTATCAACTAAATTAACAATTTCTGCATCAGTACTTATTGTAGATAAATCTATATATGATTCATAATCTTTTAAACCTGCTCTTTTAGCTATGTTAGAAACTGTTAAAGGATTATCACCAGATATAATTTTTACATCTATTCCTTGGTTTTTGAAATATCCTAACATCTCTTTAGCATTTTTTCTTAAGGGGTCTTCTAACGTTATAATAGCTACTACTTCTAAATTAGACAGCCTATCTTCTGATATTTCTTCTTTTGAATACGCTACTCCTAATACTCTTTTTCCATTTTTTTGTAACTCTACTATTTTTTCTGGCATCTCGTCATCACTTTTTGCAAATAATTTTTCTGGTGCTCCAACTATAATTGACCCTTCTTTTTTAAATGATATTGAACTCCATTTTCTTTCAGATGAAAATGATATATTACATGATTTTTCATAAGTAGTTTTTCCATCAAAATGCTCTTTCATTGCTTTAAATGTTGAATTTGTATCATCCATACCATTAACAAATGCTTCCATCATATTATTAAATGGCTTTGGTAATATTTTTTCATTGTATATTTCTATTTCTGATACTGACATTTTTCCATTTGTAATAGTTCCTGTTTTGTCTAAACAAATTGTGTCTATATGTGCTAATGCTTCTATACTATATGATTCTTGAACTAACACTTCTTTTTTTGCAAGTTTTATTACTCCTGATTCTAATGCTATTGTTATTAAAAGTACCAATCCTTTAGGTAACATACCTAATAGCGCTGCTGATGTTGCTATAACTGCTTGTGTAATAGTTGACTCTCTAAAGAAAAATGCTTGTATAAATAATATTATTCCTACTGGTATAATTACAAAACTTGTAAACTTAGTAACTCTTTTCATAGAGTTTAATAACTCAGAATTATTTTCTTTTTCTTGTTTTGTTGCATTTAATATTTGGCTTGCAAAATTGTCATCTCCAACTTTTTCCACTATCGCATAGCATCTTCCACTCACTATGTAACTTCCAGATAATAACTTGTCCTCATAACTTTTTACTATTGAGTCTGATTCACCTGTCAACAATGATTCATTTACTTCTACCTCTCCTTGTATAACATAAGAGTCTGAAGGTATTTGATCTCCTTGTTTTAAAAGAATTGTATCTCCCAATACAACTTCATCTATTTCGATTTCAATTTGTTTTCCATCTCTAATTACTATTGTTTTAGATGCTGTTAAAATTGACAATTTTTTAACCAAATTTCTTCCATGTATTTCCTGTATTATTCCTATTAATACATTTACAATAATTATTGCAAAGAAAAAAGTATTAGTATAGGCCTTTACCATAACTAAAGCTATAGCTATAATAAGATTATATAAATTAAATAATGTGAATACATTATCTCGTATAATTTGCCAGTTTGTTTTTAATTTATCATTATTCCTTTTATTTACTTTTCCTTCCTTTATTCTTTCTTGAACTTCATTTTTAGATAATCCTTCAATCTTTTTTTCTCCCATTTAACTCCTCCTTTAAAACCGTTTTATCTGATATTTTTATTTATATCACAAAAAACAAAAAAAGAATAGTTTTTTATATAACTATTCTTTCTTATATTCCTTATTATTTATTTCTTGCATTTTTAAATACACTTCTTGCTTTAATTCTTCTGCTTTTTGTCTTATGTTTTTTTCTTCTACAGATGGATAAATTGGGTCTAATATTGTCAATGTAACATCTTTTTTACTTTTTATTTTCTTTCTTATTCCTTTTGGTTCTCTAAATGTAAATACCATCGGAATTATTGGTACATTATTTTTTACTGCTAAAGTAAATGCTCCATTTTTAAAATTTCTTATTTTTGTATAATATGGAAATAATGCTCTTTCTGGATAAAAATGTACAATATTTTTGTTTCTTACTAATTCATTTATATTTTTTATTAATTTTTCTTTATCTTTTATTTTTGCAGGTATTGGCATAGCTCTTAATAATTTTATTAATTTCCTTACTAACGGAATTTTAAAACTATCTTGTGTTGTTGTATAATATATTTTTTTCCTTCCAGTAGATAATCCAACCATAGCACAGTCTAATATTAATACATGGTTTGAAACACTTATTGCTCCGCCTTTTATATTTCTTATTTTTTCTTTTCCTTCTATTTTTAAGTCATATACTATTTTAGTAAATATAGTTAAAATTGGAAAAGCAATTATATAATATAAAAAATCTGAACACATTTGAAATAATTTATTTTTAGAAACATATTCGTATTTTTCATCTATGTTAAATTCAAGTGGTTCCCATAATTCTATTATGTGTTCATTTTCATCTGCAATTTCTTCTAAAGCTTCTATTTCTTCCATATTTTTTAATGCATATTCTTTAATACTACTTTTCATTTATACACCTTTTATTTCTTTTATAATTAGTTTTGCAATTTTTTCACTAGTATTTCTATCAATATTATTTTTTTGATTTTCTATCATTTCATTTTGTATTTGTATATTATTTAATAATTGTTTTGTTTTATTTATTACTTCTTCTGTATTATTGCATTTTATAGCCATTTTTCTTTCTTCAAAAAAATTAGCATTATTATTTTCGCATCCAGGTATTGGCATCGTATGTATTAATGGCTTTCTTAATGTTGCCACTTCTGTTGTTGTTAAACCTCCTGGCTTAGTTAGTATAATTTCACTACTTTTCATATATAAGTCTATATTTTCTGTAAATAAAAGTGCCTTGCATTTATCTTTTATTTCTTCAAATACTTTTTCATTTTTACCACATGAAACTATAAATTCACACATTGGTATGTTTTTTTTCAATTCTTTTATCATTTCTGATATATTACCAAATCCCATACTTCCTGTTAATACTAAAATATATTTTTTGTTTTTATCTAAATTTAATAATTCTTTACATTTTTCTTTTTCATAATCTTCAGAAAATTTTTTAGAAACTGGTATTCCAATTGGTAATAATGCTTTTTTATTATTGCCTTTTTCTTCAAATTCTCCTTTTAAATTGCTATGTGGTATTATAAAGTAATCTGGATTTGTTTCATTCCAAAATGGTATTGAAGTATAATCTGTTGCAATTTGTAAAAAATGTATATTATGTTCTTTTTTTATTGCTGTTAAAGCTTGTGCAGGAAATAAATGTGTTGCTACAATATAATCATACTTATTTTCTACTATATACTTATATAATTTATTTCTATTTAACCAATTTAATTGATATACTGGAGATTTTAGTTTTGTTTTTTGATATAGCTCTCCTAATTTATAAACTCTTTTAAAAGCTTTTCCATTATGAGATGTACTACTTATATATAATTTATTGACTTTATCTTTTAATTTTGGTTCTGTTATTTCTAAATATTCTTTAAATACTGCTTCCGCACCTTGTTCTTCTAATGCTTCTTTTACTGCAATTGCTGCTGAATTATGTCCTCCTCCTGTACCACATGACAATATTAATATCTTCATCTTTTTCTCCATTTATTATATTATTTTAGGTATAAATATCATTAATCCTACTATAGCACTACCTATTGCTAAAATTAAAACCGCTCCTGCTGAAACATCTTTTGCTATTTTGGCTTTTTCATTTTTTTCTGTTGTTATCATATCTACAACTGTTTCAATAGCAGTATTAAAAAGCTCGGCTGAAATTACTAATGTAAATAAAATAATACATATAAACCACTCTATCTTGCTTATTTTTAATAATATTCCTACGATTATAACCAATAACATTATTAATACATGTATTTTCATGTTTCTTTCTGTTTTAAATGATGTTATTATTCCTTGAAATGCATATTTAAAACTATTTAATATTTTTTTTGTTTTTGCTCTCATCTTTTTTACCTCTTAATTTATTCTACTACTTTAAATCCCGCTTCTTGGACAGCTTCTTCTATTATGCTATTTTCAATTTCTTTTTTCAGTATTATTTTAGCTACTTTTTCTTCTAAATCTACTTTTACTGATTTTATTTCAGCTATAGATTTTAAAGCTTGCTCCACCTTTTTTACACAATGTATACAACTCATGCCCTCTATTTTTATTGTTTTTTCTATTTTGTTTCCAAACATAAAAACATCCTCCTATTTTTTAATTATTTGATTTCTCTATTATTGTTATAGCATACTGTATTATATCTTTTACTAATATTATACATCTATTTTTATCTGTTTTAGTCTCAATGCATTTAGTATTACTGTAAAACTACTTAATGTCATTGCAATTCCAGCTATCATTGGATTAATAGAAATTCCTATTGGTTTTAAAAATCCTATTGCAATAGGTATCATTAAAATATTATATAAAAATGCCCAAAATAAATTTTGTTTGATATTTTTAATTGTTTTTTTACTTATTTCAATTAATTCTAAAATTTTACTTAAGTCATTTTTCATTAAAATTACATCAGATGAATCCATTGCAATGTCTGTTCCAGAATTTATACTAATTCCTATATCACTACTTGCAAGTGCTGGACTATCATTTATACCATCACCACACATAATAACCTTTTTTCCTTGTTTTTTCAAGTCTTTTATTGTTTTTGTTTTTTCTTCTGGTACAACATTTGCAATTACTTTTTCTATTCCTATTTCCTCTGCGATAAATTTAGCTGTTTTTTCGTTATCTCCTGTTAACATTATTGTTTCTATGTTTTTATTTTTTAATTTATTTATAACTGCCTTAACATTTTCTCTTATTATATCATTTACTCCAATTATTGCAATTACTTCATTGTTTTTTACAATATAAACTATACTATTTCCTTTTTTAGCTAAAGCTTCTTCATCTTCTTTATATTTATTTTGTATGTTAAAATGTTCTAAGATTTTATAGTTTCCAAGGATTATTTCTATGTTTTCTACTTTTCCTTTTATTCCTAACCCTGATAATTCTTCAAAGTCTTTTACTTCTAAAGTTTTTATATTATTTTCTTTTAAGTACCCTGTAAAAGCTTGTGATATTGGGTGTGTAGACTTAGCTTCTAAACTTCCTACTATTTTCATTAATTCATTTTCTGAAAGTGTACTATAATTTACAATTTTAGAAATCTTCAATTTCCCATAAGTTAGTGTTCCGGTTTTATCAAAAACAATTGTGTCTATTTTTTCAGCATTTTCTAGCACTTCACTTTTCTTAACTAATATTCCTCTACTTGCGCATGCACCTTCGCTTACTACAATTGCAAGTGGGGTTGCTAATCCTAATGCACATGGACATGCCACTACTAAAATTGATACAAATGTTGTAAGTGCTGTCCCAATACTTTCTCCAATTATTAAGTATATTGCTAATGAAATTATTGCAATTAAAATTATTATTGGAACAAAGTATCCACTAACTTTATCTGCAACTTTTGCAATTGGTGCTTTAGTATTAGTTGCTTCTACTACTAATTTTACAATTTGAGAAATTGTAGAATCTCTGCCTATTTTTTCTGCTGTATATTCTAAATATCCATCATAGTTTATACTTCCTGCAATAACTTTATTTCCCACACTTTTTAATATAGGTTTACTTTCTCCTGTTAAAAAGCTTTCATCTAAATGTGCTTTTCCACTAATTATTTCTCCATCAACAGATATTCTATCACCTGCATGACTAATAACTATATCTCCTTCTTTTATTTCGTCTATTGTTACTTCTTTTTCGTTCCCATCTATTTTTATTGTTGCTTTACTTGGTGTTATTTGAACCAAACTTTGTATTGCTGATTTTGTTTTATTTTTACTTATTCCATCTACATATCTTCCTAATTTAACAAAAAATATTACTATAGCTGATGATTCAAAATATAAATCATGTACATAATGATTATTTCCGTTTAATATCATAATCATACTATATACACTATACAAAAAGCTACTTATTACACCTATTGCAACTAATGTATCCATATTAGGTGATTTATAAAATATATTTTTTATTCCACTTTTTATTATATCAAAACCATATGCAATAAAAGCAATTGTTAGCATAAACAGTGTAATTGCATAGTTTACTGGATTAATATTCATATTTAAAAATTCTATAATTGGTAAACCAAACATAGTTCCCATTGATATATAAAGCAATATTACAGCTAAAAATCCAAAAATAGCAAAAAGTATTTTATCTCTTTTATGCTTATTTTCTTCAGCTTTAGGATTATATTCTCCTAAACTCTTAAATCCTGCTTTTTTTACAAAAACATCTAATTGCTTTTTATCAATTTTAGTTTCATCATATTCAATAAGTGCATTTGCCATAACCAAATTTACAGTTGCATTTATTATTCCATCTTGTTTATTTAAATATTTCTCTAATCCATTTGAGCATGCACTACATGTCATACCTTCAATTGCTAATAAAATCTTTTTCATCTTTTCTCCTTTTGTCCAATTGGGACAGGGTTCAGGTCCCAATTGGATATTTTTTCTTCTTTTGGTATATACCATACAATCATTTATCTTTTAGTTGAACATGTCCAAGATAAACATTTTTTACTATCATATTACAAATTAGACATACTTAATATTTCATATATAACATACATATATGGGTTTGTCCCTGTTATTGTAGTTGTCTTTTTAACCAAATCACTTTTGCTTTTCAATTTTTCTTCTATTTCTTTTACCCATTTTATGTTACTATCTACCTCTATATATGGCTTACACGGATTATTATTTTTTTCATATCCATTTAATAAATTTTGACTATCTTTAAACCTTTCTTTCATTTCGTTTAAAACATCTTGTTTTGTTTTATATATGATTTTAGCATCTTTATCTATGCTATGTATTTCTTGTGTTATCTCATCTAATTGTTCTTTTGTTATTTCTTCATTTAAATATATATCCATATTTCCCGCTTTTTTAATATAGTGTGCAAAAATTCCTATATTTAATCCTATTATTAATAGTAATAAGATACTTGAAATTATTATTATTTTATTTTTCTTATTTATTTTCTTTTTAACATTTTTCAAATAATCTATTTCTATTTTTTTATTATCTTCTGCATTTTCCTCTTTATGTAATTGTTCCCACACATTTTTACAGTTTCTACATGTTTTTAAATGTTCTTCTACTAATTCTCTTGAACCTTGTTTTAAAGTATTATCCTTATAGCCAAATAATAAATCTTGCACAATATCACACTTATTTTTCATAATTCTCTTTCCTTTCTTACTTTAAATTTGAAAAGAATTAAATTTTGATAATTCCAAAATTATAATTATTTTCCAATTTCTTCGTCTTTTAATTTTTGCTTTCCACGAAAAAATATCACTCTTGCCCAAGTTTCACTTTTTCCCATAACTTCTGCAATTTCTTTATATGTTAAGTTTCCTAAAATTCGTAGGTAAATTACATTTTTAGTATCTTCATCAAGTTTTTGTATATTTTTAAAAAGTTGTATTTTATCTTGATGTTTAGAAATTTTTTCTTCAATTATACTATCTTCTCTTAATTCATTTATATCGTCTAGTGGAACTTCTTTAATCCTATTTTTCTTTTTACTTTTTCCATACCATATGTATTTTGCAATTTGACATAGCCATGTAGAAATCTTGCATTTACCTTCAAATTTATTTATATTTTTAATTGCTACTTCAAAAGTTTCTTGAACAATTTCTTCTGATATATCTTCTTTTCCTGTTAAGCAGAATACATATTTATATAACATATTGGCATATTCTTGATAAATTTTTTCAATATCCTGCATAACAATTCCTCCTTTCACTATATAAGTGTCAAGAATTATAATTTTGTTACAAAATTTTTTATATTTTTATCAATAATGAATATTCTTAAATTATGAAATTGCTTCTATTGTTGTAAGATGTACTGAATAATTTATGTTTTTTAGATTTGTAAACTCAACATATTCGTACACCATCAAATTTATAAAAATTTCCCAAAATGTCCACTTTGGACCTGTCCCTAATAGGACATTTTGGCTACGAAGAATCCTTCGTATTCTTCTGTTGGACATACACACAGTGTTCCTTCTATTGATGTTGGGAGTTGTGGTAATTCTTGTAATATTGTATTTGTTATTGGTTTTATTTTTGCATTTGATTTTTTTAACACTTGTTTTATGATTTCTTCGTTTTCTTCTTTTAGTATTGAACATGTTGAATATACTATTTCTTTTCCTGGTTTTAATATTTTTAGTGCTTTTGTTAAAAGGGTAATTTGTGCTTTTACTGATTTTTCTATAAGCTTTGGTGTAAATATTTTTTCTGTTTTTGTATTGTTTGCATCTAGTGTTCCGCTTCCACTACAAGGTGCATCTAATAGAATTTGGTCAAATGAAAAGAAATCATCTATTTTTCTACTATCTGTTACCATTACATATGCACATGTTGCTCCTTGTTTTTCAATATTATATCTTAATTTTTCTGCTCTAATATTGTTCATTTCACATGCTGTAATTCTTGCTTTATTATTTACCATAGCTGCAATTTGCGTTGTTTTTCCTCCTGGTGCTGCTGTCATATCTAATATATCTGTATTTTCTTTTGGTTCTAATATAATTGGTGGCAACATAGAAGATAAACTTTGTAAGTATATTTTTCCTTCTATATATATATCTAGTTTAGTAAGCTCTGTTTCTCTTACATTTTCTATTATAAGAGCTTCTTTGCTCCAATTCACCATTTTATATTTTATATTATTATTATTTAAAATTTCTTTTATTTCATTTATATTTGATTTTAAAGTATTTACTCTTAATGTCACTTTTCTCTTTTTTGTATATCCTTCTAATATTTTATCTGCTAATTCTTCCCCATATTGAGCATTCAATTTATCTTGTAAAAACTGTGGTATCATAGTATTTTCTCCATTTTATTTATCATGTGTTTATTATACACTGTTTTAATTAATTATACAATTTCTCCTTGCACAATTTTTTGTTTTTATATATAATGTGTTAGACAAAAATTTGTTTTAACCTAATTGCTATTTTAGAAAGGATTGAAAATAATTATGGAACACTGGAGTGTAGAAGATTATAAAAATTTTACAAGTAATAATTGTAGAAAAAGTAAATATAGAGCTAATAAAGTTTCTATTGATGGTCACACTTTTGATAGTCAAAAAGAAGCTGATTTCTATTGTGAATTAAAGGTTAGATTACAAGCTAAAGAAATTAATGGTTTTTGCCTTCAACCAATTTTTATGCTTGCACCAGGTTTAAAATACAAACCAGATTTTATTATTTTTAATAAAGATGGTTCTACTGAAGTTATTGACGTTAAGGGATTTAAAACTAAAGAATATATCGCAAAGAAAAAAGTTTTTGAAGATAAATATAACTTAAAAATTATTGAATTATAATAAAAATTTATTTCTCTTATATCTTATTTTTTGGTTATATAATTTTTTCATTTTATATACCTAAAAACTCCCTACTTTTATAGTAGAGAGTTTTTTTGTGCTACGACATTAGCAATTACATTTGTATTTTGTACTCTGGGCTTTCGTTTATTACCACAAAAATTACTGGTTCGTGATTAGGTACAGCTATTACAATTGGATATAATGTATCAGATTCTAATTCTTCAACATTTACAATTAAAAATACTGGCTTTTTCGTTTCTAGCTGTTCTCCATATTCAGAAAGAAAATCTTCATATAAATTTTCATAAAAAGAGTTTATACTCTCTATTATTACTTCTCTATCAAGAATATCTCCCCAAAAACGTTTCCAAGTTTCTCCACCGAATACATAATGTGGTCTATCTGCTAGCATTGCAATTCTTGCATATTCCTTAGATTTCTGAGACTCTTCTGTTTGAAAAGCTTCTAGCATCCAATTCAAATCATTATGCCAGCTTAACTTACTCGCCTTTTCTGTTACAATCTCTTCTAGTAATGCTTTTGTCATTTTTTCGTCCATGTTGTATTCCTCCTTCGCTGTATATCCTTAATGGACTTGCACTATGAGAACACTCTAGAAAGGATACATCCTCTCCGTCAAATTCTCTAGTTACATCTTAGTGCATTAGTAATTATACTATATTTGTTGCTTTATGTCAATTACATTATAGTCATAATAGTGTTTATTTCTATCTTTTTGTTTCTATTCAGATTATAGTCATTTAAAAATCAACGTATATAATATATTTTTTTACATCTTTATAATTTGTTCCCATGGTAAGTCTTTTTTTCCAAAATGTCCATAATTAGTTGTTTTTTCATATATTGGTTGTTTTAAATCTAAATATCTAATTATGCCATCAGGTGTTAAGTCAAATTTTTTTCTTACTATTTCAACAATTTCTTCTTCTGGAATTGTTCCTGTTCCAAATGTATTTATATAAATTGATAATGGCTCCTTCATTCCTATTGCATAAGATATCTGTATTTCACATCTTTTAGCATATCCATTTGCAATAAGATTTTTAGCTATATATCTTAACATATATGCACTACTTCTATCTACTTTACTTGGATCTTTTCCTGAAAATGCTCCTCCACCATGACGTGCATATCCTCCATAGGTATCAACTATAATTTTTCTTCCAGTTAAACCTGTATCTCCTAAAGGTCCTCCTATAACAAATCTACCTGTTGGATTTATATAAATTTTAGTATCTTCATCAATTAATTTTTTAGGAATGATTACATTTATAACTTTTTGTATTACATCTTGTTTTAAGGTTTCTTGATTTACATCACTTTTATGTTGTGTTGAAATTAATATTGTATCAATTCTTTTAGGCTTGTCATCTTCATATTCAACTGTTATTTGAGTTTTTCCATCTGGTCTTAAGTAATTTATAATTCCATCTTTTCTAACTTGTGTTAATCTATGTGCCAATTTATGTGCTAAATTTATTGCTAATGGCATATATTCCTTTGTTTCATCACTAGCATATCCAAACATAATTCCTTGGTCTCCAGCACCACCTATGTCTACTCCCAATGCTATATCTGGACTTTGCTTGGTTATATTAATATTTATTTTGCAGGTTTTATAATCCATATCAGTTGTTGCATCATCAAATCCTATTTCTTTTATTTTATTTCTTACGATTTTTTCTATATCAACTTGTCCTTTAGATGTTATTTGACCTGCTATTGTGATTTCATTTCCCGATGCAAAAGTTTCTACTGCCACTCTTGAATTTTTATCTTGTTTTATATATTCATCCAAAATTGTATCTGAAATAGTATCGCATAATTTATCCGGATGACCTTCTGTTACACTTTCTGATGTAAAATAGTATTTTCCCATTTTGTTTTTTCTCCCCTATTTTAGTATATTTTTTCAAATAATTTATTTACATTCTTTTGTATATATTTTTTTACAATTATTGTTCCAACTAAATATAATATTGTTAAAGTTCCCATAACAAAATATCCATTATTTATAAGTGCCACATTTGCATAAATAATAATAACTAATATATTTACCATACTAAATATAGCAGGCCACATTAAATTAATATTTTGTTTTACTACTGCATACTCAGAATTCCATTCTAATTTTGGCTTTTTCATATCTACTAAAATCATTATATAACTATTAAATATTGCTATTACAATACTTGCAATTGCTATTAATATTAAATATAGTAATTGTATTTTAAATAAAAATTTTACCCCCACAATTACAAATAAATTCATTGTTACTGTCATTATTATATTAGGCATTGCTTTATAAGTTATTTGTTTTTCTAATGACAATGGTATATATTTCATAAATACTGCATTTTGTCCATCTCTTGATATAGCAGTTATTGATATATAAATAAACATAGCAAAAAATTGAATTGCACACAATATAGCACTACCTACAAATACAGAATCTTTACCTTGTAACATTGTTCCTATTTGTGTAATATCAGCTTCTCCTGAATTCATACCTGCTATAAAAATCACTGTCATCATTATAGGAAGTATAAATATTGGTAATACACATTGCATAAAAAATATTGGATTTCTAAATAATATTTTAAATTCTTTTCTTATATATGTATTTGCTATTGATTTTTGTTTATATATTTTTTCTTTAATTCCTTTTCTTCTAACTTTTTTACCACTCGATAAGTTTCCTATTGCACCTTTTAAATATAGTTTTTTTCCTAAAAAGACATAAACTGCATACAGTAAAGTTGTTATAGATACAAGTCCTAATATATTAAGAATTGCACTTACAGTAGAATTATTAGTTAAACTTTCTATAGCCAAATTTAAAGTAGGAAATCCATTTCTAATCATTTCTACTAGTCCGTTTGCTTTTGATATCATTTGTAACATTTGTTCTTCTGATTGGTTTTGACCTGTTAATGTATATGAAATCCCAAAGACAATAACTATAAGTATTATTGTTGCAAAAAGTTGAAATCTATTTTTATTTTTTGAAAATTTTGAAAAACTCATTATCAATAATACTAATAAACTAGCTAGTAATACTGGCACTATTGGAAAAATAATTAATACCAATAATGACATTAAATAATATAAAACTCCTAAATTATTTAATATACCATAAATGCCAAGAGGAATAACACCTATTATTGTAACTATTAAGTACTCTGTTATTAGTAAGACATTAGTTTTAGCTATTAATATTTGACTTGATTTTAATGGTAATGGCAATATATATGAATTATCTTTAGAATAATATAGTAAACTCATTGCTGAAAATAATGTTTGAATTAATACAAACATAGCTATTCCAAGCAAGATTACTCCTATAAAAACTTGTTGCTGATTAATTGTTATTAGACTTTCAACTAAATTATAACTAAAAAGTCCTACTATTCCTGCTAAGTAAAGAAAAGCAATAATATATATTGTTACCATTGATTTACTTTTCTTTGAATTCCCACTTTTATTTTCTGTTTTAATTGTTTGAAACGAATTTTTTATAAACACTTTTGTTAATGTTATTATTTTATTCATTTTCTGTTATCTCCAAAAATAGATTTTCTAATGATGTATTTTCTTTAAATTGCCTTTTCATTTCTTCAAATGTTCCTACAAATACTAATTTTCCTTTATTTATTATTCCAACTCTATCACATAATTTTTCGGCTACTTCTAGAACATGTGTTGAAAAAAATACTGTATTTCCATTCCTACTATGTTCTCTCATCATTTCTTTTAGGTCAAATGATGATTTTGGGTCTAATCCTGTCATTGGCTCATCTAAAATCCAGTTTTTAGGGTTATTTAATAATACTCCACATATTACAATTTTTTGTCTCATACCATGTGAGTAACTTTCTATTTCGCTGTTTAAATTTTCATAGATTTCAAATTTTTTTGTTAAAAATTCTATTCTTTCTTTTCTAACATCTGAGGGTATTTCATATATTTCTGCTAAAAAATTCAAATATTCTATCCCCTTTAATTTTAAAAACATATCTGGATTATCTGGTACAAATCCAAAATTTCTTTTAGCTTCTAATGGTTCTTTTTCTATACTTTTACCATCAATATATATATCACCTTCATCAGGATTTAATATACCTGTTATCATTTTTATTGTTGTTGTTTTTCCTGCTCCATTTGGTCCTAAAAATCCAAATATTTCTCCATTTCTAATTTCTAAGTTTAAATTATCAATTGATTTCTTTCCTTTTATATATGATTTAGAAACATTTTCTATTTTTATCATATTATATTACCTTCCTTATTTTATTTATACTAATTTTATTTTCTAAATAATTTACCCAAAAGTCCTTTTTCTTCTTTTTTATTATTTCTTTTGTTTTTTGCGATATATTCATCTAATTTTTTTTCGGTTAGTTCATCATCTTCTTCTCTGTCAAAGATTATATTTTCACTTCCATCGTCATAATCTTCATATTCTTCATCGTAATCGTTATCATAATCTTCGTCATAGTCTTCGTCATAGTCTTCGTCATAATCTTCGTCATAGTCTTCGTCATAATCTTCGTCATAATCTTCGTCATAATCTTCGTCATCATATTCTGTATCATATTCTTCTTGGCATCGTTGTTTTTTGTTTTTATCATTCACATCATAATTTTCATCTTCAATATCATAATTTCTTTTTTGTTCTTTTGCTATAAATTCATTTTCTTTTAAATTATTATTTTGTATTGTTGCCTCATCTAAATCTTCAATTTTATAGTCTGATAAATCTTTACTAAATTTCTCTCCTATTTCATCTTGAAATGTATTATATATATTTTTGATTCCTTCTATTCTCCAATAATTAGAATTTATAACTGTTCCCATATTTATTTTTATATTTGTTACTTCTTCTTCAAAATCTCTTTCTTTTTCTTGTATATTCTTCAAATAAGTTTTGTTGTATAACTCTTTATATGCCTTTTTAGTCGCTTTTCCTACTGTTTCTTTTACTACTAATTCATATAAATTCTCAATTTGTTTAATATCTGCAATAAAATTTTGACAAGCTTCTTTCATTAATTCTTCATGAATAGCTTTTCCATTCATTGATGTTATTCTTTCATTGTCTAAAAAACTAACAATATATTCTTTTTCAGCATTTAAAAAGTTAAATTTCACACTAACATCTCTTAATAATTTTTCTGATTTTGCAAGTTTTATGTTCCCATTATTTAATTCTACTATTAATTTTTTCATTCTTTCATATACGCTTACATATAATTCTGCTTCTTGTTCAGCAATTTTCGTTCTTATTTCAACTGCATTTTTAATAACACTATTATTAAATGGTATTCTTTCATTTTTACCATTTCTTAGCATAATATTAACAATTTCTTCTATATATTTAGTTTTATCCACTTCTGCAAACTGCTTTATTTCTTGAATTTCTTTAGGTTCAAGCTTTCCAAAGTCGTTTACTATTTGTTTTACATGATTTAAATAATCCGATTCTGTTGTTCTGTGAATTCTTGCATATTTATTTCTTTCCTTTTGTCTTTCTGTAAATATTACTAATGCTTTAACATATCTTTCTCTTATATATTTCAATTCACTATTATTTTCTTCTAATTTTTGTTCAATATCTTCTATTTTTTGGTCTAATGTACTTGGATTCTCGCCTAAATCATTAAATATTTGATCTCTTTTATTTTCTAAGTTCATATTCTCTTCATGAAGCTGATGTTGTTTTCTTTGGATTTCTTCTATTTCTTCTGCAGACTCATCAAATTTCTTGATTACTCTTTCTTCTTCTTGTATTACTCTTTGGTATTCTTTTATTTGCTCTATCATTTGTGCATATTCTTCATAATTTACTTTTAAGTTTTTAGTTCTATTCAACCCGAAAATTTTAGAAAAATAATTTTCAAGAACTATTGCACTTCTTTCATACATTGTGAAACCCTCCGAAATTTTAATTTTCATTTATTATATAAAAAAAAAGCAAAAAAGTCTATAATTTAGTTTACTTTTCTACTTTTTTATTATATGCTTTGAATTTTTAATTATTATCGTCTGAATTATAGATACGTTTATTCAAATACATCAAATTCATTAATAGCATTTCCTCTTAAGAAATCAAATATAGACATTCTCTTTGCATTTTCTCCTTGTATTTCTAAAACTTTCAAAATACCATCTTTAGTTTTAATAAATATACCGTCTCTAGGATTAGATACAATAACAGTACCATTTCTGAATATTTCCAAACCTTCTGCAAAAATTTCTTTTTTAGTAGCAATATCTACTTTCCAAAATTTGATTTTCTTTCCATCTAAATATGTGTATGCTCCCATAATTGGGTTTAATCCTCTTACTAAATTTTTTATTTGTTTTGCATCTTGTTCTTCCCAATTAATTTTAGCCATTTCTTTATTTAGCATAGGAGCCATTGAGAATTCTCCGCTTTGTTTTTCTCTTGGAGCTGTTCCTTGTTCTATTTGTTTTAAAGTTTTTACTAATAATTCTCCTCCAATAGTTTCAAGTCTTTCCCATAGTTCTCCTGTTGTCTCGTCTTCTCCTATTTTTACTTCTTCTTTTAAAATCATGTCTCCTGTATCCATACCTTCGTCCATATACATCGTTGTTATGCCTGTTGTTTTATCGCCATTTAAAACAGCCCATTGTATTGGAGCTGCTCCCCTATATTTTGGTAATAATGAACCATGTACATTTATACATCCTAATTTAGGAATTTCTAGTAATTCTTTTGGGAGTATTTTACCATAAGCCACTACACAAATTACATCTGGATTTAAATTTTCCATTTCTTCTATAAAATCTTTATTATTTTTAACTTTTTCTGGTTGATAAATATTTAACTCTTTTTCTAATGCAAATTGTTTTACTGGCGAAGCTGTAAGTTTCATCCCTCTCCCTTGTGGTTTATCTGGATTTGTTACAACTCCTATTATCTCATATCCAGCATTATATATTGCTTTTAGACTTTCTTTTGCAAAGTCTGGTGTTCCCATAAAGACAACTTTCATGTTTATTACCATTCCTTTCCTAAACACTTCCCCAATTAGAATAATTATTTTTTAACATAATAGTTATTCTTGCTTCCTATTTACAATTATATTTTTTCTTTTTATTATTTAAGTAATTTTTATTCAAGATACTCTAAGGTTCCTGGTATCATTTTTTGTTT
This sequence comes from uncultured Clostridia bacterium, assembly GCA_963558245.1. GTDB lineage: Bacteria > Bacillota > Clostridia > TANB77 > CAG-508 > CAG-269. Next base: position 131,879 of record CAUWGA010000001.1, read on the forward strand.
AAAAACTTCTCCATTTAAATGATCTACTTCATGCGCAATTGCTTGTGCAAATAATTCTTTTGCCTTTGTTTTAGTTTTTTTACCATCTCTTGTTGTATATTCTACCCATAACTCAGCTGGTCTTATAACTTTTGCAAATTCATTTGGAAAGCTTAAACATCCTTCTTGAACTTCTTGTTCTCCTTTTGTTTTTGTTATTACTGGATTTATCATAACAATTGGTCCTTTATCATCATATAAATCAATTACTATTACTCTTTTTAACACGCCAACTTGAACTGCTGCAAGTCCAACTCCATTGTATTTATGCATAGTGTCTATCATATCATCAATTAAAACTTGTATTTTATCTGTTATTTCTTCTACTTCTCTTGATTTCTTTTTTAAGATTTCGTCTCCTTCATATCTTAAATTTCTTGTTGCCATATACTTTTCCCCCATTCTTACATTGCTACTACTTAATTATATTTTTAATATTTTAGCCCATATTATTAGGATTTACATCTATTGAAATTCTTATATCTTTTAAATCTTTTTCATATATTTTTTGGCAATAGTTATTTAATAAATTATTCATTTCTTTAGTCATTTCTGCCTTTATAATAATCCTATATCTAAATCTATTTTGTATTTTGTCTATTGGTGCTGGCATAGGCTTAAATATTTTTATTTGTTTGCTTGTATTATTTAAATCTAAACTTTTGTTATTACTATTTAGTTTTTCATAAAAATATTTATATGTTTTATTACTTATATCTTTTATCTTTTCTTCATTTATGCCATTAAATCCAATTACTATTATATCGCAAAATGGTGGATATTTCAACTGTTTTCTTAATACTATTTCTGTATCATAGAACATATCATAATTTTGTTTTTTAGCACATTGTATGCTAAAGTTATCTGGGTTATATGTTTGAATAATTACTTTTCCTCGTTCTTTTTCTCGCCCTGCCCTTCCAGCAACTTGAGTTAAAATTTGAAATGTTCTTTCATTTGCTCTATAGTCATCTATATTAAGTGAACTATCTGCTGCAATTACTCCAACTAAAGTAACATTTGGGAAATGATGTCCTTTTACTACCATTTGAGTTCCTATTAAAATATCTATATTTTCATTTTTAAATTTATTTAAAATTTCTTCATGTGAATTTTTCTTTGTGACTGTATCTACATCCATTCTAATAGTTTTTGCATTAGGAAATTGTTTGTTAATTTCTTGTTCTAATTTTTGTGTTCCTGTTCCAAAATATCTTATTTTTTTACTATTGCAATTTGGACATATAGTAACAATATCTTGCTCATATCCACAATAATGACATTTCAATTTTTTTTCAAAACTGTGATATGTCATACTTATATCACAATTTTTACATTTAACAGTATATCCGCAGTCTCTACACATTATAAATGTTGAATATCCTCTTCTATTTAAAAATAAAATGGTTTGTTTTTTTCTTTTTATATTTTCTTCTATACTATTATATAATTCCATGCTTAACATAGAGCGATTTCCATTTGCCAGTTCTTGTTTTAAATCTATAATTGTTACATCTGGTAATGAAGAATTATTTGCTCTTTTAGTTAATTCTAGTAATTCAATTTCTTTCAATTCTTTAGCTTTATAATATGTATTAATATCTGGCGTTGCACTCCCTAATAATAATGGACAATTATTTTTTTGTGCCATATATTTAGCAACTTGTTTCGCATCATATTTGGGTGTAGATTCTGATTTATACGAACTGTCGTGTTCTTCATCTATAATTATAATCCCAATATCTTTGGCAGGTGCAAATATAGCTGACCTTGCTCCTATTATAATTTTAGCTTTCCCATCTCTAATTCTTTGCCATTCATCATGTCTTTCTCCAATTGATAATTTACTATGCAATATAGCAATATATTCTTTTCCAAATCTTGAAATAAATCTATCTATTATTTGTGGCGTTAATGATATTTCTGGAACTAATACAATTGCTGTTTTTTCTTGTTTGATAGTTTCTTCAATAAGTTGCAAATATATTTCAGTTTTTCCTGAACCAGTTACCCCATATAATAAAAATTCAGCAAAATTTTCATGTTCTATTTCTTCTTTAACTCTACAATATGCATATTCCTGTTCTTCTGTTAAACTTAAAAAATCACTTTTATCTATACTCTTATTTTCTAATGGATTTCTATATAATGTTTTATCTGTTAATTTTAAATATCCATTTTTTATCAATGTTTTTACAATTGCCCTTGAACATTTTGTTTTTTCTTCTATATTCGAAATTGTTGTTCCTTCATTTTCATATACGAATTGAAATATAATTTTTTGTTTTTCTGACTTCAATGTTTCCTTTTCTTCAATATGTTTATTTAAATATACTGTTTGCACTACTTTTTCTTTTATTTTGTTTTCTTTTGTCCTTGTTCCAGGAGTTAGCATGAGTTTAATACATTCTGAAATATTACAAAAATATTTTTTAGCCATCCATTTAGCAAGTTCTATTTGTTTATCTGTTAAATTGTTTTGCACTTTTGATATATCTTTTACTTCATATTCAGATTTTTCTTTTAGCTTTATAACAAAAGCTTCTTCTAATTTTCCATTTTTCCCAAATGGAACTAAGACCTTACTTCCAACTAAAATAAGGTCTTTGAATTCTTCAGGAACACTGTAATCAAATGTTCTATTTAATTTTTTTGCAGTTCTATTTATTATAACTTCTGCTATCATTTTACTCCTTAATATGCAACACTATTGTTCTAACCATTTTTTATATTCTGTTTCAATTATATCAGCTGTTTCTTCTGCTGTTAAATTTGTAGTGTCTATAACTAAATCATAATTACTTTCATCTTCTTTTCTAACTTGATATAATTCCCAATATCTTTCATTTTCTAAACTATATCTTTTTTCCATATCAGCTTTTTGTTCTTCAATTGTATCAAATTTTTCTGAATCTTTACGATTTTGATCATAAAAAGCTCTTTGGGCTGCTTTATTAATATCTACTTTTAAATATACTTTAAAAGATTCTGGTACAGCATACCAACCAAGTCTAGCATCAATAATAAAATTATTATGTTCTTTAGCATATTCGGCTGCACTATTTTCTATTTGTCTATCAATTTCTGGATGGTCTTTTACATATATATTAAATGTTGTAACATCCATGTTCATATCTTTTGCTAGTTTTCTAAAATAATCTCCATTTCTATATATACTGTAATTTAATCTTTCCATTAATATTTTAGATGTTACACCTTTTCCACTAGCTAATTCTCCTCCTAAAGATATAATATGTTTTTTCATAAATTTATTACTCCTCTATTTTTACTTTTCCTTCTGCTATTTCTTCTGCCGCAACAGTTACTGGTTTTTCCCCATTTTCTGATATTTTTGGTTCAGCTCCTACTGCTATTTGTCTTGCTCTCCTAGCAGTTGCAATAACTAATGAATATCTGTTTTCTGCTTTTTCTAATAATTGTGAAACACTTGGTTCTACTATCATTTTTATCCTCTCCTTTTTATTAATAATTTACTTCTTAGTCATTTATTGATGTTTCTGACATTTGTCTTGCTATTTCTTCTGTTACAGCTCTATCTTCAAGTCTTCCTGCCACTGTTTCTGGTTGTACAGCTGACAATATAACATGACCTGAGTCCATAATCAGAACTGCTCTTGTTCTTCTACCGTATGTAGCATCTACTACTGTTTTGCTATCTTTTGCTTCTTGCACCATTCTTTTTATTGGTGCTGATTCAGGGCTTACTATAGCTACAATTCTTTGTGCAGATACAATATTTCCAAATCCTATATTTACTAATTTCATAAAATCAATCCTTTCTACTCTATGTTTTGTACTTGTTCTCTTAAGTTTTCTATTTCTGTTTTCATGTCAATTACACCATTAGTAATATCTAAGTTATTTGATTTAGAACCAATTGTATTTGTTTCCCTGTTCATTTCTTGTATTATAAAATCAAGTTTTTTTCCAACTGATTCGTTAGATTTTAATAAATCTCTAAATTGAGAAATATGACTTTTTAATCTGGTTATTTCTTCTTGTATAGAGCATTTATCTGCATAAATAACAACTTCTTGAGCTAATCTATTTTTGTCCAATTCTTGATTTGGTAAAAGTTGTTTAAGTCTTTCCTCTAATTTTACTACATATTCTTCAATAAGTCCAGTAGAATATTTGTCTAATTCATTTACTTTTTCTTGAATACTATCTAATCTTTTACTTAAATCTTCTGATAATTTTTCGCCTTCTTTTTCTCTCATACTTATTAAATTTTCTATTGCTACCTGTACAGTTTTTGTCATTTCTTCTTTTATTATTTCATCTTCTTGATTATATTCTACTGTTAATACTTCTGGATATTTTGCTATATCGTTTACTTGTATATCTGCCAATATTTTTTCTTCTTCTGCTAATTTTTTTAATTCTGATATATATGCTTTTGCAAGTTGAGTATTAATTTTTATTGACTTCCCTTCAATTGAAGAATTATTAAAAGTTACATATATATCAACTTTTCCTCTTTTTATTTGTTTTGAAACTTCTTTTTTTATAGTTTCTTCTAAATAGCTTATTTGTTTTGGCATTTTTACTGATATATCTAAATATCTATGATTTACTGTTTTTATTTCTATTTGGTACTCTCTTTCTTCTTCATTTAAATTAGCTTTTCCATATCCTGTCATACTTTTTATCATTTTTTACCTCTTATCATTTTATTTTTCTTTTTCAGTCTTTTTAGTTTTATTTTTACTATTAGTTTTGTTTGGACTTTTATCAGAATTCTTTTCAACTTTTTTAGTTTTATTTTTGTTTATATCTTTTTTAGAACCTTTTTCTTTGTTTGCAGAATTTACTTTTTTCTTTGTTGAACTTTTATCTTCTTCCGTTTTTTTAATTTTTTTACTTAAAGTATTATCTTCACTGTCCATCTTTTGTTGTTTTTCATTATGTTTTTCTGCATTTTCATGCTTTCTTTTAGCTTCTTTTTTTATTGGTTCTTCTTTTACAATTTCTGAAATATCACTAAGTTGTTTTAAAGATTTTCTTTTTTCTAAAGTATTTTCAATTATTGCTTTTAATACATAATATCCTGAACATACTCCTGCTGAAATCATTAAATACATATTAAAATCATATTTAAAAAATTTTATAACATGCATTATAGATAATGAATGCATAGCTAAAACTAATAATTCAATGGCACTTATTGCCGATTTACCATTATCTTTTTTATAAGCTACTTCTAACATTATAATTCCTAATACCAAAAACATTCCCGAAAAAACTTCTATATCTCCAATTAATCTATCTATATTCATTTTTTGATATGCAAGCATTAATACAAAAAAGTATCCTGCTATTCCTATCGCTTTTAATATATTATTACCAATTGTTTTCATTATTTAGTTCTCCTTCTAATATTCCAATTCATACATTATAACACTAAGAACATTTAATGCTACTGTTTCTGTTCTTAATATTCTTTTTCCTAATGATACTGTAATTGCTCCATAATTTTGTAGCAATTCTACTTCTTCTGGTGCAATTCCACCTTCTGGACCAATTAGTACTCCTATTTTTACATCTTGTAATCCATATTCTTCTCTAAGTTCTTTTAATGATTGTTTTATTGTTTTTTCTTGTTCATTTTCATACGCAATTAGAAATAAATCATATTCTTTTATTAAATCACATATATTTTTAATTTTTATTATAGGATTTATTTCGGGAATTAAGCTCCTTCCACATTGTTTACAAGCAACTTCTGATATTTTTTGCCATCTTTGAATCTTTTTTGCCTTATCTTTTTCTTGTAATTTTACAATACATCTTTTCATTTCTACAGGTATTATTTCATGAGCACCTAGTTCTACTGATTTTTGTATTACTAATTCCATTTTGTCAAATTTAGGTAATCCTTGAAATATCGAAACTTTTACATTTGATTCCACTTGTTTTTCTAATTCTGTAATAATTGTACATATAATTCTTTCTTTAGAAAGATTATTTATACTACATAAATAGTCTTTTTCGTTTGTAGTATTACAAATTATTATTTCGTCATTTACTTTTTTTCTTAATACATTTCTTATATGGTTTACATCTTTTCCTATAATTTCTATATTATTATCATTAATTTGTTCTTGAGTTATAAAAAATTTTGCCATATTTTTTCTCCTTTATACATTGGACATTATATCATATAATTATTGTTTTGACCACAAAAAAAGAAATTATATTAAATAAAAATTTAATATAATTTCTTTTTAGTATTAATATACTATGCTATTTATTAATAATTTTCTGCTTTTATTTCAAAGAATGATCTTGGATGACTACATACTGGACAAATTTCTGGTGCAGATTTTCCTATTACTATATGTCCACAGTTTCTGCATTTCCAAATTCTATCTCCATCACGGCTAAATACTAATCCACCTTCAACGTTTTCAATTAATTTTTTGTATCTTGCTTCGTGTTCTTTTTCAATTTTTCCAACTGATTCAAATAAGAACGCTATGTGGTCAAAACCTTCTTCTTTAGCTTCTTTTGCCATTCTGTCATACATGTCTGTCCATTCATAGTTTTCTCCTTCTGCAGCTGCTTCTAAGTTTTCTAATGTTGATTTTATATCTCCACCTTGTAATAATTTAAACCATAATTTTGCATGTTCTTTTTCATTATCTGCTGTTTCTTGGAATATAGCAGCTATTTGTTCATATCCTTCTTTTTTTGCTTTACTTGCAAAGTATGTATATTTATTTCTTGCTTGTGATTCACCAGCAAATGCTTCCATTAAATTTTTTTCTGTTTTTGTTCCTTTTAAATCCATTTTGTTTCCTCCTTAATATTTATTTTACATTGATATTTTATATTATTCTTTATAAAAAGTCAAGAATAAATTTTTAGCTAACTTGAATGTTTTTATTCAATTTAGACTTTTCTTAAAAATACTTTTTTCATCTTGTTTTTATTTTTGACTTTTTATGTAAAATATAGTATAATATATATTGTAACATGTAAATAACATTATACACCCAATTGGGAGAAAGAACGAGGTTTTAGGTATGACAACATCAACAGTTAAAGCAACAGAAAGATCAGGACACTATGAAATATTTAGAAACGGTATTTTCGTCGAAAAAGTTTATGCAACACCTTATATTGTGTATGCTAAGAATCTTACTTCAGATGAACGTATCGCAGTTCAACTGAAAGCAGCTGCAGACTACAAAAGAAATTGCTAACTCCCATAATCCAGATGCCAATAATTACTGGCGTCTGGATCTTTTATTTATTATATTTAAATTTTATTTTTAAATTTTAAAAAGAGTATTTAACTTTTTTGTTAAACACTCGTTTGGTATTTTAAATTATTTTTTGACTTCTTTCTAATAATTCTTTTTCCACATTTATCTTTAATATAAAATCAAATAATGCATGTACTTCAATTATTTTCTTATTCACGTTTTTAAAATATTTTTTAAGGTTTTCAAATATTCAATACATGGTTCGTCAAAACTTTGAATTGTAAACCTGCTACTACATATATCTGTTTTTTCTAGATTTGTATTTTTGAAAAAACTCATAATATTTTCCATTTACTTCGATAATTGCAAAATAGTTTTTTATAACTTTCTAAAATTGATAATAATTTATACAAAGATTAATCATTTGGATACAGTATATGCTATTAGTACAAATAGCATATTTAACAATAATTTTTTTAAAATGTAAACAATCAACCATTTTACCGATTGATTTTTATTCACAATTTTATAAAATTAGTAATTGGTGCCGATGGTGGGACTCGAACCCACATGGTTTCCCGCACGATTTTGAGTCGTGTGCGTCTGCCAGTTCCGCCACATCGGCATAAAATGTTTCGTAATAGCTAACTACTACGAAATCATTTAACAACTTTATATTAACATATATTTTAATAAAAGTCTAGTAATTTTCAATTTATTTCTTTTCAATTGCTAATTATCATTTAAAATTTTCTTGCAGTCAATATTAGCATAGAATACTAATTTTAGAAACTACTTTTTCTTTTATAATTTACATTTAATTTATTATTTCACTTCTTCTTGTTTCTTCACTTCAGCATCAAATTCAAATACATTAATATTTTTTACATTAACATCTGCAAAATCATCTTTTTCATTATCAAGTTCTGCTATTTTAAATTGTGTTTTATTTACCAATGTTAAATTTAATTTTGTTATATCTATTAATATATTTGTTGATAAATCTTGTCCTTCTGGCAATGTTTTGTTTTGATTATCATAAAATATACAGTTTGTATAGCTTATAGCGTTTGCCCCTTCTGGTAAGTTAATTTTATAAAAATTAACTTTGTTGTTTTCATTTTTTATTGCATTTGCTATTTCATTTTCTGGATTAATATCAAAAATATTTATTTGTTTTTCATCTAATCTGTCATCAATTATTGCTTTATATACTGGTAATTCTTCTGGAGTTACTACTTTATTAATAGCTTCTTTTATACTACTTATCACATTTTCTAATGACATTTTAAATCCTATTTGCTTTGTTGTTTTACTAATTTCTAATATATTGAACTTATCCTTTGGCATTTCTCTGTGTTTTTTATTTTTTATCTTAGAAACTTTTGTACTATCTTGCAATATTCCTCCAAAAATGTCAAATTCTTCTGATGTAAGTGTTTTTTCTTCTATTGCTTCTTTTTTTATTTCTTTTAATGCTAATTCTATATCTTTTGGAGAAAATTCATTTGATTTTATTTTATTTAACAATGGTAATAGTTCTGTAGATGTTATATATAAACTATCTGTTTCATTTTTAGTTAAGTTTTTTCTTTGCATTTTGTCCATTGTTTTTCCGAATTTCTCAATGTCTTCATTATAGTCAAATACTTTTGTTATTTTCTTTATAATATTTACTTCTTCCGCTTCTCCTTCTGGTAGTGAACTCATCTCATCCTTATTGCTATATTTCCAGAATTCAAATATACTTTTTTTGTGACTGTCTATTTCTGCTATAAATGCTGTTGCATTTTCAATTTTCTTTTGCATATTTTTATTTTTTAGTTTTAGACTATTTATATCCATTAAGATATTTTTTAATTCGTTTTCTTTGTCGTTTATATTTTTATATAATTCTAATAGTTCTTCTATATTGTAACTTGTCTTTCTTTTTTTCTTTTTTGGTAATTCTTCATTTTCATCTGATGCTTCATTTTCCAATTGTATTGTTTCATTTTTATTGTCTTTAATTTTATTTTTTGAATTCTTTTTACTATATTTAAAAAAGTATTTAAATTTACCCAAAAATGTTTTTTTACATTCTAAAAAAGTTGATATTTGTTTTTCTTTTGCTAAATATTCTATTTCTTGAGATGCAATTTCTACTTTTAATTCTTGTAGTTTTGTTGTATTCTTTTCGATAGCTTGTTCCGCATTTAATAGTTTATCTTCTCCTAAACGATATTCATCTTTTATCCACTCTACTATATCTTTATATTCTATTTTTCTATCTTCTAAATAAAATTCTATTTCACCGTTTTTACCTATATCTGTTCTAAAAAAGAAATAATGTGGTAGCTCTGTTTGTAAAATAAACATTGCCTTTAATAATTTATAAAATTGATTTGCCTCTTCTTCACTATCTAATTTTATTTTATACTGACTTTTTATTTTTTGATATACTTCTGTTTCTCCTACAATTTGTATAGATAATTTATCTTTTTTGTCATATACTTCATATATTAATGGCCAGTCTTTAGTAAACAACCATAAATAATTTTCTATGTCTTCAAATTCTGATTTTTTTAAATATGTAGTTCCATAATCCACATTACGTATAGGAACAAATATTTTTGCTCCTCTTTTTTTCTCTATTTGTTTTTTTATTAAATAGAAAAATGTTGAGTAGTCAGAGTCTTCTGTTGGAACTAACATAAAATATCTATCTGTATTTTCTGAATAATATATTTGCCATAAATAATTATTTTCATATTTAACTTTAAATGGTATTTTTTTATTTAAGTTTTCTTGTTCTTCAGAAATTTTTTCTACATCTTCTATTTTAAATTGATTTAACATATTTAAAAATGTAGTATAATTAAGAATATTTTCTTCAGATTCACTATCTAAGTATTCTGATAATGGTTTTGCTTTTTTATATTTTTCTTCTATGCTATCTAATCTATGTGTTGGTGAAAGTAATATTTCTATATCCTTTATTGGTACATATCTATATTGTTTGTATTGCTTTTCATCATAAAATTTTGGTATTCTAAATTCCAATGGTTTGCATTTTTTGAATTCTTTAGGAATATTATTTAAATCTAACCCTACGTATTCTAATTTTTCTTCTATACTTTTATTTTTTTCAGAGACTTTTTTTGGCAACGTACTTCTCCCTTCATACTTTATTTTATTATTTCATAAAAATTTTTAAATTCATATCCTTTTTCTCTTAAATTTTGAATTATTTGTTGTAATATATCTGCTGTTACTTTTTTTGCAGGCGAATCATGCATCAATACTACTATACTATTTTTATTTTCTGTTGTTTCATTTAGTCTTGATATTTCAAATTCTGGTGTTAAGTTATTTCTTTCTGCATCTCCATTTAATGCATTCCAATCTACATATGCTATATTATTTTGTTTTAATATTTCGCCAGCTTGTTCTTTTATTTGTGCATATTTCCCTCCTGCTAATCCACCTGGAAATCTAAATAAATGTGAATTATATTCAGGTTCTCCTAATGCTTTTTTTATTTCTTCATTACATTGATTATACTCGTTTAATACATTTTCTGGTGTTGAATAAATTTGTGAATATACATGTGAATAACCATGATTTGCAATATAATGTCCTTCATCATATATTCTTTTTACTATTTCAGGATTTTGAGCAACTTTTGTTCCTAACACAAAAAATGTTGCTTTTACATTTTCTTGTTTTAAAGTATCTAATATTTGTTGTGTTAATGAAGATGGACCATCATCAAAAGTTAAAAATGCTCGTTTTTGTTCAGATTTATATATTTTTTCTATATTTTGCTTTCCTATTTCTGTTAATTTAGGTAATTTATCTTGTCTTCTTTTTTCTGCTTCTGCCTCTTTTTGTTGTTTCTTTTCTAGTTCTTGATTATTTAGGCTAAGAATTTGATTTTCATATTTTTTATATACTTTATAACTTATCATTGTATTATTAATATTTCTCCAAATTAACATTATACAAATAATAGATAATAAAATTAATATCACTAATAAAACTTTTTTCTTATCTATTTTTTGCTTTGTTTCAATTTTATATATAGAAATATCATCTTTTCCATCATTAACCATTTTTATTCCTCTTACTTTTTATTATTTATAATATATTTTATCCGTTCATTAAGCTTTTTATATATCCAATTTCTTCTTCAACATTTAGTCTCATAAATATTGGTTCACCTTTTTCAATTACTTTCTGATTTTCTAATTCATTATTTATTTTAAGGTTATTCCATTGTTTTAGTTCTTCATTATTTATTCCAATTTGTCTAAAAATATTTTCTGCTGTTTCATTTATAAATGGTTTTATTAAAATTGCTATTTTTCTTAAATTTTCAATTAAATGATACATTACAGATTCTAATTTTTCTTTTTCTTCACTTTTTGCTAATGCCCAAGGCATTGTTTCATCTATATATTTATTGGTTCTCGAAATTAATGTCCATATTTCTTGTAATGCATTAGAAATTTCGTATTCTTCCATCTTTTTTTCAAATTTTTCTATTTGTTCTAATGTATCATGTTCAAATTGTTTATCAACGTCATTTGGTGTTCCATTATAATTAGGAACATTACCATCAAAATATTTATTTACCATTGATACTGTTCTGTTTAATAAATTGCTTAAGTCATTACACAAGTCATAATTATATCTTTCAACAAAACTTTCTGGTGAAAATATTCCATCTTGTGCAATTGGCATTTCTCTTAATAAAAAGTATTTAACACTGTCTAATCCATATCTTTCAATTAAACTTTCTGGGTATATTACATTTCCTTTTGATTTTGACATTTTTCCATCTTTCATCGTAATCCAGTTATGAACTAATATTGATTTTGGAAGTGGTAAGTCTAAAGCCATTAAAAATATAGGCCAATAAATCAAATGAAATCTTGCTATGTCTTTCCCAACAATTTGTAAATCTGCTGGCCAATATTTATTAAATAAAGTATCATCTTCTGATAAATATCCTAATGCAGTTATATAGTTTGTTAATGCATCAAGCCACACATACATAACATGTTTAGGGTCTTTTAGCACAGGTATTCCCCAATCAAATGATGTTCTTGTAACACATAAATCTTCTAGTCCTGGTTTTATAAAATTATTTATCATTTCATTTTTTCTAAATGCTGGATATATAAAGTCAGGATGTTCATCATAATATTTTAAAAGTTTGTCTGCATATTTTTTCATATTAAAGAAATATGCTTCTTCTTTCATTAATTTAACTTCTCTGCCACAGTCTGGACATTTTCCATCTATTAATTGAGTTTCTGTAAAATATGTTTCACAAGGTATACAATACCATCCTTCATATTCTCCCTTATAAATATCACCTTGTTCCATAAATTTATCAAATATTTTTTGAGCTACTTTCATGTGTTGTTCATCTGTTGTTCTTATAAACTTATTATATTTAATGTCCATTTTTGCCCAAAGTTCTTTTGCCATATTTGCCATTCTATCTACATATTCTTGTGGTTTTATGCCTTCTGCTTGTGCTTTTTCTTGTATCTTTTGTCCATGCTCATCTGTACCTGTTAAAAAATAAGTATCTTCTCCTTTTAGTTCATGAAATCTTTTCATGCTATCTGCCAAAACTTCTGTATATGCTGTTCCTATATGAAATCTTCCACTTGGATAATATATTGGTGTTGTTACATAAAATTTATTACTCATCTTTATCTCCTTTTATTTATGTCCTATTGGGGATGTTTCTTAAGTGGACATTTTGTAAAAAAATATAAAAATGTCCACTTAAGAAACGTCCCCAAATGGACAACATCTTTTCATTGCACATTTTATCACTTTTTGTCCTAAATAGCAATAAGCAAGAGTACCTTTGTAAAGATTTCTCTTGCTTTTTTTATTTTATATAAATTTAATATTTTTATTCATCTTTTGTAGAATTAATTTTAAATAGTTTAAATATTTCTACTATTACTAATGGCGCAAATATTAGTGCAATTAGTTCTATAACATTTTGTGAAGGTAATACTGGGATGCTAAATATGTTTCTTAATGCTGGTATTAATAATATAGAAATCATTAATACTGCTGAGGCTAAAATTGCCCATATCAATTTGCTATTATTAAATACTTTTGTTTTAAATATTGATTTTTTATTATTTCTTACATTAAATACATGTACTAATTCTGACATTGCAAGTGTAACAAACGCCATTGTTTGACCAACTTCAATTTTAGATTCGTCTAATGATAATCCATTTATTGGCTCTGTTGTTGTTGCTAAACCTATCATAAATGCTCCAAGTGTAAGAAGTCCTATCATAACACCTTGATAAATAACTCTCCATGTCATTCCTTTAGTGAATACTCCTTTTCCTGGTTTAGCAGGTTTTCGTTTCATTATGTCTTGATTTGCTGGGTCAAATGCTAATGCTAAAGCTGGTAATGAATCTGTTACTAGGTTTATCCATAAAATATGAATTGGTAATAAAATCTCTAAATGTGTAATGTCTGTTATACCAAACCAACTTGCAAATAATGGTGTACATAATGTTGCTAAGAATAAAACTACAACTTCTCCAACATTACTTGATAATAAAAATTGAATTACTTTTAAAATGTTATCGTAAATACGTCTACCTTCTTCTACTGCTGAAACTATTGTTGCAAAATTATCATCTGTTAATATTACATCTGCTGCCTCTTTTGCAACATCTGTACCTACAACTCCCATTGCACAACCTATATTAGCTGTTTTTAATGCTGGACTGTCATTTACTCCATCTCCAGTCATCGCAACTATTTCTCCATTTTTTTGCCATGCTTTTACTATTCTTACTTTATGTTCTGGAGAAACTCTTGCATAAACAGAATAATGTCTAACATTTTTTTCTAAGTCTTCATCTGTCATTTTTTCCAAGTCAGCACCTGTTATTGCTTCATCTTCATTTTCTAATATTCCTAATTTTTTAGCAATTGCTGTTGCTGTAATTTTATGGTCTCCTGTAATCATTACTGTTTTTATTCCTGCTGTTTTACATTTTTCAACTGCTTTTTTAGCTTCTTCTCTTGGTGGATCTATCATTCCAACCATTCCTACAAATATTAAATTATTTTCTATATTTTCCATATCTTCTTTTGTAGGTTTATGATCTATTTCTTTATAAGCACAAGCTAATACTCTTAATGCTTCTTTTGCCATTTCTTCATTGTTTTTTCTAATGACTTTTGAATAATTTTCTAAGTCTGTTTTAATTTCTCCATTCAATACATATCCTGTACATATGTGTAATAATTCGTCAACTCCACCTTTAGTATATACAATATATTTTCCATTAACTTCATTTACTGTTGTCATTAACTTTCTATCTGAATCAAATGGAATTTCTTCTAATCTAGGCATTCTATCATACACACTTGGGTCAAAATCTAATTTAAAAGCCATATCAACTAATGCTGTTTCTGTTGGATCTCCTGTTAGATTTCCATCATTTGAAATTTTTGTATCATTACAAAGCATATTTGCATAAATTAATTTTGTCAAGTCACTATCAACATTGCCTTTATAATTTTCAACATCATTTGTATTAGAATTTATAAATATTTTTTCTACTGTCATTTTATTTTGAGTTAATGTTCCTGTTTTATCTGAACATATAACAGTAGCACTTCCCAATGTTTCTACTGCTGGTAATCTTTTTACAATAGCATTTTTCTTTACCATTTTTTGTACGCCTATTGCTAATACGATTGTTGATACTGCTACTAAACCTTCTGGTATAGCTGCAACAGCTAAAGATACTGCCGTCATAAACATATGAATTGGTTCTTTTCCTTGAATTAATCCAATTGCAAATATGAATGCACATATTACTAAAGCTGCTATTCCTAATGTTTTTCCTAATTTATTCAATTTTTCTTGAAGTGGTGTTATTTGTTCTTCAGTATTGTCTAACATTCCTGCTATCTTTCCAACCTCTGTTTCCATTCCTGTTGCTACAACAATTCCTTTTCCCCTTCCATATGTTACTAAGCTTGAAGAAAATAGCATATTTACTCTATCTCCTACACCTACTTCTGTATCTTCAATTACATCAATATTCTTCTCTACTGGAACTGATTCTCCTGTTAAAGATGATTCTTGAGATTTTAAATTTACTGCATCTATCACTCTTAAATCTGCTGGAATAAAGTCCCCTGTATCTAATAATACTACATCTCCTGGTACTAATTCTTTTGCTGGAATTACTGTTATTTGTCCATCTCTAACTACCTTTGATGCATGGTCTGTAAGTTTTTGTAATGCTTCTAGTGATTTTTCTGCTTTTGCTTCTTGAGTTACCCCTATAATCGCATTTGCAATTACTACAATTAATATAATAATTGTATCTGTTACTCCCTCTCCATTTGATATTCCAACTATTCCAGAAACTATAGCTGCAATTATCAGAATAATTATTGAAAAGTCTTTAAATTGTGCTAAGAATTTTTGGAATAATGATTTCTTTTTCTTCGCTTTTAAAGCATTCTCTCCATACTTTTCTTGTCTTTTTTTTACTTCCTCTGTTGATAAACCATTTTGAATACTTGTGTTTAACTCTTTTTCTACATCTTCTACTTTTTTGTTAAACCATTTTTCTTCTTTCACTTTTTTACCACTCCTTTGTATTTATAATATTTTTAAAAAAGAAAAAGACTTTTATTAGGAAAATGTTATTTCCTTTAAAAGTCTTGCTTACTATTTTTAGCTTACTAACCAGAACCTATACGGTATCGAGAATGTTGATTAGTAATTTAAAGCTACTCCCTTTTAAATTAAGTACATAAATTGGTGACCCGTACGGGAATCGAACCCATGATTCCACCTTGAGAGGGTGGCGTCTTAACCGCTTGACCAACGGGCCTTATTTAAGCACCTCTTATTTATAACATTTTTTCATAAATTCGTCAAGTGATTTTGATTTAAACTTCTACTTTTATCTCACTTAAAATTTCTTTTAATCTTTCATCTTTTTTGCTTAAATACAAATATCCTATAAGTGCCTCAAACGCAGTTGAATAAGCATAGTCTTGAACACTTGCATTTTTGGGCAAATGATGATTTTCTGCATTTCTTCCTCGTCTTACAATATCTCTTTCTTCGTCAGTTAAATTGTCATATATATTTCTTAATATTTCAGCTTGTTTTTCTGCTTTTACATATTTTATTGAAGCTATATGTAACTTATGAGGTTTTAATTTCGTTTTATTAACTAATTCATTTCGTACAAAAACTTCATAAACACTATCTCCTACATATGCCCATACTAATGGAGACATTAAATTAACTTCTGTTTCATCTTTTTCTCTGTTTATTAATCCTATCAATTCTTATTTTCCTTCCAATTATTTACAAAATATCCACTTAAGAAACGTCCCTAAATGGACATTTCTAATGTTATTTTGCCCAATTTTCCATTTTTAAATTCGTCTAGTATTATTTTTGCTGTTTTTTCTTCGTCTATGTTTCCTCCTGATATTACGCATCCTCTTTTTTTACCTATTTCTAACATTATTTCATATATGTTAAAATTTTCTGGTTGGTCTTGCAATAATGTTTTTTCAATATATTCGTTTGATAAAGAGTATCTTTTACATAAGTTTTCTCTATAATTTTCTAATAAGAATTTTACTAATTGATATGCTATTTCTGTTTTTTGCAAGATATTTTCTTTTATTGTTCCAGTAAAAGCTAAATTTAATGCAACTTCTTCATTTTCAAATCTTGGCCATAAAACTCCTGGTGTATCTAATAATTCTATTTTGTCATTAATTCTTATCCATTGTTTTTGTTTTGTTACACCTGGTTTGTTTCCTACTTCTGCTGTTGTTCTTTTAGAAATTCTATTTATAAATGAAGATTTTCCAACATTAGGTATTCCTAAGATCATTGCTCTTATCTTTCTTCCTATTCTACCTTTAGTTGCTTGTTCTTCCAACATTGTTTGCATTACTTGTTCTATTTTTTTTATAAACTTGTCTATTCCCTTTCCACTATTAGAATCTACTAATACGGCTGGAATATTTTGATTTTCAAAATATGATACCCATTTTTGGTTCATTTTTTCATCTGCTAAATCTGCTTTATTTAATACTACTATTTTCTTTTTATTTTTTATTTTATTTGCTATTTCTGGATTTTGGCTAGCTAATGGAATACGAGCATCTAATAGTTCTATTACAATATCTACTATTTTTATATCACTTTCTATTTGTCGCATTGTTTTTGCCATATGTCCTGGATACCAATTTATATTTGTCTTATTTTCCATTTTTTTCACGTCCTCTTGTATTAACTTGTTAATAATTCCTATAATTATTTTTATCTGCTCTGTCATCTAATTGTCTATCAAATTGTTCATTCTTATAAAACCAATCTGTCTTTTTATCTTTTGGATTTTCTTTTCTTTCTCTATCCCATAATAAATCAAATAACACCGCTATTGGCAATATAATTCCTATTACTGACATAAATAAGTTTAAATATTGACTGATTTCTATTGTTCCTGTCATAGCATTCATTATATTTTGTATATTGTCTATAACATTTGTTCCAAAGTACATACCATAAGATAATAAATATAGTAATCCTCCTAACATTTTTCTTTTTACTACTAAAATTATGCAAAGAAGTGTTACAAATAGCAATATTACTTCCATAGTTGGATTTAATGGCACAAGCCCTGCAAAATCCCATTTTAATTCATATGATACTGCTATAACAACTCTAAGAATCCAATATAATATCATAAACATTACTAACATCCATGTTGAAAATTTTTTCATTTGTTTTTATCCTCCTTTATGCTATATAAGAACAAATCGAAAAGCCATTTAATTAGCATAATTTTAATTTTTTCTTAGGCTTTCCGTTAATTTGTTCGTGTGCCAATTTTACGTTAGTAAAATTGCGTACAGTAGGTTTTTATATATTAGAGAGTCAGCATGACTTTCCTAATATATAACAAAAAGGTAAAGGTAAGAATGCACATTCTTTCCTTTACCTTCTTACTTTATATTAATCTACAAAATCAAAATCATCTTTGAATTTTTCTTTAAATATTTCAAAAACTTTATTCAAAATTTCTTCGTCTTCTATACTTACATAAGATTCTTCTTCTGAATCTTCATCGTCATTATCTTCTACTTTTAAGATAACAACTTCTCCCTCTTCTTCTTCTCCTTCTTCAGAAACTGGTAGTAAAACTACATATTCCTCATCATCTAATTCTACTAAATCTAAGAATTCAAATTTTACTTCATTTCCATTTTCATCGTTTAAAACTACGATGTTATCTAATTCTTCATTAATTTCATCCATTTTATTTTTCTCCTTTCAATTCTTTTTTATATTTTTAATTATAATAACATTTTTTATACTATTTTTAAATAGTATTTTTCAATTTGTTTAAATATGTTTCTAAAATATATACAGCTGAAATTGTATCTACAATGCTTCTTTTCTTTGTTTTCTTTACATCTAAAAAGTTCATTGTTTTATGTGCTTCTACTGTTGTCAGTCTTTCATCTATTGTTTCTATTTTCTTTTTGTTATATTTACATTTCAATTTATGGATAAACTGATTTGTTATTTCTGCTCTTTCTGACATTGTTCCATTCATGTTTAATGGCAATCCAATTACTATAGTGTCTACTTCATATATTTCAAATAATTCATCAAGTCTTCTTAATATTACCTTATCTGAACCATTTCTTTGTATAGTTTCTAATCCTTGTACCGTAATATTAAGTTCATCAGTAATTGCTACTCCTACTCTAGCTTCTCCATAATCGATTCCTAATTTCCTCATATTTTAATTTTCTAATCCTATATATTTTTTTACCATTTTTTCTAAAAGTTCATCTCTTTCAACTGTTCTTATCTTATTTCTAGCATCATTATGGCTTGTTATATATGTTGGATCTCCTGATAGAATATATCCAACTATTTGATTTATTGGATTATATCCTTTTTCTACTAATGCTTGATATACATCTTTTAGTATTTCTTGGCATTTAGTATTTTCTTCTCTTTCAACTTGAAAACTCATTGTTTTATCAAATTCCATATCATTATTCCTCCTTCAATATTTTTATATATTTGTTATGTCACTTTCATTTGGATTTGCATTATCTAGATATTCTTCTAGCTTCTTTAATACCTCTTCCAATCCAGTTCCTTTATAATAAGATGAGATAACAAAGTTTAATTTTGGTATAGCACATTGATTGTTTTGTTCTTCTTTTTTATTTTTTGATTTTGATTCTTTTACTGCTACATCTAAATTAAATGCTTTTATTTCTTCTTCTGTTAGTTCAACTTTCATTGTTTCAACTTTTTCTTTTATATCATTTAAAAAGTCTGCAACCGAATTAGCTTCTACACCAGAAAAAGCAATAACAAATTTTGGTCCCATGTATCTTACAAATACATACTCTGATGCTAAATTTTCTTTTACCAATTTACTTATTTCTGTAATAACCTTGTTTCCTAGTTCTCTAGAATGCTCTTTGTTTATTTGTTGAATATTTATTATTTTAAACATACAAATTGTTGAAATAGTATATTGGTCTATTACCTTTTTACCCTCACCATATAAATATTCTTCTGAATATAATCCAGTAAATAAATCTTTCCTTACTATTGTTTCTAAAGTTTTTTGATGTACTACTGTCTTTAATACAGAAACTATATTTTCTTTTATAACTTCTAATACTGTTGTGTCTACATTATCAAAATCATGTGGTGTGCCACTTTCTATTATCCAATAGCCTATATAAACATTATCTATGTATAGAGGGAAAAATATAGCAGCTTTTGCTCTACCAAATTCCATCTTTTGATATGGAAGTCGCTCATTTTCATTATTTACAGTTACATATTTAGGAGTAGCTGTTTCTATGCTATCTTTAAACATATCTAACTCATGTAACGATTTCAATGCATCCCAGTGCTTTGAATCTACATTAGATGCTTTTACTTGATATTCTGCTCCATCAAATACTACTATTGTTGAATATTTTATTTCATATCTTTCAATTAATATCTCATTAATCTTTTTTATTTTATTTTCTACTGTTGATGTTTCTCCAATAGCATTCATAAAATCTTGTACTACATATAAATTAGTAATTTTCTGGTTTAGATTTTTAAATTTTTGTATTTTTTTATGAATCGTTACATTATATATTATTAGTCCAATTACAATAAAAACCAATATTACGACTACTGCTATTATCACTTGATTTTTCCTCCTTTAAAGTTTGTTAATAATTATTTTTCATTTGGTCTAATGTTTGTGCCATCCCTGGACTAAATGTAGTTTGACTGCTGTATCCTCTAGCTGTTGGTGGTCTATATGTTCCAGTAGTTGGATATACCATATTTCCAAGTTCTTTTAATGCTTGTAAAAATCCTTTTGAATATCCTTTTAGTGATACATTACACTCTATTACATTTTCTAGATATCTTATATATGTTTCTTCTTCAAATGGAATTGCTATATATTTTATTAAAGTTCTATCAAATAATTCTGTCATAAATGACATAGATGGGTCATTATAGTAAGCCATTCCACCTATTATTGTTTTATCTGTTATTCCTCTTAATTTTACAACTTTATTTAATACAATTTTTAATTTTTTATCTTCCAAGATATTTCTAGCCTTTAATTCTCTTAAAAATGCTGTTAATGGTTGTATTGTCATAACATCCATTGTTTGAACTAAATATATTTCTTGAGATTGTTCAAAATATCTTGTTGGTGTTTTAAAATCTGTGTCAATTAAAATTAGTGAATGTTTTTTCAAAAGAGTTTCTAAAATTTTATCACTATGTTCAATATATTCATTTTCGTCTGGCAATGAAGTATATACAGTAAGATTTTTATGAACTTCTATACCTCTTGCACTTCCTCTTACTAATCCTTCTAAACTTCCCATTGCTATTTTTCTTAGTTCTTCTTCATTATTTGTGTATATGTAATATGAATTTCTGTTTTTTGTTGTGTCTAATATTGCTACATTAATTCCAGCTGTTGATAACATTTCGGCTAAGTTATTTACAATAAATGATGTCCCATTTTTACTTGTTCCTACAAAAGAAACAATTTTTTTGTCTGATGATAATAATCCTGAAATATCTATTTCTTCAATTTGGGAACCCATTGAATTCATTGAATTAACAGAACTAATTGAATTTATTGGATTAATTGTATTAGATGTTTTCATATTATAATTTGGTGTTTCGCTCAAACCTGAAATTCCTGGTAAAATTGAGTCTTGCATTATCTCTACTTTATCTTGTTCTACATTGTTAAAACTATTATAGTTTGAAATTGGTTCTTCATTTAGTCCAGGTAGTATTGGTTCAAATTCTTCTATTGTTTGAGCTTGCTCTTTTGGTGTTTGTTCTTCTTGTACTTCTGGTTCTAATGGCAATTCTGGTGCTAATGTTACAGGATTTTTTCTTGGTCTTCCTCTGCCTCTTTTTACTGGTGCTACTCCATTTGTCTCTGGGATTTGTACAGGATTTTTTCTTGGTCTTCCTCTGCCTCTTTTTACTGGTGCTATTGTTTCTTCTTGAACAGGTTCAACAGTTGTTTCTTGTTGTTTTTCAGTAATTTCTTCTAATCCTGGCATAACTGTATATATCTCTTGCTCACTTACATTTTGTACATTATTATTTTTTATTTCTTCTGTAATTGGTTGTTCTACATGTTTTACTCTTGATAATTTTTTAGCTCCACTCATATTTACTGAAGATGGTATAACTACAGGTCCTGTCATAATATTTTCTCTAGTTTTTAGTTTTAATAATTTCTCACTTGTACCATCATCTTCTACTTTAGGTTTTCTAATAGTATCTGATACTTTACTATTAAATGACATTATTTGCTGATATTTAGGTGATCTTTCTTCTAATACCGCTCTTACATTTAATGGTAAAAACTTACTTATAATTCTTAGTTGTGTATCATTATACTGTGCAGCAATATTATCAAAACTTTCTATATATCTATCTTCGTTTTTTCCTAATCTTTTATAATGTGCTAGTATATTTTGTATTTCTACTTCACTCACATCATTCTCATTTTCACTTTTATAGTCAACACTTTCTGACTCAATTTGATAATAAGTTTTTGCTTCTTTTTTAGTACGAGGTCTATTTATTAATCTACATACTTCTTCAACACTTCTATCTGATCCTATTACAGCATTATACACCCCTATAGAGAATAATTTTATTAGCATTTCTTCTGATTTAGTTCTTCTGTCTGAACAAATTAAAATAATTGGTATATCATTTCCTCTTGAATTTGATGCTTCGTCACTTATACCATCTAATTTTTCAAATATAAATTTATCTATTTGGTCATATTGTGTATGTGTAAATGCTTCTAATTCTTCACTTATGACAATTCTATCATATGATTTATCTTTTTGTATTTCTTTTAATATTGCATTAAAGTAATATACATTTTTATATGAAATAATCTGTTTATATTGTTTTTGATATTTTTTAACAATAGATTCTGAAATTTCTTCATTACTTACAGCAAATAAGACCTTCATTTGTTACCCCCTTCCAAATTTTACAAACACTGCAAATGCTAGTGGTAAGATTTGGCATATAATTAATATTGTTACAAAGCTTACGATTAAAGCCATACCTTTTTCTAGTGTATCTAATTTTCTTATACCAATTACATATTGGTGTATTGCTCCTATTGCAATTCCTAAGAAACACAATGGGATACTATAAATTCTAACTAGATTTAAAATATATGCTACTAATCCATAAACATCTGAACCATATTTATCCTGATAATCGGCAAGAGAACTTGCTGCATTATCTTTTATTTCGATAATTTTGCTTTCAGTTGATTCATCTATAGCTTTCTCTGTTGCATAAGTTTGCGTTGTAGCAAAAAATGTTCCAATTATTATTATAAATATAGTAAATATTAGTAGTGCTTTTTTCATATTTTTAAGCCCCTTTCTAAAGTCTATTTTGGCAAAATTCTCTCAAAGCCTTATACTTCTATATCATACAATAAATTGTAAAAAATAGCAAGAATTTTTTACAATTTATTGTATAAATATTGCATATGTTTATATACTCCATTTGCCCAATTTTTGTCTGTTGCATATTTTTTATTTATTCCACTAAGTGTAGTCCCATTATAATACTTGCCAGAAGCCTTTTCGCCTCCATAAATAGGTGTTCCTTTTGGATTCAAATAATATTTTACAAATACTCTTGCAATTAAATCTATACTTTCAGAATATTCAGAAAATTTATATGCACCATTATATGGATTAGAATCATATGCTCCATATCCAAATAAATTATGTTTATCTCGTGCTATCTTAGAAGTTCCCCAATTGCTTTCATGGATACCTACCGACGCAACAAACATTCCATTTATATTATATTGTTCTTCTATGTAATAAAAATATTTTGCATTATTTTGAAATATTTTATTTTTATCTTTGCTATCTGTTAATACTTTTTCAAATTGTTCTAAACTTAATCCACTAGGCTTATTTAATGCCATATTAAAGTCTAATTTTTGTATATTATTTACTGTATTTTTATTATTTCCTTGTGTTTCTTCTTGATATGGTTTATTTGGATTTATATATGTAGTATTTTCAGATTTTATATACCCATTTGTTCCTTGTCCACTAATCTGATACCATCCATTTTGGATTTCTAATACTTTTAACTCATTACCTTTTTTTAAAGTTGCAATTTTCTGTGAATTTTCATTTGGTTCTAGCATTATATTAGCTCTATCTGATGTGATATACACAGTATCTCCAACTTTAACTTTATATATATTTCTGCCTTTTCCTACTCCTATTTCTACAATTTTATTTACTGGTGCTTTTACAATTTTACTGTTTATTTGTTCTTCTAAAACTATTTCACCGTTTTTATGTATTTTTCTTGTAGTTACTTCTTGTTTTCCTTCTCTGCCTTCTTGTACTACTTGTATAGTTCCTGTTGGTAAATTAGAATTTTGTTGGTATTTGGTTATGTACTCTAATTCTAATTCTTCAATACTGTATTCTTCTTGTTGCATTTCTTTTGTGTTTTTATTTATCATATCATTTATGTTTATTTCTGTAGCATTGCTTATTTTTACATCATAATTTATATTTGAAATAGTTTCTTTTGCAAAAACTTCATCTTTTCTTATAAAATAATCATAAAATATGATTAAATATAATATAATAATAATAGAAGCTAAAAAAACGATTACATTTTTTAGCGACATTTTATTGTTCTTTTTTGATTTATCTTTTGATTTCATATTATCACCTAATATAATTCTACCTTTTTAGTCTATTTTTGTCAATTTAAAATATTGGAATTTTTTATCAGACTACTAAGTCACTCTTGATTTTATTTAGTTTTTATACTATTATATATATGTTTTACAAAGGAGGATTTATGGACAAGAAAAAACGTCATATTAATCTTAAAAATTTTATAGATAAAATAATTTCAAAAAAGTTCATTTTATCTATTATTACAATAATTTTATTTTTATTAGTTTTTGCTTTATCAAATATGGTATTTCACAAATATTTACTAAAACGTAATTTTGAAAATAGTGTTATTCCTTTTTCAAGTAAAAATGAAAATACAATTTTTGAAATAAAAAACATTACATTTTTTAGTAGTTGTGATGCAAAAAATAAAAATATTTCTAATAGTAATTTTACAATTGAAAATCTATATCAATTTACTGATATGGCATTGTTTATAAGTAGTCCTTTAAAAGAAAAAAATTTAGAAAACACATTTAAAAAAGTATATATTGATAATATTAAATATTCCAAAACTCCATCATTAGGAAATCCACAATTATATTATAAAAATATATACAACTTTGCAAAAAGTGATATTGTAGAAAATAATTTAATTAATAATAAATTAGATTTTAATATAAGTTCAGAAAATGAAACTAATCTTGATACTCCAACACTATATAATAATCTAGCTAATCCAATTGTACTTAGTTTTGTTAATGACAATATAAAATCTGATTATACTATAACAGATACTTCAAAGCCAATTACTTATGATGGCTCTTTATTAAAAAGATGTGATGTATTATTAAATTCAATTTCTACATCTATATCTTTTGATATATACATTGTAAATAATTTAGATCAAGAATTTAAAAGTACTGTATATATTGATATACCTTTAGAAACTGATGCTAAATCACTTTATGATGGTAATATAACATTAAAAAAAGATACCGATTTTATTTTTTATAGGTACAAATAGTAAAAATTAGGAGGATTATATGAAAGAGAAATTAAATGTTGCAGAACAACTTAAGAAAAAATATCATAAAACAGAAGAAATTACAAATTTAAAAGAAATGTTATATCGTTCTTGTGATATTTACCAAAATAGAATTGCTTTTAAAACAAAAGATAAAGACGGCAATATAAAACACATTAAATATTCTGAATTTAAAAATGATGTAGTTAATTTGGGAACTACTTTAATAAAAAAAGGCTTTTTAAATCAAAAAATAGCCGTTGTAGGTAAAAACTCTTATAAATGGTGTGTTTCATATATGGCTGCAACAATAGTTGGTGTTGTTGTTCCTATTGATAAAGAATTACATACAGATGATATTATTAATTTTATGAATGTATCAAAAACAGTATGTATTTTAGGAGATGAAAAAAATCTATCTGGAATTCAAAAAAATATTAATAATATTGAAAATAAAAATACTTTATTTGTATCATTTGAAAAACAATTTGATAACTTCCTATCTGAAGGAAAAACTTATTATGAAAGTGGATTTAAAGATTTTGATAATATAGAAATTAATCCAGATGAATTACGCATATTATTATTTACTTCTGGAACTACTGGAAGTGCTAAAGGAGTATGTTTGTCTCAACGCAATATATGTTCTAATTTAGTTTCTATTTATGGTATTGTAAAAGTAAAAAGAAGCGATTTATTCTTTTCTGTATTACCTCTACACCATACATATGAATGTACAATAGGATTTTTACTACCTATTTATAGTGGTGCTTCTATTTGTCATTGTGAAGGTTTGCGTTATATAGCCAAAAACATGCAAGAATATCATCCTTCTGTTATTTTATGTGTTCCACTATTATTAGAAAAATTGCATAAAACGATTGTAAAAAATATGAATAAATCATTGCCTGAAAAATATAGAAATAAAGATAATGAAAATCCTTATAATAATTTACCTGCCATTATGAAAAAAATTGTAAGAACTAAAGTAAAAAACACATTAGGTGGAAGATTACGTGTATTTATAGTTGGCGCTGCACCTGTAAATCCTAATATTGCATCTGATTTTAGGAAATTAAAATTAAACACCCTTCAAGGATATGGTTTAACAGAATGCTCTCCTTTAGTTGCAGGTAATACTGACTTTTTCCAAAGAGATGATGCAGCTGGTTTACCTATTCCAAATGTTGAATACAAAATAGATAATCCAAATGATGAAGGCGTTGGAGAAATTATTGTAAAAGGTCCAAATGTTATGCTTGGATATTATGAAGATGAACAAAAGACTGCTGAAACAATAGTTGATGGTTGGTTCCACACTGGAGATTTAGGAAGAATAGATGAAGATGGTTATTTATATATTACTGGTAGATGTAAATCTGTTATTGTTACTAAAAACGGTAAAAATATCTATCCTGAAGAAGTAGAATATTATTTAAATGATAATCCTCTTATTTCTGAATCTTTAGTTCTTGGTATTCAAAAAGAAGATGATGACGAAACATATGTTAACGCTCAAATTTATCCTAATATTGAAGCTATAACAGAATATTTAAAGGGAAGTGTTCCTACTAAAGAAGAAATATGGAAAGTTATTTCTGATGTTGTAAGTAGTGTTAATAGTAAACTTCCTAATTATAAACATATTAAGCATTTTATTATTAGAGATAAAGAATTTGAAAAAACTACAACTCAAAAGGTTAAACGTTATGGTGATAATGTAAAAATGGATGATAAATAATTTATTATCGCATAAAAAGATTAGATAAAATGGAATGATATAAAACTATCATTCCATTTTATCTATTTTATTTCAGTTCCACCCCATTCAACAGCTACAAAACCTGTTCTATCTGGCGTTTTTAATTGTTGTTCTTGAACGTCAATAGGATTATCTAGTCCCTTAAATGTCATTAAAACTCTAATAATAGTATCAGGACTTGGATTTATTTCTAATGGCATATTCGCATTTATTTCATCTAAAGTAGCAAATCTTATGTAATTGTATTTATTAGCTTCCAATTTAGGCAACCAATAAATAATAAATTCTTCAGATTCTCTTTCATTTAAACCCAATATAGCAAGTTTTTCTTCTAAAAATTCTGCTGTATCTTCGCCTTTTATTATAAATCCATCGTTTTCAACTTTAAAATCTATTGAGTTCTCACTTTCATAATACAATGCATATAATTGCCTGTCAGTTGTTAAATCTTTTAAATTACCATTAGGTTGTGCTAATACGTTCCATTTATCTTTATATTTAGGATAAGAACAAGTTAAATTTTCATCTTTTAGTAATTCTACAGATATTTCTGTATCTTCTGTTGGATATAAATATATTATAGGTTTATAAGCAACTGGATCTGGAAAACGAGAATTATCATGTTCTTTTAAATTATCTATTTCTGAACTTGTATAACATTCTCTATATTCTATTTCTGTACCTACGGCCATATTAGTTGGAATTGCAATAAAATATCCACTTCCACCTGCCATTACACCATTTTCTTCTTCATCTCCATATATAATAATTTTATTATTTTCTGTCAAGCAATCTATTAATTCCATTTCGCACCAACTATAGCCATTAGCATAGGCTAATATTATATAATTACAATCTTTATTTGTATAATAAGCTTTAATTTTATTTGTTTTTATAGAATTTATTGAATCTATGGTTTCTAAATATTTTGAGTATGAAACCACTTCCATAATATTCTCATTTTCACCATCTGTATTAAAACTTTCTTGATGATATTGTCCTTTCCAGGTGCTTTCACTTGATTTTTGGTAATACATTTTACCATCAACAGATACTTCTTTATACTCTCCTGAATTTGTAGATTTAAGAACTTTATTTTTTAAATTACTCTTATCATAGTGCCTTACTAAAATTGCAATTATAGCTACAACAGCCAATAATATAAATATCAACAAAACTACTGTCTTCAAGCTGATTTTTATTTGTTTCTTTTTTTCCAATTTTTTCACCTCCTTTATCTTTAGTAAATCATGTAGCCTACTATTATAATAGCATAAAAATTAATATATGAAATCTATTATACCACAACTTTTTTTGTATAAAGAAAAAACAAAAAAATTGTGAAATTTGAAAAGATAAAAAAGAACCATCTTATGAGGGAAAGAAAAAAATTTTTCTTTTTTGGATGTTACTCGACTATTGTTTCTGCATGCACCGACAAACATTCAATTTTAACATTAATTTTTCCTATTTTTTGAAGAAATTCAATTTTCTCCATATCAGAAAGATCTTCAAACATTTTCAAACAGATGCTTACTTTGTATTTTGGAATACTACTTATATCTGGTACTCTCAATGTATTTTTCAGTTCAAGTAATTGTACATCATCTTTTCTATATGCTATCCCATACTCGTCGAAAAGACAACATTTCAAATTGTAAAAAGCTTCGTTTTCCTCCTTTAAAATAGGTAACAGCCGTTCATAAGAAATGTTTAATTGTCGAGAAATATCTCTATAAACATTTTCTAAAAAAATATTCATATCCATTTCATTGACAAAATTTCCTTCATGATTGGTAGCGCTGGTTGCAGGCAGTTCTGTCCAGTCTGTTAGTTTTTTCCATGGTAACTTTTTTACTTCTTTTGCATCCATAATAGACCTCCTTAAATTATCTTGGAGGTTTGAAACCTCCAAGAATGTATACTTTTGGGGTTCTATAATATTAGTTGGGGTGGATAAAACTCCAACTATTTTTATGCAAAAA
>CAUWGA010000002.1:0-104917 GCA_963558245.1 uncultured Clostridia bacterium
AAGCTGAGATAAGAATACTTTTCAGGTATCTTACCCCAACTATTGACATTGAGCCCTAAAAAAAGCTGATACATATTTGTATCAGCTTTTTTATAGTATATACTAGGGTTTTATTTATTATTAATTTAATGCTTCTATTACTTTTGCTAGCATTGTTTTATATTTTTCTAATTTTTCTTTTTCTTCATTAACTTTTGTTTCTGGAGCTTTATTTATAAAACCTGGATTTGAAAGCATTTTTTCACATCTTGCCACTTCACCTTCTAGTTTTTTCTTTTCGTCTTCTAGTCTTTTTCTTTCTTCTTCTAAATCAATAAGTCCTTCTAGTGGTATATATACTTCAATTCCATCTGTTATTATTTTTATAGCATCTTTTTGTATATTAGAATTGTCTTTTTGTATAGTTACTTTGTTTGCAAAACCTAGTTTTAATAATATTGCATCCAATTGTTGTAATTGTTTTTGCATTATTTCATAATCTTTTTCAATTACAAATATTAATTCTGCTTTCTTACTTGGATGAATATTTTTAGTTGCTCTAATATTCCTTATTTCAACAATTATTGTTTTTA
Source organism: uncultured Clostridia bacterium (assembly GCA_963558245.1). Classification (GTDB taxonomy): domain Bacteria; phylum Bacillota; class Clostridia; order TANB77; family CAG-508; genus CAG-269. The sequence continues at coordinate 573 of CAUWGA010000002.1, forward strand.
TTTTTTCAATTAGTTCTTCTTCAACATCAAATGAAGTTTTTTCTTTTATTTTTGGCCATTTTGATACTATTAATTCTGAATCAGTATAATGTACTAAATTATCATATATTTCAGATGTCACAAATGGCATAAATGGATGTAATAATTTCATTGAAATTATTAATACATAATTTAATATACTACTTACTACTAATTTAGTATTTTCGTCATCGCTGTATATTCTTGGTTTTACCATTTCTATATACCAATCACAAAATTCGTTCCAAATAAAATTATAAATTTTATCTAGTGCAATTCCTAGGTCGTAGTTTTCTATATTTCTAGTTATTTCTTTTACTAATTTTTCAAGTTTATTTATAATCCATTTATCTTCTGTTTGTAATAGTTCTGAATTATATTCTAATGTTTCTTTGTTATAAATTTTACTAAATGTTTCTTTTACTTTTTCTTCTGATGGTGTACTACTTATTACAAATCTAGCAGCATTCCAAATCTTATTTGCAAAATTTGAAGCTTGTTCTAATTTTTCTGGCATATATTTTATATCATTTCCCATTGTTGTTCCTGATAATACTGAAAATCTTAAGCTATCTGCTCCATATTTTTCAATTACTTCTATTGGGTCTACCCCATTTCCTAATGTTTTTGACATTTTTCTACCTTGACTGTCACGCACAATTCCATGTATTAAAACATCACTAAATGGTTTTTCGTTCATTGCATATAATCCTGAAAACACCATTCTTGCTACCCAGAAAAATATTATGTCATATCCTGTTACTAATACATTTGTAGGATAAAATGTTTTTAAGTCTTCTGCATCTTTGTTTGGCCAGCCTAATGTTGAAAATGGCCATAATGCTGAGCTAAACCATGTGTCTAACGTATCTGGGTCTTGATGCAATTTACTAGAACTGCACTTTTCACATTTTTCTGGTGCTGTTTTTGATATATTTATATGCCCACATTCTTCGCAATAATATGCAGGTATTCTATGCCCCCACCATAATTGTCTTGATATACACCAGTCTTGAATATTTTCCATCCAATTAAAATATGTTTTTTCATATCTTTTTGGTACAAATTTTATATCCTCATTTTTTACTGCTTCTATTGCTGGTTTTGCAAGCTCTTGCATTTTTACAAACCATTGCTCTGATATTCTTGGTTCTATTGTTGTTTTACATCTTTCACATTTTCCTACATTATGTGTATAATCTTCTATTGAAACTAATGCTCCTAATTCTTTTAATTTTTCAACTATAATTGGTCTTGCTTCTATTGCTGTCATTCCTTCTACTTCTGGCATCAAATTTCCCATAATTGTTTTGTTATCAAATACTTCTATAAATTCTAGATTATTTCTTTTACCTGCTTGATAATCGTTTGGATCATGTGATGGTGTGATTTTTACACATCCTGTTCCAAATTCTTTTTCTACAAATTCATCAGCTATTATTGGAATTTCTCTATTAACTATTGGAAGAATGCATTCTTTTCCTACTAAATCTTTGTATCTTTCATCTTCTGGATTTACTGCTACTGCAGTATCTCCTAGCATTGTTTCTGGTCTTGTTGTAGCAACTTCTACATATTTATCCGTTCCTTTTATTTTATATCTTAAATGCCATAAATGTGAAGCTTCTTCTTTGTATTCAACTTCGGCATCTGAAATAGCTGTATTACAATTTGGACACCAGTTTACCATTCTTGTTCCTTTGTATATATAACCTTGGTTGTATAAATTTATGAATTCTTCTAATACTGCATCAGATAGACCTTCGTCTAGTGTAAATCTACGTCTATCCCAGTCACATGAGCATCCTAGTTTTCTTTGTTGTTTTTGAATTTCTCCACCATAAATTCTAGTCCATTCCCATGCTTCTTCTAAGAATTTTTCTCTTCCTATTTCTTGTTTTGTTTTTCCTTCAGATTTCAATTTTTGTACAACTTTCATTTCTGTTGAAATTGAAGCATGGTCACTTCCTGGAAGCCATAAAGTATTATATCCTTGCATTCTTTTAAAACGTATTAAAATATCTTGTATGGTTCCATCTAATGCATGTCCCATATGCAATTTACCAGTTACATTTGGTGGTGGCATCATTATACAATAGCTTTCTTTTGTTTTGTCCATACTAGGTTTAAAATAACCTTCTTTCTCCCAGTGTTCATATAATTTGTCTTCAAAATCTTTTGGATTATACTTATCATTTAACATTTTATTTCCCCCTAACTTAACTTTTTATTGATAGTTACCCATATAAATGTTTTAATTTATATTAATCTCTTATACCTGAAATTTCATATAAACAAAAAACTCCCCCTTAAATATAAGGGCGAGCATATATCTCACGGTACCACCTTAATTATCATTTTATTGATATCTTAGTTAGCCTATAACGTTGCTTAAACGAATATTCCTATTTTACATTTCTCAGAATATTAACTAAAAAAGCTACTTTCTGTTTATCTATCTTTAAGAAGCTTTCAGCCTATGACTTCTATTCTCTGAAAATTAGTATAAACATACTCCTCTTTTTTATTGTTTTTAACTATGTTATTATTATTGCACATTTTTTTAAAAAATACAAGAGTTTTTCAATATTTGATTTTATTTATAATAAGTGGTATAATTAAGTATATTAAATATTTTAAGGGGGTTCCTTATTATGAAAAAACGGACATTATTAATTTTCGAAAATTGCAACTATAACATATCTCTTTCAGACTTTTTTATAGAAAAAAAGTTAAATGATTTTAAATCTTTCTTATACAAGCACTTTGATCTTCCTTTTATAGAAGATAATGGTGAAGAAGAAGATAAAATTGTTTTTGAAAGTCATGAGAGTTACTTGTTTGCAATCGCAATTTGGGAAGAGTTTTTTCAGTAGTAACATTTATTTCCTATATTTCCTATCAAAATATAGGAACATTTAAAGCCAGACTTTTAAGAAATATTTTTCTAAATCATCTGGCTTTTACTATGTTTATTTTTAGTTTTTTGATTATGCCTTTATCAACATACTTCTATCCTTATATTTTATTTACATAGATTTTCTATATAACTCAATAAAGTCTTCTTTTGAAACTTCTCTTGGATTTCCTGGTTTACATGGATCATTCATTGCTTTTTCAGCAAGCATCTCAAAGTCTTCTTCTTTTGCTCCATAGTCTTTTATTGTTGTTGTAATTCCAACAGCTTTACTTAGTTCTGATATCATCCACACAAATGTATTTATAACATCTTGGTCATTTAAATGTGCTGCATCTGGTCTTCCAATTTCACATAAGATTTCTCTAAATCTTCCAGCTGTTTCTGGATTTTCTCCATTAAATCTCATAACTGTTGGTAATAACATTGCATTAGCAATACCATGTGGTGTATCATATACTGCTCCTAATTGATGTGCCATAGAGTGAACAATTCCAAGTCCTACATTTGAAAATCCCATACCAGCAATGTATTGTGCAAGGCCTATCATTTCTACTGCTTCTGGTTCTTTTTCATTTACTGCTTTTGCTAAATATTTAAATATTAATTTTATAGCCTTCATATGAAACATATCTGACATTTCATTGTGACCTACTGTTATATATCCTTCTACAGCATGTGTTAAAGCATCCATTCCTGTTGCTGCTGCTAATCCTTTTGGCATTGATTCCATTAATTCTGAATCTACAATTGCTACAATTGGAATATCATTAGGGTCTACACATACCATTTTAATTTCAGCATCTTCATCTGTAATTACATAGTTTATTGTAACTTCAGCTGCTGTTCCTGCTGTTGTTGGAAGTGCTATGACTGGCATTCCTCTGTTTACTGTATTTGATAATCCATTTAAAGATTTTACATCTGCTCTATCTGGATTTGTCATTACTATTGAAATAGCTTTTGCTGTGTCAATACTTGACCCACCTCCAACTGCTACTATTACATCTGCATTTGATTTTTTACATGCATTTACACCATCTGTAACATTTTTTATTGTTGGATTTGGCTTGATTTCATCATATAAATCATATGCAATCCCTGATTTACTTAAAATTTCTTCTACCTTTGCAGTAACTCCTGCATCTACTAGTGCTTTATCACTAACTAAAAATACTTTACTAAATTTTCTTTTTTTTATTTCTCCTGCAAGTTCTTCTCTTGCTCCTTTTCCGAAATATGATGTTTCATTTAACATAAATTTTGTTGACATTTTTTTCCTCCTTATTTTTTATGTCCTTTTAGGGACAGGTCCATCCCAATAAGACATTAACCTTGTGTATAGTCTGATGGTATTTCAAATAGTTTGTTATCTACTTTATATGATACTTCTACTTTTAATAGTTCTTGTTTTCCTTCTGCTATTGTTTTTATATAAACAAGCTTGTCTCCTTGAAAATAGAATCTTGTTTTTGTATTGTTTGTTTCTTCTGGAAAATCTCCCATTGCAATGTTTGTAAGTAATGGATATTCCTCATATTCATAATTTTTTCCTTCTATTTCTTCTGTTCCAGTTTGATATTGTAATTCTGTTGCTGTTTCTAATGTTTCTGCTATTAAATTTAAGTCAATCGTATTGTTTGCATAAGTATAATATTTTTTAGTGTCTTCCATTATTAAATATGAATTTCCATCTCTTATTATATAGTTAGATGTACTTCCATTGTATATTGTACTTGTATATGCTTTATTTTGATTTTTTGCATAATACATTCTATTATTTTCATCTAATATAAAATTAAAACTATATATTTCTTTTTCTTTTAATGTATTGTATAACCTTCCAACCTTACTTGTTTCTTGGTTATTTTCATTGTTATTATTTTTGTTTGCTACAAAATACCATATTCCGCCTGCAATTAATAATAAAACTATAATTGCAATTGTTGATATTACTATTATTTTTTTCTTTTTATCCATTATGTTTCTCCCTATTTTGTTTATTATAAAATATTTTTAAGTACTATTGTTTTTAATCTTGACATTTCTTGTAATGTTGTTGCAACTCCTTCATTACCTATTCCAGAATGTTTCCATCCACCAAATGGCATTTCAAATGAACGATAGAAGCTTGCTCCATTTATTACTGCCCCTCCACATTCTAGTTTGTCTGCAATCTTCATTGCTCTTGAGAAGTCTTTTGATATTACACATCCACATAATCCATAAGATGATTGGTTAGCAATTTCTATTGCTTCTTCTACTGTGTCAAATCCTATTACTGAAATTACTGGTCCAAAAATTTCCATATCTTTTGCAACTTCCATATCTTTTGTTACATTATCTAATATTGTTGGATAATAGTATGCATCTTCTCTTTTTCCTCCACACACTACTGTTGCACCTTCTGAAACCATTTGATTGACTTGTTCTTCTATTCTTTTTGCTGCATTTATATTTATCATTGGTCCCATATCTGTGTCTTCTTCCATTGGATCTCCAACTTTTAAGTTTGATATAACTTCCTTCATTCTTTCTATAAATTCAGCTTTTCTTGAATTATGAATTAAGAAACGTTTACTTGCACAACATACTTGTCCACCATTATATAATCTTCCCCATATTGTTTCTTTTACAGCTAAATCCATATCTCCATCTTCTAAGAAGATAAATGCGTCATTTCCGCCTAGTTCTAGCATAACATGAGTTAAGTTTTTAGACGCTGTTCCCATTGTTTGAATTCCAGCTGCTGTTCCTCCAGTTAATGATACTAAATGAACTCCTTTATGTCTTGCTAAGGCTTGTCCTACTATTGGTCCATCTCCTGTTAGTATTTGAATACATCCTGCTGGCACTCCAGCTTCTACCATTAATTTAACATATTCAATTAATGTTAATGGGTTATAATTTGATGGTTTTACAATTATACTATTTCCCATCATTAATGCTGGTGGTACTTTTTGACAGAATAAATCACTTGGGAAGTTAAAAGGTATAATTGCTGCAATTACTCCTAGCGGATATCTTTTTGTTATTTGCATTGTTTTTTCTTGACCAGCTTCTGTTCCTGCTGGTATGCTTTCTCCATATAAATGTTTTGCTTTTTCTACAAATCCTCTAACACCTATACGAACATTTGCAATTTCCCCTCTTGCTTCTTTTATCGGTTTTCCTGTTTCATTTGATAAAAGTACTGCTAGTCTTTCCTTATTTTCTTCTACTAAATCTACAAATTTATATAATATTTCTGCTCTTTCATATATTGAAACTTCTTCCCATTTTTTTTGCTCTTCCATTGCCACTTTTACTGCTGTGTCTACATCTTCTTCTGTAACATTTGGCACTGTATCTATAAGTTCTTGAGTTGCTGGATTAACAACTTCTATTGTAAGTCCATTTGATGAATCTTTCCATTCGCGTCCTATAAGATTTTTCATAGTAGCTCCCTCCTTATTATTTACAAGTTTACAAACTGTAACTTCTCCATCTATATAATTTTCTTTTGTGCATTCATACTTATTTTGGTGTTGTGGTTTTTCCCCTTCTCTTCATTTACAAAAAGCTGTATCTGAAAGCATTAATCCTCCACAAGTATTTCCATTGTGATCTGTATTTCCATATTCTCCAAATGTAAATACCATAATAAATGGTGTATCACCTACAACTTTTTTTACTTTATCTGCTACTTCTGAAATTCTATTATCAATTGCTAATCTTCTTCCTCCACAATGAATAAATAAATATGCTCCTGCTTCTCCTGGTAATTTTTCTTCTAATTGAATTGCTACTTTTTCTGCTCCATCTATTAATTCATCTACTGTTGCTTCCATTTGAATTATTGCAGTATTTTCTGCTAAGTTATTCCCTATATTCATTGATAAATCTTCATTTGCAAACATTGGATGACGAATTGCAACTAAATCTCCTAATCTATCTTTCACTCCTAATGGTGCTGTAATAGTTTCTGCTAAAAGATTTCCTCCCATTAAGTCTTTTACTTTTTTTCCTGTCCATTCTGCATATTTTTTAACAGCTGGAACTCCATCTATTTCTACTAAAGTTCTTTTTCCTTTGATTTTTGTTATAATTCCTGCATTTTTTGTTTCATGATATTGACCTGCAAATACATTTCTTATCGGTGTATCTGTATAGAAGAATGCCACTGCAACTCCATCGCTAAATACTTGGTCATTTGTATAAATGCTCCACTTTCCTTCTACAGTATTATCCGCAGCACTTCCTCCTGAAAATGGTACTTCTCCAATTACATCTGCGATTCCTTTTACATATTCTTCTTCTTCTGCTGGTGAAGCTACCATATAATAATATGCTGGTGCTTTGTTTGTTCCTACTTTTGCCATTGCTTCTTTTGCTACTTTTCTCGCTGTTTCTCTTGGATCTTTTCCTCTTGGAGCTCCTGCAACTCCAACTGCCATATTGGGATCTCCTAATGCTAATATTCCTGTAAATCCATGGTCACTTGAGATAAATCCATCTGGTGTAACTATTCCCGCACTTGATGTACAACCTATAATTGGAGCTGTTCCCAATTCTGATTTTGCTCCTTCTAACACTTTTTTCACATCACAATCAACTGATGTATATAAAAATGCTACTTTTGTTTGTACTAAGTCAACTACTGCTTTTGCAGCTGTTTCCTTTCCTTGTGTATAACTATCTTTGTTTGTACTCCATGCAACGTTTGATTTTAACATAATTACTCCTCCTTTGTAATTTAAATTCATTTTCATTATACCAATAATATTATTTTTCTACAATCTAAGACACATAAACTTAACACAATTGTAATATAATTATAAAATGATTTTGGAGTCTGAAGAAAAATCATTTCGAATTTGTCTATTAATCATAAAACTCTAGTATATAATAAAAAATACTGTGTAAGCGTTCAAACGAGCCTTATAGCGAGTGCGATTGGAGCAACCAACAAAAATTAAATTTGTATGGTTGCGACACACAAAGTATTTTTTATTATATACTAGAGTTTTTTATGAGATATCTCAATAAAAATGTTTTTTTCCTTCTACCCCAAAATCATTAGTCACCTAAATTTATTCCAACATCTCTTGCTGTTTTTACTAAATCGTCATCCATTGTAATTTTTCTTATATTGCTTTCTTCTGTATTCCCAGAAACTGCACCTATTTTAGTGTTATTTCCTACAACATCGTCTAAAGAAACACTATCTAATTTTCCGTTTTTTAATACAGCTAGTGTTCCAAATTTCCCTTCTAATGCAAGTTCCATAGCTTTTGTTCCATATTTGGTAGATAAAACTCTATCAAATGCTGTTGGTGTTCCTCCTCTTTGCATATATCCTAATGTTGTGTTTCTAGATTCTAGTCCAGTTATTTTTTCTAATTGTTGTGCAACTACTTGACCAATTCCACCTAATTTTGTGTTATCTACTCCTTCACCATTATTTCTTGTTCCCATAACAGTTATATTTCCGCCTATTGGTTTAGCACCTTCTGCAACTACTACTACACTAAAGTTTTTTCCTCTTTTCTTTCTATTTTCTATCTTACTTGCAACTTTATTGATATCATATGGAATTTCAGGAATTAAAGCAACATCTGCTCCACCTGCTATTGCTGATTCTAATGCTATCCATCCTGCATATCTTCCCATAACTTCTAAAACCATTATTCTATGATGTGTTTCTCCTGTTGTGTGTAATCTGTCTAGTGCTTCCATAGCAACAGATACTGCTGTATTATATCCAAAAGTTATATCTGTACATGCAACATCATTATCTATTGTTTTTGGAACTCCTATTACATTTACTCCTTTTGTTGCAAAATCTCTAGCTGACTTTTGAGTTCCATCTCCTCCTAATGTGAATATACAATCAAATCCGAAATCTTTGATATTTTGAATAGCTTGATCTGATAAATCTTTATATTCAATACTTCCATCTTCATTTATTACTTTATAATTAAATAAATTAGCATTTGTAGAAGAACCTATTATAGAACCTCCTTTTGGTAGAATTCCTAATGCCTCTCCACCTTCTGCTGTACTTAATAGTTCAAAATCTTTTTTTATTAAGCCATTATATCCATCTATTATTCCATAACATTCTACGCCATTGTTTTCTGCTGTTTTTACTATTGCTCTAATTACAGCATTAAAACCTGATACGTCTCCTCCATTTGCTAATATTCCTACTTTTTTTAACATAAAAAATCCTCCTTTTTGTGTTCTTTTTTTGTACCTCATATTATTATATCAGTATTTTCTTTTTTTACAACACTTTTTAGGAAGATTTTTCAAATTCGTTATATTGTTACAATTTACAGCTTAATATTATTGTTGAAATACTGCGTAAGCGACCAAACGAGTGGCAACAAGTGCGATTGGAGCAATCTACAAACTAGTATTTTAAAATTTGTGGATTGCGACACACAAAGTATGAAACAATAATATTAAGATGTGAATTGTAACGTTATAATCATTTTCTATATCTCTATTTTATGTTTTTAATTTCTTCATTCTCTTCATCATTTTTATTTTCTTTTAGTCTAGGTCCTAAGTATCTTAATGTTTGTGCTAAAACTTTTTTGCTTTCTGGGCTTAAATTTTTATATGTAGTTACCATTGCTTTCGTACTAGAAAACAGGTTACTGCTAACTTCTGATAATGTTTTTGCTTTTGTTGAATTTAATATTTCAAATAATACATCAAAAAATTCACTTCTTTGTTCTGGACTAACTTCACGTAGCCAATTTGTAATTCTTTTGTCTATAAATTTACTTGAATTAGTTAATTCTGCTGTTATAAATTTATCGCCTAATACTTGCCAGGTATATAAATCATGTTGCATAATTCCAATTTGTGTACTTTTTATTATTGTTGTTGCTTCTTTATGATTTAGTAGCATTCCTATTATTGATGTTTGTGGTATATATGTATGAACTTTTTTTATCATTTTAGCATATCTAGGGCTTTCTACTATTTTATCTGAAAATCCTGGACCATCATTGTTATATACTTTAATAATTCTTTTTTGTATATTATCATTGCAAAATACTGATGCATATATCGCTAAATTTCCGCCTTTAGAATGTCCTCCAACTAATATTTGCTTGTTTGGATATCTTTTTGCTATATTTTCTAAATATTTAACCGCTTCTGTTTGAGATGCAACTAAATCACTAAAACTCATATTAAAGTCTTCTTTCCATCCAACTATTGTATTGTCAGTTCCTCTGTATGAAACATATATTGTGTCATTAGGTAATATGATGGTTATAGCTGCAAACTGTTTTTCTGCTATAGGGTCTAGTTTATTTACAAATCCAGTTATTTTTAAGTTTCCAAATCTTACACTATTAGCCAATATAGGATACAAGTCATTATCTTCAGCTTGTAAAGTTCTTCCTGTTGTTCCATTTTTTACTGTTTTTTTGTATGCATCTTTTATTGATATTTCTTTTTCTTCTTCCACAATATTGTCAAATGGAAAGTATGATAAACGTGCTAATATCAAGTTGTCTGTCTCATTAAATTCTACTTTTTCCAACTCTAAGTCTCTCCATGCCATGTAATCAAAAATATTTGCCATTTATAATATTCCTCCTTTCTATTTTGTTTAGTTTTTTAAACTGCTTCCAATTTAATAAGGTGTTTATCATAAATATAATATTATATTTGTACTATATTTATTATTTTTAATGTCTTTTAAGTTATATTTACTATGAAATCTATTATTTCTTTTGCAAGTATTTCTTCTTTACCTTCATAGCTATGATTTGCACCATCTATATAAGAAATATTTTTATAAGGATTTTTAATTATATTATTTACTATAGCACTTAATTCATCAGCTTTTTGGGCTATCATTTCGTTCTGGTTTCCCCATCTCATAAATAGTGGTACTTTTATGTTGTTTAACTTTTCTAATTTATTGTCTTGACTATATTTAGCAAAATCTATTTTTTCATTTTCTTTGGCATATCTTAGAAATGTTTTTACACTTATAGGATGTATAAAAGATCCTTCTGGCATTAGTTCTGTATCTTTATTTTCTTTTTGTTTTTCTTCTGCATATTTTAAATATTTTATAAAATTTTCTCTTAAATAAACTTTTATTGCCATTGGAATATCTATTAATGATAGTAATACTATTCCATTAATTAAATTTAGTATATCTGTTTTATTTTCATCTAACATTTTATTATATGTATATACTATTTTAGTACATCCTAAACTATGACCTTGTAAATAAATTTTATTATATCCCATTTCTTTTAATTTTAATATTGCACCTATTATATCATTATCACTTTCTAATACATCTTCATATGCCATACCCAAAATTTCTTTTTTTACAATTCCATCAATATTTCTATTTATGTATTTTGATATTTCACTTCCCCTATTATTAAAAGTGAATAAATCTATTCCTTTTTGATTAGCTTTTTTAGCAATTTCAAAATCTCTTTTTCTTAAGCAATCACTTGCCATTCCATGTATAGCTAAAATTACTTTTTCCTTTTTTACATTATTGGTATTATATAATATCCCTTCTAATTGTAATCCATCTGTAGATAAAAAATTTATTAATTCCATTTTTTGTTTACCTTTCTATTTATTATTTTAGAATCGTTTTAATAAATAATTCTATATTTTAACTTGTTTTCATTGTTATTATACACTTATGAATATTAATTGTAAATTATTTTATACAAATGATTGTATTTTTATAGCTATTCTTATATAATATTTTTATATTATTTTAGAAAGGATTGAAATTATGATAAAAAAAATTAAAGATTTTTATGAAACAGAAAGCAAAACAACTTTAATTGTTTATTTAGTTTTGCGTGCTTTAGTTATTGCTTGTCTTATACTAGAAACATTACGAGGTAATTGGGGCAATGCTTGTTTATGTGTATTAACATTAATATTATATTTAATCCCTTATTTTATTGATCAAAAATTAAAAATAGATTTGCCTAGTGCCTTAGATATTGTTATTTTCTTATTTATTTTTTCAGCAGAAATTTTGGGCGAAATTCAAAATTTTTATGGAGTATTTAAGCATTGGGATACTATTTTACATACTCTTAATGGATTTTTGTGTGCTGCCATAGGATTTTCTTTAATTGATATTTTAAATAGAAGTACAAAAGTTAACATTAGTCTTTCTCCTTTGTTTGTTGCTGTTGTTGCATTTTGTTTTTCAATGACTGTTGGAGTTTTATGGGAATTCTTTGAATTTGGTATGGATACTTATTTTAGAACTGATATGCAAAAAGATAGAGTTGTTCAGTCTATATCTTCAGTTACTATAAATCCTAATCATGAGAATGTTCCTATAATAATTAATAATATCACTCAAAGTTCAATTTATTATTATGATAATAATGGTCAATTACTTTCTCAAAATATAGATGGCGGATTTTTAGATTTGGGAATAATCGATACAATGAAAGATCTTTTAGTTAATTTCGTTGGTGCAATTGTATTTTCTATTTTTGGTTTTCTGTATATAAAAAATAGAGATCAATATCATTTTGTTACTCATTTTATTCCTAGACGAAAGAGAACTTAAAAACATTTATTATTAAGTACAGATATTATATATTATAAAAAATACTGTATAAGTGTCCTAAAAAGCAAAAGAAATGGTATAGCAATATATAATAGAGGCTGGTTAAAAATATTCTTAAAAATATCTTTAACCAGCCTCTATTATAAGTAAATCTGTAAGCCGGGTTCTGTCATTTAAAATAGTCATTTATCTAGGATAAGTATTGCTACTTACCTCAAGCCACGCAAATCAAGAAGGCGCCGAGCAGGCTTAATCTTCTTTACAAGGTGTTGCTCCAGATGGGGTTTACACATACCCACTATGTCACCATAATGGAGGTGAGCTCTTACCTCGCCTTTTCATCCTTACCTTGGAAAACCAAGGCGGTTATTTTCTGTTGCACTTTCCTTAAGGTTACCCTCACTAGACGTTATCTAGCATCATTGCTCTATGGAGCCCGGACTTTCCTCTCGTAGTTCCTTTCGGAATTTACCAGCGACTATTCAATTTACTTACAAAATCAATTATATCATATATCATTCATTTCTTCTAGTATATTTTTATATTTTATTAAAAAAACATTGATATCTTGAACTTTTACTGCATTTTGTAATTCATTTAACATTACATATACTTTATTAATTGTATATTGTTTATTTGAATCTATTTTAGTATCTGTTAATAGTTGTGAAAAATTGTCTACTGCTTTTTTTATCATCTCTGATATTTCTTGCCAGTTTTTTCTATCTAACTGACTATATGATTTAAATAAATCTGATTTTGTTTTTGTAATAGCTTTTATTAGATTATCATTTGTAGTTTTTTCTATAAATTTTGGAATATATTCATATATTGTAGATAAGCTTTTTAAAGTTTCTTCTTTACTATTTTTTTCAATAGCTAATGTTAAAATATCTATTTCTTTATTAAAGTTTAATATATCTTCTTGTGCAACTTGCATTTGGTATAAATCTAATGTAATAGTTGGTATAGATGAATATAACATTTCTACGTCATTTTTTACTTGTTTCCAGTCAATGTCTTCATTTCTTGTTAGGACTCCTGTTGCTTTTAACTGAAACTTTTCGTTTTGCTGATTTTCACTTTCTTTGTCATTTGTTTTTTGTTCTGATGATGTATCTCCTTTTTCATTAGCTTTATCATTATTTTCTTTATCTGCACTTTTACTTGTTTCATTTGCAGTATTGTTTTCGTTTTCTAAAGATTTCTTTTGTGTTATTTCTGTCACAGAAACATTATAATTTCTTACTTCTATATTGTTCATTTTATTTAGTAATCCTACTAATTTAACTTCTATAAATTCTACTTCTGCTAATGTTTTTTCCTTTGCATCTTTTCCATTTTCTTTGCTTATTGTTTGGTACATAAAAATTATTATAACAACTATAATTATTGACAAACATACAAATGCAACAGTTTTATGTTTTTCCAATTTTTTGCCTCCCATTATATTTTCTATTATTTACATTTTATTTTAATTTAATATTAGTATAAATTTTTATAGTTTTTTTATACTAATATTAATGAATTTTTTAAGAAAGGAGAATGTAATTATTTATAAATTTCAAATAATTACGTTTATACGATGGTTGCTACTGTAAATTTGTATAGTAATATAAAAGGCGAATTGAATAGATTTTTAAGTAAATTCTATAATACTAATTTAGAAATTTATAATGATTTAAAATGGGAAAAAAAATATGCCAACCCTATTGAGTTGGCTGAAATAATTGGCATATATATTGATAATTTTTCTTCTTTTAAATTTAAAATGTGGATTTGCATTGATAAAAATGTTTTTATTAATATTACTGATTCTAATGGAGATGACATAATAAGGTATTTGTATGAAAGGTTTCCTTATTAATATAAGTTTTACTATTATTTTTCTATAATAATTGTTACTGGTCCATCATTTAATAAAGATACTTTCATATCTGCTCCAAATATTCCTTTTTCTACATGTATATTATTTTCTGAACATTTTTCACAAAAATATTCATATAGTTTCTCAGCTTGTTCTGGTTTTCCTGCATTAATAAAAGATGGTCTATTTCCGTTTGAACAATCGGCATATAAAGTAAATTGTGACACTATTAGTAATTCTCCATTTATGTCTTTTAAGCCTAAATTCATTTTATCGTTTTCGTCTTTAAAAACTCTTAAGTTACACAATTTTTTAACTAAATAATCTGCTTGTTCTTTGGTATCCCCATGTGTAACACCTAGTAATACCAAAAAACCTTGATTTATTTTTCCTACTGTTTTGCCTTCTACTTCAACTTGTGCATTTTTTACTCTTTGTACTACAATTTTCATATTTTATTTATTTTCCTCGTTTTCTTCTACTTCTTCTCTTTTACTTACTTCTTCTTGTGACTTTTCTATTTCTTTTTCATCTTCGTCTGTTTCCACATTTGATTCAATTTCAACTGTTTTTTCTAAATTTGTTTTTTCAGTTTCTTGTTCTTCATCTTTATTGCTGTTATCTTGTTCTGCTCCTTCTGATGTTTCTGCTACTACAGGTCCTGCTTGGTCAATTTCTATTTCTTCTTTTTCTACTTCTGTTTCAATATCATTTTCTATATGTGTAGTTTGATTTTCTAAAACTTCTGCTTCTATTGCAACTTCTGCCTCTTGCTTTGCTCCACAATGTGGACAGAATTTAGCGTTCTTTTCTATTTCTGTATAGCATTTTTCACATTGTTTTTTATCATTTAATTCTAAGCATTGTTTTAAAAGATTTTCTATTTCATCACTTAAAACATCTATTTTTAAACATTTTTCTTCTATTTGTTTACATATATCTTCTGTGTTTGTCTCTCCGTTGTTTCTTCTTGTATGCTTCTCATATTCTTTTTTACCAATTTCTTCATACAAATCGTTTATTTCTGACTTTAATTCACTTATTTTTAATTTTAATTTTGTTTCTTTTGCTATTTTCCCAGTTTTGTCAGCAGTTATCTTATATGCTTCTGAAGCTTTTTTAGTTAATTTATCAAAAAATTCCATATTAATTCTTCCTTTCTTTTTTCATATTATTTACAATATTTCAAATTTTATTACTTTTATATATTATGTATTTGTGATAAATTTTTATACTATTCTATTATTGTTCACTTTTTTTACTTTTTGTCATTAACTCTTCTACTGCCTTTTCTGGTTCTAGTCCATTATATATTACATTATAAACTGTTTCTATTATTGGCATATATATATTATTTCTTTTTCCTAGTTCATATGCAACATCTATATTATCTATACTTTCTATTACCATTCCTACTTCTTTTTTAGCTTCTTCTAATGTTTTTCCTTGCCCTATTAATTTTCCAGCTTTTCTATTTCTACTATGTTCACTAAGACATGTTACTATTAAATCTCCTAATCCACTTAATCCATAAAATGTTTCTTGTTTTCCACCTAGTGCAACACCTAGTCTCGAAATTTCTCCTAAGCCTCTTGTAACAAGAGCTGCAAATGAGTTGTCTCCTAGTCCTATTCCTGCTGCTACTCCTGCACAAAATGCTATTATATTTTTTAATGCTCCTCCTAATTCAAGCCCTTTTACATCTTTAGATGTGTAAATTCTCATTTTATTGCTCATAAATGCATCTTGTATCATTTCAAAAATTTCTTCGTGTTCTGATGCTACAACTAATACTGTTGGAACTCCTAAAGCCACTTCTTCTGCATGACTTGGTCCTGTTAAAACACCTACTTTTGCATCTGGTAACTCATCTTTTATAACTTCGTCTAATGTTTGTAATGTATCTTTTTCAAAACCTTTTGAACAAATAATTACAGGTATATGTCCTACATATTGTTTATATTTATTAAATGTTTCTCTTGTGAATTTTGAAGGTGTAACATGTAAAATAAAGTCAGCTCCTTTAATTGCTTCTTCAAAACTTGTTGTGCATTCTATATTTTCTGGTATTTGAGCTTCTGGTAAGAATTTGCATTTTTTCTCATTATTTATCAAGTCTCTTTCTTCTTCACAAAAAGACCATACTTTTACATTGTTCCCATTATTTGCTAAACATATTGCTAGTGCCATGCCCCAGCTTCCACTTCCTATAATTGCTACATTTTTCATTTTAATTATCATTCCCTTCTAGGACATTAGTTCTAATTGGATTTGTCCTTTGTTAATTATATGTTTTTATTTAGTTTGTTATTTTTATTTTTTAAAACTTAATTTGTTTTCTGTTCCATTTAATAATCTTTTTATATTACTTCTATGATTATATAAAACAATTACTGCTAAAATTATGCTATATATTAAATATGCTTTTCCATCTTTTCCTTCTGTAAGAACTGTATAATGTTGATTAATGAATAATGTTAAAACAGGATATAACACTGCAGCTCCACAAGATCCAAGTGATACTATTCTAGTTAATGCCATAAGTACAAGTGCAAATACTAAACAAATTAAGCCTATTTGCCAGTTACTTATTAATAAAACTCCTAAAGATGTTGCTACACCTTTTCCTCCTTTAAATCCAAAGAAAATTGGAAAAGTATGCCCTATAACTACTGCTACACCTGCAATTTGTACTAATAATTCTTTATTTGTATCTGAAATAATATTTCCTAAAGCTACTGCAATAGCTATTGAAACTACACCTTTTAAAATATCACATACAAGTGTTATAGCTGCTGCTTTTTTTCCAACAGAACGCAACATATTTGTACTTCCTGCATTTCCACTTCCTTTTTCTCTTACATCAAATCCAGCTACTTTTTTACTTATTATAACTGAAAAATTTATACTTCCTATTGCATATGCAATTAATGCTATAATGATATATACTATCATTTTAATATCCCTCCTTTTGTGCTTCTTTATCTGATTTTTCTCTTGCTATCATTCTTACAGGTGTTCCTTCTAGTCCAAATTCTTTTCTTATTTGATTTACTAAATATCTTTCATATGAAAAATGGAATAAACTTTTATCATTTACAAATATAACAAATGTTGGTGGCTTTGTAGATACTTGTGTTCCATAATATACTCTTAATCTTTTTCCTTTATCAGATGGTGGCTGAACAATTGCTATTGCCTCATTTATAACTTGGTTAAGGACTGATGTTTTTATTCTCATACAATTTTGTTCTGCTACATAATTTATTAAATCAAATAATTTATTTACTCTTTGTCCTGTTTTAGCAGAAATAAATATAATAGGTGCATATGAAAGATATTTTAATTTTTCATAAATCTCTTTTTTATAAACTTCTATAGTATTTGTTTCTTTTTCTACTGCATCCCATTTGTTAACAACAATTATTACGCCTTTTCCTGCTTCATGAGCTTCACCTGCAATTTTAGTGTCTTGGTCTGTAACTCCTTGAGTTGCATCTATCATCATTAAACATACATCTGCTCTTTCTATTGCAAGCATGGTTCTTATAATACTATATTTCTCAATATCTTCTTTTATCTTGCTTTTTCTTCTTAATCCGGCTGTGTCAATTAATACATATTCTCCTTTATCATTTTTAAAGTTTGTATCAATTGCATCTCTTGTAGTTCCTGGAATATCACTTACAATGCTTCTATTTTCTCCAATAATTTTATTTATTAATGATGATTTTCCTACATTTGGCTTTCCTATTAATGCAACTTTTGTTATTAAGCCTTCATCTTCATTTTTATCGTTTTTTGGAAAGTACTCATAAATTTCGTCTAACACATCTCCTATTCCAATAGCATTTGCTGCTGAAATAGGATGTGGCTCACCAATTCCTAAATTGTAAAATTCGTATATTTCATTTTGATATTTTTCTAAATTATCAGCTTTGTTACATACTAAAACTATTGGCTTTTTTGATTTTTTTAGCATTAATGAAATTTCTTGGTCTGCTGCTGTTACTCCTTGTCTTATATCTGTTAAGAATATTATTACATCTGCCATTTCTATTGCTAAATTTGCTTGTTCTCTCATTTGAGAAAGTATAATATCATCAGAATCAGGTTCAATTCCTCCTGTATCTATTAATGTGAAATCTCTACCTCTCCAATTAGTTTCTGCATAGATTCTATCTCTTGTTACACCTGGTGTATCTTGAACTATTGAAATTCTTGTTCCTGCCAAATAATTAAAAAAAGTAGATTTTCCTACATTTGGTTTTCCTATTATTGCTACGATTGGCTTTGACATTTTTTCTCTCCTTTTATTACACATTTTATTTGTGTATTTATAAATTTTATAAAAGATGTCTTAGAATAATGTAAATTCTTATTTTCGACATCGCATATAGTATATCATATTTTATATGGAAATAACAAGAAAAAAAGCAAAATTTCAAAACTTTGAAATCCCGCTTTTTTATATTTTTATTAATATTTATAATATAAGTTTTTGTTTTATATTAACGTTTAATTTCTCGTATTTTTACATTGTTGATATTTTATACTAGATTCTTACACAACCACCAATTACTTTTCCTTTTTCTTGTTTTGGTAAAGCTGATGCTCCTCCAGATAAAACTACCATGTTTCCTTCTTCTAACAAACCTTTTTCTTGTAGTTTTGCAATTCCTGCTGTTATTGTATCTTCAATTGATTTTTCACCTTCGCATAATACAGGTGTTGTATTAAATACTAATGCTAATTGATTAAATGTTTTTACATCATCTGTTATTGCAAATACTGGACATTCTGTAGCAAGTGATGCTAATTTTTCTACTGATCTTCCTGTATTTGTATATGCAACAATTGCATCTGCTGCAATTTGTTCAGCTGTAACAGCTGTTGTATATGCTAAAGCTTCTTCCATATCTTTTTTGTTATGGTCAAAACTTCTCTTATAAAATCTTTTCCAATAGTGAATAGAGCTTTCTGTTGCTTTTGAAATTTTTGTCATTGCTTGGATACATTCTACTGGATATTTACCCATAGCACATTCTCCAGATAACATAATGTCACTTGTAACATCAAATACTGCATTTGAAACGTCACTTACTTCTGCTCTTGTTGGTCTTGGATTTTGTGTCATTGATTCTAACATTTGTGTTGCTGTAACAACTGGTTTTCCAACTTTATTACATTTTTTGATAATTTGTTTTTGGTAAATTGGAACTAATTCCATTGGAACTTCAACACCTAAATCTCCACGAGCAACCATAACTCCGTCTGTTACTTCTAATATTTCGTCAAAGTTATCTATACCTTCTTGGCTTTCGATTTTAGAAATAATTTTTACTTTTTCTCCACCATTTTCATTTAATAATTTTCTCATATCTTTAACATCTTGAGCTTTTCTTACAAATGATGCTGCAATGTAATCAAATCCAGCTGGAATTCCTTCTTTTATGTCTTTTATATCTTTTTCAGATAAGAAGTCCATTTGAATATTTACACCTGGTAAGTTCATTGTTTTTCTGCTTCCTAATTTTGCTGTATTTAAAGCAACACAAACTATATCTTTGTCTTTGATTTCTGTTACTCTAAATTGAATAGCTCCATCATCTACTAATATTTCTGATCCAACTTTTACTTCTTGGTATAAGTTTTTGTAAGTAATTGTTGTTTTTTCGTTATTTCCAATTATATCATCATGTACAAATGTAAAAGTTTGACCTTCTACGATTTCTACTTTTTCGTTTCCTGATTCTAATACACCTGTTCTGATTTCAGGACCTTTTGTATCTAGCATTAATGCTACTGGTTTTCCTAATTTTTCTCTAACTCTTTTAATTGTTGCAATTTTTTCTTTGTTTTCTTCATATCCACCATGTGAAAAATTGATTCTTGCAACGTTTAATCCTGCTTCTACTAATTTTGTAAACATTTCTTCGTTTTCACTAGCAGGTCCTATTGTTCCAATTATTTTTGTTTTTCTTAATTCTGTACTCATTTTACAAATTCCTCCCTTTTTTGAACGATATCTATTATATCATATTATTCTTTAAATTCAAGACTTTTAGACATATTTTTTCATTTTTTGTCCAATTAGGGACATTAATTTGATAATTCTATTACTGCATGTGTTTTTTTATCATCTTTACTGTTTATTAGCACTATATGTTTATTATCCTTTTTTGTATATTTACAATCAACTGTATCTCCTAGTGTTATTTCTTTTTTATATACAATTCTAACATTGCTAAAAGGTCTTTCTTTTTCATATACATCATCTGGTAATGCTTCATATGCTAAGTCTAGGTAATATAAATTATGCATATGTTTGTTCATATCTATGTCTTTTCTTATAACAGTGTATTCTTTATCTGATATAAATTCTTCAGGTATTTCTAATTTATCCATATCTATATTTTCAAAAACATGTTTTTCTTCTGGTTTGTATAAACTTATAATTTCGTCTGTTATTCTTGTCATTTTTCTTTCTTCTATATTTATTAAAGCCCATTTAGATGTTGCAATTGCAACTAATTCTTCATTAGCATATATCTCATAATCACGATATGTAAAAAATTTATTTGCATTTCTTGACCAAGTACGTACTTTTATATCTTGTCCGTATTTAGGTCTTTTTATGACTTTTAGTTTCCATTCTAACAAAATCCAAGTTGTCTTATTATTTATTGTATCATTTGCTCCATATCCGACTAAATCTGAATGATATGCAGCTATATTTTCTAACATTTCTAAAATTGCTTTATTTTTTATTAAATTACCTTTTCCTATATCTTTTAATCCCATTTTAAAATTTTCTTCGTAAATCATTTATTGTTTCCTTTCTAGCATTTATTAAATATCTTTTTTACTTAAATTCGAATTATAATATTTGTTAAAAACTTTTGTATTTATTATAAAAATATGATGTAAACATTCAAATAATCTATATTCCAAGTGTGATTAAAGCAACCAACAATATGGTTGCTAAATATATTTTTATTATTGATGATGATGCATTATTAGTAATTACATATTTTTCCACAATGTCCACTTTGGACCTGGATCCCGTCCTAATTGGACATTTTAGTATCCTGGTTTTTTTAATAGTTTGAACATGTTTTTCTTGTATTCTTCTACTCCTGGTTGGTTAAATGGATTTACTCCTAGTATGCTACCAGACATTGCACATGCTTTTTCAAAGAAGTATATTAGTTCTCCTAAGTTTTCTTCATCTAGTTTATTCATTTGTATTTCAATGTTTGGAACGTCTCCACTAACATGTGCTTTTATTGTTCCTTCCATTGCTTTTTTATTTACATAGTCTAATTTTTTTCCTGCTAAATAATTTAGTCCGTCTAAATTATCGTCATCTGGATTTATTACTATGTCTGAATCTGGAACATTAATAGATATTACTGTTTCAAATAAGTTTCTTCTTCCTTCTTGTATATATTGCCCCATAGAATGTAAGTCTGTTGTGTTGTCCACTCCTATAGGTAATATTCCTTTTTCTTCTTTTCCTTCACTTTCTCCAAAGAGTTGTTTCCACCATTCTGTAAAATAGTGCATTTTAGGTTCATAGTTAACTAATATTTCTGTATTTTTATATAATTTATATAAAATATTTCTTACTACTGCATATTGATAACACTCATTGTATTTTAAATTTGAGTCATTGTATCTTTCTTGTGCAACACGAGCTCCTTCCATTAATTTGTCAATATCTATTCCTGCTACTGCTATAGGTAATAAACCAACTGCTGTTAATACTGAATATCTTCCACCTACATTATCTGGCACTACAAATTGCTCATATCCTTCATTTTCTGCTAGTGTTTTTAATGCTCCTTTTGATTTATCTGTTGTAGCATAAATTCTACTTCTTGCCTCGTCTATTCCATATTTATTTTCTAATATTTCTCTAAATACTCTAAATGCAATTGCTGGTTCTGTTGTTGTTCCTGATTTTGATATTACATTTATAGAAAAGTCTTTATCTCCAATATATTCAATTAGTTCATTTAAATAATTAGAGCTTAAATTGTTTCCAGCATATAAAATTTGAGGATATTTTCGTTGTTTTGTTGAAAACATATTGTTGAATGTACTTGTTAATGATTCAATAACTGCTCTTGCTCCTAAGTATGACCCCCCTATTCCTATAACTACTAAAATATCTGATTCTTTTTTTATTTTTTTTGCAGCTTTTTTTATTCTTTTGAATTCTTCTTTATCATAATTTGATGGTAAGTCTAACCAGCCAACAAAATCCTTTTCGTTATTTGCTCTTTTATGTAAGTCTTTATGGATATTTTCTACTTGTGCTTTATATTCCATAATACTTTTTTGTGTTATTCCACTGTTTTTTAAATTTAATTTGATTTCAGCCATTTATATTCCTCCTCATTTTCTTTTGAATTTATATTCACATTATATACAAATAGCTCTTATAATTCAAGTAAAAAATGAAACTTAAAAATATATTATTTAATTGCTTCTCCCATAACCTTTGCTAAATATTTCATACTTGTCAAACATTGTTCTAAAGTATTTCCAGTAGCTCCTACTTCTATAATATTTGCATATTTACCTGTATGCTGATTATATCTTGATTTTGTAAGCATTATTGGTTTAAATAATCCTGGATACATTTCTTCTGCCTTTTCTTGTACTTTTACAGCAAATTTCAAGTTTTGATTCCAATTAGGATGCCATAAGCCTCCATTGTTTGTGCCTATAACAAACATTATTTGAGCAGCTTCTTCTTCTCCTATTTTTACAGTTGGTGCATAATCACTTCTTGAACCTACAGCATCTCTATGTAAGTCTATTATTATATCACTTGGTGTAGTTTTCAGCATATTTTCTACTGTTTTTAAAGAACGCGTATATGAACCATTATATGCTGGATAATCGTGGTAATCTGTACTATGCACTACATTGTAATTATAATTTTTCAATTGACTTTCTAATTCTGTACCAACCCTAGTAACAGTATAATTCAAATCTGTTGTTCTATAATTTCCTGTTGGATTATATGGATATTTTTCACTTGCTGTATAGCTTTCACAACTATGTGTATGAAATATAACTACATTTTTGTTTTCAATTGTAATATCTGGTTTTAGCATTTCTTCTGTTAAAACATAGTCTGTTTCATTTTTTATTTTTACTTTCCCATATTGTGCATTGCTCCTGTCTGCAAGTGGTTTCTTAGTTATTACTTGTGTAGTTATTCCTGCTTCTGCAATTTTATTTTCTTCCTTATTCTCTGTATTTTGAGAATTTGTTTGGTCTGTCTTTTCACTTTTTTCTTTATTTTCTTCTTTTGCTATAATTTTTGTATTTTCTTCTATTTCTTCTAATCCTCTTACTGAACTTATTTGAGTTCTTAACATTGCTTTTAAAACATTTTTTTCTTCTTTAACATCATCTTCTTTTGCTACATTTCTATATTCTTTATTTATATTTTTTATGCTTGGTATTACTTCATCCAAAGCTTGTAACATAGTTGACTGTGATAAAAATGAAAGTTTCTTTTCTATATTATGCATATTTGTATTTGGTTTTGTTTCTAAAATCTTACTTATGCAAAATATTGTTAATAAGATAATAAATATTCCTATTAAAAATTTTACTAAATCTTTCAATTTCAAAATAGCTACATTAAACATATTTTTCTCCTTATCTTAAGTTTACTATATGTATATATATTCAATGATAGCTTTAATTATTACTAAATTTGTTGTATTTTATTTTTTATAAATAATATAACTTTTTATATTGAGGAATTTTCTTATAATTATATTTTTATCTTCTTTGCGATATTATTTTCCATAAAATTATAGGTATACATTTTGTACATTAGTATAATTACAAAATAAAAATTCGATTTAGAATTTAAGTCTAATTCAACATCTTACTCTAAAGTAATTGCTATTTACCTAAATTTTAAACCGAATTTTTATTATAATTATTTAAACTTTTTTCCAAAACCATTCCAAACTATTGTCTAAACTTTTTTTGCCTGTCTTTTTAGTTTCCATATCATCTGTCCATAAGTATGAGAAAAATGAAATAAATATAAATATAAAATCTATCACTATACATCTAGTTAATGTATTTAGCATATATCTATATTCTTCTGAAAGAGTGGCAACCTGTGCAAGATGGCATACTAATAATACTAAATATACAAATAGTGTTCCTGCTGTTATCATACTCTTTTTTAGTTCTTGTGCCAAAAATATTAATAATATTGTTGCTGCTAACATTAGTAATAATGTTAATGGATTAGAAATATCGAAAATTAGCATTTTCTCCCCTCCATTTTCTTTTGTTTATTGTTTAATATTATGATATCATTATGCTTTTTTGAAATCAATATGTTTATATTACAATTACATTACATTTAATTTACTTTTGTTACAATTCACAGTTTAATAAAAAATTATTGTTGAAATACTGCGTAAGCGAACAAACGAACAATAGTGAGCGCGATTGGAGCAATCTACATTTAAACCTTATTTTTCGTAGATTGCGACACACAAAGTATGAAAAAATAATTTTTTATTAAACTGTGAATTGTAGCTTACTATTATTTTAATTTCTTTTCTATTAAATTTGCAATTTCTTCTGCTTTTTTAGTTATATATTCTTGGTTTTCTCCTTCTATCATAACTCTAACTAATGGTTCTGTTCCTGAAGGTCTTATTAAAACTCTACCATTTCCAGCAAATTCTCTTTCTAATTTATCAATTGCAGTTTTAATTTCTTCATCTTTTTCATAATCATATTTTTTATTGCTATTTACTTTAGCATTAATTAATATTTGAGGATATAGTTTTATCATACTTGCTAATTCTGATGCTTTTTTATTTTCTTCTAATATAGCTGTTATTAGCATTAAAGATGTTAAAATTCCATCTCCTGTTGGGTTGTAATCTAATAGTATTACATGTCCAGATTGCTCTCCACCTAAATTGTATCCATCTTTTAGCATTTCTTCTAGAACATATCTATCTCCAACTTTAGTTTGTAATAATTCTAATCCATTATCTCTAGCAAATTTATTTAAACCTAAGTTACTCATTACAGTTGCAACTATTGTGTCTTTTTGAAGTTTTCCTTTTCTTCTTAAACTATTTGAAATAATTGCAAGCAATTTATCTCCATCTATTTCATTTCCATTTTCGTCAACTGCTAAACATCTATCTCCATCACCATCATAAGCAACACCTAAGCTCATTTTGTTTTCTACTACATATTTTTTTAATCCTTCTAGATGTGTTGAACCACAATTATCATTTATGTTGATTCCATCTGGATGATTATTTATAATTCTATAATTAATTCCTAGTGCTTTAAATACTTTTTCAGCTACTACTGAAGTAGCTCCATTTGCTGTATCTAAGGCTACTACAAAATTATCATGATTATATTTATCAATAATATCGTCAAAGTTTTTTCTAAAGAAATATACATATTCATCCATTAAGTCTAATGCATATTCTGAAACACCTATTTTTTCATTTTTTGCAGTTAGTTCATCTAATTTACCTGATTCCATTATTTCTTCTATTTCTTCTTCTAATGTATCAGGAATTTTCATACCTTTATTACTAAAATATTTTATTCCATTAAATTCAAATGTATTGTGTGAAGCAGAAATAACAACACTTGCATCAGCATTTAATTTTCTTGTTAAATATGCAACACCTGGTGTAGGTAAAACTCCTAATAATTTAACATTTGCCCCATAGCTTAAAAATCCTGCTACCATTGCACTTTCTATTAGTGTTCCTGAAATACGTGTATCTCTACCTATTAAAATTGTTGGTGTATGGTCTGTATGCTTAGACAATACATATGCTCCAGCTTTTGCAACTTTATATACAAGTTCTGGTGTTAACTCTGTATTTGCAATTCTTCTGATTCCATCAGTTCCAAAATATTTTCTCATAAAATTACTTCCTTACTTTTAACAAATTTAGATTTTACAGGATATCTATAATCCTTTTTATTTATTTTTGAAATATCTTTTTTAATTTTACTAATGTATCTTCTGTATATAATGATATTTTTTCTTTCATAGATAGTTCTACTTTTATAGGTTGCCTTATATCTATTCTTTTGTTATTTAAAACTAATTCTGGATTAATTGTTGTTAGTTCTTTTACTTTTTCTTCGCCTAATACCTCTGTTAGTTTTATTACTATATCTGGGACTTTATGATAGATAGTATCTTGTCTATGAGCATCTGTTCCTAACATATGTATCATATTATTTTCTAAAAACTTTTTAACTATCATTTCTGCTCTTTTACCATATTGTCCTATAATACTTCCATAGTTTGCTTGCATTAAAACGCCTTTTTCAATTAAATCATAAATTAATTCTGGATCATTTTGTACAAAACTATATCTTTCTGGATGTGCTAAAATTGGTACTATTTTATATTGTTGCATTTCGTAAATCATATCATATAAATTTAATGGTTCCGCATTTAATGGTAGTTCAAATAATACATAACTTGTATCATTCATAGTTGTTGCTTTTCCATCTTCTAATAATTGTATTACATTTTCTGATATATATATTTCGTTCCCTAAATATAAATTAACATCAATATTTTTATTTTCTAAATTTTCGCGTATTGCATTAATCCAGACTTCTCTTTCTGGTCTATTTGTTTCGTAATAATTTTCCATATAATGTGATGTACATATAATGCCATCAAATCCCGCTTGTTTTGCTTCTTTTATTAAATTAAATGTTTCATCTATACTTCTTGAACCATCATCAATATTTGGTAATATATGTGAATGTACGTCTATCATTGCTTTTACTCCTTTTGTTTCCCCTTTATTCATTTGTTCTATTTTTTTCTTCATCTAAATATTGGTTTATTTGGTTTAATATTTCTGCTGTTTTTTGTTCAGATACTTCTTCTTTATTTTCTATGTTTATATTATTTTGCAAAGCTTTTGGCATTTCTTCTATATTTTGTGAAATATTTTCGTTTTGATTTTTTTCTATTTTATTATTATTGTTAGCTCTATTGCTTTGTGCCATAATATTTGATGCTCTATTGTACATTTCGTTGTTTTGCCTTTTCGGTGTTGGCCTTGATGTACCTTTTGTTCTAGATTTTGTCATTGCTGTTGAGCCATAGTAATATGATTGTTCATACTTTTTAGAATTCATTGGAACTTTATTTACAATAACTCCTGCAATTTTACCACCAACATTTTGAATATTTGCAATAACTCTTTTTAAATCTTCTTTTTTAGTACATTTATTTGCAGTTACAATTAATGTTGAATCTACTAATCTAGTTAAAATTAAAGCATCTGTAATTAATTGGCTAGGAGGTCCATCTATAATTATAATATCACACATGTCTTTTAATCTATCTAATAAATCTACCATTTGTGGAGCAATTAAAAGTTCTGCTGGATTTGGTGGAATATTTCCAGCTGAAATTATATATAAATTGTCAACATCTGTTTCTTGTATAAAGTCTGCTAAATCTGTACTTCCTTCTTCATTATTTACTCCTATTCCTGATAAATAATTAGAAAGACCTGGTCTCGGTGATACTCCAAATATTGAGTATTGTCTACCTTTTCTCATGTCGGCATCAATTAATACAACTTTTTTTCCTGCTTGTGCAAAGGTTACAGCTAAGTTTGATGAAACCCAGCTTTTTCCTTCTCCTGGTAATGTTGAAGTTACTAATATTGTTTTTAATTTTCCTTTAGTATTCATAAATTGGATATTTGTTCTTAATGTTCTAAAAACTTCTGAAATAGGAGATTTTGGATCTTGATGTACTATTAATTCTCTTTTCATTATCTTCTACCTCCTTTTAACTTTTGTGCTTCTGCATCATATAAAGGTATTGATGCTAATACTGGTAATTTAAATTCTTTTTCTACTTCTTCAGCTGTTTTAATTGTTGTGTCTAGCATATTTGCAATTAATACATACATTACTGCTACTACAATTCCTATAAATGCAAATATTACAACATCTTTTTTATGATTTATATTTGATGGTGTTGTATCTACTTCTGCTGGATCTACAATATGTACATTATTTATATTGTAAAAATCATTTGCTATTTTTTCAATGAATACTTTTGCTGTTTCATTTGCTATTTTTGCAGAATTTTGTGGATTTTCTGTTGTAACTGTAATTTTTATCATTTCTGTATCTTTTACATTTGTTACAGCTATATTGTTTTTTAATGTTTCATAGTTTAAATCCATTCCTAAGTTTGAAATAACTTGCCCTAAAACGTTTTTACTTCTTACTAATTCACTATATGTTGATACTAATTTTGAGTTTAATGTTATATCTGTTGTTGTTATTGTATTTGATTGATTTCCACTATTTGCTCCTGAGCCTGCTAATAGTAGTGATGTTGAAGCACTGTATTCAGGTGTTGTAAATCCTACTGTGTATATTATTCCTATTGCTGTAAATATTAATATTAATAAAATGATTTGTGCTTTTTTGTTCCAAAATATTGTGAACAGTTCTTTTAAATCTAATTCTTCCATCTTTTCCCCCTATTTAATTTTATTTCTTTTGTAATTTACACTTTTATAGTATATCCTTAACTCTTTTTTTTTGCAATATTTTTGGCAAAAAAAGTCAAGATATTGTAATAATATCTTGATGAATTTTTCCGTATTATCAGTTAATCATTATCCAAAAAATTTATAACCAAATCAATAATTACATCTTTTTCCTTTGGATTTGATTCTGCTATTAATAATGTTAAAGCTGTTAATGTATTGTTATCTATTGTTTGTATTCCTTCTTTATATAAAATACCATAAAAATTCAAAAAGTATATAAATAACGTTGCTGCAATTCTTTTATTACCATCTGCAAAAACATGATTTTTAACTATTAAATATAAAAAGTTTGCCCCTTTTTCTTCTATGCTCTTATATATATCTTGTCCTGCAAAACTTTGATAAATATTTCCTATTATAGATTCTAGGCCTTTATCTCTTTCAAGTGCAAACAATGAACTTTCTTCGTTAAATCTAAGCTTATTTATAAGGTCTATACATTGTGAATATTCAATTTTTCTTTCATCTATATTTCCATTAACTTTTTTTAATGTTTTATGGTCATAATCGTCTAGTAAGTCTAACGCTTTTGAATATTCTCCAATTACTTTTAATATTTCTTTTGCATCATTATTTTCCAGTCTTTTGTCTATTCTATTAGCAATATCTATTAATTTTATTGTTTTTTCTAAATATTCTAATCTTCTTTGATTTACAGCATAACCTTTTAATGTGTATTCTTTCAAAACATTATTTGCCCATCGCCTAAAAATCACACCTTTGTTGGATTTAACTCTATATCCAATACTCAATATCATATCTAAATTGTAGTATTCTATATCTCTGGTTACATTTCTTCTTCCTTCTTTTTGAACTGTCGCAAATTTTGCGACAGTTGGAATATTTTTTAATTCTTCACTTAATGCATTATTAATATGTTTACCGATAGTTTTTATATCTCTTTCAAATAATTTAGATAATTGTTGCCTGTTTAGCCAGACTGTTTCATCCTTTAAGTTTACTTCTAATTTTACTCCTTGATTTTCAAATAAAATAATCTCATTTTTCTTCTCCTTCATAAGAACACTTCCTCTTAAAATAAATTTAAGTTGTTATTATATTCATTACTACTTATATTTTGAAACTTATTGTCACAGATTTATTTTTATTTATACATTTTTAATTCTTCTTCTGTTATTCCAGTTATTTCCTTAATTTGCTTTAGTGGCATATTTATTTCTACTAATTTTTTTGCTACTTCTATTTTTCCTTCTTTTTTTCCAGTTCTTCTTCCTTCTCTCCTTAACCTTGCTTTTTCTCTTTTTATCATTTCATCAACTGCCATTCCCATATTTTCTTCGCTTCCTTTCTTTAATTCTTGTATTAATTTTTCTGTTTCATTAATACCTATTTTCTTAGATACTACTTGCACTATATATCCTTCTAGTTCTTCTTTCTTTTCTTTTGATGTTAATCCCAATCTTTCTTCTTTATTTATTTTAATTACAATACTTCTTAAATTTTCTCTTAATTCATCTAATTTATTTGCCTTTTCTATTAGCATTATTTTTGATAATAAACTATTACTTTCTAACAATTCTTCTTTAGTAAAATTGTTTACATCTAATAAAGCATAAAAGCTATCAAGCCATACTGGTTTAGCTTCTACTATTGTGTTTAACCTTTCTGTTATATTATTAATCTTTTTATTTACAGTCCACTTTTGTTTTCCTGTATAGATTACAATTGCAATTATTAGTGGGAGTGTATAAGCTTTATTTTTTATTTTTGCTTTATTAATGCTGTTTTCCAATATTTCTGTTTTATATTTAAGAATTCTATATGGCATAGAATAGTCTACTTTGCTTTGATGTTCAAGCAAAAAATATATTTCCTTATCTTTTAATTTATATACAATATCTGCATTTCTTACTTCGAAATATTTAGTTATAAATTCTCTATTATATTGTTCTAATTGATTTGGTAAAATATTTTTTTCAAGATTTAATACTTTGTTTAATACATTTGCTGTTTCTTCCTTGTCGTTAAAAATTCTTTTCATAATTTTATCATGTTCTTGATGCACTTCTTTATCTTCTACTAACAAGATATTTTTATAATCTTCCTCTAGTCCTCCACCATGTACATAATTTTCAAGAACATCTCTTGGTGTAATTTTCATATATTACATCTTCTCCTTTATTATAAATATTATTAATTTATTACTCAAGTTTTATATTATAGTAAATATATTTGTTTACTATATTTCTTGTCATGTTTTCTCTTTTTTTCTTACTTTTTCTCTGTTTTTGGAATTTTTATAGAATTAAAATTTTTGATTAAAATATACCTATACTTATATCATAGTAAAGTTTTTCTGTCAACTTGTTTTTTCAGTTTGGAATAAAAAATATAGAGCTATGAAATGAAGTGGACTGTCCTTATTAAACTTTTTTGTCTAATAATTGTGTCCACTTCAAACATAATTCATTTTGTTATTGTGCACATTTTTTGCATGGTGTTAATCCCATTGATTTAGCATTTGCTAATGTACTTGCTTTTGAATTTTTTCCTCCACATGTAGGACTATAATGATATCTCTTTCCTGTTGGTGTTACATATACTGTTTGACCAGTAGGTGTTGTTTTTTGAGTTGACTGAGTTTTTTTAGTAGTTTTTGTTGTTTGGGTTTCTGATGATGTAGATTTTGTCTTGCTTGTACTACTGCTACTCTGTTTTTGACTGTTTGTACTTGTTGTTTTAGTTGATGAACTAGAAGATGTTGTTGCTGTTGCTTTTTTGGTTTCACTTATGTTGGTATTAGTAGATGCCTCATTTGTTATTTGGTTGCTTGAAGTAACGACATCTGTGTTGACGCTGTTTTTTACATTGTTTACATCTTTGGTATTATCTACAGTATTTTGATTTTTGCTATTATTAATTGTATTTCCAATTATATTTTGATTGCTGCTTGCTATTTTACTATTTTCTCCTACTATGGTTGAAATTCCCATACCTATTAGTATTAAAACAATTACTATAATTATTACTGCATATTTTGATGCTATTCCTTTTTCTTTCATTTTTACATATCCCCCTTTTTTTCTGTAAATATTATACAACATTTTCCATATTTATACAAGAACATACGATATGCTAACATATAAAAAAATAGAAATTAAAATAAGTAAAAAAAGCTGGGGTAGAAAGCTTTACAAGTTTTTCTCCCCCTTAGCTATTAACATAAAATCAATTTTATTAATATTATACATCTTTTAATTCTTTTTTGCAAAGTTCTAAAGCAGAAGCAATAACTGCATCCATATCGTAATATTTATACTCACCTAGTCGTCCTCCAAAAATAATCTTCTTTTCTTGTTTAGCTAGCTCTTTATATTTATTATATAGATTAGTATTTTTCTCATCATTTACAGGATAATAAGGTTCATCTCCTAATTTCCATTCAGAACTATATTCTCTAGAAATAATTGTTTTAGGTAAATCATTTCCATTTTCATCTTTACCAAATTCAAACCATTTATGTTCAATAATTCGAGTCCAGGGTATTTCGTTATCTGTATAATTTACAGCAGCATTTCCTTGAAAATTTGGAATATCTAAAATTTCATTTTCAAATCTAACACTTCTATATTGTAAATTTCCTAATTGATAATCAAAGTATGCATCAATTGCTCCTGTATAAATTATCTTTTTAGCAATAGAGTTTATTTCTTGTTTATGTTTTAAATAATCACAATTTAATCTTACTTCAATACCGTTTAGCATATTAGAAATTAGCTTTGTATACCCTCCTATTGGAATTCCCTGAAACAATGCATTAAAATAGTTATTATCAAAAGTTAGTCTCACTGGAAGTCTTTTAATTATAAAAGCTGGTAATTCTTTGCAAGATCTTCCCCATTGTTTTTCTGTATACCCTTTAATTAATTTTTCGTAAATATCTCTACCTACTAATGAAATAGCTTGTTCTTCAAGGTTTCTAGGTTCACCTGTTATTTCTTTTCTTTGTTCTTCAATTTTAGCATAAGCTTCCTCCGGTGTTACAACGCCCCACATTCTATTAAATGTATACATATTGAATGGCATACTATATAATTCACCTTTATAATTAGCTATTGGTGAATTTGTAAATCTGTTAAATTCTATAAATTGATTCACATACTGCCATACTTCTTTATTATTTGTATGAAAAATGTGAGCACCATACTGATGAAAATTAATTCCTTCTATTTTTTTAGTATAAATATTACCTGCTATATGATTTCTACGCTCAACAACTAGTACTTTTTTACCTTTATTAGTCGCTTCTCTTGCAAATACTGAGCCAAATAATCCAGCACCTACTACTACATAATCAAACATCTTATTCCTCTCTTTTCTTATTAATATATTTTATAAAATATTTACCTAAATTTTCAATTATTTAAAATTTTCTTATGAATTGCTTCTTTAGCATCTTGTATCAACGGATTTTTTAGTATTAAACCTAATAAAATATATGTCATTACGCCTACAGCAATTGATACAAGTATACAAGATAAATCGTTATTTATATAATTTCCTATCTTATAAATAATCAAACTCATTCCAATCCCTGCTACAATAGTTTTTACTAAAAAGCTAAAAGAGATTGATACTTTTACATATTTTAACGCAAAATACACTGTCATACATGTTACAATAGTTTCACTAATGACTGATGCAATGGTAGCTCCATTATGTTGAAATAATGGAATAAGAATTGAATTCATAATCATATTTGAGATTGCACCTGTACAAGTACATATCAACAGCTTCTTTTCTTGTCCAAAAGGAAGTAAAACCTGTGTACCAAATAAATTACTAAATGCTAAAACATATATTAATACCGTTGCTATTCTTACAGTTAAAATTGACGGAACAAATGATTCCCCAAACATTATCAAAACAATCTGTTCTGATAATACGGAGATACCCAATCCACACGGAATTGCGAAAAAAATCATTATCTGCGTAATTTTACTTATGAGTTGATTACATTCATTAATCATATTGTTTTCTTTATAGTAAGTTAGCCTTGGAAGTAAAACACCTCCAATTGCGGCTATTAAAGATACAACAATTTTTACTAATCTAATTGAATTTGTGTAATATCCCACTATCTCATCTGTACACAAAATCCCTAACATCGTCGTATCTAATAATGTATACAATTCAATCGCAATAGTGCTACATAACAAAATGGCTATTGGTTTAAAGTGCTTATAAAACTCTATATTAGAAAAGTTTAATCTAATACCTCTTTTTGCAACACTACTAATATTGAAAATATAATTTCCAGCAATTCCTAACGAATAAATCAATGCATAATACACATAATCATTAGCATCTTTTACAAAAATAAAAATAGCTATCAATGAAAGTATTTTCACTATAAGACTACGTACTGTAATATATACATAATCTTCATTTCCTTGATAATACCACTCTATATTAATAAAATTAAATATTATTGGTAATCCTGCAACTATGTATAAAGCTTTTTCTCCTTGAAAAGAGTTAATATTAAATATCATAATATAATAGGCTAAAGTGCAACATAATGTTGAGCAAAAATTAATTGTAAATAATTCTGTAAATAATTTATCTGTATCCTTTTTAGATTTTTTTATTTTAGCTATTTCTCTGGTTCCATAATTAAGTAATCCTAATGGAGCTAGCAAAACAAAGTATTGCACAATATTCTGTGCTGTACTAACTTTTCCAACGCCTTCTGCCATCAAAATATGTGAAATATAAATTGATGTAATAAATGGAAAAATCATGTTCATTATTCTATAAGCTATATTAAAAACTACATTTTTAGCTATCGATTTTTCTTTATTTTTTAAATTACTATTTTCGCACATAACCTCATAATATTCCTTTTAAAATTTTTATATAATTATTGGCAAAATTTTCTGATGTAAAATACTTTAAATACAGTTGTCTATTTAATGTATTTGATATATTATTTTTTTTCTTTTTTAAATCATAAATTTTTTGAACTGCCTCATTTACGTCAGAAAAATAATGTATATCTTCACAATCATACTTTTTAAAAAATTTATTTCCACCCGTATTTGATATTAATACTTTAACTCCTAAAGATAATACTTCTAATAAAACAAGGTCAAAATATGTTTCTTTATTTGGTAACACAAAAATATCGGATGCTGCTTCCAAAGAATATGGATCTTTAGTCCAGCCAGCCTCAATCCAGAATGATAAATTAGGTCTTTTTAACGGAGCTTCTTCACCAGCAATTAAGAAATATACATTATCATTCTTTGAAAACGTACTCGCAATTTTCTTTAAATTATCATACCCCTTAACTGTATTATGTCTTCCAACATAAGATATTAGAAATGCATCATTAGGAATGTTGTACTTATTCCTTATTTCATTACGTGTCAACTTGACTTTTTCTAAACATGAATCCACTCCCGTAGGCATATATAAATACTTATGTTTATTCCTTTCCTTAATTAAATTATATTTACTCCATCCATTAATATAAGGTTCTTCTGCTTCTTCACATGGAAATATAATATAATCTGCTCTGTCAAAAGATGCTTCAGCGGCATTTTCAAAAACTTTTAAATGTTTTTCTCCATATAATTTCCTTTCAAAATTAGAATACATATCTTCAATCATTTCTCGATGTGGTGGTTTAGGACAATGAGATGTCAATAAAACCTTCCCCTTATATTCTTTTAATAATTTTAAATTTTTATATAAGCTAAAGCATGAATGAAAGTGAATTGCATCAAAACTATTTAAATACTCTGTAGTAATTCCACTTGTTGGAACTGATATTTTTTTAAATTCATTATATCTGCCCCATATTCTATATATTGATTTTACACATAATGGTAATTTATCATATTTGCTTTTTAACTTTGTTTTATTTGAAGCAGGAGGCAATAAAGAAATTTCAACTGAATCATCTTTAATTCCTTTTAATAAATTATAAACATATCCAGATGGTCCTCCTTTTGGCATAATACTATCTTCTCTTAAAAAAATTAAAACTTTTCTCATTTTTCTCCACCTCTTTTTGATGCAATATACACAAGATATATTGGCATACAGTAATTTAATATTTGTGCAAAAGTAAGTGCTAAATCATATAAAAATAATCCCATAAATGAAAAAACAAATAACATTGCATAATTATAAAATTCATATGTACTCGTACTAATTATCATTTTGTTAAAGAATCTTTTTATAAAATAAATCAAAGTTATAGGAAATATCACTGCTCCTACAATATTAAAATAATAGTATCCTTGGCTAATCATAGGTATAATTTGTGAATTATAAACTGCATCATAACCCAAAGCTCTATTAAACTCTATGTATGACATTGGAAAATCAACGAAAAAATGATTAACCATAGGAATTGATCGAAATATATCTCCTAAAAAGGTATTTATTTTATTGTTACCTTCCATTAAAAATCCACCAGCCACATTAATAGTTCCACTAAAATATGCATTTAGTTTATATGCAACTGTTCCACTCGAGTTCGCTCCTAACATAGGTATAATAATAAAGCCAACAAAAATAAAACAAAATAGCGATACCCCTAAAATAGAAAGAATAAATTTGATTCTTTTGGGATATAATTTCAACATGAGCAATATTATGCTAATAGCCGAAAATATAGTTACTGCTTTATCTTCTGTAGTTATCAAACACGAACAGCCAACGATTACCGCACTCACTATAATATAAAAATATTCGTTTTTTCCTTTAGATAAATTCCATATAAAAATAATTAAATAATAAACTATTAATAATTTTGTAATCTGTAAAATCCATAATCCAAGTACATAAACTAAATCTGGCATACCTGCTCTAACCGTTTTACTTGCTTCTAAAAAGCTATAATATGTATCACTATCATTGTTATAGAATATCAATCTAAATTTTAATAGAAATTGTGGATATTTTACTAATAAACAAGCAGATACAAGTATTAGTAAAAGTACTAATCTTCTAGCTATCTTAGAGCTTATAAAGTTTTTCGACAAATTAGAAATAGTATCTACTTTTACTTTATCTTTTGATAATATCAAATATAAAGTAATACATATTAAAACAAAAGATTGCAAAAGCACAGCATCAGTTATATGCTGATTAATGTCTGTGTTATATTCAGATAAATCTATCATTCCTGAGCAAAATGTATATAATGGAAAAATCAAATATTGAACCGAATAAAAAGCCATTATCATAAATTGAATGAAATCTATTGGTCCTTTTTTTCTTGAAATTTCTAATATAATTAAACATATAACATATACAAAAGGCAATATGAT
The DNA here is from genome assembly GCA_963558245.1 of uncultured Clostridia bacterium. Classification (GTDB taxonomy): domain Bacteria; phylum Bacillota; class Clostridia; order TANB77; family CAG-508; genus CAG-269. The sequence goes on from CAUWGA010000002.1 coordinate 37,909, forward strand.
AATTGCACGGCTATGTGAAGGTAAAGAATCACAATTTATTAAACATATAAATAAAATTATAATAGAAATAACTATCAATAAAATATTCATTATGTTAGGTATCTTAATTTTAAAATAATTTTCTTTGTTTTTCATTAACAATTCTTTCCTTTCTTTCATCTTATGTGCAAAAATGTTTATATTCCTTGATAGTGTTCTGAGAAATAATATCCCATTGAAAATTATCTTTTACCAATTTTCTAGAATTATCTGATAAAGTCTTGTAATCGATAATATTATCTAAAATAAATTGTAATGTATTGGCAATAGAATTAACATCACAGCTACATTTCCATCCAGCATTATACTCCTCAATTAGTTCTCCAAGAGTAGTTCCATCGGTAACTAAACATGGTATTCCATAACTTAGTGCTTCTAAAATCCCCATGGGCATTCCCTCAAATCTAGATGTTTGAATAAATATATCCGATCCTAATAATTCTTGTGTTTTCTTCTCACCTATTATTTCATGTTCCAAAAACACCAAGTCACTAATATTATATTGTTTAATCAAGTTTCGAATACATTCCATTCTTCCCTTTGCATCAGGCCCAAATATTTTAAACACAACATTAGCTTTTCTTAATCTTTTTTGCAAGAGATTAATTGCACCTAGCATTAAATCAATCCCTTTTTGATAAATTTCCAGTCTACCAATATATACAAAAGATATTTTATTCTTTGAAAATACTTCTTTTTTCTCTTTGGGAATATTAATTCCATTTGTTCCTACAAACTTACAAGGAAATTTAGTTTGTTCTAGTTCATAATTAGATAAACATTGAATACTTTTTGCCCCTTTAAGATAAGAATTAAAAAGCAACTTATTAGCAATAAATTTTTTTATTCTTTTCTTTTTTAATGCCTCAGTTGTAAGCTCTCCGTGTGGAATAATAATATAATTAATATTTAATTTTCTAATTTTTTTTGCTATTTTCAAAAATTCCTTTATGTACGCTTCATGAAACACAATCAAATCTATTTTTTTATCAGATATAATTTGTTCTAAATTGTCGTCTTCATCTATCTGATATTCTTTTAAAAGATCAATTTTAACTTTATTAACATTTAAAAAATATACCTTTGCAAATTTAGATTGTGATATTATATGTTGTGGTACTACTACATTTACACCATTAAGTGAATGTTCTCTGATTTTTGCTATATGTAAAATATTTATCATTTCTTCTCCTTATAATTTCTTTTTTATTTCAGATGAGCAAATTCCTCGTGTTCTTTTCAATCTAACTATTTCTTTGCCATTTAATTCACACCATTTTTCAACTATTTGAAACCTTTCTCCGACATGATCTTCTCCCAATGCTAGTACATCAAAGTCAATCGTAGCTAAAGTATCTGGAGATACCGTATTATAGACAATTACTTTATCTACAATTTTAATAGCTTCAATCATTTCTTTTCTTTCATCAGTAGTATACATGACATTCGCATCAGGTTTATATTTCAAAATATAATCACCATCTTGAATAGCCACTATTAAATAATCTGCATGTTCTTTACATTGTTTAAATAATCTCAAATGACCTAAATGGAAAAAGTCAAATACTCCAAAAGTCAATATTTTATTCATGATTAGTACCTCCCTATCTATTACTTTTCAAATACCATTCTATGGTTTTATCATAATCATCTGCTGTGTCTATATCTCTAGCATTTACATTAATATATGGTAAAGGCAAATATTTCTTTATATTTTGAAAAACATACTCTCCTTTTCCATGCATTTTTTTGGCTTCTAATTTAACTAAACCTATCCATTCTTTATCACTTAGATAATCGGAAAAATCAACTACTGTGTCATTTTCCAATTTCACAAAAACTGGATATTGAGAATTAACTTCCGTTATTCCAATGCATTCATCTGGAAAACTCATAAATTTATCCAAATCCTCTCCCTCTATTAGTAAATCACCATCTATTTCGACAACATATTTTCTTGAAAATGGTAAAGCTTTATTAATACTGTCAACAATGCTTGTATTGTAAAAATCATAATTACAAACAAACATTACATCTTTTCTGTATTTTTTTACTGTTTCTATAATTAATTCAGCTTGAAAACCAACTACAATACGTATATCGCTATAGTCTTTTAATTGTTCAAGCATTCGTATTATTAACGGGGTTCCATCTATATCTATAAGTGCTTTTGGATAGCCTATCCCTAATCTTGTTCCCATTCCCGCGCAACATATAATAACTGTTATATCATCTTTGTTCATTTCCCACACCTTTTTCATAGTAATTTTTCCAAAAACTCTGCACATAATTTATCGTCATAAAATGCATAATCAATATTTCTTAATAGTGAAGGAGCTATATCTCGTACTCCTCCAAAACCAATTGCTATATCAGCTAATTTGGCCATTCCAGCATCATTATCTCCATCTCCTACTACAACAATTGGTTGAACAAATTGTTTGACTATAAGTTCCTTATCTATTACACTTATAACTTGGTTCACACAATTATTTTTTACTTGTGCCTTAGAACAATATACATGATTAGTCATATTTAATGATTTCATTAGTTCTTCTATCCACACATCTAAATTTCCTGTTACTATATAACACCTATCGGAATTATCTCTTATAAACTTAGCTATATTCTCATTTAAAGGTATATTTTTAATTATTTCTTTTACTATATCAATATCAATATCTTTCAAAATATTAACCCTTTTTAAAAAACTTGTTTTGAATGGTATAATTCCTTGCATAGTGGCTTCTGTTAATTCTCTCATTTCACTAAGTTTATTAATTTTTTCTGAAATTGATGGCAATATTTCTTTTTTTGAAATAGTTGAATCTAAATCAAATAAAAATATATAATTAGACATTAGCATTCTCCTCTATATTAAATTCTTTTCATCAGATAGATCATCATAAATTATTTTGGAATCAATTTTACATCCATCAGTGTGCTTATTTATAGGTCTTTTGTTTTCAGGAGGAAGAACCATATAGTCCTGTCCAAATTGTATTCTTAAATACTCGTCATTCTTTGCAGGTACTTTCAATTTAACATTTTCAAAATCTACGTATCTAGTAGGAAAGAAAATATCTTTCTTAAAAATAGCACGCGAAAAATTACGTGTATCAATAAAACCATGATAAAAATCTGTATCTTCACTTTCATATTTATATATGTTTTTTAATCCATGTTTTAAAATCCATGCTTTAGGAATAATTTTGCATATAGCTAGCATTATTTTCTTTTTTAATGATTCACATTTATATTTCCTAACTTGTAATCCCTTTAACACTACACATTCAGCCCATAAATATTGCATTTTTTGTTTTAAAGTATTATTTGATGCTTTATGCAGAATAAAAATATCTATACATATTCCTTTATGTATATTCCAATTTTCATATGTTTCTTCATATATCATTGAACCATTTAATCTAATCTTTGCCATAGTTATATGGTTTCTTCCTTTATAATTATTTTTTCCCCATTCTTGCAAATAATATTTATTTTTTAAATTACTATTTAAAAATTCGGTTCGAAATTCATTATAATCATTTTCTGTCATATATATATCCATGTCATCATCCCAAGGAATAAATCCATGGTGTCTTTCAGCGCCAAGTGCTGAACCTGCCATTAAACAATAGTCAATGTTATGTTCATTGCAAAAGTTATCAATATCCATCATTATATTTAATAGCTTGTTTTGAAAATCTTTTATTTTATACTTATCTTCTAAGTCTTTGCGCATATAATCCATATTATTTCCCCCACTATTTTTTGATTTCCTTAAAACGATTCAAGTATTTTGTTCACATAATTTTTCTTTCAGTTAAAACAAATCCTGCTTTTTCTGCACCATGTATAGATGCTTTATTTTCAGGTCTAATTATTAAATAGTATGTCTTATTATTGGTATTGCTAATAATATAATTTAAAACAAATGGATAAATACCTTTCCCCCTGGCTTGCTCTTTTGTATTACAAGGACCAATTACAATCTCATCTTTATTGATAAAAGGATATTTGAAATTTTTGCAAATAGTATAAGCTGTATGAAGTATTTTTTCATCTTTATCTAACGCAAAATATATTTTTGTTTTATTTTTGGTTAAAATTGATATATACAATCTGAAAAAAGTAGTTCTTAAACTTTTACTTTCCTTTTTCCAATATAACTTAAATAATCGTGGTGTAAATTCAATTATATCTATTGTCTCAGAAATATTAACATCCTTCTGTATTTTTTTATTACGCTCATATAACAAATAATTCATTATTTATCTCCTGTTTTTAATTATTTATTTTTTCTCTAGCAAACGTACGAAATACAAAACCACGTAATTTATTAGGTAACAAAATTTGTACAATAAATCTTTTTAATACATTCATACCATATATTCTTTTATTAATCATTTTGTTATTTAACATATATTTTTGTATTTCTACTTCACTTAAGAAATATTTTTTTCCGCCTCTTCTTTGATACATATCTTTTCCTACTCTAACAGCAACTAATATATCAGATAAATTTGCAAACCTCTTTTCTTTTAAAGCCATTCTAATCCATAAAAAATAGTCTTCATTCCAAAAAAAGTCTTCATATCCACCGACATCAATAATATCTTTTTTTCTAAACATAACACTAACATGATTAAATGGACATCTTTTTTTTATATATTCTTTTAATTCTTTATCTGAACATGGAACAACTCTCTTCCCTTCTATATTTTGGGGATTATTAATAAATTCCTCAATCTGTCCGCCAACTATTGAACACATTTCATGTTCTTTTAAATAATTTACCTGTTTTTCACATCTTGTAGGTTTTGATATGTCATCACTATCCATTCTCGCTATAAGCTCATTTCTAGCAACCTTTATGCCTTCATTAAGTGCTAAGCCTAACCCCATATTATTTTCTAAACTTACAATTGTAAATATATCGTTATATTCCTTTTTATATTTTTCTATTAATTCGTCTAATTCTTTAGTTAATTTTCCATCTTTTACAATTATTATTTCATCTGGTTTCTCTGTCTGATTCAACATACTATCTATACTTATTTTTAAATATTCTGGTCTTTCTTTATAATAGACCGACATCAAAAAACTATATTTCATTACTATATCTTCCTATCATTTCTAATTTTTTTTCATACTCTTCTTTGCTAATTTTATTAGTCCTTAATAAATAGTCGCATAGATCTTCTGCTGTCTCCATTCCCTCTGTTTCTATATCAGATCTAGCAAAGACTTTTCCAATTGTTTTTACTATAATCTTTATATCTCCTAAACATGTTATTTTTTGCATATATTTCAAATCATAATCTATTTTTTCTTCCCAAGACAAATTATTTCTTCCATTCACTTGAGCTAATCCTGTTAATCCTTGCCTTATATTGTGTCTCTTTCTTTGCTCATCTGACATAAAAATCATATCTTTTATTAATAATGGCCTCGGTCCCACAATTGACATATCACCTTTTAATATATTAAACAACTCAGGCAATTCATCTAAACTTGTACTTCTTAATATTTTTCCGAACTTAGTTAATCTTTGCTCATCAGGAAGCAAATTGCCATTTTCGTCTTTTTTATCTGTCATTGTTCTAAATTTATATAAAGTAAATATTTTTTCATTTTTCCCTGGACGTTGTTGTTTAAATATCGCCGGACTTCCTAATTTTATTCTTACTAAAACATATATAACCATCATTACTGGCATTAAGATTATTAATGCCAATAGACTTAATATTAAGTCTAGAAATCTTTTTATATATTTTGCATACATTGTATTCCCTTTTCTTTCAAACTATTTCAAATTTTACTTCCATAATCCTTTTATAATTTCTATTACTTTGTTTTGTTCTTCTTCTGTCATCTTTGTATCAGAAGGTAAGCACACTCCTCTTTCAAATAAATCTTTTGAAACTGCATTTTCTTCTACTTTTACAAAGTCGCAATTTGCAAATACTGGTTGCATATGCATTGGCTTCCATACTGGTCTTGATTCTATATTTTCTTTTTCTAATGCGACCATTATATCTAATGATTTTACTTTTGAATCTTCTTTTACAGTTATTGCTGTTAACCAATGATTTGGTACTGTATCTTCTGGTATTGGTTGTAGTTCTATGTCAGATATTTCTTTTAGTCCTTCTTTATATCTGTTATATATTTCTGTTTTTTGTTTTATTCTTAAGTCTAATACTTTTAGTTGTCCTCTTCCTATTCCGGCAACTATGTTGCTCATTCTATAGTTATATCCTATTTCTTTATGTTCATAATGACGTGCTTTTTCTCTTGATTGGGTTACCCAAAATCTTACTTTTGCTATTCTTTCTTCATCTTCTGAAACTAACATTCCTCCACCGCTTGTTGTGATTATTTTGTTTCCATTAAATGAATATATTCCATATTTTCCAAATGTTCCTGTTTGTTTACCTTTATATGTTGCTCCTAAGCTTTCTGCTGCATCTTCTACTAATGGTACTCCATGTTTATCACAAATTGCTTTTATTTCATCTATTTTAGCTGGTGTTCCATATAAATATACAACTATTACAGCTTTTGGATGTGGATATTTTTCAAATGCTTTTTCTAATGCTTTTGGGTCCATATTCCATGTTTCTTTTTCACTGTCTATAAATACAGGTGTTGCATTTTGGTATGTTATTGGATTTGCTGTTGCTGAAAATGTTAAATCTGAACAAAATACAACATCACCTTCTTTTACATCTAATGCTTTAAACGCCATATGAATAGCTGCTGTCCCTGCTGATAATGCTGCTGCATGATTTGTTCCTACATATTTAGCTAATTCTTCTTCAAATTTGTTTACATTTTCTCCAAGTGGTGCTATCCAGTTTGTATCAAATGCTTCTTTTATATATTTTTGTTCATATCCTTCCTCAGACATATGTGGTGATGATAAAAATATTCTCTTATCCATCCTTTTTTCCTTCTTTCTTTACTTGTCTAAATGTTTTATCCTTCTTTATTCTCTTTCTTTTCCTTCTCCAAATTCCTATATGTTGGTACAACATCTGCGATAACATCTTTTATCTCGTCCTTTTGTTCGTTATTAGCTGTTTCCAACAAATGTGTCAACATATCTAATTTTTGTTGTATCATATCCATATCTATTTTACTTGGTTTTGCAATATGAATTTTATCGTGTTTTGTTTCACTTAGTCCTTCTTCTGCCATTAATATTTCTTCATATAGTTTTTCTCCAGGGCGTAATCCTGTTACTTTTATTTGAATATCTACATCAGGTTCTAGTCCAGATAGTTTTATTAGTTTTACTGCCATATCATATATTTTTACTGGTTCTCCCATATCAAGCACAAAGATTTCTCCACCTTTTGCTCCTGACATTGCTTGTAACACAAGTGATACCGCTTCTGGTATAGTCATAAAAAATCTTGTTATATCTTTATGTGTTACAGTTACTGGACCACCGTTAGCAATTTGCTTTTTAAATAGTGGTACTACTGAACCATTGCTTCCTAATACATTTCCAAAACGTACTGCTGCATATTCTGTTTGGCTAACTTTGTTTTTAGCTTGTACTATTAATTCACACAGACGTTTTGTAGCTCCCATTATATTTGTTGGATTTACTGCTTTATCTGTTGAGATTAGTATAAATCTTTTTACTCCATACTCGTCTGCACAATTTACTACATTATATGTTCCAAAAACATTATTTTTAATTGCTTCTAATGGACTTGTTTCCATTAATGGAACATGTTTGTGTGCTGCTGCATGGAATACTAAATATGGTTTAAATTCTTCAAAAATTTCATTTAATCTGTGTTTTTCTCTTACACTTGCTACTATTGCATCTACTTCTATTTCCGGATAATTAAATTTTAATTCTTGTTCTATATCATATAAATTATTTTCGTATATATCTACTATCACTAATTTTTGTGGTTTAAATTGTATTATTTGTCTACATAGTTCTGAACCAATTGAACCTCCACCACCAGTTACTAGTACTACTTTATCTTCTATTAATTTTCCTATATTTTTATTGTCTAATTTAATTGGATCTCTTCCAAGTAAGTCTTCTATCTGCACATCCCTAAAGTTTTGCATTAAAGGTTTGTCTTTTATTAAGTCTTTTGTTCCTGGCAATATACGCACTTTACATCCTGTTTCTTGGCATATTTCAAGTATTTTCTTTCTATCCTCTGGTGATATATTAGATATTGAGAAAAATATAACTTCTACATTGTTTTCTTTGCAAATTCTTGGTATATCATATCTTGTTCCAAGTATTTTATTTCCTGATATTGCATAGTTTACTTTGTTTTCATTGTCATCTACAAGTCCGACTACATTATAAGTATTTGACATACTATTTTTTATTGTTGATAATAATATTTTCGTTGCTTCTCCAGCACCTATTACTAATACATTTCTTTTGTTATCTTTTTGAAAGTCTTTATGACTATGTCCTTCATTTAATATTAATCTTAAAAATACTCTATATCCTATTATAGTTGTTACTATTATTAATGATGCAATTAAGTTTGTTCTTTCGTCTACAATGTTAATTACACCAACAACATTAAAAAATACCATTAGTGTACAAGAAATTAAACATGCAAGTACATATATTAAATAGTCGTTTCCATTCTCGTATCTTGTGATATTTTTATATGTTTTAAATATTTGTAAAATTCCACCATAAATAATAATTGCAATTACAATTGTTGTTAATAGTCTTTTATTTACTTCTGGTTGTAATATTAATTGATTTCCTATTATAATTTGAGCTACATAGTAACTAATTATTATTACAACTATATCCATTATTCTTAAATAAACATTTCTATGTCTTTGTATAAACTTCATCATTTCTCCCCTTTTTTCTCCTTTCTATTATAGACTTAATGGAATTTTTTAGCAAGTATTTTTTGTCATTTTTTATTTTTTTATTTAACCTTTTATTTTATTTGTATTTATAATTCTCATTTTAATAATAAATTATTGCTGAAATACTGCGTAAGCGACCAAACGAACGAAGCAAGTGCGATTGGAGCAATCTACATTTTATCTTTATTTTTCGTAGATTGCGACACACAAAGTATGAAACAATAATTTATTATTAAACTTAGAATTGTAACTATATTTACTGTCTAACTATCTTTTATCGTTGAAATACTAAATATTTATATTATCAGGTATCAATATAAGTATTTTAAAAATATTATTATCTGTTTTTATATTTACTTCTCCATTGTATTTGTTTGCAATTTCTTGTATTATTTTTAGTCCATGTCCATGTTTATTTTTATCTTTTTTGGTTGTTTTGAATTTTCCTTGTTGATTTATTTCTATATTGCTATAAAAATTCTCACATTTTATTATTATATAGTTTGTTCTTTTATATAAATACAAACTAATATTTTTATTTTCTTCATTTTTAGCTGTTTCTATACTATTATCTAATATGTTAGAAAAAATATCGCAAATATCTATTTCTTCCATTTTTAGCAATATAGAGCTATCTATTTTAAATTCTATATTTATACCATATTTTTGTGCTTCTGCTACTTTTACTGATAATAAAACATTTAATATGTCATTTTTACAGCATTTTATTGGTTTTATGTTTTTTATTTCCTCTTCAATTGTTTCTAGCATATTCATTCCTTTTGTAGTGTTTTCTTCAAACATTGCATATGCTACTTGTATTTGATTTCTTATATTATGTTTTATTTTTGATATTTTTTCATTGTTTTCTTTTGCTAAATTATAGTATTTAGTAATTGCCTGTTCTTTATTTTTTTGAATTTCTATTTGTTCTTTTTCTTTTTTTAGTTCTTTTGCTTTTCTTATGTTTTTATATAAAAAATATATATTTAGTACGATACATACTGTTAGTATATATTTCATATACCTTCTCCTAAATATTTTATAAACATTTCTTTGGTTTGCTTATATTTAGCTTGGCTAACAGGTATTACTTCTCCAGAATGTAGTATTACTTCATGCGAGTTTAGTTCTCTTACTTTTTCTAGATTTACTATATAACTTTGGTGGCAACGTACAAAATGTTTTGGTAGCTTTTTTGCGATGTCATTTAGTTTGGTATAAATATTTCTGTTTATATCTTGTTCATGTATTGTTATTATTCTTTTGTTGCTTTCTATATATCTTATTTCATTTATCCTTATATTAAATATTTTTCCTTTGACAAAAAATGATTTTACATTTTCTTTTTTTCCTTTTTCCTTTATTGCTTTTTTTAATGATTTTTCCAAATTTTCTTTTTTAATTGGTTTTAATAATAAATATGTAGGTTTGGTTCTAAAGATTTCTTCTGAATATTGGCTAAAGGCTGTCATATATATTACTTCCAGATTAGGATTTTCTGCTTGCATTTTTTCTGCTACTTCTATTCCGTTTGTTTGGTTTATTTTTATATCAATATATATAATGTCTATTTCTTGAAATATTCCTTTTTTATAGTCTTTTTCTATTTCAGTTATTTTTGTATATTTATAAATTTTTATATTTTCTTTCAAATAGTTTTTTATTATTTTTTCTACATAATCTACTATGATTTTTTCGTCATCAAAAATTGCTATTTTTAACATAAAAAACTCCCCTTTATGTCATTTATTATATTTTAACATATATAGGGAGAGTGGTATCTTTTATTTGTTACATTTTGCTATTAAATTATTACATTTTTCGACTTTTGTATGTTGTTTAAAAATCGTCATTACAAGCATTACTAATAATATTCCTAAAATTACACCCATTGTATCTATTAGTACGTCTGTAAGTAATGGTCCTCTACCTGGTACAAAAGCTTGATGTATTTCATCTGATGTAGCATAAATAATTCCTATTATTATACTTGTTGCAAATTTCTTTATATTTTCCATTTTGTATGTATAACATAAAGACATTAGCAATATTCCGTATAACTGTATATATTGAAAAATGTGCTAATTTTCGTACTATACGTTCTATGTGTGATATTATTTCTCTTTTTTCGTTTTCATTTTTTTCTTGTATTGATTTTATATTATTAGTTATAATTTCAGTAACTTTTCTACTTATTCCTTTTGATTCTGTTGCATCTTGACTAGAAAAGCCAAATACTATACCAAATGTACTAAATAATAATATTATCAATATCGTTCTTATTATATTTAATTTCATTGTTGATCTCCTTTAAATAATTCCGGTGCTAAGTAATTTTGATGTCGAAGAAAAAAATTATTTATCATATATTTTAAATGTCTAAAGCTAGTAAATAACTTTTACTAGCTTTATTTTCGCATTATATTTAAAAGTTTTTTATTTTTCATAAATGTTTTTTCCTCAGATTCCAAAATCAGCAAAATCATTTATTTGCTATATCCTGTTTTTTGAATAATTTTATTGCTGATTTCTTTTACTATGTCTGATGGAATATAGTTTGGCTCTCCAAATGCTTCTTTGTGTAGTTGTATTACATTACTTTCTAATGTAATTGGTATTCCATACCATCTGTCCATTGTTTTTCCTTTTGTTTCATATGGCCATCCTGTGCTGTCCGTAATTTTATAACTTGCTATGCTTGGCATTAAAGCAAATATATCGCTTGCTGTAATGTTTGTATATACTTTTGGTAATATTTGGTCTACAAATTTGTTTAGTTGACTAACATTTAATGTTTTAACTTTGTTTGCTGTTGCTGTTAAAACATCTCTCATTCTTTCTGTTCTTTTGTAGTCTCCTCCTGATGCATATCTAATTCTTGAATATGCTAATGCTTGTTCTCCCGTTAAAGTATATGTCCCTGCTTTATTGATTTCTGGTATATGGTTTACTTCTTCTTTTGTTATTGGCATACTGATTCCACCTACACAGTCTACAACTTCTTTTACTGTGTCAAAATTTACTGTTACAAATTCTTTTATATTTAAATCTAAATTTGTGTTTAACGTTTTTATTGCAAGAGGAGCTTCTCCATATGAGTAAGCATGTGTTATTTTATCTAATCCATGTCCTTCTATTTGAACATAAGTGTCTCTATATACTGATATTAATTTAACTTCTTTAGTTTTGTTATTTATGCTTGCAATTATTATACAGTCACTTCTGTTTCCTTTATCATAACTATCATTTCTTGAATCTACTCCAAATATTGCAATATTTCTGTATTCTGATAAATTTTCTTCTACTTGTGTTGATACGCTTAAGTCATCTTCATTTAAATCTATTTGTTGTATTTTTGATAATTTACTATGGATAAAAGCAAATGTTACTCCTACTATTGCTACTAACAAAATAACTAGGACTAATACTGTAATTCCAAATATTTTTAATCCACTTTTTTTCTCTTTTCTAGACATTTTTAGCTCCTTCTTATTTAGTTTGTCATTTTACAATTAATATTGTATTGTTTCAGTTTTATAATTTCAGTGCTATAGTTTTGATTCTATAATATTTTAGTTGCATTTTATTGTAATTTTTTTCGTTTTGCAAATATTATTTTTGTAATTCTGTAACTAAGTTATTATATTGTTTTAATTTTGTTGTATCTTTAAATAATAATTGATCATTTTGTATTATCCATGATGCTTTATTTTCACTTAAAAAGTTAATTATTTTGCTTACCTGTTCTATTTTTTCCATAGTGAATTTTTCAGCTTCTTCTAATTCTTTTATTGCTTCTTCTATAGTAGTTTCTGGATTGTTTTCTGCAACTAATTGTCTATATAATTCTTTGTAATATTCTCCTACATCTTTATTATCAATTGCAGTTTGGATCTTTTCCATATTTCCTTTTTCTTTTATATCTGCTATATATTTAGATATTTTTTGTTTTGTTTCTTCTATTAAAGCTTTTGTTTTTATAAATTCTGGTCCATCTTCTTTTAAATTTTCTATTGAACCTATTTTTCCTATTTCTTCAATGTCTATTAAATTTTCTCCGTTTTGTACAGTAGTATATAAGTCGTTTATATAGTTTTTCATTGTTTCTTCTACTACTGCATATCCACCTTTTGTTTTTATTTCCATGTCTACAGTAAGACTTTCTCTATTGTCTAGTTGTGCATTTTTTTGTCCTTCAGATATTTTTACTATTTCAGCTGTTAATGCTCCTAATTGGCTCATGTGAAATGAAATAAATGCTCCTATAGCCACTACTATAACTATTATAGCTATTATTATTCCTATTATCCATTTTTGGCTTTTTTTCTTTTTAGGGTTATTTTCTTTTTTGTCATTTTTCTTTTCTACTTTTTTAGTTTTTTCTGTTCCTTGAACATCGTTTTCGTTTCCTTTAACATTTTTTTCTTTTTCTACTACATTGTTGTCTTTTACACTTTCGTTTTTTTCTTCTTTCTTAATTTTTTCTTCCATAAAAAATTCCCCTTTCATTGTGGTTTTAATATTTAAATTATACTATTTAGATTTCCTTTTTACAAGTTTTTTAATAAATTTTACAAAAAAATAACAGATTATGAAATATTTATTTCAATACTCTGTTATTTTAAATCAAGGATTTTTTACAATTACTTTCATTAGCTATTTTATATTGTTTCTATATATTTTATTGTTACATTTGATTTGGCATTTGCATACCTAATAATTCAGCACCATTTTTTAGTACTTGGTTTACTGCATATGTTATGCTTACTCTTGCATTTTGTGTTTCTTTATCTTCTAATATAATTTTGTTTTCATTGTAAAAACTACTAAATGCTTTTGCTAAATCTATTAAATATCTTGATAATATTGATGGTTCTTCTTTTTTTGTCACTTGTACTAAGGTATCTTGGAAGTTATATATTAGTTTAATAATTGCTTGAGAATATTCATCATTTAGCTTTTCCATGTTGATTTCTTCTATTTTAGGTAATTCTCCTGCTTTTTCCAATACACTCTTTGTACGTACATATGTGTATTGCACATATGGTCCTGTTTCTCCTTGAAAGTTTAAAATTTTGTCCCATTCAAATATTTCGTCTTTTACTCTACTATTTGATAAATCATTAAATATAACTGCTCCAACCCCAACTTTTTTAGCTGTTTCTTTTTTGTCTTCTAATTCTGGATTTTTTTGTTCTATTATTTTTTCTGCTCTTTCTATTGCTTCATTTAATAAATCTTCTAGTTTTACTATATTTCCTTCTCTTGTTGACATTTTTCCAGTTGGTAGTTGTACCATTCCAAATGGTGCATGTAGTAATCCGTTTGTATATTTTTCGTCTAATCCTAAATATTTTGCCACTGCAAATACTTGTTTAAAGTGTAAAACTTGTTCATATGAAGTTAAGTATATTGCTTTGTCAAAGTCATATGTTCTTGCTCTATACATAATTGCAGCTAAGTCTCTAGTTGCATATGTTGTTGAACCATTTGATTTTTCTATTATACATGGTGTATTTATTCCTTGGTCTTCTAAGTCTATTATTCTTGCACCTTGTGATTCTATTAGTTTTCCTGATTTTTCTAATAAATCAATTATTTCTGGCATTTTATCTGAATAAAATGATTCTCCGTTCCAAGAATCAAATTTACTTCCTAATAAGTCATACACTCTTTGGAATTCTTTTAAACTTAAATTTTTAAATTTTTCCCACAGTTCAGTACAATATGGATCTTTTTCTTCTAACTTTTTAAAGTTATTTCTACAAGCTTCTAATATTTTTTCGTCTTCTTTACAAGCTTGATTTATTCTTATATAAATTTTAGTTAGTTCATTTATTGGGTCTTCGTCAATATTATATTCATTTCCCCACATTTTATATCCTTCAATTAGTTTTCCAAATTGAGTTCCATAATCTCCTAAATGATTAACTCCTGTAACATTATATCCTAAATATTTGTATATATTATATAATGCTCCACCTATAACTGTTGAACGTAAATGTCCTATGTGGAATGGTTTGGCAATATTAGGTGCTGAATAATCAATTACTATATTCTTTTCTTTTCCTATATCTGATGTTCCATATTTATCACTTGAAAATATTTGTGTTAGAACTTCTTTTGTTAGTAGTTCTTTATTTACATAAAAATTTAAATATCCTCCTGCTACTTGTACATCTTTAATTAATTCTTCATTTATTTCTATTTTTTCTTTTATTTCGTTTGCAATTATTGGTGGTGCTTTTCTTAGTTCTTTAGCTAGTCTGAAACAAGGAAAAGCATAGTCTCCATTTTTTACGTCCATTGGTGTTTCGATATATGTTTTTAATTCTTCTTCGTTTATTTCTATTACTTTTGATATTTCTTTTGATATTTCTTTTTTGAAGTCTATCATGTAGATTCCCCCTATATAAAATTTAACTGTATTATAATAATACTATATTTTATTTTTAAAGTCAAACAAAAGAAGCTACTATTGAAGTATTTTTAGCCTATTTATCAAACAATTTCATTAACTTCAATATTCACTTCTTCTATTATTTTAAAATTTTATTTATTTTTTTCTATATAATTCCACGAATCTTTGCACATATCCTCTAATGTTTTTGTTGCTTCCCATCCAAGTTCTTCCTTTGCTTTTTTAGGATTTGCATAGCATGTTGCTATGTCTCCTTCTCTTCTTGGAGCAATTTTAAATGGCACATCTTTTCCTGTTGCATTTTCAAATGCTTTTACCATATCTAAAACACTGTATCCTGTTCCTGTTCCTAAATTATATATAAATAATCCTTCTTGTTCTTTATCTAGTTTAGCTAAAGCATCTACATGGCCTTTTGCTAGGTCCACTACATGGATGTAATCTCTTACTCCTGTACCATCTGGTGTATTATAGTCATCACCAAATACTGATAGTTCTTTTAATGTTCCTGCTGCTACTCTTGCTACATATGGCATTAAGTTATTTGGTATTCCTTGTGGTTCTTCTCCTATTAATCCACTTTCATGTGCTCCTACTGGATTAAAATATCTTAAAATACATATATCCCATGAGTTGTCTGATTTATATAAATCTTGTAATATTTGTTCTATAAATAGTTTTGATGTTCCATATGGGTTTGTTGTACCTCCTGTTTTACAGTCTTCTGTTAGAGGTATTCTTTCTGGTTCTCCATATACTGTTGCAGATGAACTAAATATGAATTTTTTTACTCCATATTTTTTCATTGTTTGTAATAATACCATACAACCTGTTATATTATTCATATAATATTCTAATGGTTTTTGTACAGATTCACCTACTGCTTTATATCCTGCAAAGTTTAACACTGCATCAATTTTATTTTCTTCAAATACTTTTTCTAGTTTTTCTTGATCCAGATAATCTATTTCATAAAATTTAAAATCTTTTCCTGTAATTGTTTTTATTTTATCTAAAACTTCTGGTTTACTATTTGAAAAATTATCTAATATTATTACTTCTTTTCCTGCATTTAATAGTTCTACTGCTGTGTGGCTTCCTATGTAGCCTGCTCCTCCTGGTAATAAAATTGCCATTTTTACCATCTTCCTTTCTTTTGTTATTTTTTTGATACTTCTTGACCTTGTTTTGTATCTTTTACAATATATCCTTTTTCTGTTATTAAGTCTCTTAGTTCGTCTGATTTATTCCAGTCTTTATTTTCTCTAGCAACTTTTCTTTGTTCTACTAATTCTAATATTTCTTCTGGTAATTCTTCATTTTTTGAATTGTTTTCATCAATTTTTAGACCTAATACCGTGTCAAATTTCAATAATAATTTAGCTAAGCTTGGAGATTTATCTTCATTTCTTACAACTTCCCAAACTACTCCCATGGCAGATGGCATATTTAAGTCATCATTTATTGCTTCATGAAATTTTTCTTCATATCTGTTTATGATTTCTTCATCTACTTTGTCTGTACCTTTTAAATGATTTTGATATCCATTTTTTAGTCTTTCTAACGATTTAGATGCTGATTCTATCCCTTCCCATGTAAAGTTTAATTTATTTCTGTAGTGACTTGAATAGCTAAATAACTTATATACTAATGGATTATATCCTTTTTCTTTTATATCCTTTACTAAGTATGTGTTTCCCAAACTTTTTGACATTTTGCCACCATTGATTAATAGATATTCTCCATGCATCCAGTAATTTGCTGGAATTTTTCCACAAGCTCCTTTACTTTGCGCTATTTCATTTTCATGATGTGTTGGTATTAAATCTATTCCACCTGTGTGTATGTCAAATTGTTCTCCTAAATATTTTCTTCCCATTGCTGAACATTCTATATGCCATCCCGGATAACTTGGTCCCCATGGACTATCCCATTTCATTAGATGATTTTCTGGTGCTTTTATCCATAGTGCAAAATCATAAGGATTTCTTTTTTCTGTGTCTACATCTATTCTAGCTCCTGCTTTTTGTTCTTTTAAGTCTAAATTAGATAAAATTGGATATTTGTCTAATTTAGATATGTCAAAATATATTGCTGTTGAAGTTTCATATGCATAACCATTTTTTACTAATTCTTCTACATATTCTAGCATTTCTTTAATATGCTCTGTTGCTTTACATACTATTTCTGGCCTTTCGACATTTAAATCTTCTAAATCATTGAAAAATAATTGTGTATAATGTTCTGCAATTTCAAGAGGAGTTTTATGCTCCTCTCTAGCAGATTTTAACATTTTGTCTTCCCCTTCATCTCCATCTGAAACAAGGTGTCCAACATCTGTTATATTCATTACATGTTTAATTTTATAACCATTGTAACGAAGTACTTTTCTTAATACATCTTGAAATATGCTTGTTCTCATGTTTCCTATTGTTGCATCTTTATAAACTGTTGGTCCACATGAATATATTTTAACTTCATTTGAGTCTATTGGCTTAAAAATATTTTTTTCTCTTGTTAATGTATTATAAAAATATAAATCCATATTGTCTCCTTCTTATTTATGGTTTTTCTGGTTTACTTGGTTTTTCAGTATTTGTGCTAGTATTTCCTCCTGTATTTGTGTTTCCTTCTCCTGGTTTTTGTCCTGATGAGTTAGTATTATTAGTTGTGTTGTTTGTTTTGTTTGTATTTGCTGTATTGTTTTTTGGTTCTTCTTTTGGTTTTTCTTCTTCTTTCGGTTTTGTATGTACATCACAAACTTCATTAATTTTTTCTCCAGTTGTAGGCTTTCCTCCTTTTACTGGTTTCCATAAGTTTAATGTTTCTTTTGGAATTACTGAACCATAGTAATTTGTTTTTAATGTTGCATATTGTGAACAATATTGTGTTGCTACTTTTCCTGTTTCTGAGCATATGTCTTGTTTTCCATGTCCTTGGCATTTTCCAGGTAAATTATTTGATGCAAATATTTCTTTATATGTATCTTTACAATTTGCTGTTGCTAAGCATCCTGTTGCTCTACATACTGTTTGTTCTACTATTCCACTTGGCTTTTCAAATCTTTTTCCTTCCAAATTTTTATGTATGTCTGTCATAACTGCATCCCAAATTTGTCCTGCTGGATTTTGCCCAAATCCTCTTACTTCCTCGTTGTTATCAAATCCAAACCATGTTGCTGCTGAATAATAAGGTGTATATCCACAAAGCCATCTGTCATAGCTATGGTCTGTTGTTCCTGTTTTTGCTGCTACATCCATACCTTTTATTGCACAATATGTTGCTGTTCCTCTACCATATGTTACTGGTTCTAAATTTATTTCTTTTGCTAAATATGCTGTTTGTTCTGAAAATACTCTTGTTTCTTCTTGGTTTGGTGTCATTACAGTATTTCCGCTTGCATCTACTACTTTAGTGTAAAATGTTGGTGTTATATATACTCCATTATTTGCTATTGTTCCATATGCTGCTGCCATTTCTAATGGACTTGCTCCATGTGTCATACCTCCAATTGCAAGAGATAATACTTGATCATCTTTTTCATCTAATGCTGACAATCCCATTTTCTTTAGATATTCTAATGATTTTTTAGGTGTTAATTCTTTCATTATTTTTACTGCAGGTACGTTTCTTGATAATGCTATGAATTGTCTTATATTTATAGCGTTTGAACCATTATCTCCATATTTTTCATTATCGTTTTTAGGAGCATAGTTTCCAAACTCTGTTTTTTCGTCAATATATACTGTGGCTGGTGTTATAACTTTTTCTTCTAATGCTGGTGCAACATCTGCAATCATTTTTATTGATGAACCTGTTTGTTTTTTCATTTGAGTTGCTCTGTTCCATCCTGCACCTTGTTTATCTCCTAGTCCTCCTGCTACTGCAACTACATTTCCTGTTTTATAGTCTACAATTGCCATACCTGACTGAGTATGTTCATTTACTTTATTTCCATTCGAGTCTTTATCTCTACCGTTTTTTATGTATTTTTCTTTTTTGTATTCTTCTTCTACTCTTGTTTGTATGCTTGAGTCCACTGTTGAATATATTGTAAGTCCACTACTGTATATATAGTTTTCAGCTAATTGTCTTGAAATTCCTTTTTCTGTCATTACTTGATTAACAACTTGGTCTATAACTGCATCTGTGTGGTATGAATAGTTTGAAGAAGATGCTATATTACCTTTTTCAAATTTTAATCCTGCTTCTGCTTCTGCTACAGCTGCATTATATTCATCATCATTTGTAATAAATCCAAGTTCTTTCATTTTCTTTAAAACTACTTTTGTTTTATTTTTATTTTTTTCTGTATTATCTTTTGATGTGTCAAATGGATTATATGACATTGGTGAACTATTAATACCTGCCATATATGCACATTCTGCCAAACTTAAGTCTTTAGCACTTTTGTTAAAATAATATTCTGCTCCAAGTTCTACTCCGTGTAAGTTACCTTCTCCACCTACGAATAAGATATTTAAATATAGTTCAAGAATTTGGTCTTTTGATATCATTCTTTCTACTTGATATGCTTTTGCCCATTCTTTTACTTTTCTTGCAATTCCTGCCAATCCTTTTGAGTCTTTTTCGTCTGTTATGTTTTTTACTAATTGTTGAGTAATTGTACTTCCACCATAACTTGAACTTCCCTTAAATAATGTATTTACTATTGCTCCTGCTGTTCTTTTTAAGTCAACTCCATTATGTTTGTAAAATCTCTCATCTTCTATTGCAACATATGCCTTTGGTAAATATGCTGACATTTCTTCTAATTTTATAACTTTTCTTTTTTCATCTCCGCTTAAATTTGCAACTACTCCTCCGTTAATATCAACTACAACTGAGTTTGCTGCTCCTATTTTTAATTCTTCTTTAGTTATCTCAAAGTCATCTCCAAATAACCCAAAGAAGATTCCTGCTACTACTCCTGCACCTATAACACATAATAATAAAAATCCTATAATCATAATTTTTAATGCTAGCATTAATTTAGGATGTTTTTTTCTATTTTTTTGTTTTCCTTTTTTGTTTTTGGTTGATGTATTATTTTTTGGATTTTGTGTTTTTTGTGTTGTTTCACTTTTACTTCCACTTCTTACTTTTTTTGTCCCACCATTTGTTGGCTTTCTTTTTTGGTTTGTTGCTTCATGTCTTCTTGTTTTATCATGTTCATTATTTCTTCTTTTATTACTATCACTTGGCATTTTACTACCTCCTTGCCAGTTACATTTTCGATATGTACATTATATTATATTTTATAAAAAAAGAAAAGCTTTTATATAAATTTTTAAGATTTTCATTTTTAAATTTGTTACTAAGCACTAGAACAAATGGGAAAGCCATTAAATTAGCATAATTTTAATCTTTCTCTTAGGCTTTCCGTTAATTTGTTCGTGTGCCAATTTTACGTTAGTAAAATTGTGTACAATAGGGTTTCAACTAAATTATAAATCTAATACTTGTTTTTATTTCCTTGCAAATATGCAATTTCAACTTTGTCTCTTTCTATTTTTCTTTTAATATATTCAAATGGTTGATTTTGATATATTTGAGATTCATATATGTCTTTTTGTTCATATAAACTATATTTATCATAATCAAATTCATCTATATTTAGATATTTTATTTCGTAATCATTAATATTTATTCCGTTAAATCTTTTTTTGGCTATTTTCACTTTATTATTTATATTAATAATTATTGAATTTTCTGGCAAATTATATTGGTTTATTAATTCATTTGAAAAGTCAATATTTAAAATTATTTTACTTCTTACAAGGCTTTTTTTCTTATTATTTGATATATTTATCATTATCCCATCTTTTTGGTAAATTTCTTCTTCTAATTTTTTAAATTTCGATGTATTATTTGTTATTATATTAACGATTTTATATTCTTTTATAATGTTTTTTATATGTTCATATATGTAATCTTTATCTAATTTATTTATTAATATTGAAATTGTTATATCACTTTTTTTAATTTTGTTTTTATTTGTAATGTAGTCTAAAATTTTATTTATTAATATAGAAAATAGCCATTTACCTTCGATTATTTTTATGTTAAATATTCGTAAATCATTTATATATTCTGTTTGTTCTTTTATTTTTTTGCTCACACATATTTTTTTACATCCTGTTTTTTCTAATATCTTTTTTGTTTTCAAAGCCAATATTTTTGCTTTTTTATTATCAATTTTTTCGTCTTTTGCTATAGGTAATATTATTTTATCTTCAATTAATTCTACTATATTAAATATTTTATACAAAATTTTAGGCTTGTCACTTTCTTGAACATAATACAAAAAAATCACCTCACATACTTTTTATAAAGTATATGAAAGTGATTTTTAAATTATAACATCCCTTTTTAATAATTTCTCTTTTATAATTCCTGTCCCAATAAATTTTTTATCGCAATATACTCGATAAACTCCATCTAAATTATTTGAAGTTATTTTTACTCCATTAAGAAATAAATTTAATTTATATTTAGATAATTCTACTTTTTCGTTTTTTTCAAATATCTTTTCTACTGGTATAATATATGGTAGTTCTAGTTTTAGACTTTCTTGGTTATCGATATTATCAATTCTTTTTATATTTTCTTGTTTTGAATTATTTTTGTAATCTTTTTCTAATTCTTCTATTGTTATTGAATTTTTTATATCAAATTGTCCGACCCTTGTTCTTTCTAGTTTTGCCATATAACCTATATTTCCTAGTTTTTCAGCTAAATCTTCACATAGACTTCTTATGTATGTTCCTTTTGAACAATGTACACTAAATTCTATTTGTAAATTTTCTTCATTTATATGTAACAATTCTATCTTATATATATTTATTTTTCTTTTTGGTATTTCAACTTCTTTTCCTTGTCTTGCATATTCATATAGTTTTTTTCCTTTAACTTTAATTGCTGAATATATTGGTGGGGTTTGAATTTGTTCTCCTTCACATTGTTTAATTGCTTTTAAGACATTTTCTTTTTTTAGTATATCTTTTTCTACTTTTCTTTCTTCTATTATATTTCCTTCTTCGTCAGCTGTATCTGTCTTTTTTCCTAATTGCAATGTTACTTTATATATTTTATCATGTTCTATTAAATATTTTGAGCATAGTGTTCCTTTGCCAATTAGCAAAGGTAGAACTCCTGTTGCCATTGGGTCTAATGTTCCAGTATGTCCTACCTTTTTATTTAATATTTTTTTAACTTTATATACTATATCATGTGAAGTATAATTTTGTGGTTTATTTATTATAATAATTCCGTCCATCTTATCCTCTTTAAATTTTTTTGATATTTTTATATTTTGTCTTTGCAAATTTGCATACTTTTATATTACTATAAATATTTTTTTACTTCTTTAATTATTTTTTCTTTTACTTGTTGAACTGTTCCTTGTACTTTAGCTCCTGCTGCTCTTGCGTGTCCTCCGCCGCCAAACATTAGGCATACATCTGATACATTTACTTTACCATTTGAACGCATTGATATTTTAAATATATTTTCATCATCTTCTTGTCTTATAAAAGCTGATACTTCTACACCTTCAATACTTCTACCTATGTTAACTAATCCTTCATGGTCTCCTTCTTCTGCTTTTACGTCTAGTAAATCTTGTTTAGTTACATATGAAAAAGCTAATTTTCCATCTTCTAATAATTCTAAATTTTCCATAATTATTTTTTGTAATTCAAAATTAGATTTTGTTTTTTCTTGAAGTGTTCTTCTGCAAATATCTGCAATGTCTACACCTTTTCTTAGTAATTCTGCTGCATATTCAAATGTGTCTGCTGTTGTTGATGGATATTGTAAACCTCCTGTGTCTGTTATTATTCCCATCATTAGACATGTTCCAATTTCTTTGTCTATTTCAATATTAAAATATGAAAGCATTGTTAATACTATTTCTGAACATGCTGGTGCAACTGGATTTACATAATTAATATCTGCATACATTTCGTTACTTCCATGATGGTCTATAGATATTGTTTTTTTAGCTTTATCAAAATATTCTCTATTGTCTATTCTTTTTATTGTTGCACAGTCTAAGCTTATGGCTAAGTCATATTTTTCTACATCACTTGTTGTTTTTATTTCTTCTATATTTGGTAAGAAGTTAAATGTTCTAGCATATTTAGTTACTATTAAATCTGCTTCTTTTCCTATTTTTCTTAATGCAAGTTTCATTCCTAAAGAACTTCCTATTGCATCTCCGTCTGGTGTTTCATGTGTTAAAAGAACTATACTTTCAGCTTTTTTTATTTCTTCTAAAATTTCATCTAATGTCATATTTAATTCTCCTCTTCTTTTTTAGGTAAAATCTCTTTTAATATATTGTCGATTCTTGCTCCGTATTCTAAAGAATCGTCTAATTCAAAAACAAGTTCTGGAGTGTTACGAAGATTTACCTTTTTAGCTAATTCGCTACGTAAAAATCCTGCTGATTTTTTTAATGCTGCTATTGTTTCTTTCACATCTTTTGAGTTTAATATACTTACATATACTTTAGCATATTTTAAGTCATTTGTAACTTTTACTTTAGTTACACTAATCATTCCTGTTGCATTAGGATTTTTTAGCTTATAACTTATTATATTGCTTAATTCTTTTCTATATTCTTCATTAATACGTTCTAATCTACTTTGACTTTCAGGCATACCAATTTCTCCTTTCTATAAGATGGTAAAATTAGGAATAAGTCTTTATTTTCTTACTTATCTTTTTATTATACAGTTAGAAAATAAAGACACTTCCTAAAAATCCCGACTTTTATTATCTTTTGATTTCTTCCATAATATATACTTCAATAATATCTCCTTCTTTGATATCATTGTAGTTTTCTATTTGCATTCCACACTCAAAACCTTTTCCAACTTCTTTAACGTCATCTTTAAATCTTTTTAATGTTGATAGATGTCCTTCATGTATTACTATATTATCACGGATTACTCTTACTCCAGCATTTCTTTCTACTTTTCCAGAAAGTACATATGCTCCTGCTATTGTTCCTACATTAGAAATCCTAAATGTTTGTCTTACTTCAACATTACCAATTACTTTTTCCTCATATTTAGGCTCTAACATACCTGTCATAGCAGCTTCAACATCTTCAATCGCTTGATATATTACAGAATATTGTTTAATTTCCACTTCATCTTTTTCTGCAATGTCTTTTGCTGTACTATCTGGACGAACGTTAAATGCAATTATTATAGCATTTGATACTTTTGCAAGTGTAACATCAGATTGGTTTACTGCTCCTGCTGCTGCATGTATTACTTTTACTCTTACTTCTTCATTTTGAAGTTTTTCTAATGATTGTTTTACAGCTTCAACAGAACCTTGTACATCTGCTTTAACAATTAAGTTTAAGACTTTTAATTTTCCTTCTTCCATTTGGCTAAATAAATTATCTAATGTTATTTTTGTTCCTTGATTAATTGCTTTTTCTCTAGCTTGATTTTTTCTTTTTTCTATTAAGTGTTTTGCAACTTTTTCGTTTTTAACTTCATAAAAAGTCTCTCCAGCTTCAGGAACTTCTGTTAATCCCATAATTTCAACTGGTGTTGATGGTCCTGCAAATTTTACATTTTTACCTTTGTCATCTTTCATTGCTCTTATTCTACCTATAGATGAACCAACAACAATTGTATCTCCAACATCTAAAGTTCCTCTTTGTACTAGCATTGTAGCAATTGTTCCTTTTGATTTATCAAGCCTTGCTTCAATAACAGCACCTTTTGCTTGTTTGTTTGGATTAGCTTTTAATTCTAATACATCTGCTTCTAATAGCACCATTTCTAATAATTGGTCTATATTTTGACCATTTTTTGCTGAGATTGGTACAAATATTGTATCTCCACCCCATTCTTCTGGTACTAATTCATATTTCATTAATTCTTGTTTTACTCTTTCTGGGTTACTTTCTGGTAAATCTATTTTGTTTATTGCAACAATTATTGGAATTCCTGCTGATTTTGCATGGTTAATTGCCTCTACTGTTTGTGGCATTACACCATCATTTGCTGCAACTACTAAAATTGCTATATCTGTAATTTGAGCACCTCTTGCACGCATTGCTGTAAAAGCTTCATGTCCAGGTGTATCTAAAAATGTTATTAATCTATCATCAACTTTTACTTGATAAGCACCAATAGCTTGTGTTATTCCACCTGCTTCTCCTTCTATTACATTTGTTTTTCTAATAGCGTCTAATAAAGATGTTTTTCCATGGTCTACGTGTCCCATAACAACGATTACCGGTGGTCTTTCTACTAATTCTTCTTCTTTATCTTCAGAATCATCAAATAAGATATCTTCATCTGTTACTATTTCTTTTTTCTTAGCTGTTATTCCAAATTCTTGAGCAACTAAGTATGCTGTATCATAGTCTACTTCTTGATTAATTGTAGCCATAATTCCATAACCTAATAATTTTTTGATTACATCTGCTGTTGTTTTCTTCATTTCTGCTGCTAAGTCTTTTACTGTAATAGATTCAGGTATTTCTATTTCTGTTAATTTAAATATTTTTTGTTTTGTTCTGTCTTGTAAATTTTGAGTCTTTCTTTTCTTTCCACGTCTTCCACGTTCAGTTGTTAAGTCGTAGTAATCAAGCATTCCACCATCTTGTTCTTCAAACATATTTGATAATCTGTTTGTTTGTTTTAGAGACTTTAATTTTCCTTCATCAAAATCTTTATGGTTATTGTTATTTCTTCTAGATTTATTCTTTTTATTTGTTTTATTTTCTTCAAAACGGTTATTTTCTTTTTGTTTGTCTATTTCTTTGTTATATTCTCTAACTGGTTCTTTTTCTATGTTTTCTACTGCCATTATGTTTTTAATATTTTTTTCTATTCCTTTTGCATCTAACGGCTTTTTATTTCCAAATCTATTATTGTTATTATTGTTTTGGCGATAATCATTTCTACCATTATTGTTTCTATTGTTATTTCTGTTGTCTCTGTTTTCCCTGTTGTCTCTATTGTCATTTCTGCGATAATTTGAATTTTGGTTGTTTCTTTGTTGTCTACCTTCTCTGTTATCCCTGTTGTCTCTATTATCTTTTCCATCTCTATTTCTAAAGTTATTATTTCTATCTCTATTAAATTCTTTATTTTCTTTTTTAGGCATTTCTGTATTAACCACTTTTGATGTTTTTTCTTCTATTTTTTCCATTTCTTTTTTAGGTCCTATTGTTTCTTCTTTCTTTTCTTCTTTTATTACTACTTTTTCTTCTTTTTTCTCTTCTTTAATTGGCTCTGGTTGCTTTTCTACTTTTTCTTCTTTGTTACTATTTAAACCAAATAATTCACTTACTGTCATTGGTTTATTTGGTTTATTTCTATATACAATATTATAGTCTTTGTTTTGTTTTCTTTCTACAAATCCTACATTATTTTTTCTTTCTTGTTGTTTTTTGGTTTCTTCCTTTTTCTTTGTTTGTTCTTCATCTTTAGCTATAATTACTTCTCTTCTTATTATAACTGGTGCTTTTTCTTCTTTTTTATTTTCCATTTTCCCCTTATTTGTTTTTCCTTTTTCTTGTTTTTTTGTTTCTTTTTGTTCTTGTGGTTCTACCTTGTTACTTAGCTTACTTTCTAGCTTTTTAGCTTCTTCTTCATTGATAGCACTCAAATGACTTTTTACTTCTATATTCATTTTTTGTGCCATTTCTATTACATCTTTACTGGCTAAGTTTAATTTTTTTGCTATCTCATATATTTTTATCTTACCCAATAACTTCACCCCCATTGTTTATTTTTTGTATTTCCTTAGATAAATTTATATCTTCTATTCCCAGTATTGCTTTATTATTTTTACCAATTGCTTTGCTTAGTTCTTCTATTTTTCCATGGATTACAATAGGTATATTATATTGCTTAGATATTTTATTAAATTTATCTTTTGTTCTTTCAGAAGCATCTTCTGCTATAATAAGCAAACTTAGCTTTCCTTTTTGTGCTTGAATTTCTACACTATCTGCTCCAAATGATACTTTTCTTGCTTTAGCAGATAGCCCAATTAATCCTAATATTTTTTTATTTGTCAAGTATTACACCTCTTAATTTTTCATATATTTCATTTGATATTTTTATATCAAATACTTTTTCTAATCTTTTTGATTTTATTAATTTTTCTAAGCATTGAATATCATCACAAATATAAGCTCCCCTTCCTGGTATTTTTCCAGTTCTATCTATGCTTATTTCATTTTCTTTATTTTTTACAATTCTTATTAATTCTTTTTTTGTCTTTTTTTCATTACATCCCATACATGTTCTTTCAGGTTGCTTCTTCATATTTGCTCCCTCCTTTATTGTATGTTTTAGCTATATTTTTATTCTGTTTCTTCTTGTTGTTCTTCTTGTTTATTTGCTAATAATTCTTTAAATTGAGTTTCTGATTTTATATCTATTTTCCAGTCTGTTAATCTTGCTGCTAATCTAGCATTTTGTCCTGATTTTCCAATTGCTAAAGATAATTGGTCATCTGGAACTATTACTTGTGCAAATTTTTCTTCTTGTTTTATATCAACTGCTAAAATTTGAGCTGGCAATAAGCTTGCTGCTATATAAATTGATGGATCTTCATTCCATTCAATTACATCTATTTTTTCGCCATTTAATTCATTTATAACATTTTGAATTCTAACTCCTTTTTGTCCTACACATGAACCTACAGGATCAATATTAGGATCTGGAGAATATACTGCAACTTTACTTCTATATCCTGGGTCTCTTGAAACGCTCTTTATTTCAATAACACCTTCATATATTTCTGGTATTTCAAATTCTAATAGCTTCCTAACAAAGTCTGGATGACTTCTTGAAACTATAACTTGTGGCACACCTTTTTGTCCTTTTTCTACTTTTAATACATATCCTTTTATTTTGTCATTTACTCTATATTTTTCTGTTGGTATTTGTTCTTTTATTGGCATAATTCCTTCTAATTTTCCTAAGTCCATTACAACAATATTGTTATCTGCTTTTTGGATAATTCCAGAAACTATTTCTCCTTTTCTTTCATCAAATTCATTATATACTATTTCTCTTTCAGCTTCTCTTAATTTTTGTATAATTACTTGTTTTGCTGTTTGTGCTGCAATTCTTCCAAAGTTTCTTGGTACTATTTCAATATTTACTTCGTCTTCTTCTTTGTAATCTGGGTTTATTTTTTGAGCTTCTTTTAAAGATATTTCTAAATCTTCATCTTCTACTTCTTCTACTACTTTTTTTACTGCATATAAATGTGTTGCTCCTGTTTGTCTATCCATTTCTACTTTTACGTTTTCTAATGAATCAAAGTTTCTTTTATATGCTGTAACTAATGCTGTTTCTATTGCCTCTAATAAATAGTCTTTGTTCATTCCTTTTTCTTTTTCTAATTCCTCTAATGCTAGTATTAATTCTTTGTTATCAATAGCTTGTTCTTTTGCTTGCTCTTTAGATTGTTTTTTCATTTTTTTATTCCTCCCTTACCAGTTATACACTGTTTTTATTTGTGATATGTTTTTACGTTCTATTTTAACTTTTTCATTTTCTACTTCTATTATTATAAATTCTTCATTAAATTTTTCTAATACTCCTATATATTCTTTTTTACCATTTGCGTCTTTTCCAAATAATTTTATACTTACTTCATTTCCAATATTTTGTTTAAGATGCTTGTCTTTCCTTAGTATTCTTTCTATTCCTGGAGAAGATACCTCTAAAAAGTATGCTTCTTTTATGTAATCTGCTGTGTCTAGTATTTCGTTTATTTCGTTATTGACTTTTTCGCAGTCATTTAAGTCTATTCCATCTTCTTTATCAATAAATATTCTTAAGAAGTAGTTTTTCCCTTCTTTACAATATTCTACATCATATAAGTCATATCCTAAGTTTTTAATTTTTTCTTCGACAAGTTTTTCTACTTTTTCTTCTATCTTTGACAAAATATCACACCCCTTTATACTAATCAAGAGTGGGATTTGTTCCCACTCTTCTGACTTCACTTTAGTTTCCTTATTTATTATACCCAATTTTTGGCATAAATGCAAGCTTTTTTAATCATTTTTTTCTAATGTCACAATATTATATGTATAGTTATGATACTTTGCTTCAAACTTCTCTATTGATATTGTTTTATAGTTACTATTATCTTTGATTTTATTGTATAATGTTAAGTCGCCTGTGTCTACTATTATTATTCTTCCTGTTGCTTCTTCCATTGCTTCTTCTGGTGTTAATGCAACTTCCATTTGTGGTGCATATGCTTTATATGCATCCTCTATAGACCAATTTCCTAAATTTATAAAATATTGTTTGTTTTCACTTAATTTTGTTGCTACAACTCCACCATTTCCCATATCTGAATAAATCATAATATCTTCTGGTTGTAAATTTTCTTTTAAATAATTTATTGGAGCTTCATTTGTTTCATCATAATTTGCTTCCATATTTTGCATTAAATTCATAGATGACATTATAATAACTGCTCCACATATTAATCCAATTATAAATTTGTTGTTTTCTTTTGCTAAGAAATAACATATTGTAAATACTAATAATCCTGTTATAGTAAATAGATATCTTGCATATAAAATAGGTGTAATTCTTGACACTAATGTCACGATTAATATTACCAATAAATATATTCCTATAGGAATTAAACCTTCTTTTATATTTTCTTTTTTTCTTATATTTTTTATTATAATATATAATACATATGCATATAAAGCTATTGAGAATATTGTTGGTATTGTTTGTTCTAAATTTCCTTTATATTGGAAATTTAGAATATCTATTAAAATTTGTGGAAATTCTAGTGTAATCCAAAATCCTGCCCCTACTCTAAGTGCTTGCATTATAAATACTAAAAGCCAAGGTAAATATAATAGTACTTGTGCTACTTCTATAATTATAAATTTTTTAATTATACTTTTATCAATTTCTTCTCTTTTTCTTATCACATATATGATAAGTCCTAAATTCATTATTCCAGCAGCTAATAATGCATAATAGTGCATATAGCAACTTATTATACTAAATATTCCAAATAATAATATATTTTTAAATTTCTTATCTTTAATAAATCTATGCAAGTAAATTCCCGTAAGTGTTACAAATACTATTGTCCATGAATACATTCTTATTTCTAATGCGTAATTTAACATTACTGGTAAAAAGAAACTAAAAAATGTAAATAATACTCCTGTTGTTTTTCCAAAGTCTTTTTTGATGTGTGTTAGTCCTAACGTTCCTAACACTACAATTCCTATTACTGAAAAAATTCTATATGCAATTATGCTTTCTCCAAATATTAAATTTATTACTTTTAGCATCCAATAATATAAAATAGGATGCACATCATGTGAACCTATTGTCCATATTTCTCCAAATGAGTGATTCACTATTGCTACACTATAAGATTCATCAAACCATATATTTTCATGAAACGCTGGTATTAATAAAAATAGTGTACCTAGTAAAATTATTGCTATAAAAAGCCAATTTTCTTTTACATATTTTAATGTTTTTTCTTTCATTTTAAAATCCCTTTCTTTTTCTGTTTTGTTATTTCTATGTTTGCTATTATATCATTACTATTTAAAAAATAATAGAGATTTTTTAAAAATTGTAAAATCTCTATTATTTTTATTTTGCTTTTAGTTATTAGTTTCTACCTTCTGATATAGTTGGCTCAACTTGTAGCCCTGCATCTGCAATTTTGATATCACGAACGTGATTAATTTTTTCCCAAGTTGTTTCTCTTTTAAATAAACATTTAAAGTTAATTAATAGCCATGAACCCATAAATAATGGATAACATAAAAGTCCTTTAATCATTGGTTTTATTGGTCTTCTATCTAAATACATCGCAATTACTGCTGTTCCTATAGGTAATAGGAATGTTGGTATTAAATATCTAAAAATATTTATTATTAATTCTGTTTCTGTCATTTGACTTGCTCCATACATTATAAAGTTTGTTAATAATAGAACTATAGTTATTACAAACATAGGAATACTTCCAACAATATATAATAGCCCATCAAAGTTCATCATAGTTTTGTTTTCTTTAGCTGCTACAGCTAAGTCTTTTGTATATTCTTTTATACATTGCATATGTCCTACTGTCCATCTACTTCTTTGAGACCAACTTTGTTTAAATCCAACTGGTTGTTCATCATATACTATCGCATCTGTTGCCCAACCTAATTTTTTACCTTTTATAATTCTTTTTAATGAAAATTCAATATCTTCTGTTAATGTTACTGTATCCCAACCTTGTGGTTTTACAACATCAAATCTTACCATAAATCCTGTACCATTTAATAATGGTGATAATCCTAAATTGTATCTTGCTAAGTGATAAAATCTGTGCATAGTCCAATAGAATAGTGCATATCCTGCTGTTATCCAGCTATCTGTTGGATTTTTGATATCTCTATATCCTTGTACAACATCTTCACCTTGGCATAGTTTTACATTCATGTTTTTAATGAAATCTGGATCTACAATATTATCTGCATCAAATACGAAAAACGCATCATATGGTGCATCTTCTTTTATTTTTTGTTGCAAAAACCAATCTAATGCATATCCTTTTGTTTTTTTGCTGTTGTTAAATCTTTCATATACAATTGCTCCAGCTTCTCTTGCAATTTTTGCTGTGTTATCTGTACAGTTATCTGCAATTACATAAATGTCATATAAATCTTTGTTGTAATTTTGAGCTTTTAAACTTTCAACAAGGTTTTTTATAACTGCTTCTTCATTATGAGCTGGCACTATTGCCATAAATCTATGGTCTTTTTTTACTTTTAGTGGTTTATCTTTTATTTTTACTAAAGAACATAAACTTACTAAAACTTGGTATAACCAAAATATTGTTATTGTCCATACTAATGCTTCTCTTAGTATATATAAATAATCCATTTTTTTACCTCTCTTTATACATAATATTCTTTTTAATATTATTATGCTACATTTATTATTATACTATCATTGGCAAATTATTGCAATATTTTGTTGCAAATTATTTTAGTTTTTCGACTAAATTTAGTTGAAATCCTTTATTTTTTTACCTGTTTTGACATTTCTTAATTTTTTATGAAGTTTTTTCTTATTGTTACAATTCACAGTTTAATAATATAAATTATTGTTGAAATACTGCGTAAGCGACCAAACGAACGACAGTAAGTGCGATTGGAGCAATCTACCTCTAACCTTTATTTTTTTGTAGATTGCGACACACAAAGTATGAAACAATAATTTATATTATTAAACTGTGAATTGTAACCTCTTATTTATTAATTTTATATTAATTTATGAAAACTAATTGAAGTTTTTATTTTATATATGCTATAATTAATTGAAATGCATAAGATTAATAAAAGGAGTTTTTATGAAAGAGTACATACAAGAATTAAGTTTTAAAGATAAAGAATTTCAAGAAATAATCTCTCCATTAATTTCTAATAACACTGTTCTTGAAATGAAAAAATATAGGCAACACTATGATACAAGTTGTTTTGATCATTGTTATTGTGCAGCATATTATTGTTATTTAATTTGTAAAAAGTATAATTTAGATTATAAATCCGCAACTAGAGCTGCTATGCTTCACGATTTATTTTTATATGACTGGAGAATTAAGCAACCTGGTAGTAAGGGGTTACACGCTTTTACACATGGCAAAATCGCTTGTAAAAATGCTTGCAAATTATTTGATTTAAATGATAAAGAAAAAGATATTATTATAAAACATATGTGGCCTGTTACAGTTGAATTTCCAAAATCACTAGAAGGTTTAATTTTAACTTTTGTTGATAAATATTGTGCAATGTCTGAATCTTTTGAGATTTTAAAATCAAGATTATTTATGAAAAAAACTATACGTTATTCATATGCACTTATGAGTTTATTTGTAATCAAACTTTAATGATTTTGGGGTCGGAGGAAAAAATTTAAAAAATATTTTTTCCTCCGACCCCAAAATCATTTTTTTGATTCTTTTGCCCATCTAAACATTTTTATATCTTGATATTTTTTTAGTACATCTTTATATTTTTGGTATTCTTCTTCCCAAAGTTCATTTGGAACATTATCGAATGCTTTAAATATTTTTTCCGCTTCTGATAGATAAATAATTTGTTCTTGTGGTGACATATTTTCGTATTGTCTAGCAAATCTGTATAATTTATCTAACATTTGGTTTGCTTCTATAAAAGACCAAAAGTCTTTTACTTTCATTCCAAACAATTTTATTTGTAATATTGCATATGCGACTAATGCAAATATAATAAATATTAAAATGTATATTAGTGCTAATATTGCTGTCATCTTTACACCTCTTTTATTTACCTTTTGTATTTTTATATTATATCATTTATCTTTTTTATTGGCAAATTTTTTCTAATGATTTCTAGCATCTTGTACTCTAGGGTCTTCAAATTCTTCATCTAAGTCTTCTACTATTTCTTCTGGCATTTTTTCTAAATTTTGTTCTTGTTTTTCTATATATTTGTTTCTTGCATGTTCTGCATCTGGTTGTCCATTTTCTTTAAACATTCCCCATCTAACAGCAAGTCTTTCAAAAGTAACTTCTTTTCCATTTTCTAATATAATTTTACTTGCATCGTTATGTACATGAGATTTAGCGTTTTCACCATCTACATCTTTTTCTGTCATTTTGTCACAGTTTGGATTAATTTTTTCATGTTGTTCAGCTTCTTCTATACCCTTTTCTACAGTATCTTCTCCATTTGCTTCATATTCTCCAACAACACTTCTTTGTGTTCTATCTGTTGCAAATGTTGTGTTTTCATCTCTTACTTCTTGTGTAAGTGTTTTAGTGGAATTTCTTGCTTCTTCTCCTATGTTTAATTCTATTCTTCCCATTTCTTTATTGTCTAACTGAATAATTTTGTCACCTATTTCGTATTCACTAAGAACAGCATCCTTTTCAGCTGTTCCATCTGTTCTTACTTGGTAGCTTTCTTCTCTCGGATTATTTCCTGCTGAAGATCTTTGTTTTAGCTGTGGTATATAATTTTCTAGTGGTTCTACTGTTCCATCTTTTCCAATTGCTACTAATGAATATCTTGTAGTATTTTTCCCACCATAATCTTGCATTTGGTAACTTTCTACAACTCCAATGCGATTTATTTCTGATGGTAACTGACCTCCTAGCCATTTTCTCATATCATGCATGTCATTTGCACGTTCTCCTAAATCTATGCTTTGTTTTATATTAATATCATTTGTTGTTGCAATTTTTGTGTCTTCTACATGTTCGGTACTTTCTTTTTCTTTATTTTCTTCTTGCTTTTCTCTTATTTCTATTTTTCTTATTTCTCCTATTTCTTCTAATTTACCATATCTTTCATTTATTAATTCTTCTATATCTTTATTTTCTTCACATTCTTGTTCTATTACTTCACGTGGTAAAATATTTATTGCATCTTTAATTTCATTTGCAACTTCTTCATTTTTTAGCTCTTTTTCAATTATTAAAATATTTTCTTCCATGACTTCTTTATCTAGTACACCAATTTTTATGCTTCCTATATAATAGTCATATCTATTTTCTTCTTTTCCTTGTTTTACAGTTATTTCTACTAATTCTCCATTTTTTAAATTTATTCTCATTTCACCACACTTCTTTCTTTAAATAATTTCTGCAATTAAATCATAATTACTTACATCTATAATTTTACTTTTTACAAAATTATTTAATTTTTTCCCATCATCGTTATTTTTAATATATACAAGTCCATCAATTTCTGGAACATCTTGCATTGTTCTTCCAATATAAAATTGTTTATCAAATGAAATATTTTCTATTAAAACTTCATATGTTTTTCCTATTTTATTTTTTAAATTTTCATTTGATATTTTTTGTTGAACTCCCATAATTTTATTATATCTTGATTTTTTAGTATTTCCATGTATTTGGTTTGGTAGTTTTTCTGCTGGTGTCCCTTCTTCTTTTGAATATGTAAAAGCTCCTAGTTTATCAAATTTAGCTTGTTTTACAAATTCTAATAATTGTTCAAAATCTTCTTTTGTCTCTCCTGGAAATCCAACTATTAGTGTTGTTCTTATAGTTGCATCAGGTATATTAGTTCTAATTTTTTGAATTAGATCGCTTATTTGTTTTTTGTTTGTTCTTCTATTCATTCTTTTTAAGACATCATCTGCAATATGTTGAATTGGTATGTCAAAATATTTTGCTATTTTAGGATTTTTTGAAACTACTTCTATTAATTCATCTGTAATTCCTTCAGGATATGAATACAAAAATCTAATCCATTTTATTTCTTTTATTTTGCTTAATTCTTCTAATAGTTCTGCTAATTTGCTTTCTCCATATATGTCTACTCCATATTTTGTAGTATCTTGTGCAATAATAATTAGTTCTTTTATTCCTTTTTTAGCAAGTCCTTTTGCTTCTTCTATTATATCTTCTTTTTTTCTGCTTACAAATGGTCCTCTAATATATGGAATAGCACAATATGTACATCTATTACTACATCCTTCTCCTATTTTTAAATAAGCAAAATTGTTTCCAGTTGTTACTGTTCTATTCATAAAGTCATGTTGTTCAAACATTGGCATTGGAGGTATTTTACTGATTTGTTTACTTGTGTTTGTTTTACTTTTTTCTACAATATTGCTTTTAACTAAATTTTCTATTTTTTCCCACAAGTAATCGTATTCATCTATTTTTATCCACAAATCTACTTCTGGTATTAGTTTTTTTAGTTCTTCATAATATCTTTGAACTAAACATCCCATAACTATTAAGTATTTACATCTTTTTTGCTTGTAATCAGCTATTTCTAATATTGTTTGTATCGCTTCTTCTTTGGCTGAGTCTATAAATCCACATGTATTAATTACAATTATATCTGCTAAACTTTCTTCATTTACTATTTTATAATTGTGTTCTTTGAATTTTCCAATTGCTATTTCTGTATCAATTAAATTTTTACTACATCCTAACGAAATAAATCCTACGTTCATTTTTTCCCTTTCTACTCTTTGTGGCTACAAATATGTTTTCTAGTTAGTTCCATTAAGTCTAATTTTGTAAAACCTTCTACTTGAGTTTTTGTTCTATCTTTTTTTAATTCTTGATTCATCAATTTTATAATTTTTTCTTTATCTTTGTTGTTTTCCATATCTATATAATCTATTATAATTATTCCACCAATATCTCTTAGACGAAGTTGTTTTGCTATTTCTATTGTTGCTTCTTCATTTACTTTTAATATAGTTGATTGTAAATTATTATTTGTACCTGTAAATTTCCCGGTGTTTACATCTATTGCTGTTAATGCTTCTGTATTATCTATAGTAATAAATCCTCCACATTTTAACCATACTTTTCTGTTTTGTGATTTTTTTATTTGTTTTTCTATATCATATATTTCAAATAAATTTCCTTGTTTTTTCATCTCTACTTTTATATTTTTGTATTCTTTATTTTCTTTAATAATATTTTCTATTTTTTCTTTTTCTTTATTATTATTTACAATTATTTTTTCGATGTTTTGATTCATTAAATCCATTAATATTTTTTCTATTATGTCTTTACTTTTATATAATAGTTCTGGTTTATTTTCGTTTGGATTTATACTTGTTTGAATTATATTTTGCCAAGTATTTTCTATTTTTTTGATGTCTTCGATTATTTCTTCTGTTTTTCCTTCTGCTGATGTTCTTATAACAGCTCCATTTTCTTTACTTAAATTTTCTCTTACTAATTTTATTAATCTTGCTTGTTCTTCTTTGTTTTCTATTTTTTGTGAAGCTGTAACTATATTCGTATTTGGCATTAAAACTATATATTTACTTGGTAAATTTATATGAGTAGATACTCTTGCTCCTTTTTTGCTATTGCTATCTTTTTTTACTTGTACTAGAATTTTTTGTTTTGGTTTTATTACTTTAAAAATATCTGTTTTTTCTATTTTATGTCCTTTTGTTTCATCTACTTTAGGTAAGATATCTTTTAGATGTATAAAACTATTTTTTTCCGTTCCGATGTTTACAAATGCTGACTGCATACCTTTTATTATGTCTTTAACTATTCCTATATAAATATTTCCTTCGTTTCTATCTTCGTTTTCGCTTTCATCATAGTATTCTATTAATTTTCCATTTTCTACTAAAGCAATTTCTTTTTTTTCTTTATTTTTTTGAACTAAAATTTTTGTCATTTTTTATCTTTCCTTTTCTGCTAATTTTTTAATTTAATTGAATTTATTCATGGCTATATCTACACCATTTTTTATAATTTCTATTAAGGCTTCTTTTGATTTTGTTGTTGCTTCATCTAATATTTTTTGGTCTTTATCTGGAATTTTTCCTATTACATATTCTATTAATTGTTCTTTTCTTTCTGGTTTTCCTATTCCGACTCTTACTCTTGCAAATTCTTGAGTTTCTATATTTGAAATAACAGATTTCATTCCATTATGTGTTCCTGGTCCACCTTTTTTTCTTATTTTGATTATCCCTGCTTCTAAGTCTATGTCATCATAGATTATTATTAAATTTTCTTGTTGGATTTTATAAAAGTCCATTGTTTCCTTGATGCTTTCACCACTAAGATTCATATAAGTTTGTGGCTTTAATAATATTACTTTTTTGTTTTCTATTATTCCACTTCCACATAATCCTTTGAATTTATTTTTATTTACTTCTATATTATATTGTTTAGCTATTTTATTTATTGTATCGAATCCCATATTATGTCTTGTATTGCTATATTCTTCTTCTGGGTTTCCTAATCCTACTATTAAATACATTACTTTTCTCCTAATATTAAACTATTATTTATTTTACCGTTTTTTTCGAGTTTTTTCAAGTTTTTTAATGTAAAAAAAGAAATCTAGGTAAAAAATACTTAGATTTCTAATTCGACTTTGCAATTTAACGTTCGAAATGCCTATAAACTTCTTTAAGTATTGTACTGTAGTTTAGATCCAGTTCAATAGTTTTAGGTATATCCAAAACTTTTAAACAATCTTCTGTTACCATTTTTTTATTTATTGTTTTTATCCATTCTATTTCTTCTAATGTGGTATCTAGCTTCAATAATTTTTCTTGAAAATTTAACCATTTATGGATATCATTTATGGCTTCAAAGTCAACATTTTTCAAATATTTTTTCTTATACTTTACTCTTTCTTCTACTGTTAACTTGCCAAAACTTTCTGTATCTGAATATAATATTCCTAAATATGGTATTTCTTCTACAATATTAACTGTTGCAATGTGCAAACTTCTCTTTACATACTGTGCTGCTAGCAAAAACAATAAGCCCATTTTTCCATATCCAATCAATTCTATTGTTACTATTTCTGAAAAAATTTCGTTTTCTAAAATTTCTGCTAATTGTCTTGCTTTCTTTAACATTGTATCTTTTTTTCCTTTTTTTGTCTCATAAATTGCAACTAGTCCCCCTGGTAAATATTCAAGATCTTCTTCATTAAATACTGCTCTTTTATGGCTGAAAAAGTTTTTAGGTGCTTCGTTCTTTTGATTCAATATTATTGCTCCTGGGAAACCACCAATAATGGTTATTTTACTTATTTTTGTCCCCCGTACTTTAACTAATGCAATTGAATCATTAATAATTATGTTTTTACTAAAATCTTCTCCTCTTTTTGCAAGTCTCATATACTTCCTCCTCTAAAATTTTATTACGAAGAAATTCTTCTGCTTGTTTACGAGTTACGCAAATTATTATATCATATTTTTACTATTTTAGCAATATTAGGTAATGTTACAATTTTTGATATTTTCTTTTTAAAAAGCTTATACAGATGAGTATAAGCTTTTAATGTAAATCAAGTCATAATAATAACTTGAACAATAGCCAAAATTTTAATTTCTATATTTTTTATCAATATTATTTTTTCTATGCAACAAAAAAAGCACTCTTAAAAGTGCTTTTTTGTTTTATATTATTCTGCTGATTCTTCTGTTTCTGGAGCTTCATAAGCTTCTAAAATAGCTTTTTGAATTTTCTCTCTTGTTTCAGCATTGATTGGATGAGCTATATCTTTGAATTCTCCGTTTGGAGTTTTTCTGCTTGGCATAGCTATAAATAATCCATTTTGGCTTTCGATAACTTTGATATCGTGAACTGCGAATTCGTTATCGAATGTTACAGAAGCAACAGCTTTCATTCTGTTCTCTGAATTTACTTTTCTTAAACGTACATCTGTGATTTGCATTGTATAATGCACCGCCTTCCTTATGTTAAATATTTGTACATATCGTTTAATATTATGTACAATTATATTATTCTTCATAAAAAATTTTTTTCCTTCTTTTTTTTACATTTTTTTGAATTTTATTTTTATTTTTTTAACTTTATGTTTTTTTTTACATATAATACAGTATAAATCGTCACAAAGTATTGAATTTTTAAAAATAAAATTATATAATCCTATATTATAAAGAGGAGCGTGTTTTTTTATGCCAAATATTGAACATATAAAAAGATATAAAAATATACATATGATTGGAATCGGTGGAGTAAGCATGAGCGGAATTGCTGTAATTTTAAAAAACTGGGGCTTTAATGTTACAGGTTCTGATGCTAATGAATCCGAATCTATACAATTATTACGAAAAAAAGGAATAGATGTTGTTATCGGTCATGATATAAAAAGTATTGCTGGTTCAGATGTAGTTATTTATTCTGCAGCTGTAAAGCAAACTGATCCAGAAATTATTGAAGCTCATAAGCTTAATATTCCTACAATCGAAAGAGCTGACTTTTTAGGAGAAATTACTCGTTGTTATAAAGATACTATATGTATTTCTGGTACACATGGTAAAACCACTACTACTTCGATGGTCTCTTTATGTTTCATGGATGCTTTAAAAGATCCTAGCATACAAGTTGGTGCTATGTTAAAAAACTTAGAGGGAAACTATAGAGTTGGAAATAGCGAACATTTTATTATAGAAGCTTGTGAATATGTAGAAAGCTTTTTAAAGTTTAGTCCTAAAGCTGAAATAATTCTTAATATAGATAATGACCATTTAGATTATTTTAAAACTTTTGATAATATTAAAAATGCTTTTATAAAATATGTCAAATTATTACCAGATGACGGATTACTTGTAATTAATGGTGATGATAAAAATTGTTTGGATTTACCTCAATATACTAAAGCTAAAGTTGTTACTTATGGAATAAAAAATGAAGATACTGATTTTGTTGGAAAAAATATTGTATTTGACAATGATGGTTTTCCTGAATTTGATATTTTCTATCGTGGTGAATTTTTTATGAAATTAAAATTATCAGTACCTGGAATGCATAATGTTTTAAATGCACTTTCTTGTGTTTCTGTTTGTACAGAATATGGAATTGAAAGAAAAGATATTCAAGATGCTTTAATTAAATTTACAGGTGCACATAGAAGATTTGAATTTAAAGGAAAAATCAATAATGAAATTAGTGTGTATGACGATTATGCACATCATCCAACAGAAATAAAAGCTACTTATAACTCATTAAAAAACAAAAAATATAATGAATCTTGGGTAATTTTCCAACCTCATACTTATAGTAGAACAAAACTATTATTAAATGATTTTGCAGATGCTTTAAAAGATTTTGACCATATCATTATATTAGACATCTATGCTGCTAGAGAAACTAATACTCATAATATTTCATCAGAAGATTTAGTAAATACAATTAAATCTTTGGGTAAAGATCCTATATTTATACCTGATTTTGATAATTGCACTAATTATATAAAAGATAATGTAAAAAAAGATGATATTGTTATAACTTTAGGGGCTGGTACAGTAACCCAAATAGGACCTATGCTAGTAAATTAATGTCCAATTAGGGTCAGGTCCAAAGTGGACATTTTAAAAAAATATGTTATTATTAAAAACCTCAAAGATATATAATAAAAAATACTGCGTAAGCGATCAAACGAACGAAGTGAGTACGATTGAAGCAACCTTCAGAAATTCAATTATATGGTTGCGACACACAAAGTATTTTTTATTATATATCTTTGAGGTTTTTAGTTGTTTAAAATGTCCACTTTGGACCTGACCCTAATTGGACATCAGCTTATCTCTTTGGATTTTTTTATCATTATATCTGCGAATACTCCATATCCTTCTTTGGGATTATTTACTAATACATGGGTTACTGCTCCAACAAGTTTTCCATTTTGAATAATTGGAGAGCCCGACATTCCTTGTATTATTCCTCCTGTTTTGTCTATTAGTTTTTGGTCAGTAACTTTTATTTGCATACTTTTATTGTTATAATTGTTATCTTTAAATATTTTTTCAATTTCAATTTCGTATTCTTGTGGTATTTTGTTGTCTAAACTACATAGTATAGTAGCTTTTCCTTCTTTTATTTCATCTCTAATTGCTATTTCCATTTCTTTAGATGTATCTAGTTTTAGACTAGCTATATTATCTACTTTTCCATAAATTCCAAATCTTGTATTTTTACTTATTGTTCCTATATTACTTTCATTTTCAATTGTTCCTTGTACTTTTCCTGGATTTCCACTTTCACCTTTTGTTATATTTAGTATTCTTGTAGTGATAAATTCTCCTGATGATATGTTTACTAATTCATTTGTATCAATATCTGTAATTCCATGTCCTAATGCTCCAAATGTTTTACTAGATGGCTCATAAAAAGTTACTGTTCCTACTCCTGCTGCACTGTCTCTAACCCATAACCCTATTTTATATTCACTATCTTCTGTTTGTACTGGAGTTATACTGCATTCTTTTGACTCTTGTTCATGCATATAATTTATTTTTATTTCTTTTCCATTTGATTTATTAACATTTTCGACTAATTCATCTGTTGTATTTATTTCTACATCATTTATTTTTAAAATTGTATCTCCTTCAGCTATACCGCTATTTTCATAAGGCTTATATTTATTGTTATCTTTTCCTTCTATTTCTGACATTCCTACTACTAAAACTCCATTTGTGTATAGTTTAACACCTGCAATACTTCCTATTGGTATAACTTTTGTTTTAGGTATTACACTTACATCTATGTTTTTTACAGGTATATTATTAAATAAACTTACTTGTAAATTCTGTTTTTTTCCTGTACTTGATGATGCTTCTATACTTCCACCATTATAATCTTTTATTTGAATTCCTAATATTGTTTTCAAACTAATTTGTTCTCCTTCAAATAACGTTAATTTGTCTGGAATTTTTTCAATTACTAATACATAACTATATAAAATCATTAAAAAAAATACTAATAATAGCATTCTTAAAATCTTTTTCATATTGAAATCTCCTTTAAAATTACTATTATTAGTATTTACTTTTTTTATTTTTATATTCAAAATTTTTTATCATAATATATAATTTAAGTTTCACTCTTTTTTATTATGGTTGAATAAATTTCTTAATTTCTTCTGAAGGATTATTATTTGTTCTATACATTCCGTATCTTTCTCTTCCTAATGCTGTATAATATACTTGTGCTAGTTTTCCTCCTTGAGCTTCCATGTACTTATAAATACTTCCATTATAATCAGCTAAATCATTTGTTTTACTTTGTGTAACTATTGAATTGTAGCACCCTGGTTCCCAATGTGGATAAAAATAAGATGTTTTATCATTGTTTGTTACAGATTTTCTTTCAAAATCCACATTCATAAATGCTCCTTTTATATTTTTATTTTTTAAATCATTATCAGTTGCTCTATGATATTCACCATCTGCTATAATATATATTGAATCTGTATTTACCACTTCTTCTGTTTTTGTATTTGTAACAATTGAATATCCATTATAGATTTTACCACCTATGTTTAATCCTTGTAAGAAACTTATTACAGAAACATTATTTAAAATCTTTTCCCAATCTTCTTCTGTTAAAGTTGGCATTTGGAAGTTTGTTGTCACATTAGAGTAGTTATTATAATTTGCTATTGCTATAGATAAATTCTTTTCTATTGAATAGCGTATTACAGCTGACCTATGTTCATTAAAGTTTGAATTTGGGTCTTCTATTGATGTATCTCCTCTTTGTAATTCAAAAATTTTATTGCTATTATTAAATAGTGAAGATATTTTTGTATTAGAATTTTGTGCTAATTTATTTCCTTCTTCATCAATTGCGTCCATTGACGTTAATGAACTTAAATTGTTTTGTACCCAATCAGTAAATTCTTTAGCATCCTCATAGTACATTTGTCCGGCATTATTATCAAGTTTATATTTTGTATTTTGTTGTTCATATTTAGTTCCATTTAATATAGAAAACCATGTATTTCCATTGTCTTTAGTATAATATTTAACTCCATTTATTTTATTATAAGTATATATACCTTCTGTTGCTACAGTATCATTATTATTTATAAATTCTGAATTTGTTTGTGTTAATTTTTCTGTAGGTATATTTACTCCTCTATATTGTACATTTCCGCTTGCATCTTCTGTAATATTATTTAATAAATATCCTGCTTTATTTACACCTTTATCATTAATTGTACCTTTTACTGTTATATAATTATCTAATGAATAGGTTATAACTACATCTACTCCTGATTTTTTATATCTAGCGCTATAATGAATATATGGTTTTAAATCTGATATTTTATCGCCATTTTTATAACTTTCGCCTTCATCTTCTGGTTGTAATTTATTTGTAAATGGTGAATAAATATAATATCCATCATACATTGTATATACAAGTGCTGGTACATAAGTTTGTAAAATGTCTTTATTATATCCAGATAAATTAAATTGAGTTGCAACTGAGTTAAAAAACGTATTTACTGATGCTTTAATATCTCTTAATTTAGAATTGGCTAAATCAGATGTACTACTATTTACTGTATTTAATTGAAATGCCTTTACAGCATCATATGTTGCTTGTGTTAATTTGAAGTCATAATTCATTTGCAATTCAAGTGTTTTTACTTGATTTTGCACATATGCAGTTAATATTAATGAAATTGGTAATATTATTATTATAAATATTACGGCTAAATTTTGAATTTTCATATTTCACTTTCCTTTGTATTATAAAAGCTTGTAATATACATATTACAAGCTAATAAGTTTTACTATCTTAATTTCCACTTCCATTTGCTGTAACTATTCCACCATGTTCTGCTGCAATTGTATATGTATCATTT
This sequence comes from uncultured Clostridia bacterium, assembly GCA_963558245.1. Lineage (GTDB taxonomy): Bacteria > Bacillota > Clostridia > TANB77 > CAG-508 > CAG-269. Next base: position 82,452 of record CAUWGA010000002.1, read on the forward strand.
CCTGTTACAGAGTAAAAGAAATTCTTTAATTGTTGTGATAATGTTGTATTGCTATTTTTTACACTAGCAGAAAACAAATCCCCTTCTTTTAACGCTAATATCTTTGTTACTCCATTAGATGGATTAATTTTATCTAAGATTTGAGATGTATACATCGTATAATATACATTTTCTCCGATTTTAGTTGTTTCAGCTTGAGTTGTTTTCTTTCCTGGATTTTCATCTAAAACATTGAGTTCCATTTCTACATCATAACTATTTCCTGTTGCTGAAATAGTTTCAACAAATTTACTATACTTGTCCATTGATAATCTTCCTGTTGTCCTTACATCATCCACAAAATCTGTTGTTGCTGTTTCTACCGCTAATTGTGATACATCATCCGTCCTATCTGACATTGTCATTAGCGGAAACACAAACATTAATATAGCAGCTAGTACTATTGCTATTACAGTAATTAATGTATCTCCCATTTTTTCCTCCTTTAGATACCTTATTTAGTATCATTTATGGTTTTGTATAAGTTATTACTCTTTTTTCTGTTTTATTTGCATCTGGTACATTTGAGTCTGTTGGTTCATCATCAGGATTAGATTGCTCTTCTCCTTGATAGTAAATTCCTATACTCTCTTTTAACTTTCCTATACTTTTTATTCTAGCATATAATCCATCTGAATTCAAGGATATTTTTAAATTCTTCTCAAATGTATTTCTTACTGTTTCAAATTTTTCGTATTGTATTCCATATAGTAATGCCATTATAAACTCTTCTTTTTGAGTATCACTTCCTAAAACTTCATTTTGTAAGTCTATAGAATTTACAGGTTGTAATATCCCTGTTTCATCTTTTTTTTGATAAACACCATCTATTAGTACACTGCTATCAAATATAATTTTATAGTTTTCTTTATACGCTTTATAAATTGTTGGAACTATGCTTTCTAAACTTACTAGCCTTTCTGTAGTGCCATTATCTTCTACATAATCTAAATTATATTCTCTATCTTTGTATTCTAAAATTGTTGTTGCTGCAATTCTAGTTTCAGTAAAGGAGTTGATAGTTATGGATAGCGCTAAAACAAATATTAATATGGCTGCTGCCATTTTTAATGCTTCTGCTGCATTTTCCATAATATCACCTCCTTTTACTTAATTAATTTTCTGTTATAGTAATTTTGTTTACTAGACCTTTGTCTCCTCCGCTGTTGCTATAGCTTTCTTTTACTGTATATGTACTTCCATTTTTTATTGCTGAAGTATCTACAGATGTTGCATTTTCTGTCATTACAATTGCTCCTGCTAGCTCTACTTGTCTATCTTCACTATCTGCTGACATGTTATTGGCTAATACTGATTGAGCCATAGCTCTTACTGTAGCACCTCTAACTTTTGTTCCTGTATATTGTGTAAATTTTTGATTAAATTGTTGTATTGCCATTTCGTCCATGGCATTACCATCAAGAGCTCCTGCTGCTTGTTGATAAATCATTATTCCTAATGAAATAATTAAAATTGCAAGTAATATAGCACCTGCGATAATTAATGCTTTTGATGCATTCTCCATAATAAATTCCTCCCTTTTTTTACTTTTGTTTATATTTTCCCACCAATATTTTTCAATTGGTAATGTTAATAACTATTTAAAATTTATTGCGTAATTTGTTCGATTAACATATATTTAACTTTTCCAGTTTTTTGATGATATTCTATTTTTGTACATTTAAAAGTTATTTGTCCATAATATTTTACAAAATTATCAATTCCTCCTGAATATAAAGTTTCCATATCATAAGTTTTATCTACATCTAACATTTTTAGTTCTATTTTTATTGAATTAGTGTCATTTTCTATAAACTTTTCTTTTGTGTCTTTTGATACATTTTGTGTTAAATTATTGTCATAAGCTTTATTTATTAAAGTTGCTACTACTGTGCCTTGAATTTCTTTATTATAATAGCTAGAAAATTGTTCATTCTCTTTTTTGACTTCATAATAATTTGCTTTGTAGTTTAAATACATATATGAAATTCCTACTAGAATAACAATTACACATAAGAAAAATATTGCTATTTTTTTCATATAAATCCTCTTATTTTTTAATTTTTGTAAAATTTACTGTTTGTACTCTTTGGGTATTGCCATTTACTTCAACTTTACAGGTGTATCTTGGTAATGATATTTGTGTATTTCCATCACTATCGGTATAATTTACTAAATTATTCGTGTCTTTTATTATTAGCTTATTTACTTCTTCATTATTGATTTTTCCATCATTTCCTTTTAAGCTTTCTTGCAAATTTTGTTGTTCTGTTTTTATATTAACAGAAATATAATAATTATTACTTCCTTTTGAAGTTAAAGAATAATTAGAATTATTATTGATTGCTAAATTTGCAACTGAAATTATATCATGTATTGTACACTCTTTTCCTTCAAATACAGTAAATTGTGCATTAAATTCATTTATTCTTTTAATTTCATTTTGTCTATTTATTTCTGCTGAAGCTGAACCAAAGTTTGCAAATAAAAACACTGCTAATGATAATATCAAAATACCTATTAATACTCCTGCTGCCATAAGTAAAGCTTTTGATGCATTTTCCATATTCTTTACTCCTATTAATTAAATTTTCCAGTAAATTCAAAGTTTAGCTCTGTAATTCTTCCTGTTTGTGTATTATATTTTGTACCTGTACATTTAAAATATGCTCTTTTAAATTGAATGTACTCATAATATTTATAAATATCTTCTCTTATAGTACTTCCTGGTTTTATTTCTTCCCATTTTGTAACTCGTTTTTTTCTAGAAGCTGAATTAAAATTATTTATTGCCACATTTTGTTCTTGCGTATCATTTGTATCTATAAATATAGCAGTAAGACCTGTTGTTAAATTAGTTAAAGATTCTTGTCCATATGTTTTTTCTAGTCGGTCTATCTCATCTTTTATACTATCTTCAAAAGTGTTTTTATTTCTATTTACTGTATAGTTGTTTCCTTTTGTAAATAATCTATTTTTGTCATCAGCTCTAAGTTTAGATACATCTATTTTAAAATTAATTGTCATTTGCTCATAAGAAACGGTTTGGCCTTTATCAGACCAACCTGTTCCTTCTACTGATTCTCGTCTGTTATAATCTATAACTTTATTTAATAACGAATATAATTTACTTCCTCTTAAGTCATTTCTGTTATATGTTTCATATTGTGCATTAAATTCAGCTATTTGTACTGATTTTGCAATATCTTTATTTGTTTCTTGATAACTTGTTAAATTACTAAACATTAATACTAATGCACCTATAATCATTAAAGCTATTAACACACTACCTGCCATAATTAAGGCTTTTGATGCATTTTCCATCTGTTATCCTCCTTAATTTATGTTATTTTATTTTGGTGCAGTTCCACCAGTTGCTGTTGCTCCACTTGCAGTCATTGTTTGGAAAGAAGATGACATACTTGTTAATCCTATGAATACTAATGGTATAATTAAATATCCTACAAACATACTAACCATAGGTGCAAATCCTATTGCTTTACCTATCATTCCTTTTCTTTTAATTAATCTATCATTTGATTCTTTTCTTTTTTCTTGATAGTAATCTCTTTCTGAATCTAATTCATCAAATGCATCTTTAATTGGTATTTTTTCTACTGCTGCTTGTAGACTTTCTATAATTCTAATTAATGGCAAATATGTAATTTCTTCTTTCATAGCTTCCAGTGCTTCCCAAGCACCAGCTTCATAGTTGTTAACACATTTTGTTATTGAAGGTCTAAAGATATTTGAATATCTTTCTAGCCATTCTAATATGATTTCAACATTTACCCTTTCAATTCTCATCAGCATTAATATAATTGTTTGGAATTGCATTACTTCGTCTTCCATCTCTAATTGTCTCATTTTTACTTGGAACATTAATATTCCAATTGGTGCCATATATCCGATTATTGCAAATACAAATGCTAGTAATAATTCAAACCATTTCATATATTCACTGTTTACAATTTGAAGTTTATCATAAATTCTCTTTGCTGCTGTTTCAATTTCAGTATCCTCTGCATCTTTGTAATATTTAGATTTTGCTACTGCTGATTTTATTTGTGATTCAGTAGTATTTAGTTTACCTTTAAATTTATCCAAAAATACATTATCTTGTTTTGTGATTTCCATCGCCTTTTTTTCATCTTTTTCAGATAGCCCACCTATAATATCATAATCTGTTGTTGGCTCTGTATATATGTAGTTAATGGCAACTTGATGTAATTGTGTAAATATTATAAGTGATGCCAAAAATGTTACTACTGCTAAACAAATCCTATTTATATATAGCCATTCCATTTTTTGTGGTGATGCTGCATCTTTAAGCATTTGTTGAACTTTTCGACATTCTTTTGTTCCTTGTTTAGGAATAAATAAATCAACAAATTTTTTTATGATTTTATTTTTGTATAATTTTGCTTGCCATGGATTTTCTGTATTTTTTGTATTCATTGCTGTTGAACCATTGTCTTTTAACTTTCTTACCAAAATATATGATAAAAATGTTATTAAAATTATAAGTATTTGAACTATCATACCTGGCTTTCCATTATACCAGCTTGCTGTAAATGAAAAGTTTGATATAGCCCAATTTTTTAATGGTTCTAATAATAATACTGGTGCAATAGAGATAACTGATAAACTTTGGAATACATAATTCAATTTATCCCTTTTTAATATTTCTAATTGCATTTCCTGTGTAATATTGTTTACATTTTTCAAATATAATGATGCTCCATCAACTTTTCTGTCTCCAAATTCTTTTGTTAAGTATGATACTCCTGCAAATTCTTTTAAGAAATTATTAGGTGCTATATCATAATATTTTTCTAATTCTGTTTCAGGGTCATCAGATATTAAAATTTCATATATTTTTTCACCTTGTCGTGAAATATCTTTTTCATCATCTTGAGATACTTGATATATTGCTTCTTCAACCATGTTATATTCATGATATGCATGTCTAATTTCTGAGAAAAAATCTATTTGTTCTTTTAATATATTGTTATCAATTTTGTCTACTGAACCATCTATGAATGTGTCTATCATAAATAATTCGAATAGTAATAATATTGACATTAGTAAATAGTTTCCAGATGTTATAATAATTGTAACCAACATAACTGGTATAACTATTGCAAATGTTTTTGTTAATATCTTTGCTGTACCTTTTCTTGTGTTATATTCATCATCTATATTTATAATTTCTAGTCTTCTTCTTATTTTTAGCACATATCTTTTTATAAATGGTATTTTTATATAAGTTAAATATAGTTTTTGAAATAATACCTCTGATGAAAATTTCTTTTCTTTAGTTCCTTGTTGTAATCTTTGAATCTTTTTATATTCAGAAGTTTGCATTTTTTTAGATAGTACATAATATAAAAGTATGATAATTACAAAGGCTCCTGCTGCCCCTCCCATTATATAATATATAAATGTATTGTCCAATTTTAATTAGCACCTCCTTTTTATATTTAGTACTTAAACTTCTGTTTTCTTTTTTCTTCCTCTTCTTTTTGGTTTTTCTTCTTCTATATCTGCTGATACTGTTATTGTTTCCTTTTGTTTTAAATTATTTCCCCAATGTTTTTCAACAAATTTGTCAAATTGTTCAACATCAGATGCATCCATATTATTTCTCATTTCTCTTAAATTTTGTTCTGAAATTGGGTTAGTTATAACATATTCTCCATCTATATATTCCATAATGTTTCTGTATGTATAAAGTTTTTTGTCTGTTGTTTTTTCAAAAAATCTTGTAGCATTATCAAAAAATTTGTCAAATTTCCCTTCTAATGTTTTTTCTTTTCTATGATCAAAATTGTATTCACTCTTGCTTTCAATTGGAATACATTCTGTAATTCTTTCTATATATCTTTTTCCTCTAAAGTCTTTTATTTGATGTATATCAAAGTTTAAAACTTGTACAACTTGTTCTTCTGCTGTTTTTTCATCAGTAAATACTCCTGTTCTTAACATAGAGTTTCTTAATGCTGTTACTAAGTTAGGAAATGTTTTAGCGTGGTGAGTAAATAAAGTAAATTTAGATGCAACTTGGGCTGCTTGTATCATCCAAGATGCTACGGGATCTGTTGCAACCTCTCCAATGATGTTAACAGAACCGTCAGTTTTCTTTTGAACGTCTAGCCCTTCTTGCCCTGATATTGTGTCTGTTTCACGGAAACTTAAAATGTTTCTTGTTGGATATATTTTTCTTAAGTGAAGCTCAAATGCTGTTTCTTGAACCCTTATGTTCATTGTTTCATAAATATTTTCAATCATTCCCATAAGCAATGTTGTTTTACCAGAACCTTGCTCACCAGTAATTGCTGTTATTCTTGCTCCTTTTACTAAGTATTTTAATAATTCTATTGCATCTTCTTTTCCTGGGTCTCTTACTAATTGTTCTAATGTTGCTCTTTTAACGTCAAACTTTCTTACGAAAAATGCCCATGTTTCTGAGAAACTTGGTCTTACAACAACAACACGAGAACCATCTTTCATTTCATTTATTTTATAACCATTTGTATCTGATAATTGTCCTGGGTTATTGTATTTATAAATATTTTGGCAAACTCTTTTTAATTCTGCTTCTGTTCCAAATGATAAAAATGCTAAACGTATTGACTTACCTTGGAAAAATATCCAAATACTGTCACATGCCCTTGGAACTTTATGTTCTACAACTTGATTTAAATAGTCTCCATCTGTTTGTGCTACTTGACTTAAGAAGCTTTCTGGTAAACCAGATACACCTCCAGATACACCATCTATATTCATGTCTCTTACTTCATCAATTGCACTATACCCTTTATAATGTTGATATATTCTTTGTACAACAACACTTAATTTATCTGAAAATGTTAATACTATATTTTCTTTTTCAAATATATCTCTAATTTCTTCTGGAGTTATAACATAAGAAGGTTTAGTTTCTCCTTCTACATACTTTAAATCTCCTAAATTATATTTTTTTATTAGTTCTGTTAGTGCTTCATAGCCAAATTCTTTCTTGTACGCATATAGTAAAATATCAAATTTATCTTGTGCTGTAAGTAAAGATGGAATATCAAAAGGTATTGCTTTTGATATGTTTTCTTCTGTAACACCATATTCTTTTTCTAATAAGTCAAAGATTAATTCTTTAACATATTTTTTATCATTTACATCACCATATGTACAACCCTTTAATGCTTTCTTTAATTCGTATTTTTTGTTTTTCCTTCTTTTTAATTCTTCTTCAGAAAGACCTATATCATATAAGTTGATTTTTGTTATTTCATCTAGTCTTCTTTTTACGAATTCTGTCATCATTTCAATTGTATATGTTTTGTCATCTACATTTAAAAGTGTTTCAACTGGTGCTTCTTTTTTCTTTTTTATGCTATAGTATATTACATAGCCTGCAACTGCTATAACAACTAGTATTAGAACAATATTTGTTATTGTCATGGTCTAGTCCACCCCTCCTTACAATTTCATTGCTAAGTCTTGTAATCTATATATAATTGCATCTGATGTTCTTTTTACTTCTGATATAAATATATAGTTTCTATCTTCTTCGTCTACACCTCTTCTAAGCTTTAAAAACAAGTCTGGAAGTTTTGCTTCTTCACATGCTTCAAAAAATAATGTATTATATGGAACTGTTAAAATTTTATTTTTTTCTTCCATATATCTTGTTATATTTTTTATTGTATATTTAGAAAATTTGTCATATCTATTTATTAAAATCAATGATTTCTTTGAATTGAATATTGGCTTTTCTTCTCTTAATTCAATAAATTTATTTATGCTTGTTAGTCTTTGGTTCAAATTTGTAACAACTACATTTGAATTTTGTATTATTTGTTCCGCTAATTCTTCTCCTATATCCTCATCTAAATCCACAAAAACCATATCATAATATCTATTGGCTAAATTTATTATTTCTGGATAGTTTTGTTTTATCTCTTCATATTCTAGTTTCTCCCCTTTGAATGATGGTAATATTTCTAATCTATCTTTAAATACTATTTTCGTATAATTAGTTATATTTTCAGGCTGTAATTTGTTACTTTTCATAATAGTTTCTAATCCGACAAGCCCGTCTTCCATTGCCGTATTAGTATTTGGTCCAAATAATCCAAGATTTTTTCTCTTCTTCTTTTCTTCCCAGAAACAACGGTCTAATGTTTCATCTTTATGAGCTGTCGATATAAGAAGAATTTTGTAATTATGTTCAATAGCCATATGTGTTGTAATTGCAGCTATTGATAGTGTCTTTCCTGTTTGCTCTCTCCCATTATTCACAAATGTAATAATTGACATTTTTATGCTCCTTTTTCTATAGTTTTTATGGCTCTTCTAACTCTAGATTCATTTGCATCTCCTAATATTTCTTCTGTCATGTAAGCCAATCCGTCTTTATATTGAATACTTAGTTTTTTAAATTTAATTTTTGATACTCTTTGGTTTTCATAAATAACACTCAAATCACCATTTTCTACTGGAAAATAAATTCTATATTCGTTCCATATAATTTTATATCCTAAAGATAGAAAGTTTAAATAGTCATCTTCTTCTTTTAACATATCTTTAGAAAATATTACTTTTGTTAAACTTATTGGATTTTTCAAATCATTCAAAGCTTCCAGTCCTTTTTTCAAAGAATATACATCACAAGAAGTTACAAAGTAATTTTTTTGTGCGTCTGCTAATTCAAATTTATCAAAACCACAATAGTTATCTGTATCTATTAATATAAAATTATATTCCATTTCTTGGTCATCTGATATTCCTAAATATCTTTTTATATTGTTTATATTTGAAAACCCTACAGCAATGTCTATATCTTCATATTCTGTTACATATGCTGTTGTAGGGTTTATAACTGGCACTACATATCTTGCTTTTTGATTTGTTGTTGCATCAACCACTAATACTTTTTGATTTAAAACTGTAAGTATTTTTGCAATATATATGATTAAATCTGTTTTATCATAAGCCCCTATAAACCCTATTTTTTTCATATTTTATCTCCTTCTTAGTTTGAATTTGTATCAGTTGCTCCTGTTAGTCCTTCTAAGTAATCTTTTCTTGTTGTTTTAGAATTTGTAATGCTTTCTTCCATATGTGTTTCTAAGTTTGTTTGTAATTGTTCAGCTTGACTGTTTAGTGCATTTTCTCTATATGAATTCATTGTTCCTGTATCTATTGCATTATATCTAGCTCTTAATTGTTCCATTGCACTAGCTAGTATGTTTGGATCTGCTTGTAATTCTTTAGAAACAGCTTCTCTAACTACATAGTTAGGTATAGAAGCATCTTGAATTCCTGCATCTGTATATTTTGTAGCATAAATTTTTGCTCCCTTTAAACTAGCTGCATCTATTATTGCAGAACTCATATGTAGTGTTTCATCTTCTGACAAATTAATCCACATTGTATCTGCTGAATCTACTCCTGCTACATTTGGTATTTCTACTTCTTTTTTAGATACTACAATAAAGTCTTGTCCATTTGGTAACATAATTCTTACATCTATATAATCGCCTGTAGCTAAATCCATTGGCATAATTACAACATTATATTCTTGTTTTCTAATGTCATTTTTAACTGTTCCTTGAGATAATAAATCTGTTGTAATTAATGTATTTTTCTTCATATTTACTTTTGCAATTAGTGGTGCTGAAATCAAGTCCAAATATTCTTTTTGTCCATTTTTAGTAATATAATAGCTGTCTGTTTCAGTTTCTTTTTTCACTTCATATTTTGTGTTGTCAAGTGTTATGTACATTGTTGCAACAGTTTCTCCATTTATTGTACGATATTCTGTTGATACTGCATTTCCCTCTTTGTCTTTTAAAGAGTAATTTTGAATAACGCTCAAGTCACTTGTTGCATTGCTTGGTACAAGCGCTTTGTTTACTGTTTGTGGTGTGAACATATCTTCTGTAATAGTTTGTCCTGCTTTTACATCTTGATTCATTACATATGCAGTATAACTATTTGCTTTTTCTTCTTTTTCTTTTTTCATTTTATCCATTAATTGCATAAATAATAATGCTATAATTACTCCTGAGATTAATAACATTACTAACATACCTAATAAAAATGAATTTCTTGCTTTTCTTTGCATTGGATTTGTAGCCATGACAAATTCCTCCCTTAAAATTTATTTTTCTTTTATTTTTTACAAAATAATCATTTATTCTATTTTACCTCAAATAGTATCTAAAATCAACGAAATCATATTGTGTTATTAAAAGTTAATATTTTTGTAATATTTTCGTAATATTTTTGCTACTCCATCGCTGTTATTGCTTGTTGTAACCTCATCTGCGATGTTTATAACTACTGGTGTACTTTGTTCCATTGCTACTCCTAACCCTGCATTTTCTATCATTTTTTTGTCATTTATATTGTCTCCTATTGCCATAATTTCTTCTTTCTTAATGTTTAATTTTTCAGCTAAAAATTCTATCGCATACCATTTATCTACATTTGCTCTTGATATTTCTGTGTAATAGTATTCAATTGGTATTTCTTCTGTTCCTTGCTTAATTGTTTTCCTAGCCATATGTGATACATCTAACACTTCTATATCTTTAATTTCTTTTAATTTTCTAATAATAGAATTAAAAACTGATTTGTCTTCATCACATATTGTTATTTTCAAAAAATTTGAATTTTCATTATTTTTTACATATTCATACATATCATTTATTATATTAATTTTTGTTCTTTTTCCTTCTGGTTTTTTTAAATTTTCTTTGTGATAATACAAAACATTATATTTAAGATTTTTTGTAAGTATTTCTTTTTCTGTATATAAACTGTATCCTATGCTATTATCTTCACAAATTTTTATTATATCTAGAACTTTTTGTTTAGATAAGCATTTTTCGTATATAATTTCATCTTTTTTCATATCATATACAATAGCTCCATTTCCAGCTATAAAATATTTTTTACTATCTATTTCGTCTGCAATTGCTTTTATCGAATCTATTGGTCGTCCAGAAGCCAATATTACGTCTGTACCTTGTTGTTGAATTTTTTTAATTTCATTTTTTGTTTCTTCAGTCACAATTCCAAAACTATTTAATAAAGTTCCATCTAAATCTATCGCTATTAATTTATACATATTTTTATTTAAGATATTTCTATCTTTTCTCCTTACTTATTATATTTAGATTTTTTGGTTTTATCTATAAACCTCTTTTGTGTTTTATGCTTCATATTTTGTACTTCATAGTGTATACTTTGTAGTTTGTACTCTACATTTTAATTTAGTTTTTTACTTTTTATTTTTTAGCAATCATTATTATATAAATATATTTTTTTATTTGCAATAATTTTTCTAAAAATTTCCTGTTTATTTTTCTGAATTTTGCAAATGATAGTATTAGAAAAAGCAAAAGTTTTTTCTAGTTGTAATATTACAGGAGGTGAAAAAACAATGGCAAACTCAAGTAACAAAAAATTAGTACCAGAAGCTATGGATGCTTTAGATAAATTCAAATATGAAGTAGCTAGTGAAGTTGGTGTTAATTTAAAAGACGGTTATAATGGTGACATTTCAGCTAGAGACGCTGGTAAAATAGGTGGACAAATGGTTAAAAAAATGATCGAACAAGCTGAAAGAAATATGAAATAGTTTGAATTTTATTTAAACCTTTTTAATTAGTCATTTTAGGTAGGAAGTTAACTTTTGTTTTTATATATTTTATTTTCAAAATACATAAAGGCAGGACTTGATTTCCTGCCTTTTCTATTTTTGGTTCTATAATATTAGTTTTTTTGTAGAGATTGTTAACATTGCAACTATATTTAAAAAATAAAATCTAGTATATACTTTAAAATATATACTAGATTTTATTTTTTATTTAATTTTTAAAATTTATTTTACTTATTTAATATTTAGTACATTAAGCTTCTGGCTCTACTAGACCATAGTTTTTACCATCTTTTAATTTATGTATAACATTTACTTTTCCTGTTTCTACATTTATGAAAGCTAAGAAATTGTGTGTTGGTTGTTCTTGTAAAACCATTACAGCATCTTCTGGTAACATTGGTTTTATGCTGTAATATGAAGTTTTTAATATTTCGTTTTCAATTTCTATTTCTTTTAATGGTTGAACTTCCATATTTTTTAATGATGAATCTCTCATCATTTTTTCTTTTTTAGTTTTTGATTTTCTTATTTGTCCTTCTAATATGTCAATGTCTTTATCTATAGATGCATACATATCTTTATCTTCTGTTACTGCTCTATATTTTTCTCCATCCACTACTACAGAAATTTCAGCTATTTGTATTTCTCTTTCTGTTCTTAGTGTAACTTCAGCTTCTGAATTTTCAATACCTTTGAAATATTTATCAATTCTTTCCATTTTTCTTTCTACATAATCGTTTATTGCTTCTGTTATCTTTAGTTCCTTTCCTGTTATTTTTATTTTCATAAAAATCGCTCCTTTCTCTTTTTTGTTTGTCTTGCTGATATCTTTATTATATATTTTATTACTCTTTTTTTCAAGCTTTTAGGATAAAAGTTTTTATTTTTTAGATAATAATATTAGTTTCTCTGCTTTATTTTTAAAATAATTCTTCTAACTTATATTCTTTTTCTAATTTTTGATTAAAGTATAATTTGGTTGCCAATTTAAATTCTTCTAAAGATTCTTCTTTTATATTAAAAGAAAATAGTTTTTTTGCTGGTGCTGTTATTGTATATTGAATTGCATTTTTGGTACTTTCATTTATTGTAATCACAGATTTGTCTTGTTTTCCACATGCTAAACATTTAAAACCATCATCTTTTATGCTAAAATATTGTATATTTTCTTTTTCATTGCATTCTACACAACTTTGAATTTTAGGTGTAAATCCCAAAATGCACAATAATCTTAATTTAAATACACTTATAACAAAATCTAAGTCTCTATCAGTTTCTGAAATTATGTATAAAGTATTTAACAACAATTGTAAGATGTTGTAACAATTTTGATTTTCATGGGTTACATCTTGTACTATTTTTATTATATGTACTGCATATTTTAATTTATCTAAATCTGTTCTTATGTTGTAAAAAATTTCAATTGGCTGAACGGAATTAATATGATATGTATTTGTACCTTTATATACCAAATATTCTCCAAAACAAAATAATTGTGTTCCTGCTAAAAGGGCACTTTTAGGTCTTCTTGCCCCTTTAGCAACACAAGAAATTTTCCCGAATTCCTGGAGTTAATACTGTTAGCATTTTGTCAAAATCGCCTACATTATTTTCAGATAGTACGATTCCATTTATTTTCATATTCGCCATTTGATTGTTTATCCTTTTCTTCGTATATCATTTTTTCTATATTTTCTATTTCTTTTAATTCTAAAAATGCATTAATATCTCCAGTGTTTTTAAAGGCATCCCATGCAATTTTCTTTATCATAAGCTTCACTTCCTTTTTAAAGTTTTACCTTTAATTTATCTTTTGCCTTTTTTGTAAGATTTATACTTTAAATTATATAAATATATATTTTTATTATATCTTTATATAATTCTATGATTTTATTATACTTTTATTGTAGTTTTATCATTTTATAATACTCTTATTTTTATTTAATTATAATTTTTATTATACAGTTATAACAATTTTATTGTAACTTAAATTTATTTACTATTGAATTATTATCTTGCCAATCTTCTTTAACTTTGACCCATGTTTTTAAATTTACTTTAAATCCAAAGTTATTTTCCATATCAATTCTAGCATTTCTTCCTATTTTCTTTAACATTTCTCCATTTTTACCGATAATAATTCCTTTATGAGAATTTCTTAAACAATAAATAGTTGCTTCAATATCATAAATGTCTTCACCATTTTTGTTTTTCCTCTCTTTCATTTTTTCTACTTCTACAAAAATGCCATGAGGAACTTCATCTTTTAAAAGCTTTAAAGCTTTTTCTCTTATTGTTTCTTCAGCTAGTTGTCTCAAAGTTTGGTCTGTATATTCCTCTTTATCATAATATGCAGGACCTGATTTTAGGTTCTTTTCGATTTCTTCTAATACTATTTCTCTTGATTTGCTGTCTGTTGCAGAAATTGGAATAACCGCTTCAAAGTCATATTCTTTTCTATATAAATCAATTAAATTTAAAAGTTTTTCTCTTTTTACTAAATCAATTTTATTAATAATTAGAATTGTTTTAGCTCTAGACTCTTTTATTTTTTCTAGTATTCTGCTATCGCCTCTACCTATTTCTTCACTTGTAGCTTCTATTAAAAATAATACGATATCAGCATCAGTTAAACTTGTAAATGATGTTTCTATCATAGTTTCATTTAATTTTGTTCTAGGCTTATGTATTCCTGGTGTATCTGTAAATATAATTTGTGAATTTTCTCTATTTACAATTCCTCTAATTGCTGTTCTTGTTGTTTGTACTTTATTTGCAATAGCGGCTACCTTTTCTCCTACTAATAAATTTAATAAAGTGGATTTTCCAACGTTAGTTCTACCAATTAATGTTACAAATCCAGATTTAAATTCTGTATTATTTGTTTTTTCCATTTTATTTTGTTCTCCTGTTCTTCTTCCTATTATACATCTTTTTCTTGCTAAATTTGTAGAAAAAAGTAATGATTATATTACTTTTTTCTTCCTCACATTTTTACTTTAATTAATACTATTTGTTAAACATTTCTATTAGTATTTTGAATAAATCTTTTTGTTAAACTTGTATATACAACTAGATACGAAATTGAAATTAAAAATCCAGCTATTACATCACTTGTATAGTGTACTCCTAAATAAATTCTGCTAGTTCCTATTATAATTATTAATGCACTTAAAATTGTTATAAGTGTATATTTTAGATATTTATTCTTAATATATTTATAAATCAGATATATTAAATATCCGTAAAAAGCCATACTAACCATAGAATGTCCTGATGGAAAACTATATCCGCTTTCGTTAATAATTCTGTATTCTATTGGTCTTGGTCTTTGTAAAATTCCTTTTAATAATACATTTAAAATTGTTACTGTTCCTAAATTTATAATAATAGATGTTCCTATTTTTTTATTTTTTATTAATACTAATAATATAATTGAAATCATTATTAAGCATACCGCACCACCAAAATTAGTAACAAATTTTGCTATTGGCGTTGTAGCATCTGATATTAAATATTTTGATACTAAATTGTATCCTATAATATCTGCTTCCATAATTTCTTTGTTAAATACATTTTCTGCAATTAATAAAAAACAAATTAAACAAATAAATAATATAACCCATTTAAAATTTTTTACTACAAACTTTTTTACGTTTATTTTCATTTTTATCCTTCCGTATTTTTCTTTTCAAGCACTGTTTTTAATCTTTCTAGTCCAAATATAATTGCTCCTCCTATAATGAAGAACACTATACTAAATGTTCCAAAACTCATAGGTGCTTGTGGTACTTCTAAAGTTGTTGGTCCCATAACAATTGCATAAAGAGATCCTATCATAAGTCCTATTATACAATATATTGTTTGGCTTCTATATTTTTCTAATGCTATTTTTATTAATCTTATTACAAGTAAAATTCCTGCAATTATTCCAAATCCAAAAATGATTAACACAGGTAAAACATTAAAGTTTAAATGTAAAAATTCTTTTATTGAAGTTATAATTGGTATATATAGTCCAAATATTAATAATAATGTCGAACCAGATATTCCAGGTAATACCATTGCTGATATCGCTACCATTGCTGCCACAAAAATGTATGCACATAATCCAAAATTTAAATTAGATATGTCAACAGCAGTTCCTTCTCCTGTCATTGGATTAAAATATGTAATTAAAGCTACAATTGCAATTCCTATTACTGTAAATATTAAATTTTTATATTTTCCTTTAAGTGAATCTTTTTCTTCTTTTATAATAAGTGGTATTGAAAACACAATGAATCCTATAAATACTGAGCTTACTCTATATATTTGTGTTTGAAATAAGTTAGTTAGAACCAATGATGCAAGAACTAGTCCTATAATCCATCCTATTCCTAACTTTATTAAAAATTTTATTGCTGTTTTTTTCTCTTCTTTTTTTCCATACATTAAACTATCTAGAGAATTAATAAATTTGTCATAAAATCCTAATATAAATGCTATTGTTCCTCCTGATACCCCTGGCACACTGTCTGCTAGTGCCATACAAAATCCTCTTATTCCATTTATTAAATATTCCATTTTTTCCTCCTTAAATTTACTTTTCATATGTTTGTTTTTTCATGAATTATATAGTATTTGTTGTGGAATTTTATATAATATATCATATATTTGTTTTTTTCTCAATCTTAGTTTTAAATTTAATTTTTATTTTAAAAATATTTTTTAAATTCTTTTATTTTTTATATTATTGCTTATAAAAATCATATAATAAAATATCTAAATAAGTTTTGTTTGTAGCACAGACACACACTCTACATGCTTACTAAATGGAAACATATCAACAGGTTTTATGTTTTTTATTTCATATATTTCTTCTAGCTTAGCTAAATCTCTTACAAGAGTTGCTGGATTACAACTAATATATATAAGTCTTTTAGGTTTTATTTTTAATATATTTTCTATACTTTTATTATCCATTCCTTTTCTTGGTGGGTCAATCATAATAATATCAGGAATTATTTTTTCTTTGTTTATTAGATTTTCTAAAATTTCTTCTACATCTCCTGCAAAAAATTCAGCATTTTCTATATTATTTATTTTAGCATTTTCTTTTGCATCTTTTACCGCTTCTTCTATAATTTCTATTCCATAAACTTTTTTTGCATATTTTGCCATAAATATTGATATTGTTCCAATTCCACAATATAAATCAAATACAATATCATTTTTAGTAATTTTTGCAAACTCGACTCCTATATTGTATAGTTTTTCAGCTTGAATTGGATTTACTTGATAGAATGAATTTGGCGAAATTTTAAATATGTAATCTCCTAATTTATCTTTTATACATCCATCTCCATATATGTTAATGTTTTCTTTTCCCATTATTACATTTGTATTTTTTATATTTACATTTTTTACAATAGTTTTTACTTCTGGAAACTTTATTAATATTTCATTTATAAGTTCACTTTCTTTTGGTATGTTTTTTCCATTTATTACGATTATACACATCATTTCATTGGTTTTTATTCCAACTTTTGTAACTATATGTCTGATTAATCCTTTTTGAGTTTTTTCGTTGTAAATACTTATATTGTTTTTGTTTATAAAGTCCACTATATTTTTTGCCAATTCTTGGCTTTTTTTATTTTGAATAAAACATGTTTCTATTGGTATTATTTCATGTGTTCTATTAGCAAAAACTCCTATTGTAGCTTTTCCTTCTTTATTTATCCCAACAGGATATTGTGCTTTATTTCTATAATAATACGGATTTTCCATACCTAGTGTTTCTTGAACTTTAATTTTGTTTTTTAAAGTTTTGTTTACTAAACTTTGTACTGCATTTTGCTTTATTTTTAAAGTCTCCTCATATTTAATATGTCTTAAATCACATCCACCACAACGTTTGTATGTTGCACAGTCACTTTCTATTCTACTTTTATCTGCTTTTATTATTTTTATTATTTTTCCAAAAGCATGTGATTTCAAAACTTTTACAATTAGTATTTTTACTGTTTCTCCTTTTATTGCATTTGGAATAAAAATTGTAAATCCTTCTAGCTTTGCAATTCCTTCTCCTTCAAAACCATTGTCTATTATTTCTACTATATATTCTTTATTTTTTTCTACTTGCATTAACATCATCCTTTTTATTTTACTTTTTTACTTTCTTCTAATATTTCTTTAGTTATGTTTGACTTATCAAATTTTTTAGCTAATAGCATAATTATTCCTACAATTACAAATATAATTACATACATTGCTATTCCTATATACCAGTTTCCTTCTACTAATGTTGAACCTGCTATTGTTGAAGATATTGTTGAAGGAAATCTTGCTAGTGTTGATATTAATATAAATCTTAGTGGATTTATTGGTAGTATTCCTGCTATGTATGTTAGCAAATCTTTTGGTGTTCCTGGAATAAAAAATAGTATTAACATTATGTATTCTATTTTTTTAGGATTTTTAAATAATTTGCTATTTTCTATTTTATCGATTTTTTCCTTACTAATCATTGTATATAAAAAATCTCTTCCAAATTTTCTGACCATAAAAAATATAAATGTCGTAATTAATAAAACTGATATAGTTATAAATACAAATCCTCCTAGTGTTCCATAACACATACCTGCTAATATTTCTATTGGTTCTCCTGGTATTATTGGCATTAAAATTTGCGCAAGTTCTAGTCCTAATAGCATTAAAGCACCTTTTACACCTGATTCTTGTATTTGAACTTTAAATACTTCTCGTCCTTCAGGATTAAATAAGCTTTTTACTATTGGAAATAAATATATTGTAAATCCTATTAATATTAAAATTACTGTAATAAATATTATTAATTTAATTGTTTTGCTTTTTTTCTTGCTTTTCAATTTATTCTCCTTATCAAAAATAATTTTTATATATTATACACTATTTTCGTGAATATTTCATTTATTTTTTCTTAATTTTTTATCTTTTAAATATTTTTTACTTTTAGCTAATATAAAGGATAATACCCAGTTATCATATGACAACTGGGTATTAAATAATTTGAAACAATATTGTTATTTTTGGTCTTCATATTTTACAGGAATAAGAAACTCATCAGTAATTGATTCAACATGATAGAATTCTTCACCTTCATATTTTACAAGTACATCATATATTACTTGCATTTTGTTTGCATATACTTTTCCATATCGAATTAAACTATTTTCTGTAAGTCTTTCATCACTTACACTTCCAGTTCCGAATGAACCTGCTACAAACATCCATCCATCTATTAATTCTTTACTGAAGCCTTCAATTGCAAAAGTATTTTCGTATTCATATTTTTCATCTATAAAAAATCCGTCTTGAGACATTCCATGATATGAATCATCCATACTATCTTGAGCTAATCCATCCAATTGAGGATCTTTAGATTTTAATGACATATCTATATGAACATGTTCGATTAACACAGTTGCTCCTTCTGGCGCATTGCTGAGTTTTGCAGTCATATTAATAACTTTTGAATCTGTTATTCTCCATCTCTTTAGGTTGTAATCACCTGTGTTATATGTAGTCGTTATTTTCATTCCATCAATGTCATGTGTTTTTTCTAAGCTGTTTCCGCTTAAGTTTTCTAATTTTTCCAACTTTTTATCTTCTGGAACTTCTTCTACTGGCTCACATCCTGTAATTCCTAATGCTAATGCACATGCTACTAAAATTGTTAAATACCGTTTCTTCATATTTACTATCCTTCCTTTATATCTTAAATTATTAAAGATATATTTGTACACTTATTATACTTCGCTGTACTAACGAATAATAGTTATATTATAACCTATTTTACATAACTCTTCAATAAAACAACCTTTTTTTGTGTGATTTTTTATGTAAATTATATATGTTTTATTGAATTTTAGCCCCAAATATGCTATTATATAAAAGTATAATTTTATTACCTTGCCAAGTGCAAGTTTATATTTATAACTCAAAAAAGATTTTTTAAGGAGGATTTAGAATGGATTACTATTGTTTTCCTACAAAAACTGGAGATATTTCGGTATTCTTTAATCTAGAACAATATGATAATTCTAGAGAAAGATTTTTTTATCAAATAACTCAGGAAGATGTCATACTAGCTAAACAAAAAGATAAATTGTTGTTATTTGATTTAGTAACTCAAGAATTTATTGATAATGACGGTAATTCTGTTGATATCAATGGAAAAGAAATTTTCCCAAGATGTAAAATTCAAGACTCAGATTTTGAATAAAATTAAATAAATATAACTCTACTTTATTTTGTCCTGTTTTTTTCTGTTTCCATAAGTCTAGCCATTGCAAACATTACAATTTTATATTTTGTAAAATTTATTAAAGTAGTTTTATATTCTTCATCAACTTATTTTAGCATTTTATCAAATTTTTCATAGTTTTATTTAGTATTGTATATAGCTAATAAAATTTTGAAAAAATATAAAAAAACATATACATTTATTTCATTTGATGTTATAATAAAACAAATGTTTTAAAAGGTGATAAAATATGGACAAAAGTAATAAAAATATAGAAAATGCAAAAACAGATACTATTAATCATAAAGATTTATCTTTAAAAAGATTAAACCAAAGTTTTGAAAAACACATAGAACTGAATGAATATAAAAAATGTAATATATTAGCTTATTGGATAAATGATTTTGCTAATTATCATGATGATGAAAAAGATTTTGATTCTACTAAATTAAAAAGATATAAACGTGGGGATATTATAAAAGCTAATCTAGGATTTAATGTAGGTCGGTGAATTAGGCGGATTACACTATTGCATTGTACTCAATAAAGATGATAAACCATCTTTTGGTACATTAAATGTTATTCCTCTCACTTCTATTAAAGAAAATAAAACATATTATGATAATACTATAAACCTTGGCGACGAGATTTATACTATTTTATATAACAAGTTTCAAAAAAAATTTAATGATACTTTTGACAAGCTATCTTCTATCAGTAACAATAAAGTTGAAAATTACGACGATATAAAAGATGAATTAGAACAAATTCCTGCTTTATCTCAGAAACTTGAATTTTTAAAGAAGTTTGAAAATGAAATTAGTAAAATGAAAAAAGGAAGTATTGCATTACTTAATCAAATTACAACTATTAGCAAGCAAAGAATCTATTATCCCAAAACATCTAAAGATTTATTAGCTGGATTACATTTATCTAATTCTAGTTTAGATTTACTAGATAAAAAAATGATGCAACTTTTTACAAAATGAGTATATTTTTATTGACTTTAACCATATTATATAGTATAATCGAATTAAATTAAGCTATGTGATTTTCACATCGGCATTAAGAAGATTAAGAGTAATTCCTAGCGAATTACTCGTTTTTTTATATCTAAAAATCAATTATTTGCACCTTTTGAGGTGTTTTTATTTTTTATGAAAGAAGGTAAAATTATGCAAGAAAACAATTTAAAAGGTCTATGGATACCTTATGAAATCTTAACCAATGAACATTTACGTGATAAAGAAAAATATATCTATTCCCTAATCTTATTTTTTAGTAAAAACGATAGCTATTGTACCATAACAAATAAATATATAGCAAATATTGTAAATTTATCTGATACAATGATGTAGAAAGAATATTGTATCATAAAAAACGTTTTTGTTTTTAGCGATAAGCAGCATTTATACTTAATTGAATATAACGACTTTAATAAAAGGATTATTCGAAATTATGATAAAATTAGGACCTGTATAGTCAATGATTTATTCCAAATACATAATGTTGAATATACTGATTTTAGACATATGGACTTTTTAGTAAATAACAACCTTTACTTAAAAATTATGCTATTTTTAGATATTAACCCAATTGACTATTTATCTAATTTTATTGATGTTAATTCTCGTTATCAAGATAAGATGTATTTTATTTGCTTTTCAGAAGATGAAAAATATTTAAAAAGTTTAATTAAAAATTGTCATACTATTATTATTGATAAATCTACGGTTGAAGAATATTTACAAAAAGATTATATTGAAATTAATGGAATGAAAATGGATTGTGTTACTGAATAAATACCTAGACATTAAAGTCTAGGTTAGTTTATTCTTTTTATATTACTTTATTTTGATGCATTATTTTTTGCATATAAAACCACTTTAATCTCGATAATTTCAATCGATATTCTATTTTTAATCCTTTTGCTCTAAATTATAATTTACATTTAAAATATTTTCTTGTTCATCTACTACAATATGAAGGTTAAAACTATAATTATCATCTATTAATCCTTTTATAAATAATCTTTCTAAAATCATTATATTAGATAATATTTTTTCTTTTTGTAATAATTTTTGTATATCTATCCATTCTGATATGTTTTCTTCAAATTCTCGTGGTTCTCCAACATAATCACTTGTAATAAATGTATTAAATATAAATTTTCTGTTAGGATATTCTATTGTCATAAACCCTTTATGCTTTAAATTTCTAATATCTATTCCTGTTTCTTCTTTCATTTCTCTAATAGCTGTTTGCTCTGCAACTTCTCCATCTTCAATCTTTCCACCAGGAATATCGTAATATCCTTCTTTTATATTTCCTTTTTTATATTTTATAACTACAACTTTATTTTCTTTTATCAAAAAACATCTTACGGCTCTTCTAAGCTTCTTTTCCATTGAATTCTCCTTTTTTATATTCCTTTTCTATTTATCCACTATTAACATTTTTTAATATCTCATATTAAGCCTCTTAATA
>CAUWGA010000003.1:0-97873 GCA_963558245.1 uncultured Clostridia bacterium
TTTCTAGTGGGTATTCTCTACCTGCCATTTATAAAATCCCCCTTTCTAGGTTTTTTTGTTTTAAATATTAATCTATTTATAATTTAGGTTTCAATTTAAAATTAAAGTAACAATTTACATACTTTAATTTTAAATTTTACCATTTGTAATGAGCAAAAGCTTTATTAGCTTCAGCCATTCTGTGTGTATCTTCTTTCTTCTTGAATGCTCCACCGTTTCCAGCTACTGCATCCATTATTTCTCCAGCTAATTTTTCAGCCATTGTTTTTTCATGTCTGTTTCTAGCATAATTTACTAACCATCTTAAACCTAAAGTTTGTCTTCTTTCTGGTCTAATTTCTAATGGAACTTGGTATGTTGCTCCACCAACTCTTCTAGCTTTAACTTCTAGAACTGGCATGATATTTTCTAATGCTGCTTCAAAAACTTCTAAAGGATCTTTTCCTTCTTTTTCTTTTATGATGTCAAATGCATCATATACTATTTTTTGAGCAACTGATTTTTTACCATCTAACATTATGTTGTTTACTAATTTACTAACAACTTTGCTATTATACATTGGATCTGGTAATACATCTCTTTTTGCTATATATCCTTTTCTTGGCACTATTCTTCCCTCCTTGAATTTTATGTTTGATGCTTTATTTTGAAAGCATCTAGGTACTCTGAAAAGTTTTTTACTTTTCCGTATAGCGCTAATAAATCTATTCTAAATTTAAGTACCTTAAGTTTAGTAAGAATTACAAGCACTAATTTTATTTGCTAAATTCCCATATCAAAAAATTGAATAAATTAGGTATATTGTGCAATTTTGATATTGGTTTCAAGCTGAAGGCGTACTACTGTACGTCGAAGTTCGAAAACAATAGCGAAATTGTGCAAGATGCCTGATTTAGTCGATTTTTTTATTTTTTAGGTCGTTTAGCTCCATACTTAGAACGAGCTTGCATTCTATCTTTAACACCTGCTGTATCTAATGTTCCTCTGATGATGTGGTATCTAACACCTGGAAGGTCTTTTACCCTACCACCTCTAATTAATACAACACTGTGTTCTTGTAGGTTATGTCCTATACCAGGAATATATGATATAACTTCATAACCATTTGAAAGTCTAACTCTGGCAACTTTTCTTAAAGCTGAGTTTGGCTTTTTAGGTGTAACTGTTTTTACAACTGTACATACTCCTCTTTTTTGTGGTGATCTACTATTTGTTAATTTTTTGTTTCTTGAGTTGTAACCATGACGAAGAGCTGGTGCTGTAACTTTAGCTACTTTGTCTTTTCTTCCTTTTCTTACTAATTGATTAATTGTTGGCACTTAAATTTCACCTCCTATTTTTAAATTTATAATCTTTTATATCGTTACGGAATTGCATAGTTCATGCAATTTATTATAACGTTTATTATTTTATCATGTTATGTTATATAAGTCAAGAAAAACTTGGAATTTACTCCAAGTTTTTCTGTTTTATTTACTATCTATCGTTTTCGTCTTCTTTTTGTTTTTCCACAGGTTTTCTTAATTCTTTTGATGCTTCTTTGTATATAGATTTTTCTTGTGCATTTATATAATCTTGTACTATATCATATTTATATGCATCTCTAAATTTTTCAGATGTTTTTGATTTAGCTGGTTCTTTATTTTCTTCTGTTTGTTCTTCTTGCTCTTTTTTGTTTTTTGAAGCTTTTCTTTCTTCTCTCCAAGAATTAAATCTCTTTCTAAATTCCCACCACTTAAATTTAGGAGCTGGTAAGTTTTCTGGATTATCTGTTTCTTCTTTGTTCATTATTTTATCTGTAAGTTTTTTAAACATTCCTTTTTCTTCTACTTCAGTTTCTAATTTTTCTTCTTTTTCGTCTTTTTCGTCTTTAGATTCATTAAATTTTGAAAGATCTGCTCCTGGAATTTTTTCAATTGCTTTTTGATATGTAGCTATTTGTTTATTATATCCCTTTTGCATATTCTTCAAAGAGCTCTCAAGTAAAATACTTCCGTCTTTTTTATTATGGGCAAATCCTTTTTCTGAAACCAATTTTTCTAAGTATTCTTTTGTTATATTTATGTTGCTTTTACCACAATAATCCATAAAAGATTTAGTATTTATTTCTTTTTTACTCTTTAATTTCAACATTTCATCTTTAA
This sequence comes from uncultured Clostridia bacterium, assembly GCA_963558245.1. GTDB lineage: Bacteria > Bacillota > Clostridia > TANB77 > CAG-508 > CAG-269. The sequence goes on from CAUWGA010000003.1 coordinate 2,145, forward strand.
TTGTATCTATTCTTGCTTTATCTTTTTTCGCATCTAATTTTTTTAATTCTTCACCTAATTTTTCATATTCTTCTTGTGAACGAATAATTCCTTTTAAATTATTACTTAGCGTAGGGTGTTCATTACATAGTTTTACTATATTATCAAGTTGTTCTTTTTCAGTTGTAAGTTTCTTTAACTTTCTATTATATCTTTTCTCTAATATAGAATTCATATGCGCTTCAAATTCAGGATCTTTTTTCAATTCATTAATATAACCATCTACTTTATCTTTCCCTGATTTTAGTTTTTCTTTCATTTTAGATATACGCCCTTTTAAGGCCTCAATTTCATCTGTTAATTTTTCCACTTCTTCTTTAGAAGCTTTTTCAATTTTTTTATCGCCATCTTGTTTAGCTCTTAATTGTTTTATTTGAGCATCTTCTTTGGCTCTTGTTTTTACTTTTAGGTCTTTTTCTAAATTCTTTAATGTTGCTTTCATATTTTCTAATTTTTTATAAGTTGCTTTATCTTTGTTATATTTATCATTTAATTTATCATTTAATTCCATGACCTTTCCCCCTAATAATTTTCTAATAATTCATCACATTTCATTATTAATTCTTCTAATTCAACTTTTAAATCCGCTAATTCTTCAGCAGATAATTCTTTTAAGTCTTCATCATTAATTTCAATATTGGTTAATTCTTCCATAATTTAACCTCCCTCTTATCTAAAGTATATTTACTCATTTTTTATTATAACAAGTTTTTACATTTTTAGCAACTATTTTATGTAGATTTATGTCTGTTTTAATAAAAATGTCATATTTTAGTAATATTTGTAACATAAAAAGTGCAACTTTTTACAAAATAGCTGCACTTTTTATGTTTATGAATTGTATGACCTTAATTTATTCAAAATGTTTTAAACTTCTTTTGGCTAAATTCATATATCTTTCTTTTTTGTCTTTTATCTTTTTGCCTTCTAATTCAGGTAGTATCCCAAAATTTGCATTCATTGGTTGAAACTTCGAGTTTGGTGTTGATATATATTTAGCCAATGCTCCTATTACTGTTTCTTCCGAAAAACTAATTTTTGTTATTTCTTTTAAATTATTGCTTTTCTTCTTAAATTGTTCACATGCATTTAAAGCTGACACAAGTCCAGAAGAAATTGATTCCACATATCCTTCTACTCCTGTTATTTGTCCTGCAAAATATATATTATTATTTAATTTCAAATTATAAGTTTCATCCAATAAATTACTAGAATTAATATATGTGTTTCTATGCATAACTCCATATTTTATAAATTCCGCATTTTTTAATCCTGGTATCATGCTAAAAACTCTTTTTTGTTCTCCAAATTTTAAATTAGTTTGAAATCCAACTAAATTATATATACTTGCTTGCTTATCATCTTGTCTTAATTGAACTAATGCATAGGGTCTTTTAGCTGTTCTAGGGTCATCAAATCCTACAGGCTTTAGTGGTCCAAAACGTAATGTATCAATTCCTCTTTTTGCCATAATTTCAATAGGCATACAACCTTCAAAAATTTCTCTTTTTTCAAAGTCGTGTAATGTAACAACTTCTGCATTTACAAGTTCTTTATAGAATTCTTCGTATTTTTCTTTTGTCATAGGAAGATTTATATAACTTTGTTCCTCTTTAGTCTGACTTTCTAGCCTTTCTTTCCATTGTTCTATTGTTTCATCTTTTTTCTTTTCTTGGCTATATCTATCTCCATAAAAAGCTACATCAAAATCTATACTAGATTTGCTAACTATTGGAGCTGCGGCATCATAAAAATAAAGCTTATCTTCCCCTGTAAGTTTAGAAATTTGTTTTGCTAAATCTTCTGAAGTAAGAGGTCCTGTAGCTATAATTACTATTCCATCTTGACTAATTTCTTCTATATTAGTTACTTCTTTATTAATAACTTCTATTAATGGATTTTTAGTAATTTCATCAGTTACTTTCTGTGCAAAAACTTCTCTATCAACAGCTAAAGCTTGTCCTGCTGAAACACTCGTATTATCTGCTATTTTTATTAATAATGAATTTAATTTTCTAAGTTCTTCTTTTAATAAACCACATGCGTTTGTTAACAAATTTGATTTAAAAGAATTACTACATACTATCTCTGCTAAATTTTTATTAGTATGTGCTGGTGAAAATTTTTGTGGCTTCATTTCATATATTCTAACTTTTATACCTTGTTTTGCTATCTGGTAAGCCGCTTCACACCCTGCTAGTCCTCCACCTATAACCGTTATATAATCTTTCATATTTTCTCCTTTTTCATTGTCCAATTGGGGACGTTTCTCTTATGGACATTTTGGTAAAATTTGTATTTGATATTATAAGTAAATTCAAAATGTCCATAAGAAAAACGTCCCCAATTGGACATAAATAATTTACTCAAATAAATTCATTATTTCGTCTTTTGATAATTGACTTATGAATTTAGCTTTTGTGTCTAACATATTATCTGCTAATTTTGCTTTTCTTTCTTGCAATTCATATATCTTTTCTTCTATTGAATTTTTTGTTATTAATTTATATACTTGTACATTGTTTTTTTGTCCTATTCTATACGCTCTATCTGTTGCTTGGTTTTCTGTTGATATGTTCCACCATGGATCGTAATGTATAACCATATCTGCTCCTGTTAAGTTTAGTCCTGTTCCACCTGCTTTTAGTGAAATTAAGAATACCTTCACATCTGGATTTATATTAAATTCATCTACTAATTTTATTCTATCTTCAACTTTAGTTGAGCCTGTTAGTTTAAAATAATTTATTTTACTTTCTTTTAGTGCTTTTTCGATTATTTCAAACATGGATGTATATCCAGAAAATAATAAGATTTTATGCCCACCTGTTATTGCATCTTGTATTATTTCCATGCATTGGTCAAGTTTGCTACTTCCTGAATTATAGTTATTTATAAATAAGCTTGGATGACAACAAATTTGTCTTAATCTTGTTAATGCTGCAAGTATTTGCATATGTGAATGTTCGTATCCATTTTGTTCTATTTGTTCTAATAATTCCTGCTTTGCTTGTGTCAAATAATTTAAATAAATTTTTTGTTGTTCTTCATTCATTTCATTATTTAATACAGTTACTGTTTTGTCTGGTAATTCTGTTAGTACCTCTTTTTTATTTCTTCTTAATACAAATGGTTCTATTAACATTTTTAATTTTTGCATTGCTCTTTCGTCTTCTTTTTTTACTATAGGCATTTCATATGTATTTTTAAATTTTCTATATGTAAATAAATATCCCGGCATAATAAAGTCAAATATTGACCATAATTCAGATAGTGAATTTTCTATTGGTGTTCCTGTTAGCGCATATCTTGTGTCTGCTTTTATTTGTTTTATTGCTTTTGCATTTTTAGTTGTACTATTTTTTAAATATTGCGCTTCATCGGCTATAATATATCTAAATTTATAATTTTTCTCTTTGTATAACTCAATATCTCTTTTTAACAAATCATATGATGTTATAACTAAATCATAATTTTCTATATTGTTTATTATTTCTTTTCTTTCTGCTAGTGTACCTCGTATTACGCAACTTTTTAAATTTTGAGTAAATTTATTTACTTCGTTTAGCCAATTTAGTGTTAACGAACTTGGAGATACTACTAAACTTGCTCTTCCTCCAACATTATGAGCATAATCTACTATCACAGATAACATTTGTACTGTTTTTCCAAGTCCCATATCATCTGCTAAAATCCCACCAAAATGATATCTGTCTAGTGTTTTTAGCCATTTATATCCTGTTTTTTGATAATATCTTAATGTTCCACTTAAGTTTTTTGGTATTTCCATATTTTCTTCTAGTTGGTCTTTGTTCAATTCATTTATAATACTTTTATATTCTGAATTTTTTATTATCTCAGTTCCTTTTAATCCTGTTAATAGTTGATTTAGATACAACGCTCTATTAACTGGTAATTTCATTTCTCCTTCTGATAGTTCTTCATAGTCTATTCCCATACCAGTTGCAAGTTTATCTAAAAATTCTATTTCTTTATTTTCTTGTAATTCTATAAATGACCCATCTTTTAGTCTATGATACTTCTTTTTTAATGAATATTTTTCCATTATGTCTTTTAATTCAGATGTATCTATATCTAGCCTACTTAAGTCTATTGATAATAAATCATTTTCTACTTTTACTCCTATACCACTCATTTTAGGTGTTCTGATTTGTTTTGCTTTAAAGTTCTCTGTAACCATTACTTCAAAACTTTTCATATAATAATTTATATCTTGGGTTAAAAATCTATAGATATCTTCATCATTTGGCAAAATAAATCTTAGATTTTTTACATCTAACATAAAACCTGATTTTCTAAACATATTTAATGCTTTTGTTTCTTTTATTTTGTTTCTTGAAAATGTAGTAACTACTTTAAAATCTAGTGGATTAAATTCGTTTTGTTCATAACAAAACTTTACATCTACTATTAGATAATCATTTTTATCAAAATCTAAAAACATTTTTACAATAAGTTCTTTTGGTCTATATTTTTCTATTTCTTCCTCTTTTATGTTTTTCATTATAATTGAATTTTTCACTTTTGGCATTATCACTGAGAAGAAGTCTGATAATTCATTTTCGCTAAATTCTATTTCTGTTAAATAATTTTGTTTAAACATTTCTAGTAACTTTAACGTAGTTTTTTCAAATTCTTTTGTGCATCTATATATTTTTTTATCATCTAAAACATATTTATATTTTCTTCCTGTTAAAATAATTTCTTCGTAAATTTGCACATTTGGAAACAAAGTAAATCTTTCATTATCTTTTTTCTTTAGGATAAAGTTTATTTTAGGCTGTTCATCTGTAAATAATATTTTTCCATTGTTATAGTCTCTTTTGAAGTTTACTTCTTTACCTTCTAAAGTGTCAAATAAATCATCTATCCCGCTATTTCCAACGATTATATTTGCTTCACTAAGTGCTTTTCCATAATATCTATAATTACTATTAGAGTTTGAATTAGCATATTTTATGATTTCAGCATATTTCATAACAAAATCTAATATTTTTTGGCTTTCCGTATCAAAAGCATCTTTAGTATGTACTAATTCTAATTTTTCTCCATATTTAAAATAGTCTTTTTCCATCATTCTTGTATAAAATTCTGCTAAGTTTTTTATTTTATACATCTTTTTGCTAGTACCTATTTTAAATTCTATTTTCATATCACCTTGAAATTTGTCATAGTAAATAATTGGTTCTAATTTTATATTACCTTCTATTTTTAAATCTTCTCCATTATTTGAAAGACTTTCCATTTCTTCTTGATAAAATATATTTACAATTTGTTTAAAATTTCTGTATGTTTGTTCTTTTGAAGTTTTTAAAACTGCATCCATTTTTTCTTTTATTTGCTCTATTTGCGAATTTTCTTCCACATTTTGTACTATATGTTGTGGATTATTATTAATCTCTAAAACTGTTGCAAGTGTATGTTTACAAATGCCATAATGATTATAATAATCTTCACATGTGCATGTTACGTCTTCAACAATTCCATTTTTTATATTTATATATGTTTTATATGTATTTTCTCCATATACATCTGCACTAATTTCAAAATTTTTATCATTTACATATTCTAGTTTTTTTATTTTAATTCTTTTTTCCTTTTGATATTTAATGGCTTTCTCTTTTCTTTTTTCACCACTATCCTTATATAAATCTTCTAAAATCATTTGGTTTACAAACATACTTTTTCTCCTCCACCTGGCTAAATATTATATACTATTTTAGTTTGAAAAGCAACTTTGAAAATTGTTTTATTTTATTTTAATTTTTAGTTTATTTTTTGCATAGTTTATAGTAGAATAGTATAGAATAGGTTTTAATTAAAATTTATTTTATACTATTACCCAATTTAGGAGGTAAATACATTGAAAGATTTAAAAGTAGCCATCGTAGGGGCAACAGGACTTGTTGGTAGGTCCTTTTTAAAAGTTTTAGAAGAAAAAAAATTACCAATATCAAATTACACTTTATTTGCTAGTAAACATTCCGCTGGTAATAAAGTTGCATTTTTAGGAAAGGATTATGTTGTACAAGAATTAACAGAAACATCATTTGATGAAGGCTTTGATTTCGCATTATTTTCTGCTGGTGGAGATATTTCTAAAAAATTTGCTCCAATTGCAGTATCAAAAGGTTGTACTGTTATAGATAATAGCAGTTATTTTCGTATGGACGAAAATGTACCATTAGTCGTTCCAGAAGTAAATATAGAAGATGCTTATAATAATAATGGAATTATCGCTAATCCAAATTGTTCAACAATTCAAGCTATGTTACCATTAAAAGCATTAAATGATAAGTACAAAATAAAAAGAATTGTTTATTCTACTTATCAAGCTGTTTCTGGTGCTGGAAAATCTGCTTTAGAAGATTTGGCAAACACTAATGGTTCTAAGGAATTAAAAAAATTCCCTCATCCTATATATAACAATTGTTTACCACATATTGATTCTTTTATGGAAAATGGATACACTAAAGAAGAACTTAAAATGATTAATGAAACAAGAAAAATATTACATGAACCAGATTTAAGAATTACTGCTACAACAGTCAGAGTTCCTGTTAGTAATTCACATTCTGAATCAATTAATATTGAATTTGAAAAAGATTTCCATTTAGAAAACTTAATTCAAACTTTAAAAGATTTTCCAAATTTAATTGTTGTAGATAATCCAGAAAAAAACGAATATCCTATGGCTATTGATGCAACAGGACATGACGAAGTTTTTGTTGGTAGAATACGTAGAGATGACAGTGTAGAATCTGGAGTTAATATTTGGGTTGTTGCTGATAATATTAGAAAAGGCGCAGCAAGTAATGCTGTTCAAATAATGGAAAAATTAATTGAAAAAATGTCCAATTAGGGACAGGTACAAAGAGGACATTCTGGAATAATTTTCCAAAATATCCTCTTTGTACCTGTCCCCAATTGGACATTAAGAGATTAGACTTTTCATGTCATATAATCCTGCTTGTTGTTTTACCACAAATTTAGCGGCACGTAATGCTCCTTCTGCAAATACTTGTCTTGAATATGCTGTATGTTTTACTTCTAATGTTTCGTTTTCTCCAAAGAATTTTACTGTATGTTCTCCTACAATATTTCCACCTCTTATAGATGCAAATCCGATTTCTTCTTTTTTACGTGATTCTCTTTTTTGCATTCTGTCAAAATTGTATTCTTTTTTGTTTTCTAAAACTTCATTTATAGCATTTGCTAGTAAAATTGCTGTTCCGCTTGGACTGTCTACTTTCCTGTTATGGTGTGTTTCAAGAATTTCAATATCTGCATTTGTTAATACTTTAGCTATTTCTTGTACTAAACTTGCCATTAGATTAATGTCAAATGCCATATTTGAACTTCTAAATACAGGAATTTGTTTTGAAATATTTTCAATTTTTTCAATTTCTTCTGCTGTAAATCCAGTTGTAGCAATTACAATAGGTGTTTTTGTTTCTACTGCATATTCTAAGATTTTAAAAGTTGCTACTGGAACTGAAAAATCTATTATAACATCTACTTTTTCTTTTATTTTTGTTATATCTGAATAAATAGGGAAGCCTTTATTGTTACTATCTTGGCAATCAAATCCACAAACAACTTCAAATTCTGGTTGAGATTCTATTGCTTTCAAGACTTCTCCCCCCATTTTTCCATTTGCACCATTTATTAATACCTTCATTATTACTTCCGTTCCTTCCTTAAATATTATATAAGCATCGAATTTTTATAATTATTTATAATTTTATAACTCTATTTTATTAGATTATGTTTTTTCATAACTTCTTTCATTTTTTCTTGATTTTTTTCTGATAATTCTATTAATGGTAAACGTGGTTTGCCAAAATCATATCCCATTAAATTTAATGCATATTTAACAGGTATTGGGTTTACTTCTGAAAATAGTACTTCTATTAAATCAATTACTTCTAATTGCATTTTTGTAGCTTCTTCTACTTTTCCCTCAAAATATTTATATGTCATGTCATGTGTATATTGTGGCATAACATTTGATAAAACTGATATTACGCCTTTTCCTCCTAAAGATAATATTGGTATAATTTGATCGTCATTTCCTGAATAAATATCCAAACTGTCTCCACATATAGATGCAATTTTAGCTACTTGAGATATATTGCCACTTGCTTCTTTTATCGCTACTATATTATCTATTTTTGAAAGTTCTAAACATGTTTCTGGAGTAATATTTACTCCTGTTCTACTTGGTACAGAATACATTATTATTGGAATTGATACTTCCTCTGCAATTGCTTTATAATGAGCAATTAATCCTGCTTGAGTTGTTTTATTATAATAAGGTGTAACAACTAATATTCCATCTGCCCCAACTTCTTCTGCATATTTTGACATTTCAATAGCTGATTTTGTACAATTTGCTCCTGTTCCAGCTATTACTTTTGTTCTTTTTGCTACTGTATCTATTGCAAATTTAATTGTATCTTTTCTTTCTTGTTCAGTCATTGTAGATGACTCTCCTGTTGTTCCACAAACGATTATTGCATCTACATTGTTTTCAATTTGATTTTCTAATAATTTTTTAAATTCCTCAAAATTGACTCCATTTTCCGTAAATGGTGTTGAGATAGCTGTTCCACAGCCTTTGAATATTGTTTTTTTCATATTCTTCACTCTCCCTTTCCTATTAATTTTTTATGTAATAAGTCTACAAGTTCATCTTCAATATCATTTAACACAATTTCTATTTTAGATTGAGTTAAACTGATGTTTTCAATTTCAATATTATGTGCTTTTAGCAATTCTATTGTTTGATTTAGTACTTTATTATCTTGAATTATTCCATAACCTATAATAGTTAATTTTACTAATTGTTTTTGAGAGATATTATATTCTGGATATTTGCTATCTAATAATTCTTGTACCTTATTCAATTCTGCTTTTTTTATCCTAAATTTAAGTGTATTTTCTTCTTTTTCAAACCACTCTACAATTATATTTTTATTTAATAAATCTTGATATAGTTTATATTCGTCGTTTTTACTTATATTTTCATTTTTTATTAAAGAAATCACCAATAAAGCCTCGTTTTTTACGATGCTTTTTACTTCTCTTGTTTCTATTCCTTTACAAACCTTAGTTCCTCCATTTTCAGAGAAAGTAGATTTTGCTATAATATCTATTCCAAATTTTTTACCGATTTGAATACATCTATTATGCAATACTTTGGCTCCTGAATCTGCAATTTCTTGCATTTCGTCAAAAGATATTTCGTCTAATCTTTTTGCCATAGTAACCATATTAGGGTCTGCTGAATATATACCATCTACATCTGAAAATATATAACATTTGTCAGCATGTAATGCTGCTTGTAATGCTACTGCTGTTGTATCAGAACCACCTCTACCTAAAGTAGTTATATCTCCTTTATCATCTATTCCTTGGAACCCTGCTACTATTACAATTTTTCCATTTTCTAATTCTTCTTCAATTCTTTTTGTATAAATCTCTTTTATTTTTGCACTGCCATGAACTAAATTTGTTTTTATACCAGCTTGCCACCCTGTTAGTGCTGTTGTTTGGTATCCTTTGCGATTTAATAGAATACTTAATTTAGATGCTGTTATTTGTTCTCCTGTTGATAATAACATATCCATTTCTCTTTCTTCTGGGACTGCTGATAGTTCTTGTGCTTCTTTAATTAGTTTATCTGTAGTTTTTCCTTGAGCTGAAACTACTACCACTATGTTTTCAGCTTCTTTTTCTTTTAAGCTAATAATTTTTTGTGCAACAACATTTAGTTTTATGTTGTCCGCTACTGAACTTCCTCCAAATTTTAATACTATTATTTTATTTTTTGTGTCCATATTGTCACAACCTTTGTTTTCTGTAAGCTTATCTAATTATAGATATTGCTTTTCTATTTTGTTATTATATTATATATTTATGCTATTTTCAAGTAATGATTGTATAATTTAGATACGAATTTTAAAATACTTTCTATTCATTTTCAATTATATACATTATATTTATCTTATAAACAACGCAAAAGCCCTTCAATTATATTGAAAGGCTTTAATTTATATTGGCATCTTCATCAGTTTTTTTTTATTATTTTTTATATCTTTATAATATTGAGCAATAAGTTCATCTAACTCTATACTAATTTTATATATAATTGAATAATCTTCACCTTGTTCAATACTCTTATTTAATTTATCTCTTAATTTACAAATTTCATCGTTCAACATATTATTTCTCCTTCCTAATTTGCTTTCTTTTGTATATTAATAAATTACCATATTGTTTTTTATAAGTCAATAATTTTCAAGCTGTTTGGGCAATTTTCGTATGACGAATTTTCCTATTTTTCGACACCTTTAGACAGCAAAAAACGGTATTATATTTTTTAATTTATAAATACCGTTTTTATTACATTTTTTGTTTTTTACTTTTTTATACATTTTTATTTAATTTTTCACAATAGATAACACCATTTTTTCTTCTTTAAATACACTTTTTAACAATTGATTCAAATATTCTACATTAACTCTATTTATATCTTCTAAATAGTCAAAAGTGCAAATACCTTTTAATGCATCTGTTAAAAACATCCTTGCTATGTCTGAAACATCATTATATTCTCTTATATATTCACCATATTCTTTTTTCTTTAACCTTTCAAAATCTTCTACGTTTATTCCTTCTTTTTGCATTTTTTCTACTGTTTTCTTAAATTCTTTATATACAAACTCTGGTTCATTTGACTGACCTGTTATTAATATATGTGAATACTTTCTTCCTACTTCGTAACTTAAGCTTGGCTCTCCAAATATCTTTCCATCTTCATACAATTTTTTATATAATTGTGAACTTTTTCCGAAGATTAAATCTAATAATATTTCCATTGCAATATATCTTTTCACTTGTTCATTTGAATCTAATTTATTTACATCTTCTTTTATCCCTATTGTATATAGTGGTTGACTTACTTCTAGCTTTTCTTCTATATATGGTTGTACTATTTCTTCTGGTTCATCTGAATTTATTCTTCTTATTTCTCCTTTTGCTTCAGTTTTTATAAGTCTTTTCTTTACATCTTCGATAATTTTTTCTGGTTCAAAATCTCCTGCAATTACCATTATCATATTTGATGGGTGATAAAATGTTTTATAACATTTATATAAAATTTCTTTATCAATATGACTTATCGTCTCAATTGTACCTGTTATATCTATTTTTATAGGGTTATTATGATACATAGCATTTAGGGCATTTAAATATACTTTCCATTCTGGATAGTCGTCATACATTCTAATTTCTTGACCTATAATCCCTTTTTCTTTTTCTACATTTTCGTCTGTAAAATATGGATGTTGTACATAATCCATTAGCTCGTCCATTGCAGGATAAAAATTATCTGTACATTCAAACAAATATGCTGTGTGATCATTTGTTGTATATGCATTAGCATTAACTCCTAATGCTGTTAATGTATCTAGACTATTCGTTCCATCTGGTTGTTCAAATAACTTATGTTCTAAAAAGTGGGCCACTCCATTTGGAACCTCAGTAATCTTGCTTTCTCCTGGTACAATAAATTTATTATCATTTGAGCCATAGTTAGTCCCCCATATCATATATTTTTTTTGCATTCCTTTTTTAGGAAATATAATAACAGTTAAACCATTTTTCAGTTTTTCTATATATACCTTTTCTTTAACTTTTGAGTTTTCTATTATCTTCATATATTTTACTATCCCTTCCTTAGGCACAAATCTAGTTGGAAAAGAATTGGATATTTGTCTAGGCAAATGAGATTTTAATTTATTAGGCGTACGCAGGTACGTTGATTAAATTAAAATCGAAATTTAACGACGATAAATGCCAATTATTTTTCAACTTTTCTTTCTCCTAATAATTTTAATCATACAGTTTATATAATTTTATCATTAATTTTTCAGAAAATAGATTGTATTTATATTTACTTTTTTAGCAATTTTTATTATATCTTCTTTAGTGATACTTTTTATTCTTTCAATATATTTTTCTGGTATTATCCTTTGTTCTGATAACTCTTGTGAAAAATAATACGTAATTGCTGTGTCTTGTTCATCTTCAATTAAATTTATAGTTGCTATTATAACCTTTTTACAATTTTCTAATTCTTCTTCTGTAAATTTTCCTTGTTTCATATCTTCTATTTGTTCTTTTACTATTTTTAGTGCTTTTTCAAAATTTTCAATTTCTATACCACAATTTATTAATATATTATTTTTAAATCTATAATAATTAGAAGATGCGGCATATGCTAAATGTGCTTTTTCACGTACATTTTGAAACAACTTAGAGTTAGCAGAACCTCCTAATATGGTATTATATGTTAAAACATCATATTTTTCATCATCGTTGTTTATTGATATATTTAAACCTAACACTAGCTTTCCTTGTGATACATCTAAACTTTCTGTTATTATTTTTTCTTCTACCTCTCTATTTACTATTTCTGGTTTATTATAGATAACATCTCTTTCTTTTAATTTTTTAATATTCTCATTTTCTTTTATTAATTCTTCTTCATTTCCTTGTAATTCTCCTGATAAAAAGATATCTACTTTGCAATTCTGAATTAATTCTTCATAATATTCATATAAATCTTTTGCATTTATTTTTTCTAAATCTTCTATATATCCGAATTTAAATAATCCATATGGTTCATTTTTATACATTTCTGATAAGCATCTTTCTTGTGCGTATCTTGCTTTATTATCTATTTTTGCTTCAATAACCTTTCTTAGCATATTCTTTTCTTGTTCTACATATTGTTCTTTAAATCCACCATTTTCTGTATATGGATTAAAAGCTATTTCTAATAGTTTTTCAGTTGATGTTTTCAACATATTTTCACCAAGTTGTGGTAAATATTTATCATTTATTGTTTCTATATATAGTTTTATTACTTGATTATCTCCTGTTTTGTCTAATCCTGAATTAAATATTGCTCCATAAAGTTCTTCCATTTGTTTTGTTATTTCTTCTTGTGTTTTCATGTTTTTACTACCTTGTCTTAAAAGCATAGAAATTAGAGCATTTTTAGTTACATTTTCTCTATTTAATTTTGTTGTTAAAAATATTGCCATAAGATTAGTTTTAAATTTGTTTGTTTTTATTGTATGGAATTTAATTCCTTTTTTTATTTCAATTGTTTTATAGTCCATTAAAATTCCTCCTTTTTATTCTTACTTATTATACACTATAATTATGGTTTTATTAATAGATTTGAAATATTTTATTTTAATTTATCATAAACTAATAAAAACTTGAAAATTGGAAATAATATTGATAAAATTAGGCTATCAAAATGTAGTATCTTTATGAAAATTTTATATAGCCAAATTGGCAGAATTGGAGGTTTTTCAATGGAAAGAAAAGTAAAAGTTGTACAATATGGTGTAGGCAAAATGAGTTTATACACAATGAGATATGTGTATGAAAAGGGTGGAGAAATTGTTGGTGCAATTGATGTTAATCCAGCTGTAATCGGGAAAGATATTGGTGAAATTTTAGGTACTGAGAATAAAGGTGTAAAAGTTGTAAGTACTGAAAACGCTAGACAAATGTTAGAAGAAGTTAAACCTGATATTGCAATTGTTACTACTATGAGCTTATTAAGTGATGTAGAAGATGCTTTATTATTATGTGCAGAGCTTGGAATTAATGCTATTACAACTTGTGAAGAAGCATTTTACCCATCAAATTCTAATCCAAATTTAACTAATAAAATAGATGAATTAGCTAAAAAGAATAATTGTACTATAACAGGAAGTGGTTATCAAGATATTTATTGGGGGCAATTAATTTCTTCTATTGCTGGTTCTACTCAAAAAATAACAAAAATCAAAGGTAGCTCAAGTTATAATGTTGAAGAATATGGTATAGCTCTAGCTAAAGCACATGGAGCTGGACTTACTTTAGATGATTTTGACAAAGAAGTTGCTTCTGTTGATAGAATAAGTGATGAAGAAAGACAAAATATAATTAATTCTGGAAATTACTTACCTTCTTATATGTGGAATGTAAATGGTTGGTTATGTGAAAAATTAGGACTAACTGTTAAATCTCAAACACAAAAATGTGTTCCTCAAACTTATAAAGAAGATTTATATTCTACTACTTTAGGTATGACTGTTAAAGCTGGTGATGCAACTGGTATGAGTGCTGTAGTTACTACTGAAACTGAAGAAGGAATTACTATTGAAAGTGAATGTATTGGTAAAGTATATGCACCAGATGAATTTGATAAAAATGAATGGACTATTTATGGTGAACCTGATACAACTATAGTTGTTGCTAAACCTGCTACAGTTGAACTAACTTGTGGTTCTGTTGTAAATAGAATTCCTGATGTTATTAATTCTAAGCCTGGATATGTTCCAACTTGTGAATTTGGAGAATTGAATTTTAAAATAAAACCATTAAATGAATATATAAAATAAAAGATATTCATTTTGCATTACTTATTTTAGTTATTAAACTCGATTATATACTAACACTTAAAAAGGAGAATTAGATGTATAAAACTAATTCTCCCATTTTATTAATTAAATTTTCTTTTTCTAGCAGCCTCTGATTTTTTCTTTCTTTTTACGCTAGGTTTTTCGTAATGTTCTCTTTTACGTACTTCTTGAAGTACTCCATTACGTGCACATTGTCTTTTAAATCTCTTTAAAGCATCTTCTATATTACCATTATTAACTTTTATCTCTGACATTTATTTCCCCTCCTTCCGGTCCATACAAAACGGTATGTGGGATAACCCTTATAACGTTATACATTATACCTTAAAATAGCATATTTTGTCAATAGCTAGAGTTTAAATCTTTAATTTAACTTTTCATTATGTGTTACACTTCATACTAATTTTAAGTTCTAAAATGGATTTAAACTTCTTATAAACCCATTAGTTGCTGGAATAAACCATAAAATTATTCCAAGTATCAAAACTATAGCTATAGTTATACCTGCTGCTATCCAGTCTTCTCTTTTTAGCCCTTTAGCTTCTTTAGGTAAGTTTCCTCTCTTTTTGAATACTTCTTTTGCAACATCAACAATCCCCATAAAAGTCCCTACTCTATGTTGTTTTATTTCTTTTGGTTGCTCATTATATTGTATATTTTGTTCATATTCCTTTTCAACTTTTTTAGTTGTATTTCTTTTTGACTTCACATTTGTATTATTCAATTGATTTATATTTTGTTTAGTTGACTGTTTAGATAATATTTCCCTTTCTATTTCTGCATCATATTGATTTCTTAAAAAATTATCAGAAAGCACATGATATGCTTCATTTAATTCTCTTGTTCTTTCTTCTGCATATCTTCTTTCTTCTCCTACATATAAATCTGGATGACATTGTTTTATTAAAACTTTATAGGCTTTTTCTATTATTTCACTTGAAGCTTTTGGATTTACTTCTAACAACTCATAATAATTTTTCATATGCATTCTCCTGTTTTATCCTTGCAATTTTATGACATAATTCTATACTAAAAACTTCCAAATATCAAGATTTTTTGCTATATTTTATAAATGATTTTTATTCATGCTCCAGAACACAAAATCATTGATAATTATTGATTTTTAAGTCGTGATTTTTGGGTTGGAGGAAAAAACATTTATACCTAGTTAATATATACATTATAAATAGCAAAACAAGTAGATATTATATAGCACACTTTATAAATAATACCTACTTGTTTTTTTATTAAATTTTCAAATAAATTTTTCCTGTGACCTCAAAATCACCAATATCATTTTTAATTATCCATTAAATATAGCTTCAAACTCATCAGCTTCAATTTTTTCTTTTTCTAATAATACACCAGCTACTTGATGTAATTTATCTATGTTATCTGATAAAATTTGTTTTGCTTTATTATATCCTGTATCAACAATTCTTTTTGTTTCTTCGTCAATAACTGCTGCTGTTTCTTCTGAATATTCTTTTGCATGGGCTAAGTCTCTACCTAAAAATACTTCTTCTTGTCCTTGACCTAATGTTATTGTTCCTATTCTTTCGCTCATACCATATTGTGTAACCATACTTCTCGCAATTTTTGTAGCTCTTTCAATGTCATTACTTGCTCCTGTTGATATATCGTTTAATATAAGAGCTTCTGCTACTCTACCACCTAATAGTGATACTATATTTTCTTCCATTTCTGTTTTTGACATAAATGATTTATCTTCTGTTGGACGATACATTGTATATCCTCCAGCCATGCCTCTTGGTACTATTGATATTTGATGAACTGGGTCTTGTGTAGATAAGAAATGACTTACTACTGCATGACCAGCTTCATGATATGCAACTAATCTATTTTCTTTATCACTTCTTACTTTTGTTTTCTTTTCAGGTCCCATTGTTACTTTAACCATAGCATCTTCGATTTCTCTCATACTTATTTCGTTTAAATTTCTTCTTGCAGCTAAAAGTGCTGCTTCATTTAATACATTCTCAAGGTCTGCTCCTGCAAATCCTGATGTATTTTTAGCTATTGTTTTTAAGTCCACATCATCTGCTAATCTTTTCTTTCTTGAGTGAACTTCTAATATTTGTTCTCTTGCTTTAACATCTGGCATTCCTACAACTATTTGTCTATCAAATCTACCCGCTCTAAGTAAAGCTTTGTCTAATACATCTGGTCTATTTGTTGCTGCAAGTACTATTACACCCTCATTTGCTGCAAATCCATCCATTTCAACTAGTAATTGGTTTAATGTTTGCTCTCTTTCGTCATGTCCTCCACCAAGTCCAGCACCTCTTTGACGTCCTACTGCATCAATTTCATCTATGAATATAATACATGGTGAATTCTTTTTGGCTTGATCAAATAAGTCTCTTACACGTGATGCACCAACACCAACAAACATTTCAACAAAGTCTGAACCACTTATAATAAAGAATGGTACTCCTGCTTCTCCTGCAACAGCTTTTGCAAGTAATGTTTTACCTGTTCCTGGTTGCCCTACAAGTAGAACTCCTTTAGGAATTCTTGCTCCCATATCTGTATATTTTTTAGGATTTTTTAAAAATTCTACTATTTCTTCTAATTCTTCTTTTTCTTCATCTACACCTGCTACATCTTCAAATGTGATTCTATTTTTATCTGCTGGTGTCATCATTTTGGCTTTACTTTTTCCAAATGTCATTGTTTTTCCACCTGCATTGCCATTTCCAGCTCCACCCATCATTAAGAACCAGAATATAAAGAAGATTATTAATAATCCAAATGGTGTTAATAAACTAAGTACAGTCATAAATATTGATTCTGATTTTTGCTCTAATGTAAAAGCTCCTTCTTTTAAATATTCTTCTGTATATGACATAAAGTTATCTACACTTGGAATATTTACTTCTTTTTTAATTTTATCATCTTTTAATGTTACTGTAGCTGTTTGAGAACTTGAATCAAGTTCTATATTTTCTACTTTTCCACTATTAATATCTGCTATTAATTCTGAATATTTTAAGTTTGAATTGCTATTTTCCACTATTGATGATAATACCACTAAAAATATTACTGCTATTATTAGCCACATCGCTAATGTTTTAATTCCGTTTTTCAAAATAATTTCCTCCTCTTGTTCCCCTTAATTTTTATCATATTGATTTATAACACATTATATTTTTTTTGTAAACAATTTTTTTGTGACTTTTTTATTACATACAAGCAGGTTTCGGGCAATTAGCTACGGCTACTTATATTTGCTTTAAAAAATAAATTTTATGATTTTTTACTAAAATTTTTATTTTTTTGTTTGGCGTTAAATATTTATTACCTATATTCTTTTCACATAATCTAATTACATCTTCTATATGTATTTTTTCTATTCCTTTACTTGTATTAAAAAGCTTATTTATAGTATATATCAAAACTCTTGATTTTATTACTTTTTCTTGTTTATTGAATGCTTTTAAGTCTAAAATTATTTGATTTGGTACATCTTCTTCTATTAATAAATCCATATATGTTTTTATAATTTGTTTTTCAATATATTCTTCTTCTTCACATACTAATTGAGATAATCTTTCCAATGTATTTATAATGTTTGGATTAAATTCCTTTTGTATATACGGAATAACGACATTACGGATTTTATTTCTCGTATAAGTGTTATCAAAATTAGTTTTATCAATTCTTGGATTTATATTTTCTCTCTTACAATATGTTTCAATTTCGCTTCTTTCACATTCAATTAAAGGTCTTATATATTTTCCTCTCGCTGCTTCTATACCTTTTAGCCCTGAAATACCGCTTCCACGTAATGTATTCATTATAATTGTTTCTGCTCTATCATTTTTATTATGTGCTATTGCAATTTTATTTGAATTTGTTTTTTCTAAAACTTCATCAAAAAATTCATATCTCACTAATCTTCCTGCTTCTTCAGTACCTATTTTATTATTATTAGCAAGTTTTTGAACATCTATACTTTTTGAATAAAAATCTATGTTGTTTTTTTTGCAATAATTCTCCACAAATTTTTTATCTTCTTCTGCTTCTTCTCTTATCATGTGATTAACATGTGCAACACATAAAGTAAAATTTAATTTATCTCTTATTTTGATTAAAATATCTAACATTGCAATAGAATCTGGACCACCTGATACTGCCATAACAATTCTATCTCCTTCTTCTATTAAATTGAACTTTTTAATCGTATCTAAAACTTTTTTTTCCATATTATCACTTTCTTTAAAATAAATTTATTTTTTATATTAACTAAAATATGAGAAAAGATAGTTTATAGCTATTTTTCTCATATCTAATATCATTAATTGCTAATTTTATCAATATAGTTAAACAATAAACATTTTAATTCTTTAATTTACTTTTTATCCATCAAAACGTTTTTCTATATTAACAAATTTTGTATAACTTCCAAGCCACAATAGTTCTACTGTACCTGTTGAACCTCCTCTGTGTTTTGCCATAATAACTTCTGCTATACCTTTTTTTTCACTATCTTCATTATAATAGTCATCTCTATATAAAAACATAACTATATCCGCATCTTGTTCTATTGCTCCTGATTCTCTTAAGTCTGATAACATTGGTCTATGGTCTGGTCTTTGTTCAGCAGCTCTTGACAATTGTGACAATGCTATTACTGGTACATCTAATTCTTTAGCAAGTATTTTTAAAGAACGGCTTATTTCTGAAATTTCTTGTTCACGACTACCACTTCTTTTATTGCTTCCTTGTATTAATTGCAAATAGTCTATTACAACCATACCTATATTTTTTTCTATTTTTAGTTTTCTACATTTTGCTCTTATCTCAGTTATATTTATACCTGGTGTATCGTCAATATATACTTCTGCTTCTGATAAAGGTCCTATTGCTCCTGCAAGTTTAGTCCAATCATCTTCTTCTAATTTACCAGTTCTAACTTTGTTACTGTCTACCATTGCTTCACTACATAAAATTCTGTTTACTAACTGTTCTTTTGACATTTCCAAACTAAATACTGCAACAGGGACATTTGCTCTTACTGCTGCATTTGTTGCTATATTTAGTGCAAATGCTGTTTTTCCCATAGCAGGTCTTGCAGCTATAAGTATCAATTCTGAACCATGAAATCCTGCTGTTCTATAGTCAAGTTCTATAAAACCAGATGGAACACCTGTTATATGTTGTTTTCTGTTATATAGTTCTTCTAATTTAGTAAATGATTCGACTAAAACATCTTTTATAGGTTCATATCCTTTTTGGTTTTTTTCTTGCATAACATTAAATATTTTCTTTTCTGCACCTTCCATAATGTCTTCTACATCTTCTGTTGGATTATAACCTAATTCAATAATTTCATTAGCTGTTTTTATTAACTGTCTTAATGTTGATTTTTCTTCTACTATTTTAATATATTTCATAGCATTTGCTGTTGTAGGAACTTTTTCAGGTAATTCAGCTAAATACTCTAATCCACCAATTTGGTCAAATTTCCCCATACTTTCTAGCTCTGACTTTACAGTAATAATATCAATTGGCTCAGATTTATTATATAAATTTAAAATAGCTCTATATATAGATTTATTATCTTCTCTATAAAAATCATCTTCTTTTAGCACCTCAACAGCTGAAATAACAGCATCTCTATCTGTAAGCATACTTCCTATTATAGCTTGTTCTGCTTCTACATCATTTGGTGGTACCTTTCCTAATTCCATTTTTTTCTCCATTCTTGTCCTATTGGGGACGTTTCTGAAGTGGACATTTTTGCAATTTTTTTCCAAAATGTCCACTTCAGAAACGTCCCTAATAGGACATCTTATTTACTAATAACATTTACTTTTAATTTTCCGATTACACCCTCAAACAATTTTATTTCTACTGTTCTTAACCCTAGTGTTTTTATTGTTTCTTTTAAATCTATTTTTTTCTTATCTACTTCAATATTATAATTTTCCTTTAGTAAGTCTGCTATTTCTTTTGCTGATACTCCTCCAAATATTTTTCCGTTTTCTCCTGCTTTTACTGGTACTTTTAATTGAATTTTTGACATTTTTTCAGCTATATTTTTAGCTTCTTCTTTTTCTTGTCCTTTTTTATATGCTTTTGAATTTTCTTGTGCTTTTAGTTTACTCATATTTTCTGCATTTGCTTCTACTGCTAAATTTTTAGGAAATAAAAAGTTTCTTACATATCCATCTGATGCACTTATTACTTGGTCTTTTTTTCCTACTCCTTTTATATCTGCTTTTAATATTACTTTCATATTATCACGCCTTTCTATATCGCTTATTATTTAAAACTTAAATTTTATTATTTTACAACATATCCATTTGATGCATCTTTTATTATATGACTATAATTTAAAGAAACTACAGGGAATATAGAAAATTTACCTTGACTAAATGATATTTTTTTATCATGCGCATAATACATATATCTTGCACTCACATTCCCCTCATAAACTGCACGTATACTAAATTCAAAATAATCTGTATAAGTATTAATAGCACGTGAAGCTATCCAATACGTAGTATTTAAACCTTTAGGAATTATCAAATCATAATAATTTATTCCATTTACTGTTTTTTTAAAAGCTGTTTGCATAAAATTTTTATCTTTTTCCCAATATGTTTGATATGGCTGAATACTTGTAGCGGTTTTTTTTCCATCATATGCCCCATCATCTGTTTTACCAATTAATTCTATTTGTTCACTAATTAGTAGCCCATTCACATTTTTCTTTTCATCTATTACACTTAAATTTTCTTTTTCATATATTGTTGGATAGCTTTCGTTAAATGTATATGGCATTGCTACTTGCTGTCCATATTTTATTACATTCGTATATTCATGAGCATTTGCTAAGGCTTCTGGTGTCATATATTTTTCTATATCCTCAATATTAATGCTTTTTGCCTTTATTCCTTTTGCTGAATTTCCATATAAACTACTACATGCATCATTTAATAATTTCACACCATTGTTATATCCTTGTGCATATTGTAAAAGTACTTTTCCTATTGTTGGAGATGTTGGCACTAATGTTACTTGTTTATTTTCTTTGTCAATGTCTAATACTCTCCATGTGCTTATTTTATATTCTTCCTTACTACTATCTAACATTACATCATCTGTTCCAGATATCATTGATGGTGAATAATATTCTGCCTGCCAGTTATATGTTCCAGTTGGAGTATATGTTACTGTATCTCCGATTTGTAATTCATCTATTATATCATAATTTTGTTCATATAATTGGTCCATCATGCTATCATCTTGTTTATATTCCTCTTGTATTTTTCTTATTTGCTCAGCTTGAGATGATAATTTATTAGTCATACTTCCATATATAACTATCATGGTTAATAGAACTACTAACAAACTAGATAATACAAATATTGTAATTGAACCTTGTTCACTTTTTTTTAATTTCCTTAAAAGCTCCATAGCATTCTAACTCCTATCTTTTGTTTTATGCTTCTATTTCTGAGAAGTATTCATTAATTCTATTTTTTAGTTCTTGAATTGTTTCTTCCATTGTCATATTTTCAACTTGAGCTCCTGCTAAAGTTATATGACCTCCTCCTCCTAATTTTTCAAGAATTAATTGTACATTTATATCCCCTATTGAACGTCCACTTATACATATTCTATTTCCTGTATTTCCTAATACAAATGATGCTGTTATGTCACTTATTGTAAGTAATTCGTCTGCTGCTTTAGCACAAATTAAGCTTGCATCTTTAGTTATTTCGTCATATGTTGATATTGCTATTCCATTTCCAATTAGTTCTGATTTTTTTACTATATCTGCTATTATATTGAAACTTGAAAAATCACTTTGGAACCATTTTTTTACTCTTATTATATCTACACCACATCTACGCAAATATGCTGCTGCTTCAAATGTTCTTACTCCTGTTTTAAATGTAAAGTTTTTTGTATCCATCATTATTCCTGCATATAAGCTTTCTGCTTCTACTGTTTTTAAGTCCACCTTAACTTCTGCATATTGTAATAATTCTGTTACTAATTCCGCTGCTGAAGATGCATATACTTCTTGGAACATTAATGTGGCATTTTCAATAAATGCTGTACTTCTTCTATGATGATCTATAACTACAATTTTTGGTACTTTTTCTAATAGTTCTGGACTGTCTACATAGTTTATTTTGTGTGTATCTACAACTACTAATAATGTATCTTCATCCACATTTTCTAGTGCTACTTCTTTATTTATAATTACATCTTCATATTCTGGATTTTTACTTATTTCTTTTATAAATGGTTGTAAAGATGCAGAATTATCACTACATACAATATATGCATTTATATTTAGTGATTTAGCCAGTCTATATATTCCCATACATGAGCCCATACTATCCATATCAGCATTTGTATGTCCCATAACCATAACTTTACTTGATTCTTTTATTAAATTTTCTAAAGCATGTGCAACTACTCTTGCTTTTACTTTAGTTCTTTTTTCTACTTCTTCAGCTCTGCCTCCGAAAAATTTGTATATTTCATTTTCTCTAATTACAGCTTGGTCTCCACCACGTCCTAATACTACATCCATCGCTGACTGTGCAGATTTATATTTTTCTTTATCTGTTTTTCCTTCATTTGATAATGCTATACTTAATGTAAATTGAACTTTTTCTTTTGTATTAATGTCTTTTATTTTGTCCAATATACTAAACTTATCTTCCTTTATTTTTTCTAGGTATCTTTGTTCAAATAATAATGCATATCTATCTCTATCTGATTTTATTAATACACCATTTGCTTTGTTTGCCCAGTCATACATTTCTTTATCTATTTCTGCCATTATTTGAGGTTTTTCACTTGCATCTAGTCTTTGCATGTTTTCTTCATAGTTATCCACCATTATGATTCCTACACATGATTTTGAATCTGTATATTCTTTTTGTAGTTTCACATTTTCTGTTATATCTATAAAATATAATATAATCATGTATTCTCTTTTAGTTCTTTTTTCTTTAGATTTATTTCTAAAGTTAACATATCTACCTATTATTTTATAGTATTTTTTTCCTATTTTTATTTGTTTTATAATGTCTTTATTTCTTTCTATTCCATTTTTTTCTTCTGTCTTTTTCTTTACCTCATCTATTAAATCGTTCAAATATATGTTTATATCAATATTTACAAATTCTGTTGTAAATTTTGTACTTCTCCATATTATATTTCCATCTGTTTCTAAAATAATTAGTGGAAATGGCGAATTAATTAAACTCGTTTTTGCTGCTGTATCTATTGTTAAAGTTAAATCTTGCAATGTTTCTGAAATTTCACTTTTTCTTTTTTTGTTTGCATAATAAGTATATCCAACAACTATTAGATAAATTATAATTGATGGAATTAACATATATATATTTTCTATGCTAACAATTATCAATAAAACTAAAATGATAGCTAAATATATTTTAGTTCTAGATACTATTGTTTCCAATACTTTTCTATTATTATTTTGCATAGTAATCTCCTTCTATTTACTCTATTATATTTTACTCGTAAAAGCACCTTTTGTCAAGAAACCACAAGTATTTAACTGATTTTAAAAATTGAAAATAATATTGTTATTTTTACTATTTAAACATTTTTTATATTTAAAACATTCATAAATTAAATGAATTTTCCATTTTTAATAAATCTATTAAAAAAACAAGTAGGTATTATTTATAAAATACTGCGTAAGCGACCAAACGAGCTTTAGCGAGTGCGATTGGAGCAACCAACAACAATTTAATTATGTGGTTGCGACACACAAAGTATTTTATAAATAATACCTACTTGTTTTTTTACTTATGTTTTTATTTACTAAGTTAAAATATTTTTTCCTCTTACTACAAAATCAGGTTATTCAGCTTCAATTGTAGTTGGATTTACAGCTTCTTCTATATCTGCTGTTTCTTCTAATTCTTTTTCTGTATTTATATGAATGTTTTGGTATTTTTGCATACCTGTTCCTGCTGGGATTAATTTACCAATAATAACATTTTCTTTTAATCCAATTAAGTCGTCAACTTTACCTTTAACAGCTGCTTCTGTTAATACTCTAGTTGTTTCTTGGAATGATGCAGCAGATAAGAAGCTATCTGTAGCAAGTGATGCTTTTGTAATTCCAAGTAGTACTCTTTTTCCTGTTGCTGGTCTTTTGCCATTTTCTATTGCTTGTTTATTTTTTGCTTCGAATTCATACATATCGATTAATGCTCCTGGGAACATATCCGTATCTGCATTGTCTTCTACTCTGATTTTCTTAAGCATTTGTCTTGCAATTACTTCAACGTGTTTATCATTGATATCAACACCTTGATTTCTATATACTTTTTGTACCTCAGAAATCAAGTATTCAAATACTCCTTCTGGTCCTTTGATTTCTAGTAATTCTCCTGGATTTACAGAACCTTCAATAAGTGGTTGTGCTACTTCTACCATGTCTCCATCTTTTACTTTCATTTTTGAACCAAATGGTATTGTATAAGTTCTTGAATCATCTCCAGATGTTACAATAACTTCTTTTTTCTTCTTA
Organism: uncultured Clostridia bacterium; assembly: GCA_963558245.1. Taxonomy (GTDB): domain Bacteria; phylum Bacillota; class Clostridia; order TANB77; family CAG-508; genus CAG-269. Next base: position 27,258 of record CAUWGA010000003.1, read on the forward strand.
GTTTCTTTTATTTTTACTTTACCAGCTATTTCTGTGATTATTGCTAATCCCTTTGGTTTTCTAGCTTCAAATAATTCCTCAACTCTAGGAAGACCTTGTGTAATATCTGCTACACCTGCAACACCACCTGAGTGGATAGTTCTCATTGTAAGCTGTGTACCAGGCTCACCAATTGATTGTGCAGCAACTATACCTACTGATTCTCCTATTGATACTAAATCTCTTCTTGCTAATCCCATACCATAACATTTTTGACATACACCACGTTTTGAGTGGCATCCTAGTACTGAACGTACTTCTAATTTGTCAATTCCAGCTGCAACGATATCATCAGCAATTTTTTCATTAATCATTGTATCTGTATCAACAATTAATTCTTTTGTTTCTGGATGATATACATTATTTACAGCAAATCTTCCAACTAATCTTTCTTGCATCTTTTCAATTATTTGATTTCCGTCTTTTATGTCATATACAACATAACCTTCATCTGTTCCACAGTCATGTTCTCTAACAATTATATCTTGTGATACATCAACTAATCTTCTTGTTAAATATCCAGAGTCAGCTGTTCTTAACGCTGTATCTGAAAGTCCTTTACGAGCTCCATGGGCTGAAATAAAGTATTCCAATGCATCTAGACCCTCTGCAAATGATGATCTAATAGGAATTTCAACAGCTTTACCTGTTGTACTAGCCATAAGTCCACGAATACCTGCAATTTGACGTAATTGGTTCATATTACCACGGGCTCCAGATTTAACCATCATGTATATTGGGTTTAATTCATCGAAGTTATCTTCCATAGCTTTACTAACTTCGCCTGTTGTTTTTTCCCATGTACTAATAACTGCATTATATCTTTCTTCGTTAGTTATTAAACCACGTACATATTGTTTTCTGATATTTTCTATTTGCTCATCAGCTTTTGCTAAGATGTCTTTTTTAGCTGGTGGTACTTTAACATCGTCCATTGAGAATGTGATACCTGCAAGTGTTGAATATTTAAATCCTAAGGCTTTGATATAGTCTATAACTTTTGCAGATTCAGTTAGTCCATGTGTTCTTATTACTTTTTCAATAATTGTTCCCATTGATTTTTTCATAACTGGGAAACTTATTTCGTATTGGAATGGATCTTCTTTTCTGTCTATAAATCCTAAATCTTGAGGTATTCCTTGGTTAAATATAATTCTACCAACACTTGTTTCTATTTTTTTAGATTTTAGTTCTCCATCAATTTCTTTTGTTATTCTTACAAATATTTTAGCATGAATTCCTACTTCATGGTTTTCAAAAGCCATTATTGCTTCTTCAGGATCTTTAAAGTATTTATTTTCTCCTTTTTCTCCTTCTAATACCATTGTTAAGTAGTATGAACCTAAAATCATGTCAAGTCTAGGTGTTGCAACTGGTTTACCATCTTGTGGTTTTAATAAGTTATTTGTAGATAACATTAAATATCTTGATTCTGCTTGTGCTTCTGGTGATAATGGTAAGTGAACTGCCATTTGGTCACCGTCGAAGTCAGCGTTGAATGCTTCACAAACTAATGGGTGAAGTTTTATTGCTCTACCTTCTACTAGAACTGGCTCAAAACTTTGAATACCAAGTCTATGTAATGTCGGAGCACGGTTTAACATTACTGGATGGTCTTTTATAACATCTTCTAATATTTCCCATACTTCTGGTCTTAATTTTTCTACCATTCTTTTTGCATTTTTAATATTTTGAGCAATTCCTCTACCTACTAATTCTTTCATAACAAATGGCTTGAATAATTCTACTGCCATTTCTTTTGGTAAACCACATTGATATATTTTAAGTTCAGGTCCTACAACGATAACTGAACGTCCTGAATAGTCAACACGTTTTCCAAGTAAGTTTTGACGGAAACGTCCTTGTTTTCCTTTTAACATATCTGATAATGATTTTAATGGTCTGTTTCCAGCTCCTGTTACTGGTCTACCACGTCTACCATTATCAATTAAAGCATCTACTGATTCTTGTAACATTCTTTTTTCGTTTCTTACTATTATTTCAGGTGCCCCTAATTCTAATAGTCTTTTTAAACGATTATTTCTGTTTATAACTCTTCTATATAAGTCATTTAAGTCTGATGTTGCAAATCTACCACCATCTAATTGTACCATTGGTCTTAATTCTGGTGGAATAACTGGTACAACATTCATAACCATCCATTCAGGTTTATTACCTGAAAGTCTAAATGCTTCTACAGTATCTAGTCTTTTTACTAATTTTACTTTTCTTTGTTCACTAGCTGTTTCTAGTTCTTTTTTAATTTCTTCTGATAGTTTTTCAATATCAATTTCTTCTAATAATTCTCTTATTGCTTCAGCACCCATTTTTGCTTTAAATGAACCTCTACCATATTTTTCTTGTGCTTCATGATATTCTTTTTCATTTAAAACTTGGCATTTGTCTAATCCTGTTGTTCCTTTATCAGTTACAACATATGATGCAAAATATATAACTTTTTCTAGATTTCTTGGTGAAATGTCTAGCATTAAAGCAATTCTACTTGGAATTCCTTTAAAATACCAAATATGAGCAACTGGTGCAGCAAGTTCTATATGTCCCATTCTTTCACGTCTAACTTTTGCCTTTGTTACTTCAACACCACATCTATCACAAACAATTCCTTTATAACGAATTCTTTTATATTTTCCACAGTGACATTCCCAGTCTTTTGTTGGTCCAAATATTCTTTCACAGAATAAACCATCTTTTTCTGGTTTTAATGTTCTATAGTTTATAGTTTCAGGTTTTTTAACTTCACCTTTTGACCATTCTCTTATTTTTTCGTCTGATGCAACTCCAATTTTTATTTTATCAAAAACATCTAATTCGTCCACTTATTATTCTCCCTTCGTACGAATTTGTTTTGGTAATTTTAAAACAGGTTAAGAGGACTAACCACCGCTCTTGCAATTCTTTCCTGTCGCCTCTTTCCTTTTTAAAATTTATTCAATTAGGTTTATTTTTTATAAATTATCTTCATCATTATCTATGTTGTCTTGGGCTAAATCATTACCATATAGTAATTCTTCGCCTTCATCATCTAAATCTTGGAATAGTTCGTCACTATCTTCTAAGTCTTCTTCAAGTAAAGAATCATTATCAAATTCTTCTCCATATCCATCTTCTAATTCATCTGATACAACAACTTCTTCTTCAGCTAAAATCTTTTTATCTTTTTCTGGATCATATTCGATTCCTTCGTCAATATTTTCTTTTAGCTCTAATTCTTGATTATCTTCAGAATATAAACGTATGTCTAATCCTAAAGATTGAAGTTCTTTAACTAATACTTTAAAGCTTTCTGGAACTCCTGGTTCTGGGATGTTTTCTCCCTTAACAATTGCTTCATAAGTTTTAACACGTCCTACAACGTCATCTGATTTTACTGTTAGCATTTCTTGTAATGTGTATGCTGCTCCATATGCTTCTAATGCCCAAACTTCCATTTCTCCAAAACGTTGTCCACCAAATTGTGCTTTACCTCCAAGAGGTTGTTGAGTTACTAATGAGTATGGTCCAGTTGAACGAGCATGTATTTTATCATCAACTAAGTGGTGAAGTTTTAACATGTACATAACACCAACTGTAATTGGTTTATCAAATGGATCTCCTGTTCTACCATCATATAGAATTGTTTTTCCATCTTCACTCATACCTGCTTCTTTTAGTAGGTCTCTTACGTCTTGTTCTGTTGCTCCGTCAAATACTGGTGTAGAAATTTTCCATCCTAATGCTTTTGCAGCTCCACCCAAATGAACTTCTAAAACTTGACCTAAGTTCATACGAGAAGGAACACCTAATGGGTTTAATAGGATATCTATTGGTGTACCATCTGGCATAAATGGCATATCTTCTTCTGGTAATACTCTTGAGATAACACCTTTGTTACCATGACGTCCAGCCATTTTATCTCCAACTGATATTTTTCTTTTTGTTGCAATGTAACATCTAATAATTTGATTTACACCAGGTCCTAATTCATCTGAATTTTCTCTAGTAAATATTTTAACATCTACTATTGTTCCAGCTTCTCCATGTGGTACTCTTAATGATGTATCTCTTACTTCTCTAGCCTTTTCACCGAAGATAGCTCTTAATAATCTTTCTTCAGCTGTTAGTTCTGTTTCACCTTTTGGTGTAACTTTTCCAACTAAGATATCCCCTGGCCTTACTTCTGCACCAATTCTGATAATTCCATTTTCGTCTAAGTCTTTTAATGAGTCATCACCAATATTTGGTATATCTCTTGTGATTTCTTCTGCTCCTAGTTTTGTATCACGACATTCGCAGTCATATTCTTCGATATGAATTGATGTAAATACATCTTCTTTTACAAGTTTTTCGTTAATTAAGATAGCATCCTCGTAGTTGTAACCTTCCCATGTAGAGAAAGCAACTAATACGTTTTTACCAAGTGCCATTTCTCCATTTTTAGTTGATGGTCCATCTGCTATGGCATCACCTTTTTTAACGATTTCTCCTCTTTTTACAATTGGTTTTTGGTTGATACATGTTCCACCATTTGTTCTTTTAAATTTACGTAACTTATGTGTTACTGTTTTTCCATTTTTATATTTTACAGTGATATAATCTCCAGTAACTTTTTCGATTACACCATCATCTTCTGCTAAGATTAAAATTCCAGAGTCTTTTGCTGCTCTATATTCCATACCTGTTCCAACTATTGGACTTTCTGTTACCATTAGTGGTACAGCTTGACGTTGCATGTTAGCACCCATAAGAGCTCTTTTTGCGTCGTCATGCTCTAAGAAAGGTATCATTGCTGCTGCTACAGAAACTAATTGTTTTGGAGATACGTCTACATATTGAACTCTATCTCTGTCAACTTCTATAACTTCATTTCTGTTTCTTACTCTAACTCTTTTATTTATAAATCTTCCATCTTCATCTATTGGTTCTGATGCTTGAGCTATTATGTAATTATCTTCTACATCAGCACTCATATATTCAACTTCATCTGTTAATTGATGTGTTTCTGGATTAATTTTTCTATATGGTGTTTCTATAAATCCATATTCATTGATTTGTGAGAAACAAGAAAGTGCAGATATAAGACCAATGTTTGGTCCTTCTGGAGATTCGATAGGGCAAAGTCTACCATAATGTGTATAGTGAACGTCACGTACTTCGAATCCAGCTCTTTCTCTTGTTAATCCACCTGGTCCTAATGCTGAAATTCTTCTTTTATGTGTTAATTCTGAAAGTGGATTTGTTTGATCCATGAATTGAGATAATTGTGAGCTTCCAAAGAATTCACGAATTGCAGATGTTATTGGTTTTGTGTTTATTAATGTTTGAGGTGTTACAACATCTAAGTCTTGTATTGTCATTCTTTCACGAACTACTCTTTCAAGTCTTGTTAAACCAATTCTAAATTGGTTTTGTAATAATTCCCCAACACAACGAATTCTACGATTTGATAAGTGGTCTATATCATCAGCTGAACCTAGTCCATGTGATAAATTTAATAACCAGCTTATAGATGCTATCATATCTTCTGTTGTTATATGTTTTGGTATTAATTCTTCTATTCTTTCTTCTAATGCTTTTAGTAAATCTTTTTCTTCTGTATTATCAATTATACTTTTTAATACATTATAATTTACTAATTCTTTTATATTTAAACTGCTTAAATCTAATGTTGGTAATACTGCATGAATATCAACTGTACCGTTTCCTATAATTCTTATAATTCTATCTCCTACAGTGATATCTACAATGTTAATTCCTGAATTTTGAATGTTTTTTGCTGTTTCTTCTGATATTACTTCTCCAGCTTGAACAAGAACTTCTCCTGTTTCGCTATCTATAATATCTTTTGATGAAATTTTACCTTCAATTCTTGAAGCTAATGATAATTTTTGGTTGAATTTATATCTACCAACTTTTGCTAAGTCATATCTTCTATTGTCATAGAATAAACCATTAAATAAGTTCTTAGCAGCTTCTACTGTTGGTAATTCTCCTGGTCTTAATTTCTTATAAATTTCAATTAAAGCTTCGTCTTGGTCTTTTATTGTATCTTTATTTAGAGTTGTTTTTAGCAATTCTTCATCACCAAATAAGTCCAAAATTTGGCTATCTGTTGCTAATCCTATCGCTCTTAATAATGTACTTACAGGAACTTTTCTTGTTCTGTCAACACGTACCCAGAATATGTCGTTTCCATCTGTTTCATATTCTAGCCATGCTCCTCTTAAAGGCATTACTGTTGAGTTGTATGTTCTTTTTCCTGTTTTTGTATCAAATTCTTCTCCATAATAACATCCAGGTGAACGTACTAATTGGCTTACTACAACTCTTTCTGCACCATTTATAATAAATGTTCCACTATCTGTCATAAGAGGGAAGTCACCTAAATAAATTTCTTGTTCTTTGATTTCTCCTGTTTCACGATTAATTAAACGTACTTTTACATGTAATCTTGTAGAATATGTTGCATCTCTTTCTTTTGCTTCTTCTACAGAGTATTTTGTTTTGTCCTCCATGTAATAGTCAAAAAATTCAAGAACTAAGTTGCCTGAATAGTCCTCAATAGGTGAAATATCTTTTAATACTTCTCCTAATCCTTCATGTATGAAATTGTCGTATGAATCTTTTTGGACTTTAATAAGGTTTGGCATTTCAATAAAGTCGCCAACTTTTGCGAAATCTTTACGAGAAGCTTTCTCGTAGTTAACTTCTTTTACTTTCAAAAAAATCACCTCATAAAAAATTTTAAGCAGAATGAAAATTTATCTTTTTTAAAAGAAGTCCTTCTTAAAATTCAAGTTGCTTGTCTAAGTTTTTATATTGTCTGCTCACACAACTAAAACCCTAGGGCTACTTGACTTTAATTCCTCTTCTCTTAATTTTAAACTTTTGAATAAAAATATCTGCATATAATTTTATCATATAAAAACGTTATAGTCAACGGTTTGAATACAATTTGCCGCTTTTTTTATAAATTGTGCATTCAAAATTCTAATGCAACCAAAACTTAATATATATTTTAACTATTAAGCTGCATTTTTTATTGTTGTTATAATAATTTCATAGCTATTTTTAACCATATTATACTTTTGAAATTTTACTAATTTATACACAAAAAATAAAAACCTCTAAATGCGAGGTTTTTATTTTATTACTTTGTATAAAAGTTTATAAATCTTTGTATACTTTGATATTCATTTACTGGATTGTTATTAGTAGAATCATATACTATTTTAGTATATGATGAATCCATAACATTTCCATTTGGTGCTATTACAAATCCTCCTGTATTATATGATGATTCCACCCATTTTCTCCAATTCATACCTGAGTCTAATCCATATTGTACACCATCTATATATATCGTAAACATTGGCATTTGCCAATTTGCCACTAACTCTAAGTTTCTATAAATTGATATTGTTTCAGATGGCAAATAAGTTTTAGCATCTCCATACCAATATGAAAAATTCCAGCCAGCTTTCGAAGGTGTTTGACTGCTTATAGTAATTGTTGCTGCAATTTCTTCTCCAGCATAGTTCATGTATACTGTTCCTGTTTGATTATCTGGTTCTACTGTTCCTCCATCTGCATTATAAGACACTGTTACTGTTTTACTATAAGAAGCATAATATGTTTTATCTGTTGAAACATTTACTGTTTCATTAGGTAATACTTCAATTCTAGCATTTCCAGATTTTTCAGTTGACCATCCTCTTGTATAATATGTTTCTCCAGATACATTTATATTTCCTATTGTTAAAACTGTAATATCTGTACTAGTATTTTTATTATAAATCATTACCGGCTTATTAATTGTTTCTGTATTTCGTCCATTATAATAATTAAATGTTATTGTTATGGTTTTACTATAGATAGCATATAAGGTTATATCACTTGTTCCCATATTTAAATTTTCTATTTTACTTGTCGCATTTTTATCTGTATTCCATCCAACAAACTCATATCCTTGTTTTGTTGCAGTTGGTGATAAATCTATTTTTGAACCGCTTTGTATAGTATCTGTTGTTTTAGTTGATGAGCTTCCTCCATTTTCTGCATAATTATATGTTACTGTATATTTTCTTCCATCCTGTGTTTTTTCTAAGTAGTCGTCTAATTTTCCTTCTATTACATATCTCGGATTCTTTGTTGTTATAGAACCTGTTTCTTTATTAACATCATCTCTTGTAGCTATTATATCTTCTTTTAATAATCCATCAATTATGTCTTCTAATGTTGGATTTCTATGTGTTCCTTCTACTTGAATTATTACTTGATCTATCCTCTCTTCCATATTTGCTTTTTCTATTTCTTCTTTTGCATTTTGTGCTTGCTTTATTATTCCATTATCTGATGTTATTGCTGCTATTGATACACCTGCAAGTATTAGCAGTACTATTATTGTTATTGCCAATGCTATTACTGTAATACCTTTTGAATTTGTTTTTAAATTCTTATACACTTCTTTTTCTCTTTTCATCTTATGTTTTATTTATTTTGTAAATTTTTATCTTTACTTATGTATCTTATCAATATTTATAAATTAATGCAATACATCATTATACTTTTTAAAAAAAATATTAAAAAACTTAATTAATATTATTTAATTAAGCCATGAAAATATTGTATTTTCATGACTTTTTGACAGTAATTATATTATTAATCTTTTATCTATAAATATAAAATTGGTCTGAAGCAATGATAATCCCATTTGTCATCTAAAAATCCTGTATATCTTTGCTGAGTATTTGTTATATAATACCACCTTCCTCCACGTCCTGTACAAGGAGTAGAATCATCTCCAAACGTTTCTGTTGACCATTCCTCAGTATTACTTGCCATATCATATATATTACATATCTTATCTGATTTGCTTAGATGATTAGTTCCTTTCGGTTCTGTGGCATTATTATTTATACTAACTTGAATAGAATATGGTTTTTCTTTATTTTCTCTATTATCACATGCTTGCAAAAATACTATTGCAGTATCCCATGCATAACTATTTACTAAATCACTTTCAAAATTACTATTGTTATACATATTTCTACTTAAATCTGCTGCTTGTGGTTGTGTTACATAATTATACACGTAATTTTCTGCTGTACTTACAACTTGATTTGTGTCACTTGTTGTTTCTGTTCTTGCTATTGTTGTATTTTTGTCTCTTGCTTCATATCTTCCTATGTAATATCCTTTACTTGTTGTCGCTTTTGTTTTAAAATCATCTATATTTTTTGCTGTAGTATTTCCTTTATATGATATTGATAATTCCTCAAAACTGTATTTATCTGCATCATCTCTTCTAATAGGATTATTGCCATGATTTGTTTCTTTTCCTGTTACTTCATCAAATGTATATCTACTCAAATTTATCGTTACTTTTGTTTTATTTTTCTTTGTTACTTCTCCTACTGGTATCCACACAAATTGGCTTCCTACTGTTGGTCTTGTTGTATCTACATCTTCTATTATTATTCCGTCTGGCACTGTTTCATCTGGATTTATTATCTTAAATCCTGCTGGGACTTTTACTTCATTTCCTAACTTGTCCTTTACAAGTGTATTGGTTGTTTCAGTTCCTGTTACTGTTCCTAATGTTCCTTGATCTGTTGGTTTACCGTTTTCTCCTGAATTTTCTAAATATTCATCTAATTTTCCATCTATTATATAACTTGGATTTTTTGTTGTTATAGAACCTGTTTCTTTGTTAACATCTTGTGCTGAGCCTATTACTTCTCCTTTTATCAATCCTTCTATTACATCATTTAATGTTGGATTTCTATGTGCTCCTTCTACTTCAATTATTACTTGATCTATTCTTTCTTCCATATTTGCTTTTTCTGTCTCATCTTTAGCATTTTGTGCTTGTTTTATTATTCCATCATCTGATGTTATTGCTGCTATTGACACCCCTGCAAGTATTAGCAATACTATTATCGTTATCACTAATGCTATTAATGTAATACCTTTTGAATTTGTTTTAAAGTTCTTATTCACTTTTCTTCTCCTTTCATCTTATGTTTTTTTATTTTGTAAATTTTATCTTTACTTATATATCTTATCAATATTTACAAATTAATTCAAGTCATTTCTATCTTTTATTTTTAAATATTTATTATTTTTATGTACTTTAGCAATATTGAATATTTATATATTATAAATCACCTATAATATTTTAAAAAGTCATAAAAATACTATATTTTCATGACTTTTTTGCTTTTATTCTATTTCTTCATGTTTCATTCTTTTTATTGCTAATTTATAATCCACATAATCTTCAGCAATTATCTTAATAATTGCTACTACTGGTACTGCAAGGAACATACCTAACATACCAAAATATGCCCCTCCTATTGTTATTGCAAATAATACTAATAGTGGACTAATTTTTAATGATTGCCCAACAATTTTTGGATTTATAATGTTCGCATCTATTTGTTGTAAAATTATTACAACTATTAACATCCATATAGCTTGACCTAATCCTCCAGTTATTAGAGTTATTAATCCTGCTATTGCAACTGCAATAATTGCTCCGATGTATGGTATCATATTAAATAATCCTATAAAGAAACCTAGTAATGGAGCATATTTTACTCCCATTATTGACATTGCTATTGTTACTAAAACACCTACAATTACAGCATCTATAAATTGACTAGCTATAAATCGGAAAAATATTTCATTTGAGTTATTATAATACTTATCTATATTTTTATATACATTTTCTTTAAATATAGCTTCTGCAAATTTCTTTACAAACTTTATTATTTTTCCTCTTTCTGCCAGTACATAAATTGAAACAATTACCGCTACAAATATATTTACTATTCCACTTACTGCATCTACTACTTTAGTTACATATCCCATTATTTTATCAAATTGGAAATATTGTTTAATATCTATATTTTGTACATTTTCTACCAATTTATTTATTACCTGGCTTTTCAAGAAAGAATCTTCTGGTAAATTATTATATCTATCTATTGCCATTGTATAATATGTCTGTGCGTTATTAATTAGGTCTATTACACTTTCCCAAACAACTGGTAAAATGACATTTATTAATATAATAATTATTAATAATACTATTAAATATACAGTTATTATACTTAGCGTTCGTGCTTTTTTTCTTACAAATCTATTTTTAGATTTTTTATAACTATTTTCTATTTTTTTACATGGCATATATAATAAATATGCCATAAAAATTCCTACTAGAAATGGTGCTAAAATATTAAAAAATTGTCCTATAGCAGATGCTACACTACTAAAATTATCTAAAGCCTTATATAGTAATATTAATACAGTTCCTAGTAAAAACCAATAAAACCATTTTTTTCCGTGATTTTTTATTTCTCCCATATTTTTCTCCTTTTTTCTTTATTAAATGTCACATGTCCACTTTGGACCTGTCCCTAAATAGACATTTCTAATCCTACAGGACAGTGGTCACTTCCTAATATTTCTGAATATATTGTTGCTTCTTTTATTTGGTTTTCTATATCTTTTGATACTATAAAATAATCTATTCTCCATCCTACATTCTTTTCTCTTGCTTTCCTCATATATGACCACCAACTATATGCATTTTCTTTGTCTGGATATAAATATCTAAATGTGTCTGTAAATCCAGCATCAAGTAATTCGGTCATTTTGTTTCTTTCTTCTATTGTAAATCCTGCATTTCTTGTATTTGTTTTTGGATTTTTCAAGTCTATTTCTTTATGTGCTACATTTAAATCTCCACACATAATTACTGGTTTAGTCTCATTTAATTTTAATAAATATTTTCTTATTTCGTCTTCCCATATTTGTCTGTATTCAAGTCTTTCTAGTTCTCTTTTTGAGTTTGGAGTATATATAGTTACCATATAGAATTTATCAAATTCTAAAGTTATTACTCTACCTTCTTTGTCATGTTCTTCTATTCCTATTCCATATTTTACTGAAAGTGGTTCTTTTTTAGTAAATATAGCTGTTCCTGAATAACCTTTCTTTTCTGCACTATTCCAATAACTTGTATAACCATCAAACTCTAATTCTACTTGTCCTTCTTGACATTTTGTTTCTTGTATGCAAAATATATCTGCATCAACTTCTTTAAAAAATGTTTCAAACCCTTTTGTTAAACATGCTCTTATTCCATTTACGTTCCATGATACTAATTTCATTCTTTAATTATACTTATAATTCTATTTTAGCTTAAATTTCCAAATATAGAATCATTCTCCTTTCTTTTAACTTGAAACTATTTTACTATATATTCAAGCAAATATCAATAGAACAAATAATAACACAATAATATTTGTAGATATTATGTTTTATATATTATAAAAGTCATAGTAAAATTATAATATACAAAAAACAGGTACTTTAAAGCTAAATTACTTTATTATTACCTGTTTTATTTTAATATTCAATTAATTATTATTGGGCTACACTTACTGGTAAATATCTAACTCCCCATGCTAATGCTTCTGAATGTGAATTAACAAAAATATCTATTTTGTTTCCTTTTATTGCTCCACCTCTATCTTCTACTACATATGTGTGTCCACCTATATTTAATTTTGTTCCAAATGCAAATTTTGATGATGCTGCAACTGTTCTTCCTGCTGTTGCTTTTGTTCCTGCAGCAGTTCTGCCATTTGTTTTTCCACAACATTTTGCACATGGGCAATATGCTGTTATTTTATATACTGTTCCTCCTGCATTCGCATTTGTTCCTCTTGGTAAGCTAGAACTTCTTGATGTAACATTTGTTGTAACTTTTTTGTTTATTTGAACTATTTTGTTTATTGGTTCTGAAATTACTTTTTCAGAAATCACTGTTTTTTCAATTTCTTTTTCATTTTGATATTTTACTTTATATGTTACTTCTTTCAAACCATCTTTACCTTGTTTTAATACTTTACTAATAGTGTTTTCTTCTGAATTTGAAGTGTTTTTTGTAATTGTTTCATATGGTATTGTTACTTGTTCAACTACTATTTTTTCAGTAATTGGAGCATAGTTTTCTAATAATTGCTCTAATGAAGTTTCTACACCTTCTTCTGATATTTTTGATATTTGAACTTCATTGTATGATTTATCAGTTATTTGTATGCTTTGTCCTTCTTCTACTACTGCATCTAAGGCTGGGATAGTTTTTTGATTTTCTGCTAAAACAATATTGTTTTCTACTAAAATCTCTGAAACTGTAGCTTTACCTGTTAAAGCTGACATTTCGTATCCATTTTGAAGAATAATTTTTACATCTTTCAAATCTGTGTTTACTGCCATAACAGCTATTCCTGATATTAGTATAAGAATAATTGCTACGCATATAATTTTCATAATAGATATTGAAGCTTTTTCTTCTTTATTCATAATTACCTCCTTTTGGCAACACATTTATTATAACATTTTTTATATTTGTTGTCAAATTTAACCAAATGCTGATTTCTCTAGCCTTACATTTAACTGGCTTTGTCCTAATTTTCTGTAAGTAGCTTTTTACATGGTTTTTATCTATTTATATTATATGCATAATTTTTAAAAATATTTACCAATTATTCATATTTTTGCCATATTCATATTGTATAAGTAATTTAAATATGATATTATTATAAAAATTTTAGAAGAATAGGAGGAATTCCGATGTCAATAGGATTAATTATTTTAATAGTTGTAGTTATTATTATCGTTGCAGTTATTGCCATGTATAATGGATTAGTTCAAGCTAGGATAAAAGTTGATAATGCTTGGAGTCAAATTGATGTTCAACTTCAAAGAAGATTTGATTTAATTCCAAACTTCATTGAAACTGTTAAAGGATATATGACTCATGAAAAAGAAACTTTCGAAAAAATAACTGAACTTAGAACTTCTTGGGCTGCTGCTGAAAATGTTAGCGATAAGGCAAAACTAGATGGTGAATTGTCTACTGCTTTAAAATCAATTATGGCTGTTTCTGAATCTTATCCAGATTTAAAGGCTAATCAAAATTTCTCAGAATTATCTGAAGAATTAAGAAATACTGAAAATAAAATTTCTTTTGCAAGACAATTTTATAACGATTCTGTAACAATATATAATACAAAATTGGAAGTATTTCCATCTAATATAATCGCTGGAATGTTTAAATTTAAAGCTCGTGACTTATTCAATGCTGAAAGTGATGAAGCTAGAAAAAATGTTAAAGTTGACTTTAGCAAATAGTTACAATGAGACAAATTAAGGGGCATCCCTAGATTGTCTCTTTTTATTATTATAAAAGATTATTTAAAATTTAATAATCAGTAATTTTAAAAACAAATATAATAGAGAAAGGAGTTTTTGTTTTATGTTTGAAAATACACGAAAAAACAAAATAGAATCAGGTATTATAATTGGAATTTTTATTTTAGTAATTACTTTAATTGTTTATTACATATGTAATGCTTTAAATTTAGGAGCATTTTCAATTATTATAGCTTTGATTTTTTCAATTTCTTCCGCATGGTTTTCTTACTATTATAGTGATAAAATTGTTTTATCTGTAAATAACGCAAGACCTGCTAATGAAGAAGAGAACAAAAAGTTAGTGAATATTTTTGATTCATTGATGGTTTCTTCTGGACTGCCTTGCAAGCCTCGTCTATATATTGTAGAAGATGCTCAACCGAATGCTTTTGCAACAGGTAGAAACCCTCAAAATGCTGTTGTTTGCGTCACAACTGGTTTATTAGAAAAACTTGATTACTATGAATTAGAAGGTGTTTTAGCTCATGAAATAAGCCATATTAGAAATTATGATATTCGTTTAAGTTGTATTGTTTCTGTTATGGTTGGATTTATTGTAATGATTTCCGACATGTTTTCCAGAGCATTGTTTTGGGGAGGATTTGCAGATAATGATAATGATAGCGATAATAATGGAAATGCTATTTTAATGGTTATAGGTTTAGTATTTTTAATTTTGTCACCTATTTTTGGTTCATTGATGCAACTTGCTTTATCTAGGAAAAGAGAATTTTTAGCAGATAGTACCGCTGTTGAGATTACTCGTAATCCAGATGGATTAATTTCTGCTTTAGAAAAGTTAGAAACTGACCCTAATCAGCTACATACTGCTAATAGTGCTACTGCTAATATGTATATTGTGAATCCATTTAAAAAGAATACTAAAGAAGGTAAAAAGAAATCTTCTAGCATTTGGTCTACTCATCCAAGTACAGCTGATAGAATTGAAGCTTTAAGAAATATTAAGTAATATTTACATTACAACACATTATATAAAAAGAAGTTTCTACATTATAAACAAATGTAGAAACTTCTTTTTATTTTAAAATTCTGTGTTTTTTTCTATTTTATAATCATATGCATCAGTATAGTCTAATGAAGAAACCATATATATTTTAGTGCTTTCTCCAACTTTTGTTGGATTAATTATTCCTTTAAGTTTAACTAACTCTGTTCCTTCTTTATCTAATAGTGTGATTACTATTGGTATAAGCTGTATGTCTGTTTGCGTTGTATTATTTACATTTATTAGCATTTCTGTTTTTGAATCATATGATACTAACTCTTCTTTTTTCAATGTCAATCCTTCAAATGTTTTTAGTTCTTCCATTTTTTCACTGTTATTTGTTTTTTTGCCATTTTCATCAGTAGTTACCCAGTATATGCTATTATCTATTGTTTCTTTATTATTATCTTTATTTTTTATTGATACCATAATTATCACAGCTATAATTATTAATATTGTTAATAATATTAATATTATTTTTTTATTTTTCATATTTAATAATCCCTCTTTTAACTTAATAATTTTCTGTATATGATGTTTGCTTTCCGTCAGGACTTATTGTAGCCACCCATCCTTTAGAAACATTCCCTGCTACGTCTGATATCTCTACATACATTTTTATTGTTCTTTGTGTAAAACTATTATCATTCATCGGAATTACACATCTATAAGAATAACTTTGTGACCCTGTAATATAACCTTCTGTATTTCCATACATCGGAGCAAATTCAATCATTGTTTGTTTATTATACGAATATTCTAAATCTGTTTTATAGTAACAATCAATTTTAGCAATTCCAGATTCATTTTCTTTAATTGCATTTAATTGAAGATATGCCTCTCTTTTAACTTGATCTCTAGATATCGCCATCATTCCTTTTTGCATTTTAGTTGGAGGTGTTTTATCTATATTAGTTATATTATAACTTGCATGTCCTCCTGATGTGTATCCATCTGTTAACCTTGCATAAATTGTTCCATTTTGTTTTACTGCTATTCTATTAGTTGTCACCCAACTATACTCATCTAAAGGATTTCCTGTTGTTAACTGTAAAGTCCATTTCGTTTCAGATGTTCTAACACTTACATTTACATCTTGATTTGTCCATCTAGTTACATCTGGTGTAAACCATACATTTGTATTTGTTATTAGTGATGGTATTTGAGCTTGCCATCTTGCATATATAGTTGTATTTCCTGTTGGTGTGTATGTTCCTCCTGCATCTCCTACTTTACTTCCTCCTGTTGATGATGTATACCATCCTAAAAATGTATATCCTTCTTTTGTTGGTCTTGGTAATGTTATACCTATATGACTATAATTTGCTGTCAATGTTCCATTTTGACTTCCAAATGTATATGTATTCCCATATATTCTTCCTCCTCCTGATATTGACCAACCATTAAAAGAATAATATGAACTACTTGATGTTTGATTTACATTTCCTCCATTTGCATTAAATGTAACTCTATATCCTGATGGTGATGTTGGAGTTGGTATTGTTACCTGTTCTCCTTCTTTTCCCGTTTTTATCGTTCCTCCTGATATGCTTCCTTGTCCTGGGTTTATTGTTAGTGTATATCTTGGAAGTGAATTTGTTGTTACTGTTTTATATGCACTTTTGTTTCCTGCTTCATCCTTTACCCATACATAATATGTTGTACCTTCATTTAATCCTGATACAGTTATATTTAAATTATTTGTTTTTCCAACAGTTATGAAACTACCTGGAAAACTATTAGTTGAAATTGCATATCCATTTATTCCTGTACCACTATCTGTTGCTTCTATTGTTATTGACGTTGTTCCTGGTATTAATCTAGTAATGTTTGGTGCTGTCCTATCTTCCCATCTTGCATATATAATTGTATTTCCTGTTGGTGTGTATGTTCCTCCTGCATCTCCTACTTTACTTCCTCCTGTTGATGATGTATACCATCCTAAAAATGTATATCCTTCTTTTGTTGGTCTTGGTAATGTTATACCTATATGACTATAATTTGCTGTCAATGTTCCATTTTGACTTCCAAATGTATATGTATTCCCATATATTCTTCCTCCTCCTGATATTGACCAACCATTAAAAGAATAATATGAACTACTTGATGTTTGATTTACATTTCCTCCATTTGCATTAAATGTAACTCTATATCCTGATGGTGATGTTGGAGTTGGTATTATTACCTGATCTCCTTCTTTCCCTATTTTTGTCGTTCCTCCTGTTATACTTCCTTGTCCTGGATTTATTGTTAATGTATATCTCGGAACAGCATTTGTTGTTACTGTTTTATATTCACTTTGATTTCCTGCTTCATCTTTTACCCATACATAATATGTTGTACCTTCATTTAACCCCGATACTGCTATATTTAAATTATTTGTTTTTCCAACAGTTATAAAGCTACCTGGAACACTATTAGTTGAAATTGCATATCTATTTATTCCTGTACCACTATCTGTTGCTTCTATTGTTATTGACGTTGTCCCTGGTATTAATCTAGTAATGTTTGGTGGCGTCCTATCTTCCCATCTTGCATATATTGTTATATTTCCTGATGGTGTGTATATATTTCCTGCATCTCCTACTTTGCTTCCTCCTGTTGATGATGTATACCACCCTAAAAATGTATAGCCTTCTCTTGTTGGGGTTGGTAAAGTTACTCCTACATGGCTATAACTTGCCGTTATTGTTCCGTTTTGATTTCCAAATGTATATGTATTCCCGGATATTGTTCCTCCTCCAGACAAAGTCCATTTGTTAAAAGTATAATTTGAATTAATTGACGTTTGACTTACTTTTCCTCCATTTCCATTTAATGTTACCGTGTATCCTGATGGTGATGTTGGAGCTGGTATTGTTATTTGCTCTCCATTTTTTCCTGTTTTTGTTGTTTCTCCTGTAATACTTCCTTGCCCTGGATTTATTGTTAATGTGTATCTTGGAACAGCACTTGTTGTTACTGTTTTATGTTCACTCTGATTTCCCGCTTCATCTTTTACCCACACATAATATGTTGTATTTTCTTTTAATTCTGATACTGTTATATTTAAATTATTTGTTTTTCCTACTGAGACAAAGCTACCTGGAACGGCACTTGTTGAAATTGCATATTTATTTATTCCTGTTCCACTATCTGTTGCTTCTATTGTTATTGATGTTGTTCCTGCAGTTAGTCTTGTAATCTTTGGTGCTATTTTATCTTCCCATCTTGCATATATTGTTACATTTCCTGTTGGCACATATTTACTCCCTGCATCTCCTACTTTGCTTCCTCCTGTTACTGATGTATACCACCCTAAAAATGTATAGCCTTCTCTTGTTGGAGTTGGTAAAATTACTCCTATATGATTATAACTTGCTGTTAATGTTCCATCTTGAGTTCCAAATGTATATGTATTTCCAGATATTGTTCCTCCTCCAGATAACGTCCATTTATCAAAAGTGTAGTTTGAATTGATTGCTACTTGGCTTACGCTCCCACCATTTCCATTTAGCGTTATCTTATATCCTAATGGTGCTGTAGGAGTTGATATTGTTATTTGTTCACCATTTTTTCCGGTTTTTGTAGTTTCTCCTACTATACTTCCTTGTCCTGGATTTATTGTTAATGTGTATTTTGGATCCTCAACTATTTTTTTATTGTATATTATTATTACTTTTTTTATATTTTTATCTAACGCAATAGTATCTGTTAATTTAACATCTTGTTTACTGCCATCTAATTTTTCTATTTCTGCTCTTTCAAATTCATAATTGTTTTTTTTCTTTATTTCTTCACTTAATTCAAGTTTACCTACGTTTATATTTTCATTTGTATATTCTTGCAATTTTCTACTTATTACGGTTCCATCTGATGTTTTATATTCTATTACTAATTTTAATTCTATAGAATCAGTCACATCACCTTCTGCTGTCACATAGTATTTTCTTTTTGTTTCTAAATATTCTATTCCAAATATATATGGACCTTGATCTTGTATAATGCTTACATCTATTTTTTGACTATTATAGTTATTTCTTAATTTTTGCTCGAGTTTGTCTCTATCTGTTATTTCTACTTTTCCGTTCCTTTTTTCTCCTATTAGTGCTACTATTGACATGTCTATATTTTCTTTTTCAGCTTGTATTTCTACTTGCTCTTTTGATTTATTTGCTTCTTTTATAATTCCATTATCACCTGTTAACATCATTATAGAAATACCTGCTAATATTAGTAAAACAATTATGGTTATTGCTAATGCAATTATTGTAACACCTTTATTATTTCTTAATTTTGATTTCATAAACCAGTTCCTCCCATTTTTTAAAAAATATACATATAAACAGCAACAAAAACCTGATTATATCAGGCTTTTATCACTATTTTCATTATCAAATCTACCTTTAAAGATGTTCTTTGTTTGATATGTATATTTTCACTTACATTTATACATTTTATATCATGTATTTTCCCCATTTTTCATATCCTCTTTTGTTGATATATTATATACTAGTAATATTACAAAATTTTTTATTTTTTGTCAATAATCCTAAAAATTTTTTCAGCATTTTTGTATGTAATTTCTGCTATTTGTTCTACACCCAAACCCTTTACTTGTGATATTTTTTCAGCCATATATTTTACATTTCTAGGATCATTCCTTGTTCCTCTATGTGGTTCTGGTGCTAAATATGGACTGTCAGTTTCAATTAATATTTTGTCATTTGGTACCATTTCTATTATTTCATTTGCATTTTTAGAATTTTTAAATGTTATTGGTCCTGCAAATGATATATAAAACCCTAATTTAAGTCCTTCTTTTATTAATTCTCTATTTAATGGACAGCAATGAAATATTCCTTTGCTTTTTACTGGATTTTCTTTCAATATTTGTATTGTATCCATTACAGCTTCTCTTGTGTGTATTACTATCGGTAATTCTAATTCATTTGCTATTTTTATCTGTTCTATAAATGCTTGTTTTTGTAATTCTTTATTTTCTTTATTCCAATAATAATCTAATCCTATTTCTCCTATTGCTACAACTTTTCCATTATTATTTATTGATTGGTTTTGCCCTGCTAATTCTTTTATTTCAGATAACGTTTTCCACAATTCTTCTTCTTTTTGTGGAATATCATTTGGTGAAATGCCACATGTTGCATATATAAATTCATATTTCTTTGATAACTCTATTGCTTTTTTACTTCCTTCTAAGCTATAACCTGCTGATATAAATTTTTCTACACCTTCATTATGAATTTTTTCTATTAATTCTTTTCTATCTTCATTAAATTTTTCATCATCTAAATGTGCATGTGAGTCAAATAATTTCATACAAATTTCACCTTTCATTTTATTTATTACTATTAATTATATAATCATAAAAAATAACGCAAAAGTCTTTGTATTTATATCTTTTTTACGAAATGTGGGGACCATTTTAGAAAATGTTTGAACAAAGCGAAAATACATTTTCTTAAATGGGGATAGTAAAAAAATATAAATACAAAGACTTTAGTAATTACCTAATTTATTGTATTACAATAACCACATTTGCTACTGCATATTCTTTACAATGTGAAATACTTACATCTATATCTTCTTTAAGTGCTTCTAACTCTGGACATAAAATATTTATCTTAGGTCTTCCCTGTTTATCATTTATTACTTCTATGCTTTTCCATGATATATCATATTTATTTTCTAACTTCCATGATATGGCTTTAAAAAAAGCTTCTTTTACTGCAAATCTAGCAGCATAATGTTGATATTTTTGATTTTTTTTACTTTCGCAATATTCTATTTCATTTTTTGTATAAATTTTATTTATACAATGCTCTCCTAAGCTTTCTATACTTTCTTTTATTCTAGATATTTCTATTATATCTGTACCACATTTTATTTTCATATTAATTTCTTTCCTTCCGTACAGCATCCTTCTGCATAAATAGTTTACATTTATTGTTAATTTTTCCACTTTTATTTTTTGGATAAAATGAAAAAGTTTAATATATTAAATAACAACGATATTATTAATATTGCTCCTAATAAAAATGTTATTCTCCTGTCTTTTTCTATATTTAAGTCTTTGTATAAAACATCATATTTCGTTTTCACTTCATTATATAGTTCCTCTAATTCTAATGTTTGCTGTATTTTATGGTTTAATAATGTCCCTATTTCATCTTCTGTAATTTCTTGTATCCACATTTTTTTAGTAAATTCTATAAATTCTCTTCTAGCTTTTTTTACTTGTTTAGGATCTCTCAATTTTAATGCTATTCTTTTCAAATAAAATTTCTTATATAAATTTATTATATATGTATATAAATATTGATTTTCATATTCACTTGGTAGTATGGTATAATTACTCATATCTTTACTTGATGAAAATAACATCACACCTAATTTACTTAAAGCTATTTTTGCATATTTCCACTTTGAGACTGTTAAAATATCTTGTTTTAAGATTTTTCTTTTTGATATATCATCTGCTGGTAATATATTGGCATATTTATCAAAATAATGACTAATCCCTTCAAATTCCTCAGTTTCTCCCCATGCTGATTGGTCTATACATATATATGAATATGTTAAAAATCTTTCAGTATCTATATCTAGTTTTAAACTCTCAAAACTTGAACCTGTTATTTTTCTTATAAATCCTCTAAATGTTTCTGCACTTTCAAAGCTATTTGTTTGCAAACGTATATTTTCGTAAGAATCTAGTTTAACTCCTTCTTGATTCACGTCTCTAAATTTGTAGTTAAAATTTAATATGTTTGAAAAATTATCATCTTCTTCTATATTTGTTTTCATTATTAAAAAACATATTCCAGTTTGAAAACAAACTACTTCTATTTTACTTATTGTAAAAAATATTCCTTTTTTATCATCTATTTTCCCCTGAATGTCTTTTGGAATTGTATATTCAAAAATATTACATGGATATTTAGCAAGAATTGCCGCTCTTGTATCGATTGGCAATTCTTCTAATTTTTTTATTTTATTACTTCCAAATTCAAAACTTGAAAATAAAAAATTTCTAGTTTCTGGTAAAAAATACTGATATGTTTTTAAATCTTTTTCTTTTTGAAATGTTTTTATTCTACAATTTTTATCTTTTAACATTCTTAGTATATATCTTTGATATCTTCCCTCCTTTATTGCAAAAGGATGTACAAAGTATGTATATTGGTAGTTTATCTTTAGTTCCATTTTTATTTTCCTTTCTAAAGGGTTCTTTTTTTATTTTCTATAATAGTTCATATTTAAATCTTTTCCTAGATACCAATTCCCTATAAAGTCTATTTTTAAGTTTTCTTCTAAGTCATATATTGGTTCTTGTATTACTTTTCCATCTTTATTTACAGTTCCCCATTTTTCATCTTTTTTTATACCTGCAAATCCAAATGTATTTTGGTTTGTTACATCGTCATATATATAATCTACAACAACTTTTCCATCTTTGTCTACAAAACCATATTTTCCGTCTTTTTTACTTACAAATAATGTGTTTGAATTAAATATGTTTGATGGTTTTTGTTCTTCAAATTTAAAGTTATAATATTTATATTCATCATTTTGTCTTAATTCTATATATCCTTTTGTTTCATTAAGTTCAATTAAGTATCCTGATAATTTTGTTTCAAAATCACTATTTAATATTTCGTTTTTATATTCCTCGTCTTCTGCAATATATATGTCTGCCTTTTCACTATATGTTAATGACTTATATTTTATTTCTTTTTTTATGTTTCCAGTTATGTCTATTATTCCATATTTACCGTCTTTTTTAGCTATAAAGTTTCCTTTTTTAGTTTCTTTTATATTTTCATAATCTGGATTTATTACTACTTCTCCTGAAAGTTTCATAATTCCATATTTATCTTTTGATTTATAAATTATTCCATCTTCTGGATTTTTTAGTATTGTTACTATTTTATCATAATTTCCATTTAGTACTTGTGTACCATCTTGTTTTATGACAATCTGTTTTCCATTTTCTGTTACAACATAATAATTGTCATTACATATTTTTGATATCGCTTCATATTTTGGTTCTACTATTGTTTTATTTGTACTATCCACTATTCCATATTTATTTTCTGCATTTTGAATTATATATTTTTGAGTATTTTCTTTTTCTAGTGAGTCAATATTTTTGTACTTTGTTGGTATTACTATTCTACCTTTATCATCAGCTATTCCATATTGACCATCTTTTAATATTTTAAATGCATTTTCTATTCCTTCTAAGGCTTCTATTTTTTCATATTCACATGGTACTAGTTCTTTTCCTGAAAAATCAATTAATCCATATTTTTCTGCTTTTTTTACTTTTAATGCATCACCTTCATACCATAAGTTGTTATTAGCATCTGTATTTGATATTGCTTCTATTTGGTCGTATCCTGTTAATATTTCTTGATTTTTGCTATTTAATGCTTTTGTTTTATATGTATTATTCGTATAGTCTACATCATATGTACATAAAAAAACATCACTTTTACTATTTGGGACAATTATCATTTCTGCATAACTTGGGTCTATTACTGTATCTCCATTTGAATCTATAACTCCCCATTTATTGTTGTGATATGCTGCAAAATAATCTTTACTTGTCACTTTTCCTTGTTTTTCATCTTTCTTTAAAATTCCTTGTAACATAACTACGCACATTATTACAACAATAATTGCTATTATTACTGCAAATACTTTTTTCATGTTTAATTTTGGTTCTTCATATCTTTTTCCTTTACTCAATGTAAATTGTCCTCCTTTTAGTTTCTATTTTTTTCTAAATTTAAATGCTATTACACTCATATCATCTTTAGCTATTCCATAGTTATTATCTATTGCTTCTTCTAAAATTAAGTTAGCGATTTTTTGTGTATTTGTTGTTTCTATGTCTTCTAATAAATATTTAATCCATAATTCTTTATTTTTGTATTCTACATTTGAATCTAATATTCCATCTGAACAAATTAACATTATTTCTCCATCGTTTATGTCTTTATCAAATGTTTCGATTTTACTTTCTTCTAATATCCCTGTAGGTAATGAAGTAGATTTTATTAATTGTACTCTTTTATTATTTTTTATGTATGTTGGGCATGCTGCACTTTTTATAAATTCTACATTTCCTTCATATAAATCTACTATTGCTATATCTAATGTTGCAAATATTTCTTTATTTTGATTTATTAATGCATTGTTTATTAAATCTATTGATGCTTTTTTGTCAAATCCTGATAATAATAAGTTTTCTAATAATCTTAGTATTTGTTCACTACTATTTTTAGCTTCTTTGCCACTTCCCATTCCATCACTAATGGCTATTAAATATTTACCATCTTTTAGTCTGATATTTAATATGCTGTCTCCTGATTCTTCACTTTTGCTTTTTGTAGCTACTGCTGTTCCCATTGCCATTATATATTTATCATCAGATAAATAGCATAATTTTTCGCCTATTGTTGTTTCACTATTTAACACTATTGGCTCTTTAAAAATTTCACTTAGTATTTCTGCAATTTGGTCCATTTTAGCTGTTTCTATTATTCTAGTTAAATATATTTCAATAATAAATCTATTTTCTTTTTTTATAACTATATCTTGTACTTCTATTTCTTTTCTTCTTAATATATCTACAATTTCTAGTCTTTCTTTTTGATATTGTTCTTCTACTTTTATGTCTTTTTCTATCTCTTTTGCCATGCTTTTTATAGCATTAGATACACCTTTTAATTGTTTTCCTATATTCTTTTTAGTTTCTGCTTCTTTTTTCTTCCATATAAAATTAGATTTTGCAACTTTGTATGAAACATTTACTGTTCTTACTATTTGCATTATATCGTTTTCTAAATTTTCACTTATTTTTTTGTCATTTGTTGCTACTATATAGCTGTTGCAGTCTGCAAATATTTGTAATAAATCTTGTCTATTTATTTCTTGTTTGTCTAGTAATAATTCAAAAATTTTACTATCAATTTCTCCTTCTGTTTTTGAGATATCATCATATAACATATTTTCTTTATATGGTTCTAAATTATTTAATAATTCTGAAATAAATACTTTTTTGTTTTCACTACTTTTTATGTTGATGATTTTTGCTTTTTCTTCTTGTTGTCCTCTATAAGCATTTGCCATTTTTTCAATTGCTTCTGATACATTATTTAAACTTTCTGCCATTTCTCTACTTTTGTTTAATGCTCCGCCTGGTATCGATGGTAATAATTTTGATTTTCCTGTAAATTCTTCTATATCAATTTGCAATGTTTTTGGAACTAACAATAGCCCTACTGACGCTACTAATATTTCCTTGAAATGAATTAATTCTACTGTATAACCATTTGATACATATGCAAGTATGATATTTCCTAATGCGAATCCTATTACCACTCCAATTTTTCCAAATCTATTTAATATTCCTGACACCATTCCAGATATTGCATATGCTGCTATCATTATAGGTTCTGAATTAGTTATTACTCCTAATGTCACACCTATTGTAACACCTGAAGTTGTTCCTACTAAAATTCCATTTTTCCATCCTAGTATCATAACAATTAATATACTTAAAATGTTTCTGATGCTAAGCCCTAATATACTTAAATTACCTATTCCTCCAACAGCTATTGCTAAAAGTAAACTTGCTCCAATTACTTCTTCTATTGAAAATGCTCTTTTTTCATAAAATTCTTGTACTACTACAATTGAATTTACAAATATTTTATAAAATACTAAAGCTATAATTGATAATGTAATTCCTGCTAATACATCATATAACGTAAATTGAGTCATTGCTATTTTTACAATTTGGATTATAATTGTTGCTAAAAATACATTTTTTCCTAGTTTTATTTTTTCATTTCTTTCTTGTTCGTTGTATCTTGGCTTAAATAAAAATAAAGTCACAACCATTACAAGCATTGTTAAAAAATATCCTAAAGCTCCATCCATACCAAATTTTATAGCATTACCTATTGTCGAAACTGCCACTATCCCTAAGACTGGAATAGCTGATGATAAACAAGCACCTAGTAAACTGATACTAAATATTGAAAATTCTCCACCTATTCCTACTAATGACATCATAAAAGCTACTATATATATTGCTATATTTTCTTTTGCAAATACATTTGAAAATATATTTACATTTTTTTTATCTTTTCTAAAGTTGTTATTTGAATTTATTTCTAGTGTATCTTCATTTATATTTTGAAACATCCTTACCACCTCTTATTTTTTGATAAGCTTATTTTAATACTTGTCCTTTGTGGTTTTTGTCTTTTCTAGTCTTTTTGCTAGAAAAACTTTTTTACAATTTATGATATTTATTTGTGTTTTATTTCCTTTTATCACAATATTTCGTTTTTATTTTATTACATAATGTTGAAAAAAGCAAGATTAAGAAGTTAAAAAATATATAAACTGCGACACACAAAGTATGAAACAATAATTTATTATTCAACTGTGAATTGTAACCTTTTGTATAAGCTAGAACAAATAGGAAAGCCATTAAATTAGCATAATTTTAATCTTTCTCTTAGGCTTTCCGTTAATTTGTTCGTGTGCCAATTTTACGTTAGTAAAATTGTGTACAATAGGGTTTTATATATTAGAAAGTCAGCATGACTTTCTAATATATAAAAAAAGATAGAAAACTTTTAATTGTCTTCTATCTTTTTACTATTTTTTCCAAAATGTCCACTTTGGACCTGACCCTAATTGGACATTATATTTTCTTTTTGATTAGGATTATTCCTGCTGCTAATGTGATTAGTCCACTTATTCCTAGTATTACATATGGTAAATAGTTTTTGTTTTCTCCGGTTGGTCCTGTAATTACTATAACTTTTTCATCATTGTCACTTTCATAAGTTGTACTGTTTCCTGGTACATAGTTTCCTGATATTGAATCATATATAGGTCTGTCTTTTAATTCATTTACTTCTATATGATTATCAAATGAATAGTCATCTTGTGTGTTTGATAATAGTTTTGATACTGTCATTTTTGCTATTTCTACTGTTCCTGGTTTCATATTAGCAAATTTTTCTGTTTTAAATATTCTATTATATTTTTTAATATAGTTCCATGCTTCTTGTGATAAGTTCACCCCAGGTTTTAACTCGTCTGGTTTTACTACTATCCAGTCTCCATTGTTTTCTGTTAAATTTTCGTCTTTAAATGTCAATTCATTTGATAGATAGTCATATAATTCTGTAACCGTTGCTAATTTCCAATTGTTTTTATTCGTTGCTATACCATAAATGTAATAATCTTTTTCATTAAAGTCTATTTCTGCTTTTCTGTTATCTACTTTAATTTCATATTCAACTTCTAATGTTGCTCCTTGCATTAGTTCACTATCTATTTCTACATGTATATTTCCATCAGGTAAAAATTTCAAATGTTGAATATTTCCTGTTCTTGGGTCACCATCAACTATTATTTGTCCATTTGCAAGTGTTAATTTTACGTGTGAAATTTCCTTTGTTATATTAAGCAATTGCATTGGTCTTTCTATAACACCAAAGTCCATATTGTCAAATATAAATTTAAGCTCTGCTCCATATTCACTTATATTATCTAAATTAACATCATAATCTAATTTTATATCAAATTTCCTTGTATTAGATTCTATATTTTCTAGATTTTTTTCTACAGATGTTGAATAATTTATAATTTCTTCTTTTGTTCTCGCTTCAACTATATCAAATTTTGTTCCATCTTTGTTTATTCCCATTTCGTCTTTGGCATCTGACAGTCTTGTAGCATCTTTTCCTGTTTCGCTTCTATACCAATAGTCTGTCATTTGATTTACTGCGTTTTTGTCGCCACCTCTGTATATAGTTGATTTATAATTAATTATTTTTACATCTTCTGTAGAGCCATCTAGTTTATATATTTTACTTGTATTTCCATAAGTATATCTTATAACATAATTGCCTGGTATTACTCCACTAAATTCATAGTTTCCATCTGTTCCTGTGTTCATTTCAGCTGGCTCAGTAGTTTTATCTTTGTTATATAAAGTTGCTACTGAATAAATTTCATTACCATTTTGGCTTCCTTCTACTTTTAGTAATTCTACTTTAACATTTCCAACTACACCTTCATTTTTAGCTTCGTATTTACCATTTCCTTTTCTTTCTTTTTCTATTCCTGTTTTATCAAGTAGTTCTTTTATTGCTTCATCTTTCCATATTGTTCCTTTTATAACTCTTGCATTTGGTGCTTTTAATATAAGTGATGGTGCTTCATCTGTATCATCTTCGTATGTTACTTTGTCAGATGGAACAGTGCTTTCTGGATTAGAGTCTTTATCTATTCCGGCATATTTTTCACTAAATCCTTTATCCTTATATGAAGAATATGATGATATTTCTGTTACAGAATTTAATGTTACATATTCATTTAGTACAGCATTTACCGCTTCATTTTTTAATTTATATTCTATATATACAAATTCTTGCATTTGTGGATTAATTTGTTTATTAGTATTAATTGTGACTTTTTTAAATCCGTTGTTATTATAATTTGCATCTACATCATGTTGTATGTCATTTCCAGATTGATCTTTTATACTAGAAATTTCATATCTGTTATCAAAATAATTAACTACTTTATTAACTTTTGTATATAAATTTGTCGCTTCATTTTTTATAGCTATTTTATATGTTATATAAACTTGTAGTTTTCCTTTGTTTTCATCTTGTGCATTATAAGATATGTCTGAAGAATAAATTTCTCTTGTATATGATGCTGAGCCCCATTTATTTCCGAATTTTACACTTACATTAAATCCGTCTCCTGTTTCTTGGCTATTTTCAAATCTTTGATTATATTTATATGTATGCGTATATCCATTTAATGTTATTTTAGCTTTTTCTACATCTTCTATTAGAGCTATATCTGGCATTTCTCTTTCATATAATCCTAAGTTGATATATGGTATTTCTTCTATATTATTAGCATAAATTTGTTCAATAGTTATAGTTTGTCCTAATAACTTGTCTGGTGCTGCATCTTTTGTATTAGCTATTAACATATATTGTTTATCAATTCCTGATACTGGATATTTTTGACCATTATATCCATACAAGTAATTTCCTCCATATTGTAATGTACTTACATGGTTATTATATGAATAATTTAATTTATACACATCTTTATTGTCACTATTTTTTGATTGATTATGATTAATTATTGCATAATTATTATTAAATTCTGGTCTTAATTTATCATCTGTAGCTTTACTTCCATTATTTGCGGTTATTTTAACATCCACAGATTTATAACACATACCGTTATAATCAAATTCTATATACGCTCCTTTTAAATCTTCTATACGAATTCTTTTAGTTGCATTGTCTCTTTGGTAATCTCCAAATATGTATGCACCTTCTTCTTTTTCTCCCTTAGTATTTGTTATTGTGCTCGTTGTTTTTGTATCTATTATTGTTCCATCTGCTTTTTTCAATGTAACTTTTACATTTGCTACCCTTTTATCTTCTTGATCATTTTGATCATTTTTCCATAAGTGGTTTCTAATTGATGTTTTTTGAGATATCATATCCTCCCATACATATCCACTTAATTTTACATATATTCTTTTATTTGTATATGTTGCATTTATAGATTGTCCTACTGCCTTTATATCTATTGTTCCCATTTCTTTTGGTTTATCCACACTTACTTCTACATATCCGAAATGTGGATTTATTACTTCATATACTATGTATGTACCTTTTTTGTTTATATTTCTAACTTTTACTTTTCCATCTGCTTTTGTCGTATATATTGTTGCTTTTGTTTTATCTTGAGTATATGTAGCTGGAGTTCCATCTACTACCCATCCTCTTTCTTTACAATATACTGTAAACCCTACATTTGCTAGAACTTTTTTTGTGTCTTCATCCTTTTTTTGAATATAAATATTAGTAAAATATACTCTTGGTAATTCTATCATAATTTCTTCTGAACCTTCATCAACACCTAAAAATTCCCCACCATAAGTAGCCATATTTTGTCCACCATTAGATGCATAAAATACCATTCTAGCACGTAATCCTCCAGATACTTTTTTATACAATTGTACTTTTTTTGCACTATCTGGTTTTTCATTTTTAAACGCTAAGTAAAAAGTTCCACCATTTGGAATAGATGCTATTCCTTGTACTCCTGCAGGATTCGGTGTACTTGCCCATCCGTCTGCTTTACAGGTTTTCCCCTCTTCTGTAATAACTAATCCTTTAGTAATTGTTCCTGAACCAGTATTTTGTATTTTATATGGTCCTACAAATACCCATTCACCAATTTCTTCTATAACCTGTATATTTTGTGTACTCTTATCTATAAAGTTAAAATTCTTTGTTGAATTAACAAAATTTTCTCCTTCTTCTTTTAATCTATAATATTTATCTCTACCAAATTGATTTATCATAAAGCTTTCACTAACTCCACCTGGTAAAGAACTATTAAATAATCCTTCTCTTACCATTACACTTGAATACATCGCTGATGTTTGCATCATCATTAGTCTATATGGGCTAGTTCCTGTTGCTCCCCATGGTTCTCTATTTTGATATGATTTCGTTGCATAATATAATACTTGCATTGCTCTTCTAGCACCTTCTGAATTTGTTGTACTAAGGTTGTTTACACTTGATATTCCATTTTTTCCAACATCTACTACTGAAGTTAGCATATTATTGTGGTTAGCCCATCCATGTGTAAATGGATCCATACAATAATACGCATATGAATTTGCACCTGGATCTGTATTTCCATCTGTATAAGGCTCTATATTCATATTAAGAAATCCATCTAAATTGTTCATAGCTTCTCTAGTTATTGATCCCATAGTTTGATATCCTAAAGATGGTTTTAACATTATTAATATAGTACTTACAAATAATATTATTCCAATTGTTAGTCTCTTTTTCATGGTTTCCTCCTTTCTATTAAAATTTTATTTTATTAGTACTTCTTTTTTTATAAAATATGCACCTACTCCAATTATCACTATAATAATTATTATTAATGAAATATACAGGATAGGCGCCCCTGTTTTTACTGATATAATAAGCTCTGCCATACTTATATCATCTTCTCCATTTTTCCTATTTCCTGGTGTTGAGTCAATATCTTCTAACGAATAGCTATTACTTACTTTATTTAATTCAGCTATATTACGAATTGTCCCTGTATTTTCTCCATTCATAGTTTTTACTAATGTTAAGGATAACTCTTTTGTTTCTCCTGGATTTATTATTTGGTTTGATAATGCTTTTGAATATAATTCTCCATTTGTTGATTGATACCAGTTTTTATTCATTTCAGAAGAAAATTCTAAATCTTGTGGTTTTTCATCAACAAGTTCATTTACATATCCTCCAACTTCACCTTCATTTGTAACTTCTAGCTTGTATTCAACTATAACATTTGTATTTACTATTTTTTTAGCATCTAATTCTATTTTTGCTAATTGTGTATTGTCATATTGTTTTACAGTAGTTCCTGATTTATCTTGAATAATTACTTTACTTATATATTTGTCTAATTTAATGTCAAATTTCTCTCCTTGTACAAATCCTGCATCGATATTTTCTAAATTTTTATTAGATACTTCTAAAGTTTCTGTCATTGCTACTTGTCTTTCTGTTCCTCCTATAGCTATTTTGTTGGCAATTACATCTGAATTTTCTTTTTCATTTATTCCTGTTTTTTGATATTCTGTTACTCTATAATTTTTTGCATCATATTCAAACACTACTATATATTTATTTTGTTTAATATTAGTAAATAAATATTCTCCATCATTTCCTGTTTGCGCTGTTATTTCATTTCCTGAAAAGTCTTTCGCAATTTCTCCAGTATCTGCGTTTAGTAGCATCACAGTAATTCCACTTAGTAATTTTTCTGTCGTTTCCCTTAAACCGTTTTTATTTTCATCTATCCAAGCTACTCCTGAAATATTATATGTCATTTCTGGATCTGGATTAATATCTTCTTTTCCTTCTACTTGATATGTTACTGAATCACATAATATTTCTTGTAATAACGCATTTATTTTTATTTCATTTGTTATTTCTTTTTCAAATATTTTATCTGTATCAATCACAGTATCAATTGATAATATTAATTTTTCTTTAGCCTTTAAGTTTAAATTATAACCAATTATTTCTAATTTTTGAGTAGTACCATTTTCATTTTCTAGCGTAATCGGTACATTTTCTTCTTTTATTAACGTTTCTTTTCCATTTTCTATATCATATATCTTTGCTTTTGCACTTTGTACATCTGCTCCCATTGGTAAATAATCTGATATACTTATTTCTTTATCTTTTGTTCCTTTATTTTCTAACTCTAATGTATATGTTAGTTTATCTCCGTTTTTTACTTTCTTTTCTTTTATACTTCCATAATGTCTTACTGTTATTTCTGATTCTGCATTATATATAATTCTATCCATTTCATTAGAATGATATATCTCATTTCCTAACACAGCATTATATATAAAATGATAACTTTTACTTTCTATGTTTGTGTCCATAGGTTTTACATTATATCCTAGTCTTATAGAAATTACTTTACCTGCTTCAATCTTTGGAATTTTTAATTTTACTGTTCTATTTTTATATTCTACAAATTCATAAAATCCTGCATCTGGTTCAAATAATGATTCTGTTTTAAAATCAAATCCTTCTGGAACTGGTAAATTTAATATAATATTTTCTTGTGTACTTTTTGATATATTAGTAATATCTAATATAAATGGATATTCTCTATTTGTTAAAACATTATATTCTTCTTCTAACTTATTTTTCATTTGTAATTTTAATTTTGCTTCGGCAATTGGATTAGTTGGTGTTTTTATTATCTTTTCTTCAATACCATCTCCACTAATCTTTACATTTCCTGTTGTTTCTTGAGAATTTACTTCTATTTCTTTGACAGAAAATTGATAAGAAACTTCTATTGTTTCTCCTGGTTTTATACTTTCTATTATTTCTCGTTTTTCTTTTAATTCTGGATTTTCTTCAATTGTTGTATATTCTACACCTTGTTGTCCTGTAATAGAATCCCATCCATCTGTATGTATTTTTTTATCATAGAATATTGCATTTGTTTGATTAGCAATTATTTTAATATTTTTTAATTCTTCATTTGAATTATTAGTTAATTTTACTATATACTTTATCCCTTGTCCTTCATATACTTCTTTTCCATCCCTCAGAGTTTCTCCTCCAGTTCTTCCTGCTAATTCAACGTTTAATTTTTCATTTTTCTCGCTTGCTATTATATTGTCTGATGGATTTTCTACTATTCCATCTTGATTAGTATTATCTTCTGTTTTAAATTTAAATGTAGAATTTATTTGAGTTTCATCTCCTGCATATTGATAATATACTTTAACATTTGTATATGAACTTTGAGACTTTTCTAATTTTTCTGGTATAAATAGTTTATAACTTAAATTTACTAGTTCTCCTGGTTTTATTGTTTCATTTTGGAAATCTATTTTATATGCTTTAGCTTTTGAAATATCTAATCCCTCTTTCCAATTACTACTTTCTTTTAACTCATCTGAATTTTCAGAATAGTATATTTTTACATTTTTTCCTTGTAAATTTAATCTTTCAGACATTTTCATTTCAAAAGTTGCTTTTAAAGATTCATTACTTATTTTTTCTGTTCCTATTTTCCCTAGTTTTCCAACTATTGCAATATTTGTAATATCTGTTTCGTAATTATTTAATATTGAAAGCTCTCCTTCAACATTTTTAATTTCTGTATTACTTTCTATATTAATTTCTTTAACTTTATCATCTAGACTTTCTGTTATATCTCCATTTTCGTTGTAATTCTTTATTTTATTTAAGACTAATACTCCATATTTAGAATTCATTTTTATTGGTGTATTTGCTTCAAATTTTTCCCCTTTTCGGTTTTCGTTTATGTAATTCATAACAATTTTTGAATCTTTTGTTGGGGTTGTTTTTTCTATTTCTATATCTGCTGTTATAGATATTTGAATTCCTTCATTTACATTATTTATAAAGGTTTTTTGGTCTCCTTCCGCTTCTAATGATATAACTTGTTCTCCTATTTCATTAACATATTGTTTTGCTTTTACTATTTTTATCTCATCTTGTAAATTCAATAGGTTAATATTTTTTACCTTAATATTCATTTCCTTTGAAAATACTAATTCTATTTTTGGATTTGCATATAAGTCATATTGTTCATTATTACTTTTTAATGTTATTAATAATTGTATATTTTCATTTTTTTGTAATACTGATAGATTTTGATTGTTTATACCAACTGTTGCCTCTGTTTTAGTATCTAATAAATCAATCGCACTTTCTACTATTTCTTCTGATAAATTTGTTTTTATATGTGTATTTGTAATCATTTGTATAAATTCTTTTAATTTTTCTTTTGTGTATCCGGTGTCTCCTTCTATTGCCTTAACATTCTTAATAGTCAAAGTACCTACACTTATTGGAGCTGATGTTTCTATTACTACTCCTTTTTCTGGTGTTTCATAATTTACTACAATATCTCCATTTTCATTTTCTTGTGAAAATTTATTAATAGTGTTTAAGACTTTTCCTTCAGCATTTTTTATAGTTATTAAACCATTTTCTCCAAATAAATTATTAATATCCTTTTTATTAATGATAGTTTGTTTGCAAATGTTCTTACCACTCACTTCAAATTTTTGTTTTCTATCATTTACAAATTCTTCATTTGAACTTAACTGTATTTTATTTATTACATCTTTATTTGATATTTCTATTTTAGTTGTTTCTTCATATATTGTTGTTTCTTCACTACTTGCATACATATATCCCTTGTAGATTTCTTTTGTTGATGTTTTACTTCCACTTACAATATTTCCTTTTGCAGTTAATGTAACTTTTTGTTGGTCTACTTTTTCTTGTGTATCTTTTGTATATAATTTACTTATCATTTTTGTATTTAAAATAATATCTTCTGGTATAAATGCTGTATCTTCATAAGTATATATTATTTTATATTGATTAATACTTGAACTCCAAATACCTTTAGATTCATTTGTTATTGTTAATATATCTTTTGTTTCGTCATATTGAATTTTTTCTTGTTCTAATTTTGTTCCATTTAATAATACTTGTATTTCTACTGGTTTTTTACCTTGTATTTTGGGAATATTTACTGTAATTGTTTCATTTTCTCTTGGCAATTTATCTTCTTGAACTTCTGTTGTTATATTTTGTTGTAATAGTGATTTATTTTCTCCAATTTCAATATATTTACTAATTTCTTGTGATAACATAACATCTGTTTCTTGTTGCCATTTTATTTGTACTTTTACACTTCCCGAAATTTCCTTTACGGAGTTATTTTCATATTTTCCAGAAATTGATATGATATTTTCTCTATTAAAATAGTCTTCTCCAAATAATATTTGTTTTTCAAATTTTATAGGTATTTCAATTTCAATATTATTTTTAGCTACTATTGGATTTAACTCAATTTCTTTATTTTCTATATTTATATTTTTTATTAATTCATTATTTACTTTATCTTTTAAAATTGTGAAGTTTGCATTTTCTATTTTTATTTTTGCATCATTTAATACACCTTCATTTTTTACATTTACATTTAAAATCAAGGTATCTTCTACATCTGTTGTGTTTTCTTTATAATGTTTCTTTTCTCCATTACTTTTAAAATACACATCAAATTCCACATTTTTTTCATTTGTTGTTATTTTTTGATTTTCTAATATTTCTGACATAGCAATAACAACTTCATGTCCAACAAATATAAAATTTGTTAAAACAAAAGTTAATACTAAAAGTAATACAATTATTGTTTTTAAAATTTTCTTTTGCATTTTTACCTCCACAAAAAATAAAGATAATTACTTAATATATATAGTAGTTTGTTTTGTTTCAAAAGGCAATATCAATAAATACCATAAAAGGCAAATGTTACAAAAAGTATAACATTTGCCTTTAGGGATGCTTATTTCAAGCTTTTTTAATTATTTTTTTTAAATTTAAATTACAAATTTGTTACAATACCTTTTTCTTAATTATTAATATTCCTACTATAAGTATTCCAAATATGCTAATGCCTAGGGTTATATAAGGTATATAGTTTTTATTTTCTCCTGTTGGAGCTGTAATTACAACTTCTTTATGGTCGTTATCTTTCTCCGATGTACTGCTATCTGTAGGAATATAATTTCCTGGTATAGAATTTTCAATTTTTCTATATTTTAGTTCATTTACTTCTATATCATTTCTGAAATCATAGTCTTCAGTCGTATTCGCTAATAATTTATTTGCTATTAAATAAATTGATTTTTCGCTATCTGGTTGCATATCTTTAAATTCTTTTGTTTGAAAAATTCTATTATATTTTTTAATTTCTTTATAAGATTCTTCAGATAAATATCCCGTATCAACTAAGTTTTCTTTAGTCACTTTTACATATTCCCACACTTTGTTTAATTCTTCTGTATTATCAAATACTAAATCATTTGATAAATAGTCAAATAATCTAGTTACTGTTGCTAGTCTCCAGTCTTTATAATTAACTGGTATTTTTCCATAAATGTAATAATCTTTACTATTATAGTCTATTTCAGATTTTTTATTGCTTACTTTTATTTCATATTTTATCTTTATATTTGCACTTTGTAATACTTCTTCATCTAACTCTATTGATACATTTCCATCTGGTAAGAATTTAACATAATTCATTTGTTCTTTTCTTGGATCTCCTTCAACAATTACTTGTCCACTTGATAAAGATATTTTTATATGTGCAACTTCTTTAGTTATTATAAGGTCTTGTCTTGCTCTTTCTATAATACCAAAATCTATATTGTCAAAAGTCGAATTCAAATTTTGACCAAAATTGCTTGTGCCATCTACACTTTCTAATTTTATATCAAATTGTCTTGTCTCTGCTTGTATTTCTTTTAGCTTTTCTTCTTCTTTAGATGTTTCAAAATTAATAGAGCCTGAATCTGTTGTTCTTTCTTCTACAATGTCTGCTACCTTTCCATCTTCATATACACCAACTTTATCTACTGCATCTGATAGTCGTAATGAACTATTTCCTACTTCATTTCTATACCAGTAATCTGTCATATTTTCCGCTTCGCTTTTTTCTCCATTTCTATAAATTGTTGACTTATACTTATATGGTTTAATTTTATCTTTTTCACTACCATTTGCATCACATATTATGCTAGTATTACCATAAGTATATCTAATTAGATATTTACCTGGTATTATTCCTGTAAATGAGTATTCTCCCATTTCATTTGTTGTTGTTTGTGCTAAAGTTTCATTCTGATTTTCCTTATATAGTTTTACTATTTCTTTTGTTTTACTATCTAATATTTCTACTTTAACATTTTTAACAACATTTTCTCCTTTTATATACTTACCATCACCTTTTCTTTGTCTTTCATATCCGTTTGTATTATTTAATAAGTTTTGTATTGCTGTATCTTCCCAAATTGTTCCTTTTGTTATTCTACCTTCTTTTTTAGTTAAGTCTAAACTTACCAAATCTGTATCATCTTCATATGTAGATTTATTATTTGGTATTGTGTTTCCTGGGTTAGAATCTTTATCTATTCCTGCATAGCTATTTTTAAATGTATTGTCTTGATATGATGAATATGATGCTATTTCTGTTACAAAATTAATTTTCTTTGTTCCTTTTAATATCTGCGTTAACTCTGAACTTTGTACTTTTATTTGTAAGTATATGTTTTTTTGTTCTCCTGGTAAAAGTGTTTGTTTTACATCTATTTTAACTTTTTTATAATTATTATTAAAGTTTTTATCTTGGGTATAGTTTATTTTGTTATTGCCATCATCTTTTACGTCTATTACTTCATAATCACTATCAAAATAACTTACTATTTCGTTTACAGATGTATGTATAAATTTTGAATCATTTTTTAATGTCATTTTATAATTTAAATATACTTGTAAACTATCTGTTTTCTTTGAATTATATGAAACATCCGCTGTATACATTTCTCTTTGGTATGATTTATTTCCTTGCTCGTATTTATATGTATGTTCGTAATCATATTGATGATTGTTTTCGCTATTTCTAAATTTCACCCTAATATTGCATAAATCTTCTGTTAATCCTGCATCTGGCATTTCTCTTTCATATAGTCCTAAATTTATGTCTTTTATTTCTGTAAGTTCACTTTTGTAAATTTCATCTTTTGTTATATTTTGTCCTAATAATTTATTTGGACTAGCATCTGTAGTATTAGAAGTTATTAAATATTGTCCATCAATTCCTGATATTGGATATTTTTGACCTTCATATCCATATAAATATTTTCCTCCGTAATTTATGGTACTTATATGATTATTCATTGTATAATTTAATTGATGTGTTTTTTGCTTGTTACTATTTTGTGATTCATTATTTGCTATTATTGCATATTCACTATTAAATCTGTTCCTAGAATTTTCGTCTGTTGCTTTGTTTCCATTTCTAACTAGTGAATTAACGCTTACTGATTGATAACACATACCATTATATTCAAATTCTATACGTAGTTTGTCCAGGTCTTCTATCCTTATTCTAGCTGCTTTTGGATCTTTTTGATAATCTCCTAAAATATATGCTCCATCTTCTTGTTTACCTTCACTATTAGTTATTCTACTAGTTAATTTGCTTTCTAATATATTTCCATCATTGTCTTTTAAAGATACTTTTACATTATTTAATCTTTTATCTCTTCCATCTGAACTGTCATTTTGCCATAAATTATTTCTTCCAACTTGATTTGCAATGTCTTCCCATACATATCCACTCAATTTTATATATACCCTTTTATTTTTTACAGTTGTCTCCACATTATTTCCTACTGAATTTATTGTTACTGTACCTATTTTTTTAGGTTTACTAATACTTACTTCTTCATATCCATAATATGGATTTATTACTTCTAATATTTCAAATGTTCCTTTTTTATTAATGTTTTTTATTTCTATATATCCATTTTTATCTGTATTAAATATTGTAGCTTGTGATATATCACTTACAAAGCTCGCTGGTGTTCCTGATTTTACATATCCATATTGAGTATTTCGTAAAACTAATCCTATATTAGCTAATGGTTTTCCTGTAATTTCATCTATTTTTTTTATTTTTATTTTGCTATATGGAACACCTGGAAGTGTAACTTCTGCATATCCTGTTGCTTCTAAATCTGTTCCATAAGTTACTGCTACATTTTGTCCTCCTGAACCAACATTTTGTGTAAATACAGCTCTTGCACTAATTTTATTGAATTTCTTTGTTACTTTTATAGATTTAACTGAACTTACTTCTTTTCCCTGAACTACAATATAAAAACTATTTCCGTTATAGCTAGTTACTGATGTCAAAGTTCCTATTGATGTTCCATTTGTACTATATTTATCTGTCGTTATAGTTGTTCCTTCTCTTGTTGTTATTGTTGCTCCTGTTAGCCAACCACCAACAGTATTTAAATTATATGGTCCTATAAAAGTATTGCCATTTTTATATAATATTTGTTGTGCAGCATTTTCTCCTTCTTTAGAATTAGTTTCTAGCTTTTGATTTTTTATTGAGGTTGCATAATCTATTGCTCCTTGATCTACAATACCGTTATTTATTGCATCATTTATAGTTTGATTTAATCCTGCATTATTTTTAGCCCATAATCTAATTTGTTGTTTATAATATGCATTTGATGTTGTTTCTCCATTTTTTGTTGATTTAGATATCATATATGCTAATTTCAAGTCTTCAATATTATCAGTATTATTACCATTTGTAGTAACAATCTTTTTAATAGTTTGCCAACCATTTGGATCTTGCCCCCAAGATAGATTTGTATGACCTACACAAAGTCCTCCTGTTCTATGTATCATAGATGCACCACCATCACTTAATGCTTCTGCTCCCCATCTGCCAGATAAATCTGGTAATGGTGCGTTTATCCATCCTCTTGGGTCTTGCTTCATTGCTTTATATATTCCACCAATTGTATGGTCTAAATTAAATACTGCTGCTTTCGAAATTGTTGGTACAAAGATACAAGTTAATATTAATATAGTTAATACCCATATCTTATTAAGATTTTTCCTCAAGTTTTTACCTCCTTTCTTATTTATTTTTTATAACTTTTTTCTTTATCAAATATACTCCTACCCCAATTATTCCTATAATAATTATTACGATTGAAATATACATAATTGGTAATCCTGTTCGTACAGAAATAATTAATTCAGCTGAACTTATATCATCTTCTTTATCTTTTTTATTTCCTGCAATTGAATCAGAATCATTTATAGCATAATCATTACTAGATTTATTTATTTCTGCAATATTTATAGATGTTCCTGTTGAATCTTGTGTCATTTCCTTTGTCAAAATTAGTTTTAATGTTTTAGTCTCTCCTGAATTAATCACTGTGTTTTTTAATTCTGTATTTATTATTCTACCTTCGCCTGTATCTTTCCATCCTAAATTTTGATTTTCTTTAAAATTCAAATCTACTGGTATATAATCTACTATTTCATTTGCATATCCTGGAACGTCTCCTTCATTAGTAATATCTATTTGATATTCAACTGCCACAATACTATTATTCAGTTGTTTAGCATCAATTTCCATTTTAGCTATTTTTCCTTTATCATAGCTTGCTATTTTAGTTCCTAATTTGTTTTTCACCTCAACTTTACTTATATATTTATCTAATTTTAAGTCAAATTTTTTATTTTCCTTTAACCCTGCATCAATGTTCATAATATCTGTATTCACATTTAGTGTTTCAGTTACACCTACTAGCATTTCTTGATCTTCTATAGTTAATGTTTTAGAAATAATATCTGAATTAATATTTTCAGAGAGTCCTTCTTTTTTATATTCTGTCACGCTATATTTACTAGTATCATAATTAAATATAACCACATAATTTCCTTGTTTTACTTTTGTAAATTCATAATCTCCATTGCTTCCTGTTTTTTGTATTACATTATTTCCTGAACTATCTTTTACAAGTTCTCCATTTTGTGCATCCATTAGCATAACTGTAATACCACTCACTCCGCCTTCTTCTATATCTTTTTGTCCATTTGTATTACTATCTATCCATGCTTGTCCTGAAACTGTATATAAACTAATGTTAGGATTTTCTGGTTCTTCTGGATTTTCTGAATCTTCTTTTCTTTCTATCTTATATTCTAATTTATTTGTAGTAATATTTATGGTATCTCCTGTTATTGTTGCCACATTTGATACACTATTTCTTCCAAGTGATAATAAGCTTACATCTAAAGTAGTATCTATAATTACTTCTACTTTCTTTCCTGCTTTTAAATTTATGTCTTCTATTATCATACCATTATACTCATTTACAACTTTTTTATTTCCATCTTGTAATATATATATTTCATTTATTATTAAGCCTGTTTGAATTATATCTGTTATTGTTATTGTCTTGTCTACACTACCATTATTTGCTATATTAAATTGAAATTTTATATTTTCTTTGTCTTTTACTGTTGTGCCTTTTATATTTGAAAATTGTTCAGCTTCAATTTTTGTATTTTTTTGATAAATTGCTTTTTCTATATTATTTGATATATATCTATTGTTCTCTATATTAACACTAAAATATTGCAACATAGTTGTTTCTGTTTCATCCAAATTAAAAGAATTTGCTGTAAAGTGTAAATTTATTTGTTGACTTTCACCTGGTTTTAACATTTTTATTTTAAATCTAATTATATTATTTAAATAATCTATATACTCATAATTTTCATTACTATCTATATATAATTCTTCTGGGTTAAATGTCATTTTGTTTTGAACTGGCATTTCTAAAATTACATTTTCCATATTTTTATTTGATATATTTTTAACATTTAACGAAAATTCTATTAAGTCTCCTACATATGTATCTATATCTTCAGAATATCGGTTCATTATATTCAATTTCAAGTCGCTTTGTTCTATGTTATGCTCAATACTTTTAAATTCCATTTCTTTTATTCCATCTGCTGAAACTTTTATTTTTCCTGAAACTTTTTTGTCATTTCCTTCTACTTCTTTTACTGAAATCTGATATTTTACAGTTACTGTTTTTCCAGCTTCTATTTTTTCAATTTCTAAATCTTTTGATGTTAAATTTGGATTTTCCTCAAATCTTATAATATTCATCATTTCATGATTTATCTCTTCTTGATAGGTAACTAAATCATAATATATAACATTTTCATTAACTGCATTTATTTTTACATTTGTTATATCTTTATTGGTATTATTTTTTAGTGTTAATTCATATGTAATACCTTGTCCTTCTTTTATACTTTCTCCTTCTTTTAGTGTATACTCTCCTGATATTGCTTTAACCCCTAATGAAATTTCTTCTTTTTCTTCTGTATTATTATTTAAATTTTCATTAGTAATTTCACTGTTTTGATCATTCTGATTATTTGTATTTTCTTTGTTTTCTACATCTTCATTAGTATCATTTTGGTCTTGATTTATATTTCTTTCTTCTGTTTTAAATATTATATTTCTATTTTCCGAATTTGCATTTTTACCATATTTATAATTGATTATATCTGTTACATATGTTATTTTATTATACTGCAAGTTTTCTGGTATTTCTAAGTTGTATGTTATTTCCAATCTTTCTTTTGGTAACATTGTTCCAATTTCAATTTTTACAGCTCTAACATTATTAACTTCTTCTATATTTTCTTTCCAGGTTTCACTTTCTCTATTCGAATTAATATCTTCTGAGTAATATATTTTTGTATCTTTACCATTTGTTATTACATTTTTTATGTCTAATTCCAAGTTTGAATTCTCTGATATTGCTGGTATTTTAATAATTGTATAAATATCTTCTACTGCTGCTTCATAGTTGTTTATTAAATTTATTTGTTTTTCTGCATTTTTAGATTTAGAATTAATATCTAAATTAGCTATTTGTGTATCATTTGTAATATTGTTAATTTCTTCGTTTTTATTATTAAATCCTGTTAATTTATTTGTTATTAACATACCATATTTAGAATTCAATTTAATATTTTGTTCATATGTAAATGTTTCATTTAGTCTATTTTCATTAGTATATTCCATTACTATTTTACTATCATGTGTTGGAATTATGTTTTCTGTAGTTAAATCTGCCATAAATGCAATTTGAATTCCTTTATCTACATCATTTATAAAATTAGTTTGCTCTCCTTTTAAAATTATTCTTAATAATTTTTCTCCTGTTTCTAATGTTTTTATTCCTGTATTTTCTATT
Organism: uncultured Clostridia bacterium; assembly: GCA_963558245.1. Lineage (GTDB taxonomy): Bacteria > Bacillota > Clostridia > TANB77 > CAG-508 > CAG-269. The sequence continues at coordinate 70,910 of CAUWGA010000003.1, forward strand.
TTTAGTTCTTCTTGTCCGTTTAACTGCGATATTGTTTTTACATCAATATTTATTTCTTTTGGAATTTTAATGTAAATTACAGGATTTTTAAATAAATCATATTCTTGTGAATTACTGTTTAGTGTTATTAAAAACTGTACATTCTCATTTTTTTGTAATGTTGATAAATTTGTATTATTAAGTTCTAATGTTGCTTCGGTTTTAGTATCTAGTAAATCTATAACTGCTTGTTTTTCTTCTTCTCCTACATTAGTTGTTATTTTTCCGTTTGTAACAAATTTATCGAATTCTTTAAGTTTACTTTTCTTATATTCTGTCTTTCCTTTTATTGCTTTTGTATTTTGTATTATAAATTCTCCTTGTTTTATTGGTTTTGATGTTTCAATAATTATATTTGTTTTATCTCCTTGAATATTTACATCTACTATACCATATTCATTTCCAACAGTTGTATTATCTACTCTATCTATTATTTCTCCATTTTCATTTTTTATATTTATGTATCCATTTTGTCCAAAATATTCTAATAACATTTCCTTGTTAATCGAAACTGTTTTAAATATAGTTATATTATTTGCATTATAATTTTTACCCTTTTCATCTACAAAATATGAATTGGTTGTTTTTATTTCAATATTATTTACCTTTTGATAATCAGAAATTTCTATTATATTATTTTCTCTATATATTGTTTCATTCGAAGAGTTTGCATATAAGTATCCTTTATATAATTGGTTAGTTGCTTCCTTACTTATACTTACTATATTCCCCATTTCTTGAATATTTAATTTTTGTTCATCATGTTTTACAATCTCTTCTTGTGTATATAATTTAGTTTTTGCTGTTGTATTTAAAATAACTTCTTTATTTCCAAAATTCAAATTTGAATATTCATAAATTATTTTATATATATTACTATTTTCTGACCAAAATCCTTTTGTTTCATGGTTAATATTTATTACACCTGTATTTATATCATAATTAACCTCATTATTTTCTAACTTTTTGCCATTAAGTATTACAGATACTGTTTCTGGTTTTATTTTGTCTAATTCTATAGCATTAATTGTTAAGCTTTCACTTTCTCTTGGTAATGTATTTGCATTTATTTCTGTTTTTACACTTTGTTGTAATAAAATCTTATCTTCCATGTTTATATATTTTTCAATATTTTGTGTTAAACTAACATCTGTTTCTTGTGTCCACATTATTTGTACTTTTTTTTCACTTAGAAGTTCCATTTCTTCTTCATTTTCTTTATATTTTCCTGTTAATTGCACTATTGTTTCTTTTGAAAAATAATCTTCTGGAAATGTATGTGACTTTTTTATTTTTATTGGTATTTCTATTTGTACATTATTTGCATAGATTATTTTGTTAAGTCCTATAATATTGTTTTTTTCATCTATATTTTTTATATATTCACTACTTATTTTTTCTTTTTCAATGTCAAAATTTGAATCTATAATTTTTATTTGCCCATCTTCAATAAAACCTTTATCTTTAACATTTATGTTTAAGACCAAGATATTTTCTTCATTTATATTGCTTTCTTTACTGTATACAGAATTATCACCCATTTTAAATTTTGCATCATATTCTACATTTTCTACATTAGTTAAATTATTTTGATTTTCTAATTCTCCATTAGTCATTGCTAATGCAATGTTAGAACATATCGGTAATAAATTAGTCATTACTAACATCATAATTAAGATTATAGCTATAATTTTAATATATAGTATTTTCTCTTTCATTTAATACCTCCATTTTGACATCTTTCCTACTATATATATTAAGTGCTATTTTATAAATTTTCAATATATGGTAATCTAAGTATTTTTTATTATTACAGTCATACTATTAGTTTACTTTAGGGATACTTATTTTTATAGCTTTTATCTACTTTTTTTAAATTTATTTAACAAATTTATTACATAGTATTTATTTTATTTCTAAATATTTATATACCATTTATTTGCGTAAGTTTTAAGAGAATAGTAAATTTTATTCTGTAAAATCTTTTTCAAGTTGATAAAAAAGTCAATTAAAAAGAGAAGTTTAAAATTAAACTTCTCTTTTTTATTAATTAAAATTTATTCAATTATTTGTTTCCTAATGTTTTTCTTTTAATTAATATTACTCCTACTCCTAGTACTATTAAGGCTGTTGTACCAATTACTATTGGTATTATAAATGCTCTGTTCTCACCAGTTGCTGGTGTAATAATTACTGTTTCTGACATACCATCATCTGCTTCTGTTTTTCCTTTTCCCGGTATATAGTTTCCTGGTATTGATGTTGGTTTAGAGCCTCCTGTTTTATCTAATTTTGTCACTTCTGTTTCATTATCTAATGAGATATCCTCTGTATTTGACAATAATTTTGAAACATTTAAATCTACTGTTGCATTTTGTGTTGGCTCTAATTTTTGTTCTTTTAGACTTTCTGTATATAATATTGTTTTATTGTTAATATCTGATTCTTCATTATTATATACTGTTTCTGCTACTAAGTTTTTAAGTTCTTCTAATGTTTTTACTTGCCATGCTGTATTCTTTTCTTGTTCGAATGCCCAATCTTTGTCTAAGTAATCTACTATTGCTGATGGAGTTATAGTAACTACATTTCCTTCAACTTTTCCATATTTATAGAAGTTTTCTGATATATAATCTACTTCACTTTCGTTTGTAGCTTTTATTTCATAAGTTACTTCTAATGTTGCTCCTTGTATTAATTCATTATCTAATTCAACTCTTATGAATCCGTTTTTTGGATCTGTTGTTTCTGATGGTCCCATATATACTACATTGTCATGTTGTCCTGAAAGTTTACCATTTTCATCTATTGTTACATCTGTTACTATTTGGCCATTTGCTAATGTTATTTTTAGGGTTTTTACACGTTTACTTAAACCTAATTGTTGTCTTGCTCTTTCTACAATACCAAAATCCACATTATTTACTTTATATACATATCTATCTCCTGATGATGCTGTATATGTAGATTCATATTCTACTCCTATTCCCATTGTTGGCGTTGTAGAATTCATCTTGTCAATTGTTGTTGTTGTATTGTGTGTGATGCTCTTAATTTCATCATCTATTTTCTTTCTTAGTTCATAATCATCTATAGCATCTGTTAATCTCTTATCAACATTTTCTTTATACCAGTTTTTATTATTTTGGTCTCTTGAAGATTCATATATTGTTCCTTTATAGTTTTGTACTGTATATGTTTGATCTCCCCATGTATATGTTAATGTATAATCACCTGGTATATAATCTTTAATTAAGAAATCTCCATTTTCGTCTGTAGTTGCTGTATAAACTTTTCCACTTCCTGTATTTTCAGTTAATTTAATTGCAACTCCTGATATTCCTTTTTCTCCATCTTCATATGCTCCTGAACCTTGTCTTATTTTTCCTGTCATTAATTCTCCTGATGTTGAATCTAAGAATACCTTACCTGACATTTCTCTTGCATCTGCCACTTCTAATTTTAATGCTGGGCTTGAATCTGTATCATCTTGATATGTTGCTTTATTATCTGGTACTGTATTTCCTGGGTTTGAATCTTTATCAATTCCTGCATATACTTTTCCATTTTCATCAAATATTGAATATGAATTAATTTCAACTACATTATTTAAAGTTTCTTTATCATTTAAAATATTAATTACTGCATCTCTATTTAATTCAAATTCTACATATACATCTGATGTTTTTTGAGGGTCTATTGTTGTATTAGTATTTATTATTGTCTTTTTATATGAATTATTATAATTTGTATCTGTGTGAGTAACTTCTCCTGTTACTCCTCCTTTTGCATCTAAACCTGTACCTACTTTTGTTATTATGTATCTACTATCATAATAGTCTACTAAACTATTAATTTTTGTTTTTAAAGTAGTTGATTCATTTCTCATTTGTAATTTATATGTAATGTAAACTTTTAATTCTTTAGATTTATCGTTTTCATTTACATATTCATAGTCTGCTTTATATATTGCTCTTGTATATGACATTGAACCATATTTATTTCCGAATTTTACACCTACATTAAATCCGTCTCCATATTCTCCTTGGTTAACAAATCTTTGTGCATATTCATATACATGTTGATATCCATTTATTGCAACTCTTACATTTTGCATATCTTTTATTACTGCCATGTCTGGTTGTTCTCTTTCATATAAACCTAAGTTTATATATTTTACTTCTTCTTGCCCATAAGTAAAGTGATCTCTAATATTATATCCTGTTTCTGTAGTTTGTGCTGTTATTGGATATTGTCCATTATTTATAAGTGATGAATTGTGTTCATTTTGATTTATATTGTATGATAATTGATGTTTTTCTTTACCATTTGCATCTCTTGTAAATCCTGTATTTTCTGTTTTTCCTTCTACAACACTAAAGTTTTTATTAAATTCATCTCTTATTTGAGAATTTTCTGCTGCTTTTGAACCATTATCTTTATCTATATGAGGTACTACATTTGTGTATGTTAATCCATCATATTCAAATTCTATGTAATAATCATTTAGTTTTTCTATTAGAACATCAACAAATAAGTATGCTCCACCATCAGCTGTTTTAGCTTCTTTTACAGTTTCTCCATTTGTTTTATCTTTTAATCTTACTGTTATTCCGTCCATTAAAATATCATTTTGATCATAGCTATTATCTTTAAATAAGTCATTTCTTAATGATTGTTTTCCAAAAATTTTATCAGTCCATACATATCCAGAAAGTTTTACATATATTTGTGTATTACCAATTTGGAAATCTGTAGTTTTATCTACTACTATATCAACTGGTTGACCATCTGTTATAAATTCATATCCGTAATTTGGATTTTTAGTCTCATAAGCTATATATGTTCCAACTACTAAGTCTTCAATATGTATTTCACCATTTTTATCTGTTAAAAATTCTGTTGCTTGGTCTTTTTCAACATATGATATAGTTTTGTCACTATTTTGTTTTACATATTTGCCTAGTTGTTTGTTCTGAATTATAAATCCTACATTTGGCAATCTAAATTCAACATTATCTTTGTTAACTTTTATAACTCTTAATCCACCTAAAGTAGATATATTATATTCTAAATTAAAGTCTAACTCTTCCTCTTTTGTATATGGTTCTCTATGTAATAAGTTTTGATAAGGTCCATAATGTGATTCTAAAAATGAAATATCTACACATTTCACACTTCTTTTAAATTTTCCAGATATTTTTGTTATCTTAGTTGTGTTCCCATCTAATGGTACTGAAATATAAAAGTCACTTCCTGATTTTATATCACCTATTCCAAAGAATCTTTCTTCTGAACCATAATAACTACTAAATAATTTTTCTCCAACTTCTTTTGAATCTTGGTTATATACATTTATTTGTGTTAAGTTTCCTGCAAATGTCCAATTAAATGGTCCTATTCTCATATAATTTTTACTGTTCTTTACATAAGGTACTACTTTGATATTGTCTTTATTTGTATTATCTTTTAATTCTGCTTCTGCTGTTATACTATTTGCATAATCTGTAGATGCTTGGTCTAACCATGTTGGGCTTCCTTTTGCTGGTGAACTAAATCCTAAATATAATCCAGCATGATTTTGTCCAACTTCTTTCATCCAAGTATATCCAAAATTCCAAATTGCATTTGAAACTGGTCCATTTTCTTTACTACTTCCATTATCTTGTGATAATATATATGCAAATTTAGCATTATTCCAATTTTCTATTGTTTTTCCCATATGATCTGTTGATTTTCTTCCTTCAATCTTCACTTTGGATTTAACTGTATAATACATTGGACCTGAAACTAATTGTTGATGATGTTCCATACAGTATATATTACTATTTGAAATATAATCATTATAAGTTAAAGATATAACTTGTCCTACATTATATGCATTTGATATTGTAGCTACTGCAAAAACTGCTATCAATGTACTTACTAATGTTAATATTATTTTCTTTGTTTTATTCATAAAAACTCCCTCCTTTCTTTCTTATATTTTTTCTTCTTTATTTTTTCTTAGCTTTATTATTACAACTGCTACTATTGCTAAAATTGCTACTGCTGTAATTCCTATTCCTATGTATAGTGCTCCACCTGTTTTGATACTTAAGATTACATCTGCTGAACCATAGTCATTTTCACCTTGTGCTTTATTTCCTGGTGTTGAATTACTGTCTATTAATCCTAAATCATTATATGCTTCTGCAATTTCTGCTGTATTATTTATTCTTCCTACATTATTTTCTGTCATTGTTTTTGTTAATGTTAATGTTAGTTCTTTGCTTTGTCCTGCTAATATTTTATCATTTGCTATACTTGCATTATATAAACCTTCTGAAGTTTGATACCAATCTTTATTTAGTTCTGAACTAAATTTCAAATCGCTAGGCATATAATCTGCAACTTTTCTTACATATCCATCAACTTCACCTAAGTTTGTTATTCTTATTTTATATTCAATTAGTACTGTTGAACCATTAAGTTTTTTAGCATCTAATTCAGCTTTTGCTAAAGTTTCATCATCATATTCTTTAACAGTACTTCCTGCACTATTTTGGATAATTATTTTACTTACAAATTTTTCTAGTTTTAAGTCAAAGTTTTGTAATTTTGTTAAACCGATATTTATATCTGATATATTTTTGTCTGTAATTTCCATTATATCTGTTGATGCAACTTGTTGTCTATTTCCTTCTATTGTTAATTCTTTCATCATTGCACTTGAATTTTTATTTTGAGCAATTCCGGATACTTTGTATTTAGTTAAAGCATATTCTGTTTTGTTATAATCAAATATTACAATATATTTTCCACTACCTATATTGTTTAGTACATATACTCCACTATCATTTGTTACTGCTTCTAATATTTTTCCGTCTTTATTTTTTACTAAATTATTAGTTTCTGTATTGTATAGTCTTACTTTTATTCCACTTAATAATTTTTCATTATCATCTTTTTGTCCATTTACATTTTCGTCAAACCATGCAATACCTGTTACAAGTGCTTTTCCTTTTGCTACATCATTATTATCTATATTATTGTCTGTATTATTATTTTCATTATTATCACCGTTGTTATTTCCGCTGTTGCTATTTTCATTTGCTTCAATAATGTGATTTATTTCTGATGTTGTTGCAACTTTCTCTGCTAGTACTTCAATATATGCTACATTTGATATTGGTTCAGCTTCTGTTCTTGATTCTGAATAATTAACTACTACTTCTATTTTTATAGTCATTTCTGAACCTTCAGACATATCTAAACTCATTTCTATATTGTTTCTTTCTTTTAATTCTGTAACCTCTTTATCATCTACTGTTACTTTATTTACTGTTAATGCCTTTGGTACAGAATCTTTTAATACTATATCTTCTATACTATGTTTTCCATTGTTTTTTACTTTTATAGTATATTCTATTTTGTCTCCTGCTTTTACATATTGAGTTTCTGGATTAGCTGTCATTGTAATAGATATATTAGCTTTTTTTACATTGTCTTGTGTTTGATTTGAATTATATTCAGTGTTATCTACAATAGCCTTAACACCAAAATTTAAAATGTCTGTATTTTTTAATTTATCAATTTTCATATCGTAACTTAAAACTTTGTTCTGTCCTGGCTCAATTGAACCAATATTTAGCTCTTCTTTATATTCTATTTCTTCAACTTTTGGAAGTTCTAGATTATTTGTTTCATCTTGTAATTCCCCATTATTTTGCTCTACTACTTCTGAGTGATCTGTAGCTCTATGTAAGTCTCCATCTCCCATTTCTTGTGATGGTAAATTTGTTATTAATGTTAATCTACTTACAGATAACGCTTCTGGTAAATTTGTTTTTACTTTTACGTTTTCTTGTTTTGTATTAGAAATATTTTCTATTATCGCATAATATTGAACTACACCTGATTCATATAAGTCTATATTTCTATCTGTTATTCTTTTTACTGTTACCCTTATGTTTCCTTTTTCTGTAGTTACTTGTACTGATTTAGCTTCTTTTATAGCTTCTCCATATTTAACTATACCTGTAGATATTAACTTAGTTCCTACTACTGTATCAGATTTTACTCTTACTTCATATTCTTTTGTTGCAACTTCTCCTACCTTTAAAGTATCTATTTTTGTTTCAAAAGTTTTGCTATCTAATTCTTTATAATATGAAGAACCTGTATATTCATAATTTGGTTCTGGTTCTACTAAAACTGTTCCTTCTGGTACTGTTCCTTGCACTGTTATATCTTTAATGTCTTCGCTTCCTGTATTTGATACTTGGACTTTATATTTAATTACTTCACCATTTTTTACAGTGCTTGTATCTGTTAATTGTTCTTCCATTAAACTTGCTGACATTTTTGTTTCTACTTTAGGTCCTATACCTGTTTCCATTTTAATTGTTGTTGCTTTTATTTGGTTTGAAATTTTTGTTAGTGTATTTTCGTAATTTACTGTATATCCTTGTTCTGCTTGTTGATTATATTCCAATAATGCTGGTATTTCTGTTTTATATGTTGATTGTAGGCTTTCTCCTGCCTTCATTTCAGAAATTACTATTAAATATTTTTTTACTAAATTTGCATTTTTTATTTCTTCGTCCCAGCCATTATTTGCATTTTGTAAGTCATCTGTGGCTTCTTCATTTTCAGTATAATATACTTTTGCTTCTTTTCCTTTTATATTAAGTTTTTCTAATATTTTAATATCTATGTTATTTTTAGTGTTCTTTGTTGGAAATGTTCCTATTACTTTAATATTTTGAACTGTATTTTCATTATTATTAATAATTTCTATTCCTGTTTCTATTTGTTTACTATTTTGTCCTTTTTCTAATGTTGTCTTAGAAATTTCTTCTTGTCCTATTGTTTCTACTCCTAAATTATTAATATTATGTATAACTGTCATATCTGTTGGTGCAACAACTTTAATATGAACTTCTTGTGCATTTGTCTCATTATTATTTGTACAATTCATTACTATTTTGCTATCTTGTGTTGAAGCTTTTTTGTTTAGTTTTAAGTTAGCATTTAAAATTAAAATTGCACCTTCTATGCCTTCTTCCTTATATTGTGTTTGTGTTCCTTCTAAATTTACTATAATTGTTTTTCCATTTACTTTATAATCTTTTATTTTTAATTCTGTTTCATATATTAAGTTAATTCCTGTTATTTCCGTACTTTCTACCGCTTCTGGTAATTCAAAAGTCAAACTTGGATTTTTATATAGATTATATTTTTCATGGTTACTTTTTAATGTTGCACGAAATTCTATATTATTATCTATTACAGTTGATAATGTATCTCTATTTGTAGATAATATTGTTTCTGTAGTTGATTTTTCTAATATTGTTTTAACTTCTTTTTCAATATTTTTTTCTGTTCCATAATTAGCTGTAATTCTTGTATTTATTTCTGTAGCATTTTTTACTACATTTTCATTTTCTTGTTTTATTGTTTTTATATGTGTAAATTTTAAATTTCCTTCTTTTACTGGTACAGATGTTTTCATTTCTATTGCTTTTACATCTTTTCCAGCATAGTCAATAACAATATTACCATTTTCGTCTACTGGAGTAGCATTTGTAATTACTGTTAATATTTCTCCATCTTGACTTAAAATTGTAATTGTTCCATTTTGTCCCAGTATTTCATCAAAGTTGCTTTTTGATAAAATTGTTTTGTTGTAAACAATATTTGATGAAACAAATTTATCTTCTTCTATTTTATATTGACTTGCTTCTTCTTTTAAGTTTATTCCTGTACCCACATTGGCTAAATTAACAGATATTTCTATTTTTGATTCTATGTTACGTTCTATATTTGCTGTTAATTTTCCTTTATAAATGGTATTTTCTGTATTAGTAGCATTTATTTGTATTATTTCTTCTTTTTCTTGATTATCTATTGCTATAGTATTATCTAAATTTAGTGTATTTTCATCATATAGTTTTACACTTTCTCTAGCTGTTACTTTTCTTTCTTCTATTTTAACATCTTTATCATATATAAGTGTTAAAATAACATTTTCTGTTCCTTGTTTTCTCCATACTACTTTATTTTCTTGGTTTGGTTCATTTGTAAAGTTTAATTTCACATTGTTTTTTCCGTCATATTCATATTTAAAGTTTGTCATTGTATTGAAATTAGCCTTTGCAATAACTGTTGGCAAATTTTCTCCTGTTTCTGGTAATATAACTTCTGAATTAATTTCTTTTACTGGGTACTGATTTGCTTTTAGTCCCATATCCATAGAAAGTTGAATAACTCTTTTTTCTTCACCATTTACTGTCATGATTTTATTTGTTATTAGTTCTATATTATTTTCTATGTTATTTTCTTTTTCATATGTATATTCTAATTTCACTTCTTTGGTTGATTTTATTTTTATGTCTTTTTCTGAACTATCTCTGTAAATAGCATTCAAGTTTATATTTGTTTTCTTGCTTAATAAACCTATGTTAAATAGTTCATCTTTTATTGGTTCTATTTCTACATCTATTTGTACTTTTTCACTAGCATTTATTTGATTTAATGTTAATTTATTTTCTTCAACTTTATTTACATATTTATTGTCTGAAGATTTCAATTTAAAATTACTATTTTCTATAGAAATTTCACCATTAAGATATCCTTCATTTTTAACTAGTACACCTAAATTTAAAATGTTTCCATCTTTTAAATTTACTGTAAATTCTACATTTTTATGGTTTGTTTCACTATCACTTCCAGCATAACTAATTATTGATTCACTAACATATATAAAGTTAGCCATAGTAAGTGTTATAAGTAATAATATTACCATCAATGTTTTTAAAACTTTACCTTTCATAATAAACCTCCTTAGTTTACAATAACTCTATTTAATATTATACCTTGTTTTTCCTGATTTTTCAAGCTTTCAGTCTCTTTTTTGGTTATAAATTACTTATTTTGTAAATAATGTTAAATCTTATCCACAGTTTCCCTACAATTTGTTGATAAATTTGTAACATAAATTTAATATTTTGCATATAATTTAAGGAGGTGATATTGTATGGATAATAATTTTAATTTTGACAAAAATACAATGAATAAATTAAATAGTATGATGCAAAATGGAGATGTTTCTAAAATAATGTCAAATATTTCTCCTGAAATGATAGAAAATTTTTCTAAAATGATTAATAATGCTGACAACACTGTTAACAGCACTAATAATTCTAGCAATAGTACTCATCCTAACAATCCTAATTCAAACACTAATTTTTCAAGCAATTCCAATAGTATTAATAACTTTGATTTTAGCAATATTGATATAAATACTATTATGAAGATGAAAAATATTATGCAAAAAATGAATTCTACTGATGATCCTAGAAGTAACTTACTTGCTTCTTTAAAACCTTATTTACGTGATAACAAAAAGGAAAAATTAGATCAATACGCAAATCTTATGAATTTTGCTAAAATTGCTGAATTGTTAAAATCTGATAATAATAAGGAGAGCTAAACATTATGGGTCTTTTCCCTCTTTTTCCTTTTGGTTATAAAAGATATTCTCCATATTATACATACTATAATATGAGACAAAATAATATAAATTCTTCTAATTGTACTACTGCAAAATCTTATATCTCATCCACTCCTGCAAATTTTAGTTTTAGCAACAATTCTAACAATAATAATAACTTAAGTTGTAATCAAAATGAAAATAACAATATCAACAATAACACCAATATTAATTATGACCACAGTAAAAATCACAAAAAGTCATCAAAATATAATCATTTTGCCAATATCAATTTCAATTCTTTATTTGGTTCTGATTTAGAACACCCTATTATCGAAATTTTGGGCATACAATTATATTTAGATGACCTTATTATTCTTGGTTTATTATTTTTTTTATATAAAGAAGATGTGCATGATGAAATATTATTTGGAATTTTACTCCTTTTGCTTTTAAGTTGAAGGACTATTCTATAACAATTTTATTTTCTAATATACTTATATAAGCTTGTTTATGTAATGGTTCTTCATCTCTATTTATTTCTTTTACCACATTTGCTATTCTTATTTGTACTGCGTCAAATAGTCCAGCTGAAATAATTGCTTGTTTATTACCTTTTGCTCCTGCATGAGCTAACCCTCTTAATGCTCCTAAAACTACTATATTATCTGATGCCATAACTTCTGCTCCTGAGTTAACATCTCCAAGTATTACTATACTTCCTTCTACTTCTATTTTTTGACCTGAACGTAATGATCCTCTATGAAATTTTGTCTCTGATACAGCAATTTCTTTTTCAAATGTTTTTTTAATATTATATAAACCTAATCCTTTTGGACTATCAAAATCTATTTCTACATCTATCTTACTTTTTATTAACTCTTGAATTTCATCTATTTCTTTGTTTTTTAATATTTTACCTGTAACTCTAATTGGAGTTTTTTCATCTTTATACAATTTTTTTAATTCTGGTAATTTCTTTTTTAAATTTTCTACTATTTGTATTTGACTTGCATTTTCACTTAATTTTATTATTATTTCATCTTTTTTCAAATTAATACTTACTATATTAGTTCTCATTTTTACATCCTTCCATTAATTCATTATTTGAGTGTATGGCTTTGCTGTCATATCTTCTTGTATATTTTCAGTATTCATACCAAAATATTCTTCCATAATCTCTCTAACTACTTCTGCCGTATAGTTTCCATGTCCACCATTTTCTACCATAACTACTATTGCTATTTCTGGTTTTTCAAATGGTGCAAAACCAACAAACCATGCATTTACTTTATTTCCTGGTGCTTCTGCAGAACCAGTTTTTCCTCCAACACTTATTCCAAAATCTTTAAAACGTACATATGCAGTTCCACCTGAATCTTGTGTAACTGATTCCATACCTTTTAGCACTGAGTCTAAATTCTTTTGTTGAATTTGTAGGTCTTCTGTTTGTTCTTCTTCTATTCCTAATTTACTATTTGCAAACTTTTTGATGTCTTCTTTTGATGTTTCAGAACCATTTGCATTTCTAATTGTTTTTATTATTGTTGGTTCTATTTGTTTTCCACCGTTTGCCAACATACTAATATATTTTGTCATTTGCAGAGGACTGAATTCATTATCTCCTTGTCCTATTGCTGCTTGAAGTGTATCTCCAGGATTCCAATTTCCTTCACTACTATTAGGCCTTAGTTTTTTCTTTGTTTCTTTGTTTGCAAGCTGTCCTGATGTTTCACCTTTTAACTCAATTCCTGTTTTTGTCCCTAAGCCAAAATATCTAGCATATTTTGCAAGTGTATCTATTCCCATTCTATCAGATGTTTCATAGAAGAAATAGTTACATGATTTTTCTATTGCCCCTGATACATTTAATGGTCCATGCCCCCTATGGTAGTCTGTATAAAACCAGCACACTGGTTGATAATCTCTATATTTGGTATATCTTCCTGTGTCACTTATTGTTGTTGATGTATTTATTACTCCTGATTCTAAGCCTGCTATCGCAGTTATCATTTTAAAAGTAGAACCAGGGGAATATGAATTTTGTATTGCTTTATCAACTAATGGATGTGCTTCATCTGTATTATATTTGTTCCAATTTGCTGTGCTTATCCCCCCAACAAAGTCTGCTGGGTTATATGTTGGATAACTTGCCATTGCAATAATTTCTCCATTATTCACATTCATAACAACTGCTGCTCCAGCTTTAGCATCATATCTTTTTCCAAATCCACCACTTGAAATCTTTTGAATATTTGCTTGCAATGCATCTTCTGTTATTTTTTGAAGATTTGCATCTATTGTAAGAACTATGTCCGAACCTGCTATTGCTTCTTTAGATGTATATTCTCCTGTTATTGTACCATCTACATCCATATCTATTTGTTTGGTTCCATTTTTTCCTTTTAAGAATTCTTCAAAAACCGCTTCAATTCCCGTTTTTCCTATAATATCATTTTGACCATAAGTATCTTTTCTAGCCTTATATTCTTCAGAGCTTATTTGTGACGCATATCCTAAAATATGTGCTGCCAATGTTCCTGAAGTATATTGCCTTGCTGGGTCTACTACAATATTAATTCCTGGAAATTTAGATGAACTTTCACTAAATTCTGCTACAGCTTCTCTTGGTAGTCCTTCTGCAAGTTTTACTGCTCTAGTACTACTATATCCTTTTTGAGAAATTTCATATCTAATTCTCATAATTTTTCTTATTTCTTCTATATTATTTGTATTAGCTATTTCATATTTGTCCTTTAATTTATTAAAAGCTTCTTCTGCAGTCGCTTCTTCTGGTATATTGTTATTTTTCTTCCAATTTGTCAGTGTTTCTCCTGAAACTTTAAAATTATATGGATTTATTGTTATTGGCAACGAATCTGGATAACTTATATTATATTTTTCCAATACTTGTATTATATTTAAAATTGCAACATTTAAATTATCATCATCAATTTTTGTTTTATATATTTCTAGAGAAAATGTCATATTTGAACTAACAAGTGTTGTTCCTGTTCTGTCTAAAATCGCTCCTCTTGCTGCTTCTATAGTACTTTCTCTTGTAAGCCTTGTATTTGATTCTTCTCTATATTCTGCTCCATGCACAATTTGAAGGTTAAATAGTCTTATTATTAATATAATACCTACAAGATATGTAAGAACCGTTAATAAATTAAACCTAAAATTTATATTTGGTTTTTTCCAGCCTTTTCCTATCAAACCTTCACCTTCCTTCTATTTATTTAAAAATATCTTGTCAGAATTTTATTTCCTTTATATTCATTTTCTATATAATATCCTGCTTTTTGCATTAAAGGATATAAAATTATTGTTAATATACAATTATATATTATTTCAACAATTAAAATCATTAAGAAACTAACTATCTCTATATTAATTGACATTACTGCATAATGGATTAGATAATTTAGTCCTTCTACTAAAGCAGTAGAACATAACACCATAAGCATTATTGTCATTCTACTATCTTTTGAAAAGTTTTTATCAAACTCTCCTGCCAAAAAACCTACTAACCCTAGTGTTACAGCATTTATCCCTACTTTTTCTCCAATTAATAAATCTATTATTAATCCAATTACTATTCCATAGCATGTCCCCATTGTTCTTGTGGAAAATAGACCTATGAATAAAGCTAATATTATAAATACATTTGGCATAGTTCCTGCTATATTAAACCATGTAAAGAAATTAGATTGCAAATAATATATAATTAATATTGTTAATATCAAAAAGATATTAATTACTACTTTTTTCAATCACTTCACCTCTTTATTGATTTGTTATAACAAGAACTGTATCTAATTTATCAAAATTCACTGCTGTATCTACTAAAGCATATCTATCTGTCATATTTTTACTACTAGATACTTTTTTTACCGTTCCTACATGTATTCCTTTAGGATATATTCCGCCTAACCCTGATGTTTCTATACTATCTCCTTGAATTACATTTGCATCTGTTGGCAGATACATTGCTTTTAGCGCTGAATCTTCTTCTAATGTTCCTTTACATACAATACTATCTTTAGTTGTACTCATTAAACAACTTATAGAACTTGCAGTATCTATAATAGTTTGTACTTTTGCTGTTGTTTTAGTTACAGATACTACATGTCCCACTAAACCTTTATCTGCTATTACTGTCATATTTTCTCTTATACCATCATCACTACCAATATTTATAACGATTGTTTTTGAATAATTACTTATATCTTTATTTATTACATACCCTGGTATTGTTTTATATTCTCCATATTTTTCAGTTAAATTTAAATATTCTTTTAATGTTTCATTTTGTGTTTTTATATTTTCTAATTCTCTTACTACTTGTTCTAATTCACTATTTTTCTTTTGTAATTCTTCATTTTCTTGTTTTAGATTATTAATATCTGTGAAAAATGTACTATTACCACCTAATTTATTTTTTAAGTATGTTAAGCCATTTTGTATTGGCATAACTAAATTAGTTGCAGCATTTTCAAAAAAGTTACTATTTTTTTCACCATTTGAAAATATTACAATTATTATTAAAATTATAACAGTTACAACTATTCCAATAATTCCATTTTTTTTGTTTCTGTACATTTTTTACTCCTATCTTTATCTTCTATTTCTAGCATTTACTAGAACTCTACCTAGTTTTTCTATATTCTCTAAAGTTTTTCCTGCACCTCTTACAACACAGTCTAAAGGATCTTCTGCTATATATACTGGCATACCAGTTTCTATACTTAATAGCTTATCTAAATTTTTTATTAAAGCTCCTCCTCCTGCAAGTACAATTCCTTTTTCCATTATATCTGCTGCAAGTTCAGGTGGTGTTTTTTCTAATGTTTGTTTTACAATATCAACTATTTTTACTATAGATTCTTTAATTGCTTCTTCTATTTGGGTTGATGATATTGTTACATTTTTTGGTAAACCTGTTGTCAAATCTCTGCCTCTTATTTCCATTGTAGTTTCAGTCATAAGTGGCATTGCACAGCCTAATTGCACTTTTATTTGTTCTGCTGTAGTATCTCCTATTGCTAAATTCATTTCACGTTTTATATAATTCACAATATCCTCATCTAATTCGTCTCCTGCAACTCTTAGAGAATGACTAACAACAATTCCACCTAATGATATTACGGCTACTTCTGTTGTCCCGCCACCAATATCAACAATTATATTTCCACTTGGTTCTCCTACATCTAAAGATGCTCCTATTGCTGCTGCCATTGGTTCTTCTATTATATAAACCTCTTTTGCATTAGCTTGCATTACAGCTTCTTCTACTGCTCTTTCTTCTACTTCTGTAATTCCTGATGGAACTCCAACCACAACTCTTGGTTTTCCTATATTATATCTTTTTCCTACTTTTGCTATTATATTTTTTAACATTAATTGTGTTGCTGTAAAATCAGCAATAACACCATCTTTCATAGGTCTTACTGCTTTTATTTGTTCAGGTGTTCTTCCAAGCATTTCTTTTGCTTCATTACCTGTTGCAACAATATTTCCTGTTCTTCTTTTTATTGCTACTACTGAAGGCTCTTTTAATACAATTCCTTTTCCTTTTAAAGTTACTAAGATATTTGCTGTTCCTAAGTCAATTCCAATATCTTTTGATCCCCATGCAAACAATTTCATATTAATTCTTTCCTTTCTTTATTTCATCTTGTAATCTTTTGTTTATGTATTAATTTCATTTAGCCAATCTGCAAAAATGCTTGTATAATTTGCTCCTGCAATAATTATGTGGTCAACTAATTGAATTCCAAATAATTCTGATAATTTATAGAGATTTTTTGTGAATTCTATGTCAGCTCTACTAGGTTTAGCATTTTTCCCTGGGTGATTATGAACTAATATATATTTAGATGCTCCCATTTTTATTGGTTCTACTATAATATTTTTCACTTGTACATTTGCAAAATTAGAACCACCTTTTGCAACATCTTGTACTTTTAAAACTTCATTACCATTGTTTAACACTATTACTTTTACTATTTCATTTGTTTCAAAACTAAGAGTATTACTTAGCATTTTAGCAACATCTTCTGGCTTATTTATAACTGTTTTTTTATAATTATAATTACTAAACATCCTTATTGCTATTTCTCCTACAGCCTTTAATTGAATTGCTTTTACTTTCCCGATTCCTTTTATTTCCATTAATTCTTCTAATGAAAGTGTGTGTAAATAGTTTAAATCTTCTTGCGTAGTTTTATTCAAACTTAATAATTTTTGTGCTACTTGTACAGAAGTTTCATCCTTTGTTCCTGTTTTTATTATTATTGCCAATAATTCAGCATTAGAAAGCACTTTTTCTCCATACATTTCTAGTTTTTCATATGGTCTTTCTAATTCTGGCAATTCCTTTATTTTTATAGACAAAATTCATTTTCCTTTCCTTAATTAATTTTGCCCCTATTTTGCCTTATATTTTTTTATATATAAATATTGCAAGCACTAATCCTATAATGCTTGAAATGCTTATTTTAAACATTAATGCAAATGTTATTTTCATTATACTAAGGTCTAATGTAATAGGATTTTCTAAACCAAAACTTTGTCCATAAGAAAGCCACCAAAGCCAATCTACTTTAGATGCTAATTCTCCTAATAGTCCTCCTACTACTAAACCTGATAATATAAAAATTAATAATATCCATATATTTTTTTCTTTTGTTGCCATTTTTTCTCCCTCCAAAATTCCGTTTTTTCTTACGGCTGTTTATTTTTACTACATCGATATTATATATTGAAATAGCAAATTTTTCAAGTAAATTTTGTGTAAATTTTTTCTTGTTTTATATTATTTGTTATGTTATATTAAAAGATGTTTCAAAAATATTACCAAAATTTATACATTTAAATATAATAGTAATAGTAGTATAATATAATTAATAGTTGTTTAGGAGGGATTATATCTTTATGAAAATAGAAAAATTAACTGAGGATAAAATTCGTGTTATTTTAAATTTTTCTGATTTGGAAAAGAATCATATTGATGCCAAATCCGTTTTTTCAAGAACATTAGAATATCACGACTTTTTTATGAATTTATTAGAACAAGCTAAAACGGAAGTAGGTTTTTCTACTGATGGTTGCAGAATATTAATTGAAGCTCTTTCTACATCAGATGAATATTTAGTTTTTACAATTACTAAATATTTAGAGCCTTCTTCAAAAGGAGCGCTACCATTAAAAAGACCATGTGTTAAGAGAAAATCTTTAAACAATTCTAGTAAAAAAACAATTTACAAATTTGATAATTTTGATTATTTTTGTGATTTTTGTGAATATTTAAAAAATAATTTAAATATGGAAATTGATAAAATTTCAAAAGCTTCTTCTTTATATTTTTATAAAAATACATATTATCTAATATTTAATAATACTAAGATTTCTCAAAAATTATCAAAACTATTATATATTACAGTTTCTGAGTTTTTGTCACCTTATAGTTTTTCTAATGCTTTTGAAAACAAGCTGTTAGAATATGGTAAGTTAATTATAAAATCAAATGCCATTAATACTGGAATTAAATATTTTTTATAATATATAAAAAAGACGTTCATTTTTGAACGCCTTTTTCTTTTTATATTAATATACGTAGTTTTGTGGATTATATGCAACTCCATTAACTCTAATTTCTAAATGTAAATGTGGCCCTGTAGAATTTCCTGTTGAACCTACTGTAGCAACTTTTTGACCTTGTGATACTTTAGTTCCTGCTGATACATATAATTTACTACAATGAGCATAATATGTTTGCACACCATTTCCATGACTTATTACTAACATATTACCATATGATCCTTTATACCCGGAAAAAGTTACTGTTCCTGATGCGGCTGCTGAAATAGCTGTTCCTGTTGGTGCTGATATATCTAAACCTGTATGTGCTGAACTTCTTATACTACTTCTTGCTCCAAATCTTGATGTTATAATTCCTGATATTGGTCTTATTAAAGATATTCCTAAATTTGCTTTTCCACTTGATGTAGTTCCTTTTGTATTAACTTGACCTGTAGTAGCATATCTTGCACCTTTTTTTGATGTTTTTTTTGCAATTTCTATTTTTGGTTTTTCTACATATAATTTTGCAATTGCTTCTTCTTTTGATGTCATTTCTTTCATTTCTGTTTCATATTTTTCTATAATTGCAATATTTTCTACATTTGAACTGTCTTTTTGTTTTAATTCATTAACTATACTTTCTGCTTCTTCAAAGTTTGATACATATAATTTTTCTTCTTGATTATCTGTTATTGCATAATATCTATAATATGTTATACCGTTTTCAATTATTTTATTAAAAATTTCATCATCATTTGTTACGATATTCTTTTTTAATAAACATAGCTTATATTCTGGAAGATTTTCAACTTGTACAAATGCAACATTTTGCTTTGTTCCATCTCCATTTTCTACATAGTCATTTATTCTATGTTGTAATTTTCCTCTATCTTCTGTATATCCTATTTGTTCTCCTTTTACATAAACACTGTATGTTGGTTTATATAAAAACGCTACTGTTCCAACTATTAAAAAAGCTGCAATTATTAAAAGAATTATAAATTTAACTCCTCTTCTTGTCTGTATCAACACTTTTTTTAACATTACAATTATCTCCTTTGTAAAACCGACTTATATAATTGTAATAATATTGTAATATTCATTTTTTTGCAAGAATATTCACTATTCAATTTCCGTAGGTTTTTTCGTTTTTTTTCATTTTATCTCGTGTTTATTCGTTTTATCTCGTTTTTTCATTTTTTAATTTTTAATTTTTTTATTTTTTGAATAAATTTTTATGAATTTCTCATACTAATTTATATATATTATTGAAAGGAATGATTTGAAAATGGCAGATTTAAATCAAATGGAATTACAACATTTAAGACATTTAATTGGAGCTCATGAAAATGCTTATCAAAAGTTAAATACTTATTCAGCTCAAGCTGTAGACCCACAAATAAAACAAGTATTTACTAAATCAGCTCAAGACGCTTTAAATACAAAACAAAAATTGATGAGTTTTTTAAATAACAATTAGTTAGGAGGTTTTAAGATGAACGAAAAAGTGATGGTTAATGACATTTTAGCGGGGGTAAAGTCTGATTTAACAGCATATCAAACAGCAATATCAGAATGCGAAAATATGCAATTAAGACAAACTTTCCAACAAATTAGAAATAATGACGAAAGTTTTCAATATGAATTATTCAAAATAGCACAAGCAAAGGGTTATTATACTCCTGCTCAAAAAGCTACTGTAACAGAAATTAGTACAGTAAAATCTGAATTAGAGCAATAATATTACTAAACAATAAAAATTATATATAAACATGCAAACCGTCTTGTATTATATATTTGTGAAAAATTTATAATATAAGACGGTTTTACTACTATTATTTTTTAATTATATATTATTTTAATTGTTTAAAATTTCTAGTTTTGCAAATTTTGCCATCAGTCTTTTATGACCTACTTTTTCAAAGTTAATGTCTACTTTTAAGTCATCTCCTTCTGGCTCTACTTTACTTATTACACCTTCACCAAATTTTTTGTGGAATATTTTTATGCCTTCTTTATATTTAGATAAATCTACATCTGTTGTATTTTTTTGTGTTAAGTTATTTAAGAAACTTTCAGCAGTTCTGAATGCAAATCCATTATCATTACTATGTTGTTTTGTTTCTCCAAATGTTCCTGCTGCTTCTTTGTTATCTATTTTATATGTTTTTATTCCGCTATTTCCAAATGATTTGCTTCCGCTTCCATATGACCAACTATATGTAGAATTATTGTCTTTTAACATTTTTTCCTTATTACTTGTTTCACCGAAAGCTTCTTCATATCCTTCCAATAGTTCTTGTGGTATTTCATTTAAAAACCTCGAGGTTTGGTTATAACTTGTTGATCCGAATATTGTTCTTTGCTTACTACATGTTAAATATAAATTTTCTTTAGCTCTTGTTATTCCAACATAGCATAAACGTCTTTCTTCTTCTAGTTCTTTTGGTTCTGATATTGATTTATACCCAGGAAATATTCCTTCTTCCATACCTACCAAAAATACTACTGGATATTCTAATCCTTTTGCACTATGTAATGTCATTAATGTAACATAATCTTCGCCTTCTTCTAAATTGTCTATATCGCTTGATAGTGTAATTCCTTCTAAAAATTGGCTTAATCCATTTTCTGCTTCTTCTTCTTCAAATTCTATTGCTACTGTTAAAAATTCGTCTAAGTTTTCTATTCTATTTTCTGCTTCAATAGTATTTTCTTCTTCTAATGCTTTTGTATAACCTGATTTTTTTAATATTTGTTTTATTAATTCTGATATAGATAATTCTTCTTTTTTATTTTTTAATTCTTCTATTGTATTTACAAATTCTCTTGAATTTAGAAAAACTCTATTTAGTCCAAATTCATCTGCTTTCTTTATTATTTCATACATTGATAAGCCAGTTTCATTTGATAATAATTCTATTTTGTCTAGACTTGTTTTTCCAATTCCTCTTTTAGGTTCATTAATTATTCTTTTTAAACTTAAATTGTCGCTTTGATTTTGTATTAATCTTAAATATGCAATAGTATCTTTTATTTCTTTTCTTTCATAGAATTTTAAGCCACCTATAATTTTGTATGGTATATTCTCTCTTCTTAAAATATCTTCTATTGCTCTTGATTGAGTATTCATTCTATAAAGAATTGCAAAATCTGAATATTTATAATATTCTTCTCTTTTTAAATGTTCTATTTGCTCTACAATATAACTGCCTTCGTCATATTCATTTTGTGCTTGATATACTCTTGGTAAGTTTCCTTCTTCATTTTCTGTCCATAAAGCTTTTTTATATTTTACTTCATTATTTTTTATTACTGCGTTTGCTGCTTTTAATATATTTCCTGTACATCTATAATTTTGCTCTAATTTTATTATTTTTGTACCTGGAAAATCTTTTTCAAAGTTTAGTATATTTGATATATCAGCTCCTCTAAAAGAGTATATTCCTTGGTCATTATCTCCCACAACTGTTATATTTTTATAAGCTGAAGCAAGTATTGTTACTAAAGTAAATTGTGCTTTGTTTGTATCTTGATACTCATCAACTAACACGTATTTAAATTTATTACAATAATATTCTCTTACATCATCATTTTCTTCTAATATTTTTATTGTATAATTTATAATGTCGTCAAAATCTATAGCATTATTTTCTTTTAATCTTTTTTGATATAGTTCATATACTGTTGCTATTTTTTCTTTTCTAAAATCTCCCATCGCTTTTGCTTGATACTCAGCTGGTGTTAGCATCTCGTTTTTTGCGTTACTTATTTCTGACATCACTGCTCTTTCATTAAATAATTTATCATCTATTGATAAATCTTTTAAACAGTTTTTTACTAATGTTTTTTGGTCTGATGTATCAAATATTATAAATGATGTTTCAAATCCTATTCTATCTATAAATCTTCTTAAAATCCTTACGCAAATAGAGTGAAATGTTCCCATCCATATATCTTTTGCTATTTCTCCTACTAAATTAGCAATTCTTTCTTTCATTTCATTTGCTGCTTTGTTTGTAAATGTTATTGCTAATATATCCCAAGGTTTTGCACCTTTTTCTTGTATTAAATATGCAATTTTATGTGTTAACACTTTTGTTTTTCCGCTTCCTGCTCCTGCTATTACTAAACAAGGCCCTTCTGTTGTTGTTACTGCTTCATATTGTTTGTTATTTAATCCTTCTAATATATCTTGCATTTAGATTTTTCCTTTCTTTTTTATTTTATCCCCTATTTTTTCAAATGCCTGTTTGCATTTTACTATATATGTTTTTAAAAAGCAAGTATTCAGTTTATATTTAATAAATAAAATATAAAAAGAGCAATTCAAATAGAATTGCCCTCTCATTCAGATTAAATCACACCAATTTCTTTTGCCAATGCTTGAATATTTTCAATATTCATCATTCCGTTTTTAGAATTTCCGTAAAACATTTGTGGATCAAGCATTTCACAAAGTTTAATTAACTCCATTGCAGCAAACCGTTGTCCATACCCTGTTGGTTGTCCATCTTTACCAATAACTAAATGGTATTGTTTTTCAAATCGTTTTATTAAACTCATGTCATTCATGCGATTTCCTCCTTTTTTTGTAAAAACCTTAGTTATTTACGCTATGCTGTACAGGTGTAGTTTGTTCTGAAATTGCTGTAAATACATAACCATTTTCTTTAGCATAGCTTATAATTTTTTGCAAAGCCTTTAGTGTAGGCTCATGCCCTTCTCCATCATGCATAAGCACAACATTTTCTAATCCTGGTTGAATTCCATTTACAAAATTATTGTAAATTTCATCGGGAGTCCTTGCACTTCCTGCATCATCCGTATCTACATTCCAATCATAATACTCCATTTTTTCTTGCTTAGCCATATTAGTGGCTTTTTTCATAACACCTTCACAATAATTTTTACTAATTGTGTTTGAAGAGCCTCCTGGAAATCTAATATACTTTGCTAAATAATTAAAATCATCCATAATTTTGTTTTGCAAAGTAATAAAATTTTCCATGATAGCTTCTGGCGAAGAATAAATTTTTGAATAATTATGAGACATTCCATGAATTCCCAAAGTATGACCTTCGTTTATAATTCTTGAAACTGTATCTTCATATTGTGTTGGATAATCTACAATAAAAAATGTTGCCTTAACATCGTTTTCTTTTAGGACGTCTAGAATACTTGGTGTAATACCAGATGGACCATCATCAAATGTTAAACAAATCACTCCTTTTGCTATAATAACTTCTCTGGTCGCAATCGAAGTATTACCTGATGAATCTATCGCAGTATAATAAAACTCGTATTCAGTATCACTAATCCTTTTTATATGTCTAGTTGCTTTGATATCTTTATCGTAGTTGTCTGTTACTATTACACCTTGCTCTACTCCTTCAATGTAGTAGGTATCATCAGTATACAATATTTTTTCACCTTGTAACTCGATAACTGGAGCAGTTTTATCTACTACATTTATAGTTTTAGTTACAGACTTCATTCCACATTTATAAGTAATATCATATTCACCTACTATGGAAGTATCTACATTTTCGATGATTTCTACATATTTAGAAATATCCATTCCTAAATACGTAATTGTAGGATTTAATTTTAATTCTGTTCCAACCTCAATTTCTTCATTTTGATTTTTTACTGAGATTGGCGAAAATAGTAATATTGATAATACCACTATTATTAAAATTCCTACCAAGCAACTCAAACTTTTCCGTCCCTTTTTTCCCTTAGACATGTTCATACTATTTATGCTCCTTTTCTGCTGAAAATTATAATTTAAATAACTACTGCCCTCCTCCATAAAAATTATTTTACAGAATTTATCAGCTTTTCCTGTAGACCTTTATCTTACCACTTTTTAATATAAAAGTAAAGTTTATATAATTTTACTTTTTTCCTATTTTAAATCATTTTAGTTAATATTCCTAAAATGATACCTGACATATTTGCAACAGCATTCATTTTTCCTTTGTATAATTTATTTGATTCTGGTATTAATTCTCCGTGAGACAATATACAGCATTGCTCCTGCTGCAAAACTTAGACAAACAGATATTATTTGTTCTGATATAGAGCCAACTATTGCTCCACAAAATGCTCCTATTCCTGTTGTTATTCCAGATAATATAACATAATATATAACTTTAGACTTTTTCATTCCTCCATTTTTCATTGGAATAGCCATTGAAATGCCTTCTGGTTGAGGTCAAAGTAGACAGTTTAAATTTTATTTTTTGACTAATTTAACATTCAATATTAAATTAGTCATTTTATTAATGCCTTTATGAAAGTTTATCTTTCAAATCATTTAATTTCTTAAAATTAAAATATATATCTACTTGTTTATCTTGATGTATTTCTATTTTGTTAATGATTACTTTCATTATTTCAGGGGTTGGCTTTTCTACTTTCAAAAATTCTTTAACAATCTTTTCTATTTCTCTTCTATCATCTTGCCTATTATCTTCTTTCTGCATCTTTAATTCATCGTATTCTTTTTCTTTTTGTTTCACTTCATTTATTAGTTTATCAAATAACCTTTCATACATTTCTTCGCTTATTTTGTTATTTAATTTATCAACATACATTTGGTCTATGTTATCTTTTATAAGATTGATTTCTATTTGTTTTTGTTTAAGCATTTTTCCATAATCTTGTTTTGTTCGATTATTTTTTATGTTCAATTCTATCTTTTTACTATTGATTGCTAAAAATATGTTTTTTATATATTGTAATATTTTTTCTTCTAATGCATCATAACTAAATCCATGTGATGTGCAAAGTCCTAATTTTGAATTTCTACGGTAATTATTACATATCATAAACATATAGCCATTTTTCTTTCCTCTTACTCCTATTTTGTGTTTGCATTCATAACAAACCAGCAATCCGTCTAATAAGAACTTATGCTTTTTTTCATTTCTATTGTATCTTTGTACAATTACCATTTTTTGTACTTTATTAAACACCTGCTTATCAATAATTGGTTCATGTGTATTTTCTACTATATTCCATTGTTCTTGTGGATTACTTTTTATTTTTCTGTTTTTATAGCTAATTCTACTTCTTTTATTTTGAACTGTATTTCCAATATATACTTCATTTTTCAAAATATTTTTCACTGTTTTATTTTCCCAAAATGTTGCTTTGTTATACCTTAATTGATTTGCTGTTGGTATTTTATTGTCATTCAGATAGTTTTTTATTGTTCCTACCTCATTTCCGTGAAACAGCCATATTAAAAATAGTTTTTACTATTTCCGCTTCTTGTTCACAAATAATTAATTTGTTTTTATCGTTTGGGTCTTTCATATACCCTATTGCTGTCTTTCCTCCTACCCACTTTCCTTGTTTTTGCATAGTATGTAAAGCTGTCCTAATTTTTTTGGATAAATCTTTTGAATACATATCATTTAATATTGATTTAAAAGGTGCAATATCATTATTTCCATTTGATGTTTCAAAGGTATCTATTCCATCTGTTACAGAAACATATCTAACATTATTTTCAGGGAACCATTTTTCTATGTATTCTCCTGTTTCTATGTAATCACGACCTAAACGAGATAAGTCTTTTGTTACAACCATATTAACTTTTCCTAAATTGATGTCTCTAATCATTTGTTGAAAAGCTGGTCTGTTAAAGTTTGTGCCTGTATAACCTTGGTCAATATATGTATCTATTAATTGATACTTCCATCCTAATTTTTGCACATATTCTGTTAGCAATGTTCTTTGGTTTTTTATACTTTCACTTTCATCATAGCCTCTGTCTACATCTTCTTTTGATAACCTTATATAAATTGCTACCTTGTATATTGTTTTTTCTATTTGTTCAAGCATTGCTC
>CAUWGA010000004.1:0-78108 GCA_963558245.1 uncultured Clostridia bacterium
TGCATAAATTATTTTTAGCTTTAAATAATTTACACACTATATAATACACTATCAATATTAGGATTAAAATTAACGTGTATGAAACCAGCAATATGTAAAGTAGGTTTTCCACAAAATGCATTAGAAAAATATACTAATTTATTATTGGAAAAAAGATATAGTTATATATTATATGATTTCAATTCAGAAAAAGCTGAATTAACGATATTTCAAAGTGTTATGGGAAAATATAAAAATGAAGAAATAGTTTCTAATATGTGTTATAAGTGTCCTAATAATAAATGTACAAACAAAAAAATGGATAAATATATGTTAGCAATAAAAAAGTTACAAGATTTAGATGAAGAATATGAAAGAAAAAATCCAATAATAAGAGAAATAATAAAAAAACAAGAAGGAAAAAAATATGGAAAAAAACAATGAAAAAGAAAACAAACTAAAATTAATACCAAAAGCAGAAATATATTGTACATATATAATAAATTTAATAATAAAGTTACCAAGAACAGAAAAGTTTAGCATAGGAACAGAATATAAAAAAGTTTATATGAAATGCTTAACCAAATAATGTATTTAAATAAAATAGGCAAAAATAATAAAGAAAATATCCTTAATATTTTAAATAAAATAGATGCAGAACTCATGACACAAAGAATATTTTTAAGAATTATGAAAAACAACAAATGGATAGATAATAAAAAATTTAAAGTAGCAATGGAACTAATATACGAAATTGGAAAAATATTAGGAGGATTAATAAAATATTATGCCAAAAACAATAAGGAATAAATATTATAAATATTTAACATATGAAAAACTAATGGAAGCACACATAAAATCAAGAAAAGGTAAAGGAAACCGAAAAGAAATAATAATGTTTAATTTAAAACAAGAAGAATATATTATGTGGTTATTAGAACAATTAAAAAATAAAAAATATAAACATGGAGGTTATACAGTATTTTATGTAACAGAGCCTAAATTAAGAAAAATAGAAAAATCTAGATATATGGATAGAATAGTCCATAGATGGTTGGTAGATAATTTTTTAGCACCAGCATTTATACCACAATTTATATCAACAACATACGCATGTATAAAAAATAAAGGAATGCACAAATCATGTTTAGACTTACAAAAAGCAATGAAACACTGTAAAAATATATGGAATAATTATTATATTTTAAAAATGGATGTATCAAAATATTTTGAAAGCATAAATAAAAAAATATTATTACAAATAATAAATAAAAAAATAAAAGACAAAAATATAATATGGCTAATAAATGAAATTATTTATGCACAAAAAAGAGAAAAAGGACTAGAGATAGGAGATTATACATCACAAATATTTGCAAATATATATTTAAATGAAATAGACCAATATATAAAACAAGAGTTAAAAATAAAATATTATTATAGATATATGGACGGTGCGACCCGTTTCTAAGTAAAAAGCTTAGACACTAAAGTTTGTTAGGAGAACTAATATTTCGATAGGTGGAATGATAGAGTAACGTCTTGAAACGCCTTCCTTAAATTACGACAGGCAAATGTTTATGTAATTAGACAAATGTCTGAAGCTCGTTAAAGTCGGCAGAGAGTTGCCCAAACAGGTTATGCTGTGGAAAGTGGATTGGAGGCAAACTATGCAACCTATATGCCGGAGGTCTATAAAATATCTATGGTTAGAATGTAGTGGAGAACTACTGACGAATCTTCGAATGTACAGGTCTAGAGGTAGCAGTAATAGAAATGTTATTACACTCGTCCAGGGTGGGCAATTGTGGTAGAGTAAAAATCGTCCATATGAAATACCATATAGTGTTACAGGCACTATCAAGGTTGCAGGTCTATAGAAGAAACCTAAGGATATATGCAAAGATAGAAATATTGGAACGGGGAAAGGTTAGAATACAGAGTTATTACAGACTGTGAAGTAGTTGTAGAAAATTCATAATCTACATTAATCTAACTGAGAGCGGTGTCATGTTAGCTATGAGATTATAGAAATATAATTGAGCGAAGGGCACTAGTCATTTTAATAAAACAATTAATAAATTTATAATAATCATAGGTTCGATTATGACTAAGAAAAGCGAAATCCAAATAAAAGGAGATTAGCTGACTATGACAAATGTTAAAAAGAAACAAAAACTAAGAAATAATGAATATTACAACTTACAAGAGACATTCGATGAACTTTATGCAAAAAGCAACAGAAATTACATATTTACAAAATTAATGGAGTTAATTACATCACGAGAAAATATACAACTAGCTTATAGAAATTTAAAAAAGAATGATGGAAGTTATACAGCAGGAGTTGATGGAAAAAATATTGAATATTTACAAACATGGGAAATGGATAAATTAATTTTTCATATTCAAAGAAAATTCAATAATTATTCACCACAACCTGTAAGACGAGTAGAAATTCCCAAGCCTAATGGTAAAACAAGACCACTAGGAATACCCACAATAATGGACAGAATGATACAACAATGCATATTGCAGGTATTAGAGCCAATATGTGAAGCTAAATTTCATAAAAAGAGTAATGGTTTTAGACCTAATAAAAGTACAGAAAATGCAATAGCACAAATGGAAACATTAATGCAATTAAGTAATCATCATATTGTTGTAGATATTGATATAAAAGGATTTTTCGACAATGTAAATCATTCGAAACTTTTAAAACAAATATGGACTTTAGGAATAAGAGATAAAAAATTAATTTGTATAATATCAGCAATGTTAAAAGCTGAAATTAAAGGAGTTGGCATACCAGAAAAAGGTACGCCACAAGGTGGAATTTTATCTCCTCTACTCTCTAATATTGTTTTAAACGAATTAGATTGGTGGATTGCTAGCCAATGGGAGTTCTTTCCTTTAGAAGAAAATAAACGTAAAAACAAAAACTACTACTTAAAAAATTCTAAACTAAAAAGATGTTATATAGTTCGCTATGCTGATGACTTTAAAATAATTTGTAAAAAGAAATCAGATGCAGAAAAACTATTTATAGCAACTAAAGATTGGTTAAAAGACCGACTTGGGCTTGAAATAAGCCCAGAAAAATCAAAAATAGTAAATCTTAGAAAACATTATTCTGAATTTTTAGGTTTTAAAATTAAGGTAAAACAAAAAAGAAAAAAGTATGTAATTAGAAGCTGTATAAGTGATAAAGCAAAAGTAAAAATCAAAGCAAATTGCAATAAGGCAATTGAGAATATTCAAAATTCTAAAGATGATTTAGATGAAATAATGAATATTCAAAAATATAATTCAACAGTTATAGGAATACACAATTACTATCAAATCGCGACAATGGTATGTTGGGATTTAGGAAAAATCGCTTATGAAGTTAGTCGAACTATGTATATCAAGTTGAGAAAAAGAGTAAATAGAAAATGTAATAAAGTAAATAAAAAAAGCTATGTATATGAACGTTATCGGAAAAAGTAAGCAAATAAGATATTTATCTGGGCAAATAGTTGCTCCCCTTGGCTATGTTAGGCATAAAATTCCATTACAAGTATCGAATGATATAAATAAATATACAGTAGAAGGTAGAAAAGCTATTCATAAACAAATTAATCATATTGATACAGATATATTAAAACAATTACTAGAAAAACCTAATCCAAAAGCAAGTATTGAATATAATGATAATTTATTATCACTATATTCAGCCCAAAAGGGTAAATGTAGAATTTGCGGGCAAAAATTAGAACTAGAAGAAATTTACTGTCATCATATAATACTAAAAGAATTTGGCGGAACTGATGAATATAAAAATCTAATAATAGTTCATATAGATATACATAAATTAATACATAGTACAGATACTAACGAAATTACAAGGCTTATCTCTAAATTCAACTTAAATATAACACAAATAGAAAAACTAAACAAATTAAGGAAAAAACTACAACTTGAATTAGTTTAACATTTGGAAATTATAAATATTATTACAATTATTAAAATGATGGCACGCCGTATGAGCAGGAAACTCTCACGTACGGTGTAGAGCAGGGGAAAATCTAGAGATTATATCAAAGGATTACCTATTGCTATACAGTGTAGTATTAACAAAAACAAAAAAACAAGCAATAGATATACTTAGAAAAATAAAAAAATATTTAAAAGAAAAGTTAGAATTAGAACTAAATAAAAAAACACAGATTTTCAAAAGTAAACAAGGAGTAAATTTTTGTGGATATAAAATAAATGAATATAGACTAAAAATAAGAGATAAAGGAAAAAGAAAATTAAAAAATAAAGTAAAAAAATTAAAAAATAAAATAAAAGCAGGGGAATTAACATGTAAACAAGCATATAAATATTTAGCAGGACATTTAGGCTATATAAAAATAGCTAACACATACAATTTAGAAAATAAACTATTTTATAAAGAATAGAAAATAAATAGGGATAAATCGAAAACCTATAGCAATGCCAACAATCCTTGCGTGAAACGTGGGGGCAATTACAACAACAGCAACAATTACACAAGTAATCGCAATAACAACAACACGAGCAACAGCAACGACAACAATGCTTTTAGACCACTCTAATACAATTTTCAGATTATATATTTTAAGGAATATATACAGAAAAAGTATTAGTATTAAAGAGATTTATCCCTTCCTAATTTAGGTAAACACGAAACATTAAAATAATTATTAGTAAGAATAAAAATCTAAAAATAATTATTTTAAAACTAAATAAAAGAAGGAATTTAAATGAATAAAGTATTTGTATCAGGAACAATAATAAATGATATACAATATAATTTTATATTAAATAATAAAGATATTGCCATATCAAAATTTAGATTAAAAATAAAAGAGGATATCATAATAACAATAATTGCCAAAAATGAAAAAGCAGATTATTGTTATAAAAACTTAAAAAAAGGAAAGATAATATATATTATAGGGAAAATAACAACAAATGGAGAAATAGAAATAAATGAAATATTATACACATAAAAACATATAAATTGTACAAACTAATAAAAAGGAGGTACAGATGGAAGAATTCAAAAAAAATCAATTAAAAAATAAAGATTTAATTCAATTATTATATTATATGCAAGGAGAAACAATAGACAACATAATAAAAAAATGTAACATAAAAATAAAAGACGAACTAAAAACAATAAACTTAGAAAAAATTATAGGAAACTCTGAGAATCCTAGGGAATTAAGAGAAATATTTAATGACATTGAAGAAAACTATAACATAAAGATAAGTAAATATAACGAAGAATTATATAAAACAGGATTTATAGATGGAGCAAATTTAATGATAAATCTTTTGCAAAAATAACGTATAATTTTATTGAAAAATCCAATGTTTTTAGCCAATTTTACTTGCATATTTAGGCTAGTTTTAGTATAATACAAGTGTAGAAAAAACAAGGAAAAGAGGGAGAAACAATGGAAGAAAGACAAGAAAGAAATGACGGAAAAATAATCGAAAGAGACATTGAAAAAGAAATGAGAACAGCATATATAGATTATGCCATGAGTGTTATCGTTTCTCGTGCACTTCCAGATGCAAGAGATGGTTTAAAACCAGTGCATAGAAGAATTTTATATGCTATGCATGAAGATGGAATTACTGCAGACAAGCCATACAGAAAATGTGCTAATACAGTAGGTTCCGTACTTGGTAGATACCATCCACATGGAGATAGTTCAGTATATGATGCTATGGTTAGAATGGCGCAAGACTTCTCTATGAGATACATGTTAATTGATGGACACGGTAACTTTGGATCTGTCGATGGAGACGGAGCTGCCGCAATGAGGTACACAGAAGCAAGAATGGCAAAAATATCTGCATATATGCTATCAGATATAGAAAAAAACACTGTAAACTTCATGCCAAACTATGACGACAGATTACAAGAACCAACTGTACTTCCAACAAGAATACCTGCACTTCTAATAAATGGTTCATCAGGAATTGCTGTAGGTATGGCAACAAATATACCACCACACAATTTAAACGAAGTAATTGACGGAATTATTAAAATAATAGATGAGGACGAAGTTACTGACGAAGATTTAATGGGTGTTATAAAAGGACCTGATTTCCCAACAGAAGGACTTATTTTAGGAAGAGAAGGAATAAAACAAGCATATACAACAGGTAGAGGAAAAATCACTTTAAGAGCAGAAACAGAAATCGAAGAAATGAGCGGAAATAGACAAAGAATTATAGTTTCTTCATTACCATATCAAGTAAATAAAGCAAATTTAATAAAAGCAATATCAGATTTATCTAAAGAAAAGAAAATTGAAGGTATTTCAGAATGTAGAGATGAATCAGATAGAAAAGATAGAGTAAGAGTTGTAATTGAACTAAAAAGAGATGCAAGACCACAAGTTGTATTAAACCAATTATTTAAACATACACAAATGCAAACAACATTTGGAATTATAATGCTTGCATTAGTAAATGGAGAACCAAAAATTCTAACTTTAAGAGAATGTTTAAATTGCTTTATAGACCACAGAAAAGATGTAATTTTAAGAAGAACAAAATTTGAACTAGACAAAGCATTAGCAAGAGCCCATATTTTAGAAGGTCTAAGAATAGCTATAGATTACATTGACGAAGTTATTCAAATAATTCGTTCTTCATATGATGATGCAAGAGAAAGATTAATGGAAAGATTTGGTCTCACTGAAATACAAGCTCAAGCAATTTTAGATATGAGACTAAAAACATTATCAGGTTTACAACGTGAAAAAATCGAAGAAGAATATAAACAATTAATGGAATTAATCGAACATTTAAGAGCTATATTAGGTAGTGAAAAATTAGTATTTGATATTATCAAAGAAGAATTATTAGAAATTAAAGAAAAATTCGGAGATGAAAGAAAAACTAAAATAGTTGCTGCAGAAGGCGAAATAGACGTTGAAGACTTAATAAAAGAAGAACAATGTGTTGTAGCTTTAACACATTTTGGATATATTAAAAGAATGCCAATAGATACATATAAGAGCCAAAGACGTGGAGGAAAAGGAATTACAGGAATTGCAACACGTGAAAACGACTTTGTAAAACAAATATTTACAGCATCTACACATGATACAATTTTATTCTTTACAAACAAAGGTAAATTATATAGATTACGTGGATATGAAATTCCAGAAGCAGGAAGAACAGCAAAAGGAACAGCTATAGTAAATCTATTAAATTTGGAATCAGGAGAAAAAGTATCAGCAGTTATACCAATCCAAAACTTTGCAGAAGGTAAATACCTACTTATGGCAACAAAAAATGGACTAATCAAGAAAACAGCATTAAAAGAATATGACACAACTAGAAAAAACGGATTACAAGGAATAACACTAAAAGATGAGGACGAATTAATTGGAGTACGTTTAACAGATGGAGAAGATAATGTAGTATTAGTAACTAGAAATGGATTATGTATTACATTTGACGAAAAAGATGTACGTCCAATAGGTAGAGTAGCACAAGGTGTTATAGGAATTAGACTAGATGAAGATGACGAAGTTATTGGTATGGAATCAGTAATAGCAGGAGGTCAAGCAACATTACTTGCAATTACAGAAAACGGATTTGGAAAGAGAACTGAACTAGAAGAATATAGAGTGCAAAAAAGAGGTGGCAGAGGAGTAATTACTTACAAAATAACACCAAAAACAGGAAAATTAGTAGGAGTAAGAATTGCAACTGAAGAAGATGATGTTATGCTTATAACAGATTCTGGAACTATTATAAGAATTAGTGTAAAAGACGTTAGCATATTAGGAAGATCAACACAAGGTGTTACATTAATGAGAACAAGTGACGGAGGAAAAGTAGTAAGTATAGAAACATTAACACCAGATATGAAAGAATAATAAAATAAAGAAATTTCATAATATAAAAACCCAATTATAAAACTTTTTTGTTTAGTAATTGGGTTTTTTATATTATAAATAAAATTTTAAGTGAAAATATAATAATAAATTAAATATGTAATACAATTTGTAATAAAAAATTTAATTAGAAAATCTTTTAAAACGTAGATCTTCCCCAAAAAATCTATAAACATCATAATATCCGATTAAACGAGAACCAATACGTTCTTCATAAATTCTAAAAATATCATTAATATTTAAATTTGTAGAAATAATAGTTTTTGTACTTTTATTATTTAAATTTAAAATTCTAGTATTTAAAATTGTAAATAACTCACTAAGTTTCATACTATTTAAACTTTCAGTTCCAAGGTCATCTATGATTAATAAATCACAATTCAAAATAGAATTATAGATGTTTTCAGTAGAATTTTTATTCCTATTCATCTTGTAATCTATTACGCTTTCAAGAAGTATAGGAGCTGTTTGATAAAGAACTGTTTTTCCTTTTTTTAATAATTCAGAAGCAATACAGTTAGACATAAAAGTCTTACCGTAAACCGGTATTGCCTGTAAAAAGTAAATTTTTTTGATTTGCATTATCAAAATTTTCTACAAATTCTTCACATTTTTTCTTAACGTTTAATATATTAGTCCTTGGAGAAATATTAAAATGATATTTAGCCAAATCAACTTCATCAGAAAACATATTAGGATTAAAAGTAGAAAAATTCTCTTTATCTAAACTAGACATATTAGATTTATTAAAAGAATAATCTAATAATTTTTGCTTTAAACAACTACACATCTTCATATTATATCCGCCATCAGAAACATATCCTGTGTCATTACATATTTTACAGTCATAAGATGGCTTTAAATAATCAGAAGGAAGATTTAAATCTTGTAAAATTTTTGCTTTTTCTAATTTTAAATTATTTACTCTGTTTTTTAATTCATCTTCATATAAATTTGTACCATTTTTTAAAATACTTTTTGCAGTAAAAATTGCAAAATTATTTAAATTATCTTCAATTTCTTTTAACCTAGGTGCTTTATTATAAAGTTCTTCTTTTCTTTTTTCTAAATCTAATTCAGCTTTTAATTTTTTTTGTGAATATTCTTTTAATAAAGAATTTAAAATTTCATCAGACATTTAGTCCTCCTTATTAACATTATTAGCATAAAGAAAATCCAAATTATCATATTTACGTTGTTCATAATTTGCTTTATGCACTTGTGCTTTTAATTCTTTAGTATTCTTTTCTTGTTTTTTTCTTTGCTCTAAAAATGCATTAATCTCAGAAGGTGTTTTTAATTTACGTTCGTGCCAATCAGTAATTATATTATTAATATATTCAAAAGTAGGGTTTTGTTTAAAAGTAGTTCTTTTTAATGCTAATTCTATAATACTCATGTCATAACCAAAATTAGAAACCCAGTTTTCAATATAAGCTTCTTCGTATTGTGTTAATCCATTATATTTACCCAGTTTTTTTGCAATAGATTTTTTCATTTTATTTAAAGCTTCTTGTTGTTCATAATAATTATCTAAATCATTATAAGTTTTAATTTTATTAGAAGCCCAAGCTTCAGCAACTGTTTGAACATAATTTCTATGTAAAGCACTTCTTTTATAGCAATAATCAAAAAGAGCTATCATAACTTGCTCATCAAAACAATATTTTCTAAACCATAAATCTATATCATTATACCAAGAGGGACCCATAATACCTTGAAAATATGTGTTATTAATATGCTCAATAACCTTTGATCTAGATTTATTTTTGGCTGTTTGTTCTATTTTTTCTTTAGATAAACTCAAATTAGGTGAGTATAAATTATGAAGTGTTACTTCTTGTAAATCTACAATAATATAACCATTTGCTTTTTTAGTAACTAAATCATGTTCTTCTAAAAATTTCATTCCATCATTAATAGACTTTAAAGGAATATTTAATTTCTTTGACAAGTCTGTTAGTTTTATATCTTTGTTATATTTAGATAAAAAGATTAAATATAAATATATTTTTAGATAATCACCAGGTAATTCTGATAAATGTTCTGAAAAAAATATATCTGGAATAGTAGTTTCAGAAAATAAAAGTGGTTTTTCATTTTGTTCTAATTTCATTATAATCTCTCCTAATTATTAATACATTTGCAAAACAAATTATAACTTTTTTAAACAAAAAATTCAAGCTCTATAAAAATATAATTTTTGTTTAATAATAAATTCAAATAAATATTTCATTACACAAATAATACTTTCACCATGAAATCCGGAAAAACTAAAAAGTAAAAGAGGAAAACAAAGACTTATAAATATAATAACTTTTAAATTAATAGAATTGAAAAATAAATTTACAAATATAAAAACAATAATATACCAAATTAAATTAACAAAAGCTGTTTGATAATCAATTATTCCTAGTATTTTATTCCTAAAATGATAATTTTGAGGAAAAATAAATTTCATAAAACCTCCTTATCTTATATATTTTATTTGTTACAAGAAATATTTATAAAGTTATTAGTTTAGAAAAACAGAAATTTAATTATATGTAGTAACAAAAAATATATTAATATTATAATATTTTAGACTGCTATTTTTTAAAACCACCAAAACTTTTCACAGTTTGTGAAATATTTGTGGAAACTCCTCCTAAAAATTCGCGTACAAATGAATTTGCTTTTATCAAAGAATAAATCCCACCAACATATATAAATTTATTAAATAAATTAGAAGAAGAAAAATTCAAAGAAAATAAAATCAACAACACTAAAGAAACGATAACTTGAATAAACAACAGAGAAAATAAATTTTTAAGCCAAGACTTAAAAAACCAAGATGTAGAATCTAAACTAAGAGATAAAAAAGAAAAAGGTGCGAGCAAAACAAAAACTTTTATCATAATATATCTAAAAGAATAAGAAAAAACTAAATTTAAAAGAGACATACTTAAAGTTCCTTTTATTAAACCATCAATAGAAAAAATATTTAAAGTATTGGTATCTATAGCAATATTAGTATTTATTGTATTAATTAATTCAGAAAAACTAATATTTTTATGAAATAAACTTTTACCTAAATCTCTAATTGCAAGAGAAATATTTGAATTAAAGTCTAATAAAAATTGAACTATAAAAAAAGAACAATTCATACAAATACCAAAAATGATAATTTTAATAAAAAAGCTAAAAGGAGAATCAACTTTATTATAAGTAATGTGAGACATTAAAAATTTAGCAGCATAATAAATAATAAAACCTAAAAGTAAAGAGTTAGCAATTAATAAAATACCATTTGACGTTGAACTTCCAAAAATATTTTCAAAATTTTTATCATTTAAAATATTAGAATCAATAAAAGTAATTTTATCTAAAATCGAATATAAATTATTATCTATAGAAGCAAAAAGGGTTTCAAAAATGCTATTAATAGTATCAATTATTGTTTGAGTAATATTAGTTTGATTTTCCAATATAATCTCCTTTAAGAAACTAATGATTTAATAGCTTCTAAAATTAAGTTAATTGCTAATATAAAAGCATAAGAAAATAACGAACCCTTTATGATTTTTTTACCCATGCGTATTTTTTCTTCATCACCAAAACTAAACTTTTTCATAAATACACCACTACCAACAGCAACGGCAGCAGCAGGTGTTGCGATTTTTAAAAGCCAACTTTCAATACTTTCAAAAGCAGAATTAATTTTATTTACTATTGCAGGTTCACCCCAGCCATAACTTATATTTCCAAAACAAAGTAATGATATAGAGATAAAAATAATAACAAAAGTCATTGAAAATAATTTTTTTTTATATTTCATGTAATTCAGTCCTTTTATATATTTAGATTTTAGGAAAATCTATAAACCATTAAAATCTTTAAAATAAGGAAACATTTTTAATGTTTGTGGCGGTAAAATTTTGTTTCCATTAGATAAAAACGTAAGAGCGGTGAAAGTTTCAAGATTTCTAGTAAAAAAGTTAGAATCATATATAAAATCATTTTGCAAATATGTGCTATAAGTCTCTGATATATTAGAATTTTGAGAATTTAAAGTATTAGTAATATAACTAAAATTAGTTTCTCTTGCACTTTCAGAAATGCTTTTAGAAATTTTTTCCTTATCTTCTTTACCAAGTTGTTTTTGAGCTTCTTCAATAGTGAAAATATCATCTGTTCTAAACCATATTTTATTAATTAAATTTTGAGTAATAACTTTAACTGTTGCTTCATCTTTTAAAGTGGTTTTTAAAGAAGAATAACTTTGTGTACTAATAATATTAATACATTTAGCTTCTCTACTTAAAGAAAAGAATTCGCAGTCAGTTTTAGTGGCAAATTTATCATATTCATCACAAATGAAGGCTGAAGTAGTCACATTATTTTTTGATAAACGATTCATAACCTCTGCTTGAAAATCTAATTTTAAATAAGATGCAATAATTTTAGATAAGTTTGTATATTCAAAAATATTCATATTCAAAACTACAATTTTACCTTTTGATAAAACATCATCAAAACCTTTAAAAGTAAGCATATCTTTATCAGAACAAAAAGTATTTAAAACTTCATAGTCAGACACGAAGGTATTTGTTATTCTAGTAATTTCAGAAATTAATATTCCTTTAGTTCTTACATCCAAATTATTAAATTCTTTTTCAAAAAAGTTTAAACTAGCATTTAATTCATAAATCTGTTTTTGGTTAAATTTACAAGAAATAAATAAATCTTTTAAAATTTTAATCTTTTCCTTATAATAATTAGGCTCTGTAATAAGTTTATGTATTTCAAGAAATGTAACATATCCGGTTATTATAAAGTCTACAAAGTTTAATACTTTCACATAAAACTTCCTCAGCTTTGTCTAACCAATACGACTCTGAATTATTTTCGGAAAATAGAAGCAATATAGTTTTTAATCGATTAGCTAAAACTTTAGCTTTTAAATGAGGTTTATGTAATGGATTATAAAAAACATTTGAACCTAATTCTAAAACAATTAAATCTTTAGTTAAATTGAATTTTTTGGAATATTCTAATACTTGTTTATAATAATTACCTTTTACATCTAAAATAAGCATACTAATTTTTTTATTTAAATTATTAGAATTGTATTGTAATAATTGGCGAGTAAAAGGATACATTGCACTAGAAGTTTTTCCAGAACCAATGGTTCCTGTAATTAAAAAATTTTGATATAAACCAGACTCTGGAATATAAATAGTTTCTTTTAAATCTTCAGTTTGACCAATTTTTAGTAGTAAATTATTAGGGGCACTTTTGAAATTTTTAGAGTGAGAATTTAAATTAATTTTATTTGTTTTAGAATTATTTAATTTGTTTTTAAAACTTTTGAAAAATATAAAAATTTTTAGTAAAATCCTAGAATATATAAAATGACCTATAAAAAAATTAGAAAATATTGAAGTAAAAATAAATGTGGTTTTTATTATTTGCCATAAATCTGGATTTTTGGAACAAATATCAAAAGGATGAATACCATAAGGAATAATTATTTCTTCAGCGATATAAATTGGATAAAAGATTTTAAAAATTATCATACTAGAAATAAATGAAAATAATACTGAAAACAAAATACTTTTTTTGTTAAATAAAATAGATAAAACCTCCTTTAAAAGTATTTTTTCTTGATTTGTAATTTTGAACCTTGTTTATTATGAAATAAAACGACATCAAAAAATGTATATAATGAATATAAAGTGATAAAAAGATAAATAATAAACGTGATAAAATAAAAATCAATTAATTTAGAAATAAAATCACCGCCTTACGATTTTGGATATAATATAACATTTTTTTTATTTTGTCTATACTTTTTTGAAAAAATATGATAAAATAATTATCACAAAAATATTTAAAACAGGTAATTAGGCAAGTTTTAGAGATTTTAAAATAAATTTAAATAGGAGGGAAATAATAATGGAATTTAATAAAGATACAAAAATAGGAGAAATATTAGAAAAAGCTCCAGAAAAAGCAGATATATTATTAGAAGTAGGAATGCATTGTTTAGGATGCCCAGCATCACAAATGGAAACATTAGAAGAAGCTTGTGCGGTACATGGAATAGATGTTGAAGAAGTAGTAAAAATGTTAAATAAATAATAAAAATATAAAATTTTCAATTTTTTTTCACAAATGTATTGACATTTGTGAAAAAATGTTGTAATATAAGAAAGCATTGTGGTGAACACCAAAATTTGGGCCATTAGCTCAGGTGGTAGAGCACTTGACTTTTAATCAAGTTGTCCCGCGTTCGAGTCGCGGATAGCTCACCAAAAGAACTAAATAATTTGAAATAATTATTTAGTTCTTTAAATATAAGGCCCGTTGGTCAAGCGGTTAAGACACCGCCCTTTCACGGCGGAGACATGGGTTCGATTCCCGTACGGGTCACCACAATTTAATTTAATATGCCACTTTAGCTCAGCTGGCCAGAGCATCGCACTTGTAATGCGAGGGTCCCCAGTTCGAATCTGGGAAGTGGCTCCAAAAGGTCATTAGTCTTGCAACTGGCTTGATTATTGGCTTTTTTTTAGGTTTGATGTTAATAGATGATGTTATATATACCTAAACTAATATTAGAGAACCACTAACTTGAAGATAAAAAGATTATTAAAAAAATCAAATAATAAAATTTATGAATAAAAGAATAGCTAAATGCTATTCTTTTATTTTCCAAGTTAATCCAGAATCTTCACTAAAAAAAGTATAATATGAATTTTGACTATAAGAATTAGTCGAAATCATTTCTAAATATAATATATTATTAGAATAAAAAGGTAATTTATTAATAGTTAAATTAATGTTAGATAAACTATCTGGTTTTATAAAAGTAGCTTTTTCAAAAGATTTTCCACCATTTAGAGTAACTAATAGGTTATTATTTTCATAATTTGTACCAGAAATTCCAGGATCGTAGATAAATCCAATATTTTCAGTTAAAAATTCAAATTTTGCACCATTATGAATTTGTAAAACGTGGTCAGCATTTTCCAGTTGAGTGTGCCAAGAGTTTCCAGAATCCGTAGTTTTAGCAATACTAATAAGACTTCTTTGAGCTAAAACTGAACCTTCAAAAACAATTCTAATAGAAATATTATTAGAAAAAGATTTCTCGTATAAAATTTTATCAGAAGATAAATTTAAATAAGAAGAATTTAAATTATCTAATGTATTATTAGAATTATAGTCTGTATTTTGAAAATTTTCTGTATCAGAAGGAATATTTTTATTAGCATTTTTTTGAGTCCAATAATAATC
Organism: uncultured Clostridia bacterium; assembly: GCA_963558245.1. Lineage (GTDB taxonomy): Bacteria > Bacillota > Clostridia > TANB77 > CAG-508 > CAG-269. The sequence continues at coordinate 15,195 of CAUWGA010000004.1, forward strand.
ATCATCTGTAGAAATAACATTACCAGAATTATCATATTTATAATAATATAATGGGCTTTCTTGATAATGCTCATCATTACTATTTAATGGGTCATATCCTCCAATATCATAACTATATTTTTCAAAAATTTTAACTTGATTACCAATAACTAAAAAATTTATATAATCATAATAATTAACCTCTACTTGAAAAATATCATCAGTATATGCCACATATTTTGTACCATCTCTAATTACAATATGCTCATTATAATTATTTAATATGAAAGCAAGACATATATATGGAATAATTACAATAGAAAAAATTATTAATAAAATCCACCATAATGCAGTTTTTTTACCATAATATTTTTTGTTTAGTATAATCATTTGAATAAGTCCAGAAAAAATACCTATTACAAAAAGTAGAAATACTACAAAATAAAACCAATATCTAAAAGTAATATTAAATAGACTTAGAACAAAATGAGAACAAACTGCAATAAAAACTAAAGCTAATGTATAAAATAGAATATTAAATTTTAATTTATTAAAAATATTTTTCATAATTAACCTCCATTTTTACTAAGTATATCATAAATGTTGAAAAAATCTACAAAATATAATAAAATATAAAAAATAGAAATGGAAATAATTACAAAAATGTCCACTTTGGACCTGACCCCAATTGGACAAAAGGAGGAAAAAATGATTGCTATAGTAACAGGTGCGTCTAAAGGTATTGGAAAAGAAATTGCAAAAGAGCTTGCAAAACATGGTATTAAAGTTGTTGCTAATTATAATAATTCTAAAAGAGAAGCTGAGGAATTAAAACAAGAACTTAATGAACAAAATATTGAAATTGATATAGTGCAAGCAGATGTTTCAACAAGAGAAGGTGCTAAAAAACTTGCAGAATATACATTAAATAAATATAAAAAAGTAGATATATTAATAAATAATGCAGGAATATCAGAATATAAGCTTTTTACAGATGAAACTGATGAGGACTGGAATAAAATAATAAATACTAATTTATATTCAGCTTTTGCAATGTCACAAGAAGTTATTCCTAATATGATACACAATAAAAAAGGTTGTATTATAAATATGTCATCAGTATGGGGAATCGTTGGTGGCGCATTAGAGGTTATTTACTCAGTATCAAAAGCAGGATTAGATGGTTTAACTAAAGCACTTGCAAAAGAGTTAGGTCCTTCTAATATAAGGGTTAATTCAATAGCACCAGGAATAATTAATACAAATATGAATGAGAAATTTAGCGAAGAAGAAATAGAACAGATAAAAGATGAAATACCACTAGAGAAAATAGGAGAACCTTCAGATATAGCTAAATGTGTTAAATGGTTAATTGAAGATACATATACAACAGGACAAATAATTTCTATAAATGGTGGATGGATTATTACATAAATAAGTATTAATCATTAAGTTTTAATAAAGCCAAATAATCTCTCAGTTATACTGAGAGATTTATAGTTTTAGTAATTTATTAATAATTTAGAAATATTAAATATTAATTATTACCATCAGTTAATCTTCTTTTATAATTTCCAGAAATTAATTTAGGTAAATAAGTAATAATTTTATAAACTGCTAAACGAACTTTTTTGCTCCATAAATAAGAACGTCTTAATTTTCTTGCAGAACCTAAAGAAACAGGTTCATCTTCTAAAACAAGTAATTCGTTTTGAACTTTTTCTAATTGGAATACATAATTTTGACCATTATTGTTATCCCAAACATCATTATTATTCTTAAAACAGAAGTTAAAAGTATCTCCTTCTAACAATTGAATTTCAGCTTGAAATCCTAAATCAGTTTTTTCCATTTTTACATCTGTTACATTATCCCAGTTTTGTCCAAAACCATAATGAATAGATACTTCCTCAGAAGCATCTTGATATAATTGACCTAAATATGATATTTTTACCTTACTATTTTCTACTAATTTATCTGTGTTGAAGAATATATTTTTTGTTAACTCCATTTAAATTCTCTCCTTATTTATCTTTTGCTAGCAACATTATAATATTAAATTTTATAATGTTCAAGTATTTTTTAAAAAAAATATCAAATTATTAAAAATATTGTAAAAAAAATTACTTTATGGTAATATTAAATTGTAATAAATTATAGGGGAGATTTTCTATGGAAGAAGAAAAGAAAGAAATATTAACTGAAAATTTAAAAGTAAAAGAACTTGAAAAAGAGCAAGAAAAAGCAGAAAAAGAAGTAATACAAGAAGAAGCATTAGTGGCCGAGGAATTACAGGAAGAAACACCCGAAGAAAATACAATACAAGAGGAAGAAGTACAAGAAAAAATAATATCAGAAGAAACAGAAAAAATAGAAGTTTCTAAAAAAGAAAAAAAATTTGAAAGAATAGATTCAAAGAAAAAAGAAATTTCAAAACACATGAAAAAGATGGAAGAAAAACCAAATAAAACAAACAAAAGAAAGAAAATTATTATAGCCAGCATAATAGGAGTAATAATTATTATAGCCCTATTTTTCTCAACAATATTTGCATTAATAAATATTAATAATAATAAAATAATAAAAGGAATATCTATAGAAGGAATAGATATGTCAGGGCTAACAAAAGAAGAAGCAAAAAGCAAATTAGAAGATATATATAATAAGAAAAAGGAAACTCAAATAAAAATAAAACATAAAGAATATGAATCAACAATGAGTCCTATTTTATTGGAAGTAAACTACGATATAAACAAAGCAATAGAAGAAGCTGATAAAATAGGAAAAAGTGAAAATATATTTATAAATAATTATAATATTTTATTTGCTTTAATTTCTAACAAAGATATAGAAGTAGAAATGACAATAAATGAAGATATTGCAAAACAAAATATAGAAGATATGAATGTAAATATACCAGATGGAGTAATTGAATCTAGTTATTCAGTAGATGACGACGAACTAACAATTACAAAAGGAAAAGCAGGAGTTAAAATTAATTCAGAAGAATTTTTAAAACAAATAAAAGAAAAACTACAAGATATAAAAATAACAGATATTACAATGGAAATACCAGTTGCAAATGCTAATCCAGAACCAATAAATATAGAAAAAATACACGAAGAAATATGTAAAGAACCACAAGATGCATATTTTACTAAAGAACCATTTGCAGTATATCCAGAAGTAAATGGAATTAGTTTTGACTTAGAAGAAGCAAAAAAAATATTAGAAGAAGAAAAAGAAGCATATATAATAAAACTAACTATAACAAAACCAAAAATAACATTAGACAAAATAGGACCAGAGGCTTTTCCAGAAAAACTGGCAACATTTTCAACAAGATATGATGTTAGTGATAAAGACAGAACAACAAATTTAGAATTAGCATCTGGAAAAATAAATGGAACAGTAGTACTTTCAGGAGATGTATTTTCATATAATAAAACAGTAGGAGCAAGAACAGCAGGGGCTGGATATAAAAATGCAAAAATATATGAATCAGGAAAAGTAGTTGATGGATTAGGAGGAGGAATTTGCCAAATATCTTCAACACTATATAATGCAGTATTATTAGCAAATTTAGAAATAGTAGAAAGAAGGAATCACCAATTTACAACATCATATGTAGAACCTGGAAAAGATGCTACAGTAGTATATGGTTCAACAGATTTTAAATTTAAAAATACTAGAAAATATCCTATTAGGTTAGTTGCTACAGCAAAGAATGGAATAGCAACAGTGAGTGTATATGGAATAAAAGAAGAAACAGAATATACATTTAAGTTTGATATAAAAAAAATAGCAACAATACCATATAAAACAGAATACATAGATGATAATACATTACCTACAGGAACAGAACAAGTGGTACAAAAAGGAGCAAATGGATTAAAAACAGAAACATATATAATAAAAATGTTAAATGGAAAAACTGTTTCAACAAAATTACTTTCAAAAGACACATATAGCGCAATGACTAGAATAGTAAAAAGAGGAACAGGACCTGCGAAAGCAACACCAAATATGAGCAACACCGAACAAAATTCAAATACACAGACACCAGAAGAAACGAAACCACAAGAACAAGAAAATGTAAATAAACCAACACAAGAAAATTAAAATACATACAAATGAGATGTCAAATTAGTAAAATAAATAAACACTAATTTTGGCATCTTTTTTGTTTTTATAAAATTTGCAAATGATAATGATTTTTATAATTATAATGTATATCACGAATTTTAAATTCAATAATTCTAAAATTAGCAATGATTTTTAAAATCAGTAGGTATTGACATTTATAAAAAAAGAGAATATAATAAAAAAAGTTTAATAAGCGCTATTAGCTCAGTTGGTAGAGCAACAGACTCTTAATCTGGAGGTCCTCGGTTCGAAGCCGAGATGGCGCACCATAGTAAAAAAGCACTAGTATAAGTGCTTTTTTTATAGGAACTTAAAATTTCTAACTATGACAATAAAATATTTACAAATGTAAAAATTATGAGCATTGCAATAAAATTGAATTAATAATTTCTAAATAAAATAACACAAATAGGAGAAAAATTATGGGAATAAAACAAGAAAATTAAATTACATTGAAAGTAAATTGTGGAATAAATGAGCTATTGATTATTATAGAATAATGAATATTGTAGAAAGTGATACTGTTTATAGAAAAGAGGATTTTGAAATAGCTATAAAAGATATAGAGAATGGATACAATTTAATTCAAATAGAGACAGTATCAAATAATGACCATATTATACAATAGAAAAATTAAAATCACAAATTATTAATTTAGAAATTCCTGTTGATATCAGTAATTTTTTTGTAAAAAAGGCAGAAACAGAATTAGATAAAATAATAAGAAGATAGATATGTTTATTTAATATTGAAAATGTAAAAAATAATAAAAGTTTGAATAAAAAATATTATTTGACATATTATAATTAATGTAGTATACTATATTTAGCTTATAAGCAAATTAATTTGATGTATAACATTTGTGAAAATGTAACACTTGAAAAAGACTAACAGGGCAAAAAGGTTAGTCTTTTTCCAATTATAAAAGACTAGGAGGGCAAATCCTAGTCTTTTTGTCTAATCATCAAATTCTTTTAAAATTAAAAGAATAATGATTAATGCAATCAATTTGATGTAATTTTTCATTTATGCAAATAACACCTCCTTTCTAGCTTATTGCCGAAAGGCTATTTTAATATACAATATTTTTACAAATTATTCAATAAATTTTAACAGTTTTTCAATAACTATTTTGTATGTTTGACAAACATACAATAAATAGTACTGGTTTACATATATATTAATTGACAAAACAATAAAAAAATAGTAAAATATTAATATTGGGTAAATAAAAAAAGGGGTGATGGATTTGCTAAAAATATATCATACAGATATTGATACAAATGAATTTCAAGAAATTAAAGAGTTTAAAAAAGGAGCATGGATTAATTTGGTGAATCCATCGGAAAATGAAATAAAAAAAGTATGTGAAAACGTACAAATTCAAGAGGACTTTATAAGAGATGCACTAGACTTTGAAGAAAAAGCTAGAATAGACCAAGAAGATGATGACAACACAATTCTTTTTGTAGTTGATGTACCAGTAACGGAAAAAGGAGAAGAAGGAGAAGTAATATATAGTACAATGCCTTTAGGTATGATAGTAGTAAGAGACGACTTTTTTATAACAGTTTCATTAAGAAAAAACAAAATAATAGAACCATTTGAAAAAAGAAAAATTAAAAACTTTCAAACATATAAAAAGACAAGATTTATTTTTCAAATACTATATTTAAATTCATCTTTCTATTTAAATTATCTAAAGCAAATAAACAAAGAAACAGAAATTGCAGAATACATATTAAAAAATTCTATGAGAAATAAAGAACTTTTAAGAATGTTAACATTAGAAAAAGGTTTAGTATATTTTACAACATCATTAAAATCAAACGAATTAGTCATGGAAAAAACATTAAGAGGAAAAATAATAAAATTATATGAAGAAGATGAAGAAATACTAGAAGATGCAATTACAGAAAATAGACAGGCCATAGAAATGGCACAAATTTATAACAACATCTTAGGAGGAACAATGGACGCATACGCATCAATAATTTCAAATAACCTAAATGGAGTTATGAAAACATTAACATCAATAACAATTATACTAGCTGTACCTACAATGATATCAAGTTTTTGGGGTATGAACGTAGGATTACCATTACAAGATAATCCATTTGGATTTATAGTAATGATATCAATATCAATAATACTTACATTAATAGTTTCATGGTGGCTAAAAAGAAGAGATATGTTATAAAAAATAAGTGGAGAAAATATAGATTTTCTCCACTTATTTTTTGAATAATCAAAAGAATAATTCATATTAAAAAATTAATTATTTTGAAATAATTGAATTAATATTATTGAGTTCTTTTTTCATTAAATTATAGAAATTTTCACTAATAGAATCATCTAAATAATTTTGGTAATTATATATTATTTTATTAATATCAACTAATTTCATTTTTTGATTTTTAGCAGAAGTATCTTTATACATATAAATAGAAACAGGTTCTACTTTATCAACTGAAACAGTACCATCTACATGTTTGGTTATAGTTAAATTTAAAATTATAGAATCTCTTGTATATTTAGCATTTTGGTCAGAAATAAAATTTCCTAAAGAATATACAACAAACCCTTCTTTAGTAGAACCATCATCTAATATAACAGTTTTCTTTTCGTATGGTTGTAAAACATGTGGATGTGTTCCTAAAATAATATTTACACCGTTTTGAATTAAAAAATCTGCTAAATCTTCTTGTGAAGAATTTGGTTTTGTTTGATATTCAGTTCCCCAATGCATACATGCAACTATAATATCAGCATTTTTAGATTTTGCAGTATTAATGTGTTTTTTTATTAATTCTTTATTATTTAAATTAACACAATAATTTTTATCAGATGGAACGGGAATTCCATTAGTTCCGTAAGTATAATTGATAAATGCAATTTTTAACCCTTTAACAAATTTTATTAAAACTTTGTCTTGTTCTTCTTGAGATGTATAAGTTCCAAGATGAGAAATATCAGCATCGTTTAAAACATTAATTGTTCTAGAAAGTCCATCATATCCCATATCTAAAGCATGATTTCCAGCAGTAGAAAGGACATCAAAACCTATGCTTTTTAATTCATAAGCAAGACTATCAGGTGTATTAAATCTTGGATAACTACTATAACCTCTATCTTCACCAGCAAAAGTAGTTTCTAAATTACCAATACAAATATCAGCAGTTTTGGTATGTGAAGAAATATTTTCAAATACATATGAAAAATCATAAGTATTTGTTTCAGAATTATAGGCATCTTTATATTGAGTATTATGACACATAATATCGCCAACAGCAGTCATAGTAAAAGTTGTATCACTTGGTTTTTCCTCATTATTTTTATTTAATTCTTCATTTTTTGCATCTTCTTTTTCTTTATTTTCAATTTCTTGCCTAGAAGTATCAACTAAATTTTGATAGGAACTACGATTTTTAAAATAATAAAATGTAGCAATAGAAATAAAAACTAAAAGCAAAATTACAACAATTGGGATTAATGTTTGGGTAACCTTCTTATGATCTATATCGCTATATTTCTTATTTTTTTGATTTCTATGATTTCTAGCTCGTGTATTTCTTTTCAAATTTATCACCTCAAAATATAAAATATCAATAACAAATTATCATAAAAAAGCAAAAAATTCAACAAAATTTTTGTTTAAAATAAATCAGTATATTTTTATAAAAAATACATATAATAAGAAAAATTTAGAAAGAAAGGGGAAAAATATGAAAATTATCGACAAAATAGCCTTAGCTTTAATAATTATAGGAGCTATAAATTGGGGATTAATAGGAATATTCAATTTTAATCTTGTAGCAACAATATTTGGCGATATGTCAATTATATCAAGAATAATTTATGGATTAGTTGGGTTATCTGGACTATGGGGTATCAAATTATTATTTGATGATTAGTATGAAAATTGATATTATGTAAAATATATGCTATAATAGATATATGTCAATCATGTATAAAGTAGAGAAAAAAGGAGGAAATAACATGAAAAGACGGATAATTTTAATCAGTATATTAACAATGACAGTAGTTTCCCTATTGACGGGATGTGGACAGTCAAAAAAAGATTTAAGAAACAAGCTGGAAGAAGCTAATGGAAAATGTAGTGAACTGCAAACTGAAGTTCAAAGTCTTAAAGAGCAGATTTCAAATTTGGAACTTAAAAACAAGACATTTACACAACAAGCTGATGCAAATGCAAATGAAACCTTTCTTGCATTAACTTTTCCATCAGATGGTAACTTTTATAAAGTATCAGATGAAGAGTTTAACTTTTATTCAGACCAAAGATGTTAAAGCAAAGTAAGCAAAGATATCAAAATTATCTCTCCAATAATTGAAGAACGGAAAAGAGATAATGGGTTTATTATTTACATTTGTATGTCAGATAAAGGATTAGTGTATTCTACATCTTGGCCGAATCTAGTTGTGGATGAAAATTAAAATGTAACATGTCGTCAAATTTTCTTGAAAAAAAGGGGTTCATAATGAACTCCTTTTTACGTACGTAAATAGCTTGAAAAATATAGAAAAATAAGGTATAATAGCAACGATACAATGATAGGAGGAGATAACATGCTAAGTGCAAACGGAGTAACCGTAAGATTTGGAAAAAGAGTATTATTTGAAGATGTAAATATACGTTTTGCAAAAGGGAACTGCTATGGTATTATAGGAGCAAATGGTGCAGGAAAATCAACATTTCTAAAAGTTCTATCAGGAGAAATAGAACCAAGTAAAGGAGATGTAACATTAGAAAAAGGCGAAAGACTTTCAATGTTAAAACAAGACCACTATGCTTTTGAAGAATACACAGTTATAGATACAGTAATTATGGGAAATAAAGAATTATATGACATAATGAAAGAAAAAGAAGCTATATATGCTAAACCAGACTTTTCAGAAGAAGATGGTATGAAAGCTGCAAAACTAGAGGAAAGATTTGCAGAATTAGACGGATGGAATGCAGAGTCAGATGCTGCAAAATTACTAAATGATTTAGGAATAGTTTCAGAAAACCATTATAAATACATGAAAGAGATTGAAGCTAGAGACAAAGTAAAAGTATTATTAGCACAAAGTTTATTTGGAAATCCAGATGTATTACTATTAGACGAACCTACAAACGACTTAGATTTAAAAAGCATAAATTGGCTACAAGAATTTTTAATAGATTATGAAAACACTGTAATTGTAGTATCACATGATAGATACTTCTTAAATAAAGTATGTACATATATTGCAGATGTTGACTTTGGAAAAATAAAAGTATATCCAGGAAACTATGACTTCTGGTATGAGTCTAGTCAATTAGCACAAAAACAAGCAAGAGAACAAAACAAGAAAAAAGAAGAAAAGATAAAAGAATTACAAGACTTTATTGCAAGATTTAGTGCAAATGCATCAAAATCAAAACAAGCAACATCAAGAAAGAAAACATTAGAAAAAATACAATTAGAAGAAATAAAACCATCTAACAGAAAATATCCATATGTAGACTTTAAACCAGATAGAGAACCAGGAAAAGAAATTTTACAAGTTCGTAATATATCAAAAACAATAGATGGAGTAAAATTATTAGATAAAGTTTCATTTGATGTTAAAGAAGGAAATAAAATAGCATTTTTAGCAGATAATGAACTTGCAAAGACTGTTTTATTCCAAATAATAGCAGGAGAAATGGAACCAGACGAAGGAAAATTAGTATGGGGAACAACAATTACAACAAACTATTTCCCAAAAGACAATAACTACTTATTTGAAACAGATGACAATATAACAGAATGGTTAAGACAATACTCAAAAGACCCAGATGAAACATACATAAGAAGTTTCTTAGGAAGAATGTTATTCTCAGGAGACGAAGCTTTGAAACAAGTAAATGTATTATCAGGTGGAGAAAAAGTTAGATGTGTATTATCAAAAATAATGCTTTCAGGAGCAAATTTCCTAATTTTTGATGAACCAACAAACCATTTAGACATGGAAAGTATAACATCTGTTAACGAAGGAATGAAAAAATTCACAGGAAATATTTTATTTACATCACATGACCACGAATTAACTCAAACAGTTGCAAATAGAATAATTGATATAAAAGAAGACGGAACCGTTATAGATAGAGAAATTTCATACAATGAATATTTGGGTATAGAATAATAGCAATTGAAAAGATATTTTCAACAATGAATATAATAAAATTTTAAAGAAACCATATAGAAAGTTTATAAAAAGTAAAATAAAAATAGATTATTAAAAGGGGATTTTAAACAAGAAAAAAATGCACATTGTAAATGTGTATTTTTTTATAAAACATAGACTTTACTTAATAATATTTGATATAATATCAAATGAAAAAATAATTGTAAAATACGAAAGGAAGAAAAGATGGATAAAATAATAACAACAATAGCACAAGAATTAGGTGTTAAGAACTCACAAGTTGAAAACACAATTAAACTAATTGATGAAGGAAATACTATACCTTTTATAGCAAGATATAGAAAAGAAGTAACAGGAGGACTAAGTGACGAAACTTTAAGAGAGTTAGGAGAAAGATTAGCATATTTAAGAAATTTAGAACAACGAAAAGAAGAAGTGATAAAATCAATTGATGAACAAGGAAAATTAACAGACGAAATCCTTCAAGCCGTAGCTATAGCTAAAACATTAGCAGAAGTAGAAGATATTTATAGACCTTACAAGCAAAAGAAAAAAACAAGAGCAACAGTAGCAAAAGCTAAAGGATTAGAACCTCTTGCAAATATCATTTTAGAGCAAAAAGAAACAACAGATATAAATGACATTGCAAAAGAATATATAAATATAGAAAAGCTTTCAGAAGAAGATAAAAAGAACAAAGATAAAGTTGTTGCAACAATAGAAGATGCAATACAAGGAGCATTAGACATAATAGCAGAAATTATTTCAGATAATGCAAAATATAGAAAAGAAATAAAAAAGCTTTTATTTAGAGAAGGCTCAATTGTAACGAAAGCATCTAATGTCGAAGAAAAATCAAATTATGAAATGTATTATGAATATCAAGAAGCATTAAAATACATACCAAGTCATAGAATATTAGCTATTAATCGTGGAGAAAAAGAAGGATTTTTAAAAGTATCTTTAGAAGAACCAGAAGAAAAAATATTAAAATACATAGAAAGAGATATAATAAAAGGTGAAACACAATTTACTAAAATGCTACAAGACACAATTTTAGACAGTTTCAAAAGATTAATAGCACCATCAATTGATAGAGAAATTCGTTCAGATTTAACAGAAAAAGCAGAGGAGAAAGCAATAAAAGTATTTGGTAAAAATTCAAAGCAATTATTGTTAGGAGCTCCAATAAAAGGTAAAACTGTTATGGGATTTGACCCAGCATATAGAACAGGTTGCAAAATTGCTGTTATAGATGAAACAGGAAAAGTTTTAGACTACACAACAGTATATCCAACAGAACCACAAAACGATGTAGAAGGAGCTAAAAAAGAACTTCTAAAATTAATAGAAAAGGATAAAATAGATATGATAGCAATAGGTAACGGAACAGCATCAAGAGAATCTGAAATGTTTGTAGCAGACATGATAAAAGAAGCATCCAGACCAGTTCATTATGTAATAGTAAGTGAAGCAGGTGCATCAGTATATTCGGCATCTAAACTTGCAACAGAAGAATATCCAGATATAAATGTATCAATAAGAGGAGCTATATCTATAGCAAGACGTTTACAAGACCCTCTTGCGGAACTTGTGAAAATAGATCCTAAAGCTATTGGAGTAGGGCAATATCAACATGATGTTAATCAAAAAAGATTATCAGAAAGCCTAACTGCAGTTGTAGAAGATAGTGTTAACAAAGTAGGTGTAGATGTAAATACAGCAACACCATCATTACTTGCATATGTATCAGGAATAAATAAAACAATAGCAAAAAACATTGTAAAATATAGAGATGAAAATGGAAAATTAAAAAACAGAAAACAATTATTAAAAGTACCTAAATTAGGAAAAGTAGCCTTTGAACAATGTGCAGGGTTCTTACGTATATTAGATGGAGATAATCCATTAGAAATAACAGCCGTACACCCTGAAAGTTATGAAGCAACAGAAAAGTTACTTGAAACAATAGCATTTGATAAAAAAGATTTAAAAGACAAGGAGAAATTAGAAGAACTAAGAACAAAATTAAAATCAATAAATATAGAAGAAATGTCAAAACAATTAAATATCGGAGAAATGACATTATCAGATATAATAGAAGAACTTTCAAAACCAGGTAGAGACCCACGTGAAGACATGCCAAAACCTATTTTAAGAAATGACGTTTTAAAATTAGAAGATTTAAAAGAAGGTATGGTATTAACTGGTACAGTAAGGAATGTAATTGATTTTGGAGCATTTATTGATATTGGAGTAAAACATGACGGACTTGTGCATATATCAGAAATGAGTGATAAATTTATCAAAAATCCATCAGACTTAGTTTCAGTTGGAGATGTTGTTAAAGTAAAAGTAATTAAAATTGATAAAGAAAGACAAAAAGTAGGACTTTCTATGAAAGTATAATATTAATTTTTATAGAAAAATAAAAAACGAAATAAGCATAATAAAGATTTTTATGAAAATGTAATATTAATTGTTAAATATAAGAAAAATGAAAAAATATAAAAAAACAGATGTTAAATAACAAATATAAGTTTAAAATATAAATGATATTGCTGTGACTAAAAAATAAATTATAAAATATTAAAAAAGATAAATGAGGGAACTCAAATTTATTTTGGGAAGTATCATTTATCTTTTTTTAGATTTTATTTTTATTTGTAAGGAACCAAAATATCATTTATATTTTAAATTTATATCTGTTTTGTAATTTCAAGTTAAGATACATTAATTTTATAATATAGTAATCTATCTTGATTAATTCATTATAATTATATCTGAATATTAAAACTATTCAGAAGGATAATTTTCCATAACTTCATCAATTTCATCTCGATGATTTCTTAAAATATCAAGAAAAACATTAGCAATTTCTGGATCAAATTGAGTTCCCTTACATCTTTCAAACTCATCTATTATAACATCTAAAGGCAAAGAATTACGATAAGCTCTCTTAGAAGCCATAGCATCAAAGCTATCTGCAACAGCTGCAATTCTTGCTAGATAAGGAATATCATTTCCAGCTAATCTACCAGGGTAACCAGTACCATCAAATTTTTCATGATGATGTTCAACTATAGGTAAAATATTTTGAAAAATTTTTGCATGTGATAATATGTGAACACCGATATTTGGATGTTGCTTAATTTGAGAATATTCATCATCATCAAGTCTACCATTTTTTTGTAAAATAGCATCAGGAACACCAATTTTACCAATATCATGAAATAAACCACCAACACGTAAAGTATCTAAATCTGTTTGAGGTAATCCTAAATGTTTACCAAGCAAAACAGAATATTCTGAAACACGATCAGAATGACCTCTAGTATAAGTATCTTTTGCTTCAACAGTATATCTTAAAGTTTGAATACTTTCTAAATAAGCTTGTTCTAATTTTTCGTAAGTATCAGATAATTCAGAGTTTATATGTTTTATTTGATTCATTTGGGCAATTGATTTTATTCCAGATTCGATTAACAACAATAATTGGTCAAATTTATCGCTTTTTTCACAATAACCTTGTATATCTAACCTTCTAATTGTATCTAATGGAGGAGCTAAATCTTTATGTCCAGTAAGTAATAAAATATATAAGTCTTTATTAAATTTTCTAATTTCTTCAACAACTTGGTCACCATGAATAGGAGTCATGATAAAGTCAAGTATCATTAAATCAAAGTGTTCACATTTAACCTTTTCAATTGCCTCAAGAGGATCAGTTACGCCAACAAATTGATAGCCAGATCTTTTCAAAAATATTGATAAAGAATCAACAATTCCTTCCTCATCATCTACTGCAATAATTTTATAATTCGTATTTTCTGAATTTTGAACATTTTGTAATCCTTTTCTCATATGATATACCTCGTAATCTCTAAACTTTTCTACATTATATGCATAAAATTGCTAAAAATCAAGAGTTTTTAAGCAAAAAAAATTTAACTAGATTTACTGTAGTTGTAAATAATCTAGTTAAATTTTTGGTAATTATAGTGGTAATATTATAGTAAAAGTTGTACCATTTCCTTCTTGAGATTCAAAAGTTATATTTCCACCAAAATGAGCTTTTATTGTTGAATATGACATATATAATCCAAGACCTGTACCGTTTTTTCCTTTAGTTGTAATCATTTCTTTAAATAACTTATCTTGTACTTTTGGTGGTAAACCACAGCCATAGTCTTTTATTGATATATGTAATTGATTACCAACTTGTTCTATAATCAAATCAATAGTTTGATTTGTTTTTCCTTCATAAGATTGAATAGCATTTGAAATCATATTATTAATAACTTGTACAAGACTATTTATATCACCTTGAATTCTAGTATGTTCATCTGTTTTCACAGAAATATTTAAATATACAATTGCATTTTTGAGTTCATGTTTCATAAGAATATTAACTCTTTTTATTAATTCCTCAATATCAAAAGTTACATTTTGAGTTTCTGATAATGTAACAGCTTGACCTTTAACGGCGGTAATAATATCAGACATATATTCAGTATAATCTCTGATTTTTGCTATCCATGAATCCATATCTTTGGCTATATCATGATGGTCTTGACTATTTACTTCTGGATCATCAATAGAAGAATCATATTCTTTTATTAAATCAGACAAACCTTCGGCTGCACCAGAAATAGACATTATTGGAGTTTTTAGGTTATGAGCAATACCGCCAATTAATTGACCTAAAGAAGCAAGTCGTTCTTGTTCCATAAGTATGGATTGATTATTTCTGATTTGATTAATATTATGTTTAGTAAATATTTGTGTTTGGTTAAATGCAAGAGATAGGTCAGCAAGCTCATCTTCAGAGGTAACTATTAATTTTTTATTTAAATTAATAGAATTTTCATTTGAAGAAGCAATTTCCTTTAATCTTGAAGCAACGGTTTTTATCTCTGTAGAAATAGAATGTGCAACATAGATTAAAATACTAAGTATTATTGCAAATAATAAGAAATCACAAACTAAAATCATTTTTAAAAATTTAGGTTGACGGGTATCATATCTAACACCTGCATAACAATAATCTCCATTATCCAAGTTACATTTTAATGCAATTCCTTCTGTATCTAGACAGAAATAATCATAAGTTCTGCCACCTTCTGCAACGGAATTATTTAACACATATTTTATGAAAAACGGTTCTAATACACCATTATCAGAAGCTTGATAACTACCATCTTTATTTATTATAAAATATTGATGACTATCATCTAATAAAGTTATTTCAGATAATTTCTTTTCTACATCTTCTGTAGAATTAAATGATTGATTAAATGAATCTGAAAGCATTGTAAAATATGATTTGTAATAAACATCCCCAGTCTCTTTAGCTGCTTGGACATATCCAACTAAAGATAAAAATATTAAAGAAACCATTACTAAAGGGATAAATTGTAGAAATAGTTTAACAGAAAGTGACTTTATTTTAGATCTCTTTAATGATGACTTTTGTTCTAACTTTTGCATAATTTCAGGATATTCTTCATTTAGTAAAGATATAATGTAAGCAAATTCATTTTTAGAAAACACAAAGCTAGTAACAGAAGATAATGTAAAGAAAGATATGTAAGTTAAACAAATCTTCAGTATTGTTAGAGGATATGCCTTTATTATGATAAATGTAATAGGTAAAAAAATTAAAGGTAAGATAATCTCTAAAAAATATAAAAGATATGGAGTATCATAACAAAATCTTCTTATTTTGTATAATATATTTACTACTGTTTCCTTAGAGTTGCTTGGCTTATCCAGCTTAACTAAGAGCTTATGAATACGATAAGCTCTTATAAATAAAATAATTAAGCTACATGCAACAATAAGTGAAATTAAAAGTATATATTGTTGAGTATATGTTATTCCATCAAATTCAAGTTGAAATGTATTATCTATACTATTAGGTGGATAATTTAAAATTGTGGGTAAAAATCTATAAAGGCACATAGCGATTAATGCTGGAATGCCCAAATATAAAGTTATAATCTTTAAAATACAAGCATTAAATCTTTTTATCATTTGTTAATCTCCTTTACTTAAAAATTTATCAAAGAATTTATTTATATATTTTTTATTAATTTCTGGCCAAGATAAATCAGCATTTTTCATATAATTTATAGTAAATTTATTTTTCATTTCTATATTAGAGTTGTATTTAGAACTATTGCTAGTTAAATCATTTATAATACCTAAAATATCTTCTTTATCTTTTATATATTTGTAGAATTCTTCATCAGAAATTTCTTCTAATTTTTGATTATCAGGCTTTAATTCATTAATCAAATCAATAAATTTAAATGAATTATTATGATAAATATGAAAAACTTTAGAGTAGCTACTTTCTATTAAAATCAATTTTGATATAATTTCAGCACAATAATCAACAGGACTCAAATCAATTTTTAAACTAGAAAAAGATTTAGCGATTTTATCCAATTTAGCAATTGTCAAAACTCTATTTAAAAATGCATTTTTTTCATCATTTTCTTGGAATTTACCATCTGAATATCTTGCTGTAATATTACCAAGACGATATATAGAAGCCCTTAAATTAGAATTTTCCATAGCTTCCCAGATGTTATATTCTGCTTCAAATTTAGTTTTTATATAAATATTAGATTCATAATTTTGCCCCACATATAAGCAATGTTCATCAAATACAACAGGATTATTAGCAGAAGGAAGTGAAGCAGAAACTGAAGTAGTTGATATGTGATTCATATAAATTGAATAATTTGTACAAAAATCAATTATATTATTAGTTCCAATAACATTAACTAAGTTGAAAACATCTTTACTACCATAATGATCAACAATTGCTGCTGAATGTATAACAAGATCAATTTTATTTCCTAAATTATCATAGTCTTCATAAGAAAGTCCAAATTGTTGTTTAGAAATATCAGCAACTATAACAAAAATACGGTTATCAATATATTTTAAAAAGTCTTTTCCGAAGTAAAATTCTAATTTTTTTAGTAATCTATCTTTAGAAGCTATACTATTTTTGTTACGTATAATACAATACACATTACTGTTAGTGTGTTTAATCAATTCAGCTAAAATATGAATACCAAGATATCCTGTTGCTCCTGTTAAAAGAATGTTTTTGGCAGAAATTTTCTTGTTTGAAAAATTTTCTTTAAAATTAAAGTAAATATTATCTTTTAATGTTCTTTTATATAAGTTTGAATGTTTAGGATAAGAAAAATTATCCGACAATGCTCTTATTGTTTTTAATTCATAGATATCTTGAATATTTACGATAAAGTTTTTTTCTAATAGCTCTATAGTAATTCTCATTAATGTCAAAGAATCTGCACCTAATTCTATAATATTATCATCAATACCAATATTTTTTATATTTAGGTTTTTTTCTAATATTTCTTGGAAAACTTTTTCGAATTCATTTCTTGGGGCCTCATATTTTTTCTTTTTTTCTATTTTAACATCTAAACTCAAAAGTTTTTTACGATCTATTTTTCCATTATTAGTTAAAGGTAATTTATCTAAAAATACAAAATAATTTGGAACCATATAAGTTGGAACAAGCTTAGAAATATATGCTTTTAAATCAGAAGTAGAAAGCTTTTGATCCATAACTAAATATGCTACTAAATAATTATCAAAGTCGCTAGTCTTTTTAGGTAAAACTACACATTTTTTTATATTTGGATGTCTTAAAAGTTTAGTTTCAATTTCACCAGTTTCAACACGAAATCCTCTAATTTTTACTTGATTATCAATTCTACCAAGATAATGTAAATCTCCATCTGGAGTTAGATAAGCATCATCAGCAGAACGGTATAAAATCTCATTTGAATTATATGGATTTATGACAAATCTATCTTTATTAAGCTCAGGACGATTTAGATATCCTTTACATACTCCAAGACCGCTTACACACATTTCTCCTTCAACTCCATAAGGAAGAATATGTAAATTTTGATCCATAACATAAACTTTTAGTGTAGGAATAGGTTTTCCAATATTGGAATTAGGAGAAAGTAAATCATCTTCCAATAATTCTTTATATGTAACATGTACAGTTGTCTCAGTAATTCCATACATATTGATAATTCTTGTAAATGGATATTTATCTTTCCAAGGTTTTACTAAATTTGGTTTTAAAGCCTCTCCACCAAAAATAATATAACGTACAGATAAATCAGAATGTTCATTTAACAATTCTCTATCTAATAAATTATAAAAATATGTAGGTGTTTGGTTTAAAACAGTGACTTTTTCATCTCGTAATAATTGTAAAAATTTGTTAGCATCCTTAGCAGTTGTTTCAGGAACTAAAATAAGTTTACTTCCATATAATAAACAAGCATATAATTCCCAAACAGAAAAGTCAAAAGCAACTGAATGAAACATTGTCCATACATCATTTTCATTAAAATCAAATTGAAATTTATCATTTTTTATTAGACGCACAATATTTCTATGTTTTAACATAACTCCTTTTGGCGTTCCAGTAGAACCAGAAGTATAAATAATATAAATTAAATCATCTGGATTATTTATACATTCTAAATTATCAGAGTTATTATTATAAATTTCATTTTTTGAATTAATATCTAATAAATACATATCTATTGGAATTTCTAAATCTTCCTTATGAGCATTATTGGTTAAAAACAATTTAGCAGAACTATCTTTTAACATAAAAGATACACGTTCTTGTGGATAAGATAAATCTATAGGCAAATAACATCCACCAGCTTTTAAAATTCCTAAAATACCAACTATCATTTCAAGAGATTTATTTAAACGCAATCCAATAACATCATTTGATTTTATACCTAAGTTTCTTAAAAAATGAGCAACTTGATTAGATTTTTCATTTAGTTCTCTATAAGTCATAGAAGCATTTTTAAACTTAATTGCAACATTTTCAGGTGTTGAAAGAGCCTGTTCTTCAAACAATTGAGATATTGTTTTGTTAGAAGGATAGTGACAGTCATTTTCTTTTGCTAAATTTAATATTTCTTGTAATTCATCCATAGTTGCTATAGAAATTTCTTTTATGTATAAACCTGGATTAATTAATACTTGTTCTATCATATACAATATTCTTTGATGAATTCTAATAATTTCATCTTCTGAATATTTTGAAATTTTATAATCATATGCAATATCAATATTACCAGAATTATTTAAATCAAAGAAATGAATATCCATATCATCTGCAATAGACCCATTAAAGCTCCAGTCACAAGAAGAATTAATTCCCTCATCAGTGGTTGTTTTAGTAATCTGATAAGAAAGCAAAATTTGATACAAATTAGGTGTAGAAGGGTCATTTTTTCTTAAATCTTCTAAAATATATTGATAAGAATATTTTTGATGTCTATATATAGAAGTAAAATCCAAAGCAATATTATTTACAAAACTTAAGAAAGATGTCTTATCTGTAGGCTTAATTCTTACAGGAACAGTGTTTATAAACATTCCCATTGTGCCTTTTTGAACACTTGATGTTCTGTTTAATATAGGAGTTCCTAAAATAAAATCATCAGATTTGTTAATTCGTCCAATATAAATAGAATATATAGCCATTAAAAAGTTATACATTGAAACATTATAAATTTTACAAAAATCATTAATTTCTTGAACTAAGCTAGAGTTCATTTCAAATACTTTTCTTTTTCCTTTTAAAGCAGTGGTAGCATCAATAGCTGGAGTATCAACAAAACTAGGTATGCTAATGCAGTCAGGTCGATTAGCTAAATATTCACTCCAAAAAGATTTATCTTTTTCAAATTTAGAACTATTAATATATTTTTCTTCCGCACTAATATAATCTATATATGAATTTGAATTTTTTTGATTAGGAATCTTATTATGGACGACAACATATTTGTTAACTATATTCTTAGCAATTAAACCCAAAGTCCAAGAGTCAGAAATAAGATGGTGGATATTTACTACTACGCCACCAGTCATATCAGGATATCTAAAAATTTTTATATCGAATAAAGAAGAATTTAAAATATCAAATATACGTGATATCATTGTATCTTCTAATTTTTTTAAATCATCTTTTGTATTAATATCAACAATTTCAACATCATAATCAACCTTATCCAAGAAAGATTGATAAACTGAACCATCTTTAAGTGTAAACTTTGTATGAAAATTATCATTTTCATTAATCATTAGTTGTAATGCTTGTTGTAAATCCTTAAAGTCAAGAGGCTCATATAAATGAATTGTCCCACAGATATTATTTATGTTTGAACCATTAAAAAATAGTTCTGTATTCCAAATACTTTTTTGAGCATTTGTTAATTCATAAACATTACTTTCCATAAAACCTCACCCTTAAAAAAATTTATAAGACGATTATATATATAAAAATTTAAATTTTCAACATTTTTTTCTCAAAATGTAAAAAAATTGAAAATAAAACATAGAAAATTAGCTATTGTAAAAAATAAAAAAATGATATAGAATATGCGTAATAAAAAAGGACTTGCTATTAAATAGCTAAAATCCTTGAAAGGAGAAAGAATATGAGAGGAACAAAAAATAGAAATGTGTACGAACCACATAAAGTAGAAAGCTTTAGAGATTTATTAAGTACAGTGGATGAAAAATATCCAAATAATGTAGCATTTAAATATAAAAAAGATGCTGAAACAAAAGAACCTGAATATGTAGAAAAAACATATCATCAATACGTACAAGATGTGAAAGCCGTATCTACAAGTTTATTAGAACTAGGATATAAAGGAAAGAAAATAGTAGTTATAGGAAATAACAGATATGAGTGGTGTACAACATACATGGCAGTAACAACTGGAGGTATGATAATAGTTCCTATGGATAAAGCACTACCAGACAATGAAATAGAAAATCTAATAAAAAGAAGTGGTGCTGAAGTTATAGTATTTGATAAAAAATACATGAATATTATGTTAAAAATAAAAGAGAACAAAGAAATAAATGCAAATACTCTAATTTGTATGGATAACGAAGAACAAGTAGGAGTGGAAAAATATGAAGATTTATTAAAAAATGGATATGAGTTACTAGAAAAAGGTAGTACAAAATATGATGATGTGAATGTAAATCCAGAAGAAATGGCAATATTATTATTTACATCAGGAACAACAAATGCACCTAAAGGTGTAAAATTATCACAAAGTAATATATGTGCAAACATATCAACATTCACTTCATGGGTAAAAATATATCCAACAGATACACTATTATCATTTTTACCAATACATCATACATTTGAATGTACAATAACATTTTTATACGGAACATATAGTGGAGCAACAATAGCATTTTGTGATGGTCTAAAACATATACAAAAAAATATGAAAGAATATGAAGTATCAATATTAGTAGCAGTACCATTAGTATTAGAAACGATGTATAAAAAAATTCAAAAAGGTATAAAAGACCAAGGAAAAGAAAAATTAATAAATAAAGTAACAAAAGTGTCAAATGCATTATTAAAATGTCATATAGATCTAAGAAAAGTATTTTTTAAACAAATATTAGATAATTTTGGAGGAAAACTAAGAGTAGTTTTATATGGAGCAGCTCCAATGAATAAAGATACAATAATAGGGTTTAATAATATAGGTGTTGAATTAGTACAAGGATATGGACTAACAGAAACATCACCAGTAATATCAGCAGAAACAGACAAAGAAAAAAGACCTGGTTCAGTAGGATTAGTATTTGACAATTTAGAAGTAAAAATTAATGAACCAAACGAAGAAGGAATAGGAGAAATTTTCGTAAAAGGTCCAAGTGTAATGTCTGGATATTATGAAAATGAAGAAGCAACAAAAGAAGCATTTGAAGATGAATGGTTCAAAACAGGAGACTATGGATATTTAGACAAAGACGAATTCTTATTTGTAACAGGAAGAAAAAAAGACATAATAGTATTAAAAAATGGTAAAAATGTATATCCACAAGAAATTGAATTTTTAATAAATAAAATACATTATATAAAAGAAAGTTTAGTATATCAAAGAGAGCAAAGCAAAACTGACACAATGTTATGTGCGAAAATAGTTTATGATAAAGACTTAATAGAAAAAGAACTAGGAAAGAAAACAGAAAAAGAATATCAAGAAGAAATATGGAAAGAAATAAAAGAAATAAACAAAACCTTACCTGTATTTAAACACATAAAGAAAATAGAAATAACAACAGAAGAATTTGCTAAAACAACAACCCAAAAAGTAAAAAGATATAAAGAACTAGAAAAAATAAAATAATGTCCACTTTGGACCTGTCCCTAATTGGACATGATTAAAAGTTGGAAAAAGTGGAAATAATATTTTTGAGGTGAGTTTTTTGAGAAGAAGAAAGCAAAAGAATACACTTACTAAAATATTAATAATTACTATAGTAACAGTTAGCATAGGAATTTTATCATTTTTTCTATATATTACATATCAAAATATAGAAATAAATAGTCAAGATTATACTGTAACTAAGACACAAT
This sequence comes from uncultured Clostridia bacterium, assembly GCA_963558245.1. Classification (GTDB taxonomy): domain Bacteria; phylum Bacillota; class Clostridia; order TANB77; family CAG-508; genus CAG-269. The sequence goes on from CAUWGA010000004.1 coordinate 37,996, forward strand.
CCACAGTTAATGCACAAATTGTGGAAAATGTAGAAGAAGATAGCAAAAATGTGGCAGATATAATTGAAGATACAACTAGAAAGGTTGTTGGAATATCAAAACTAAAAAATGCGGGAAGTAGTATATTTTCTAAAAGTCAAGAAAGTGAACTAGGATTAGGGACAGGTTTTATTGTTACTGAAAATGGGTATATAGTTAGTAATGCACATGTTACAGGGGAAAAGTATAGCAAGTGCTATGTAACATTGGAAAATGGTATGACTTATGATGGTAAAGTAGAGTGGAGTGATACTAATTTGGATTTATCTATTGTAAAAATTGAAGCGAAAAATTTACCATATGTAAATTTAGGAGATTCTAGCAAAATACGAGTAGGAGAAACAGTATATGCAATAGGTAATCCAATAGGATATGAATTTAGGAGGACTGTAACTTCAGGAATTATTAGTGCAAAAAATAGAACTATAAAAATAGATGAAAAAGATAAATCGTCATATATGACAGACTTAATTCAGACAGATGCAACTATAAATCCAGGAAATAGTGGAGGACCACTTATATATCCAAATGGAGAGATTATTGGAATAAATACCGTTAAAATTTCTTCAGCAGAAGGGATAGGCTTTGCGATACCAATAAATATCATAAAACATATAATTGATAGTTTTATAAATACAGGAATATTTGAAGAAGCTACAATTGGAATCTATGCATATGACAAAGAAGTTATCCCATATTTAAGAGGGAATTCGATAACAAGTTCAAATTTTGAAAAAGGAATATATGTAGCACAAATTACTAAAAATGGTCCAGCCAATAACACTGAATTAAAAGAAGCAGATATAATAACGACTATTGATAACAAAGAATTAAATACAATGAATGATTTACGAGAATATATTTATAGCAAAAAGCCAGGAGATGAAGTTACTTTAAAAATAGTAAGAGGAAAAATTAATAAAGAAATAAAAATAACTTTAGGCAAAAAGTAAGAGAATAGTAAAGAGAAATATACACATATTTTATATATCAGGATTTTATGTATTGTAATAATTTTTAATATATTAATTAAATAAAAGTTGACATGTAAATAATTTAAAAGTAAAATCTTTTTTATTTACATGTCGTTTTGTTTTTTACAAATTTATAAACACAAATATATATAATTTTGAAAATTATTCATTATTATCATCATCAATAAAATCAAATTTTCTAGAATAATCTTTTGTTTCTTTATTTGACATATACACTTCTGAACGATTTTGCATTAAAAATTCAATAATGTTATAAACATCAATCCAGATTTCATTTGGACTATCAACTTGTGAATCATCAAAAATTAATTGCATACCAAAATGTAAATGAGGAATATTAATATTATTAACATTTTCTTTTATGCTATAGCCAGTCATACCAAGATATCCAATAACATCACCAGCTTTTACGCTCATACCTTCTTCTAGCCCATTAACATATGGATGATTTTTTCGTAAATGTGCATAATAATAGTATCTTTTTTGATCAAAACTTCTAATTCCTACTCTCCAACCACCATATTGATTCCAACCTAGATGTTCAATAATTCCACTTTCCACAGCTACAATAGGAGTACCAATACTTCCGAAGCAAGTCGTTTCCAAGATGTGTTCTTTTAAAACCATAAGACCTACTATTGCCAAAATCGTCATAATGGCTAAAAGAATAATTTTTAGCAATAGGAAGAAATGCTTTAACACCATATGAACTAACAAAATTTCCATTAGAATTTTTAATAGAATAATTACCAATAAAATTACTAAGAACAGCAGAATAACTTTCGTAATAATAGTCATAAAATTTTAAGTTTTGAGTAAGACTTTCTATTGTTTCACCATCTTTTAATTTGTTTACTAAATTATCTAAATCTGAATGTTTAAAATTTTTGAAATCTCCTCCATTTTTACAGGCTAGATAAGAAAGCAACTCTATCCAATTATATTTAATTTCTTGATTTTCGTTATGAGATTTAATATCTAAATTAGCAGTTAGTTTAAGAGCTTCTGCTGAAACATTAAAATCCACCCATTTAATAAAATCTTTTTTTGTATTTTCAGATTCATTAGCTAAAGAATAAAATGCAAAAATTGAACAAATTAAAACTGTAAAAATCAATATAGTAATAATAAGCTTTAAATTAATTTTAAATGTTTTTATAAGCAAAAAAATCCACCCCTTTATATATAATTATATTCTAGGGATGAATAAAAAATTTCTAAATTATTTTTTTATAGTTTCAACATGAACATCTCTCAATAAATCTCTTCGAATAACACTTGGAGCACCCATCATTAAATCTTCAGATTTGCTGTTTAAAGGAAATGCTATTATTTCTCTGATAGATTCTTCATCAGCTAAAAGCATAATAATTCTGTCTATTCCAGGTGCAATACCGGCATGAGGTGGGGCACCATATTGGAATGCTGTATATAAAGCTCCAAATTTTGATTTTACTTCAGTTTCTGTATATCCAGCCATTGAAAAGGCTTTTAACATAATATTAATATCATGATTTCTAACGGCACCAGAGGCAAGTTCTATACCATTACATACCATATCATATTGATATGCTAAAATATCTAAAGGATTTTTATTTTTTAAAGATTCTAAACCACCTTGTGGCATAGAAAATGGGTTATGACTAAATTCTAATTTTCCATCATCAGTTTGTTCAAACATAGGGAAATCTACTATCCAGCAAAATTCGAATTTAGAATTATCAATTAAATTTAATCTTTTTCCTAATTCTGATCTTACTTGGCCAGCAAGTTTTTCAACAACGCCTGGAATTTCAGCAATAAAGAATATACAATCACCAGGTTTAGAATTTGTACGTTCTAACATAACTTTTTTAGCATCTTCTGTAATAAATTTAGCAATAGGTCCTTGGAAAGAACCATCATCTAAAATACGTAACCAAGCTAAACCTTTAGCTTTTAAATCTTTAATTGCAAAAGTAGTCATATCTTCAAAGAAACTTCTTGGTCTATCCGCAACATCATGAGTAGCAATAATTCTAACAATTTTATTTTTAAAAGCATTTAACTCTAATTTTTCAAAAACATCTGTACAATCAACAATTTCTAATGGATTTCTTAAATCTGGTTTATCAGTACCATATTTAAGCATAGCATCTTTGTATGAAATTCTAGGAAATGGATATTTGTTAATTTTTCTATCTGAAAACTCTTTAAATGTATTATAAATTACAGGTTCAATAATTTTTAAAACGTCTTCTTGAGTTGCAAAACTCATTTCCATATCAAGCTGGTAAAATTCTCCAGGAGTTCTATCTGCTCTAGCATCTTCATCTCTAAAGCAAGGTGCTATTTGAAAATATTTATCAATTCCTGAAACCATAAGTAATTGTTTAAATTGTTGTGGTGCCTGTGGTAAAGCATAAAATTTTCCTGCATGTAATCTACTAGGAACTAAATAATCTCTAGCACCTTCAGGAGAAGAACTTGTTAAAATAGGTGTTTGAACTTCTAAAAAGCCATTTTTTACCATTTGAGCTCTTAAAAATTGTAAAACTTTAGCACGCAATATTAAATTATCTTTTAATCTGCTATTTCTTAAATCAAGAAACCTATATTGAAGACGTAAATCTTCTCTAACATCTTGATTTGTGTTGATTTCAAAAGGTAATGAAGCAGTTCTTTTACCTAGAATTTCAAGCTTTTCGATTTTAATTTCTACTAGACCTGTTTTTAATTTAGGGTTAATAGTTTCTTCATCACGTTTTTTTACTATTCCGCATACAGAAACAGCTGATTCAATAGGAATATGTGATGCAAAATCCACATCTTCATCTTCAGCAGAGGTCACAACTTGAGTTATACCATACATATCTCTAATGTCTAAAAAAACTAATCCTCCTAAATCACGTATTGTTTGGACCCATCCAAAAATTTTTACTTGCTTTCCGACATGGTCCAAGGAAAGCTCATCACATTTTAGTTTTAAATAATCTGACATATAAATTCCTCCTATCTAAAGGGGCAACAAAAAAGCCCCTTGCAATTACTTGCAGGGACGAAATAAATTCCGCGGTACCACCCAGCTTGAAAATCTATAAAAAGATTTTCCACTTATAAAAATTGCTCCAATATGTTTCACTTTTTAGGTTGACCTTCAAAGGCTTTCAGCCGGTGACCTTTGTCTCTAATAAGTAACTTCTAAGAGCTTTGTATTGTACAAACGCAATAGTATTTTAAAACTAATATATCTATATTTTACATAAAATATACAAAATTGTCAAGATTTCATCAAAAAAACTATACTTATAGCTATAGCTATAAGAAAGCTTTATATTTATAATTTTTCCACGAATTGTGGGGACCTTTTTAGAAAATGTTTGAACAAAGTGAAAATACATTTTCTTAAATGGGGATAGTGAAAAAATTATAAATATAAAGCTTTCTTCTAAAATATTATATTAAAATTCTAGGCAATCTATCTCCTAACCTGCATAAAAGCTCATTTGTAATTGAATCAGACTTTATAGAAATATTTTCAGCACAAATTGCACTATCTTCACCTATTAAAGTGACAATGTCTCCACATTTGACATTAGGAATATCTGTAACATCAATAACTAACTGGTCCATACAAATTCGACCTATAATTTTAGAATAATGATTATTTATTAAAACTACAACATCTTTATTTGATAAATTTCGTGGATAACCATCAGCATATCCAATGCATACAGTTGCTATTTTCATATTTTTATCAGAGGAAAAAGTTCTACCATAACTAACAAAATCATTTTTTAAAAGCTCATGAACAGAAGATATTTTAGCTTTTAATTGTAAAACAGGCTTTAAATCTACATCAGCATTTGAGTTATTTATATGATTATTTGCATTATAAATACCATACATTCCAATTCCAAGGCGAACATAATCACAATTAATCTCAGGATAATTCAATGTCCCATAAGTATTTTGAATGTGCAGTTTTCCTGTATCATAGCCTTGAGATTTAATATGATTTATGCAAGCATAAAAATTTTCAATCTGATTTTCAGTAAAAGTGACGTCATCTTCATCTAAACTATCAGCTACTGCTAAATGAGTAAAACAACCTAAAATATTAAGATTTTCTATTTTAAATATTTCTAAAAAATTATCAATATTTTTGTAATTTTCTCCAATTCTGTTTAAACCAGTATTGATTTTTATGTGACATTTTAATTTGTTACTTAAATGCAAAGAACTAATTTTTTTAGCATAGTCATAATCAACAATAGTTTGTATTAAATCGTATTTTATAACATATTCTATATTTTGAATGTCAGTATATCCTAAAATTAAAATATTTCCATTTATATTATTTTCTCTTAAAATTATACCTTCTTCTAATGTAGCAACAGCAAAATTATCAATTCCTATATTATTTAAAAAAGTAGAAATTTCAACAATTCCATGTCCATACGCATTAGCTTTTACTACAGCCATAATTTCTGTGTTACTTGGAATTATACGTTTAAACTCAAAAATATTATGTTTTAAATTATTAAAATTAAGCTCGATCCAAGCTCTATCATTTTTTATTAAAAAATTTTCCAATATAAATCACCTCTAATTAAAGTATATCAGAAAAAATAAATTTAACAACAAAATTTAAAAAAAACATTGACAGTTGAACAATTATTAATATATACTATTATTATAGTTGAATACATACTCAACTATAATAAGGAACAAAAGGAGGAAAATTATGTCAAAAAATGAATTTGTATGTGATTGTAATATAATTCATAAAGATTTAGTAGAAAGCACAATAAGAAACATGCCAAATGCATATACATTTACAAAATTGTCAGAGTTTTTTAAGGTTTTAGGAGATATAACAAGAGTAAAAATATTATTTGTATTAGACCAAAACGAAATGTGTGTATGTGATATTGCAAATGTGTTAGGCATGAGCAAATCATCAATTTCACATCAATTAGGAACATTAAGAAGAAGTGGAATAGTAAAATGCAGAAAATCAGGCAAAGAAGTTTTTTATATGCTTGATGATGAACATGTAAAACAAGTATTTGAAATAGGAACAGAACATATAGAACATAAATAATAGGAGGGTATAATGAAAAAGACATTAATAAAAATTATAATAGCTTTTATTTTATTTTTTATAGCATTATTTGCTAATTTTAACAATCCCATAATAAATAATATAATATATATTATTTCATATTTAATTGTCGGGTTAGAAGTAGTAAAAGAAGCAATAGAACATATAATAAAAGGCAAAGTTTTTGACGAAAACTTTTTAATGACAATTGCAACAATTGGTGCGTTTGCAATAGGAGAATTTCCAGAAGCTGTTGCTGTTATGCTATTTTATCAAGTTGGAGAATTATTTCAAAGTTATGCAGTTGATAAATCAAGAAAATCAATTTCAGATTTAATGAATATAAGACCTGACTTTGCAAATGTTGAAAGAAATGGCAAAATAGAAAAAACAAATCCTAAAGAAGTAAAAATAGGAGAAATAATAGTAGTAAAACCAGGAGAAAAAATACCACTTGATGGAAATATTATAGAAGGAAAAACAACATTAGATACAAAAGCTTTAACAGGAGAAGCTCTACCTAGAGAAGTAGCAGAGGGAAAAGAAGTATTAAGCGGATGTGTTAATTTAAGTGGATTAATAAAAGTAAAAGTTAGTAAAGAATATGGAGAATCAACAGTAAGTAAAATATTAGATTTAGTTGAAAATGCAAGTAGTAAAAAGACAAAATCAGAAAACTTTATTACTAAATTTGCTAAATATTATACACCAATAGTAGTGATAATGGCAGTTCTTATTGCAATAATTCCACCAATTTTTATAAAAGATGCCAATTTTACAGATTGGATTTATAGAGCACTATCATTTTTAGTGGTATCTTGTCCATGTGCATTAGTAATATCAATCCCATTAAGCTTTTTTGGAGGAATAGGAGGAGCAGCTAAAGCAGGAATTTTAATAAAAGGAAGTAATTATTTAGAAGCATTATCAAAAACGGAAACAATAGTATTTGATAAAACAGGAACATTAACAAAAGGAATATTTGAAGTACAAGAAATAAAACCAATTGGAATAACAAAAGAAGAACTATTAAAATTAGTGGCATATGCAGAAAATTATTCTAATCATCCAATTTCAGTATCAATTAAAAATGCATACAAAGGCGAAATTGACAAAAATGTAAATATAAAAATAGAGGAAATAGCAGGACAAGGAATATATGCTAAAATAGAAGAAAAAGAAGTATTAGTTGGAAATGAAAAACTAATGAAAGAAAACAATATTGACTTTATAAAATGTGAAAAAATAGGAACAATTTTATATATAGCAATAAACAAAAAATATTCAGGATATATAGTAATTTCAGACGCTGTAAAAGAAGATGCAATCAATACAATAAAAGAACTAAGAAAAGGCTTTATAAAAGAAACAGTAATGCTAACAGGAGATAGAAAAGAAGTTGGAGAAAGTGTAGCTAAAGAGTTAGGAATAAATAAGGTATATACAGAATTACTACCAGATGGGAAAGTGGAAAAAATAGAAGAATTGTTAAAAAATAAAACTGGAAAAGTAGCATTTGTAGGAGATGGAATAAATGATGCTCCAGTATTAGCATTAGCAGATATAGGAATAGCTATGGGAGGACTTGGTTCAGATGCAGCAATAGAAGCAGCAGATGTTGTGCTTATGACAGATGAACCATCTAAAATTGTAAAAGCAATGCAAATATCTAAAAAGACAATGAAAATTGTAAAACAGAATATAGTTTTTGCAATTTCTATAAAAATATTGGTTCTAATATTAAGTGCCATGGGAATATCAACAATGTGGGAAGCAGTGTTTGCAGATGTAGGAGTTTCAGTGCTTGCAATTTTAAATGCATTAAGAGCATTACGAGTAAAAAAATAATTAAATTAACAAAATCCATATACGGTAAAAATGTATATGGATTTTGTTATATAAATGAACTGTAACAAATGATAAAAAATATAGAAAAATGGAACAAAAAATGTAGAAAAAAATCATCTAAAATGTTATAATAAATTAGCTAAAAATAAAAGAAAGAAGGGATGAAGGAAAAAATGAAACTAAAAAAATTATGCATCATTATGACAATATTGTGCACAATTTTATTTACTGCAAATTCAGTGTTTGCAGCAAATGTACAAACAGAATTAACAACAAACAAAAACGAGGTTCAGGCGAAAAATGAAGAAGAAATAACACTTACCCTAGAACTAAAAGAGTTTAAAGAAATTGAAGATGGACTGTATGCCTATAAAGGACAAATTCAATACGATAAAAACGTTTTTTATGAAATAGAGGAAAAAAATTTTACAACTCAAAATTCTTGGGAAAGTCTTAAATATAATAAAGAAAATAATGAATTCGTTATTATAAAAAAATCAGGAGTAGTAAGTGAAGAAGAATTTTTACAAATAAAATTAAAAGTAAAAAATAATGGAATAGCAGGAAAATCAAACATTGTAATTACAAACCAAACAACGTCAGAGGGAAAAACAGATATAGAAATAGGGAACGTAAATGTAGAGATTACAGTTATTCAAGAAGAAAATAATAATCCAGGAACAGGTGACAACGAAGGTAATAACAATAGTGGAAACAATAATCCTGATGCAGGAGATAACGAAAATAACAATAATGACAATTCAGGTAATGGTAATGAGGGAAGTAATGAAGGAAACTCTAACGGAGAAAATAATAATCAAGGTTTAGGAAAGCCTTCAACAGAATTACCAAAAACAGGATTAGGAAATTATCAAACACTTATTGTTATAGGAATAGAGATATTACTAATAATTGCAGTAATTTCATTTATAAAATATAAAAATATAAACAAAAAGATAAAAAATAAAAAAATAATAGGAATGCTTTTAGCAGTTATACTTACAGCACAAATAGCAGGAACTACATATGCGGTAGTGCTAAGCATCACACAAAAAGGAGAATTAAATGGAGACGGACTAATTAATTATGCTGATGTAGAATTAGCTGAAAAACATTTAATTGGACTTGAAGAATTACCAGCTGATAAATTAGAAAATGCAGATTTAAATGAGGACAAAAAAATAACAGTAACAGATTTAACACTTTTAATAAAAAAGATAGAACATAAAAGAGAATATGAAGTAAAAATAGAAAATGCTAGCACAGAAAATTATTATCCAAATAAGAATCAAGAAATAGAAATATCTTTTGTAGCTGATATAAACTATGATGATGTATCAATTAAGAAAGTAATAATAAATGATAATGAATATGAAGTACAAAACACAATTGGAAATGAATATAAAGTAAAACTAAATGTAGGAAATATAGCAGAGAAAAAAGATTTTAAATTTTTAAAAGCAATACTTTCAAATAACGAAGAAGTAAAAACAAACTACAACTTTTCTGTAAGCGTACTAAAAGATGTACCATTTATTGATGAAAAAACGTATAAATTAGAAGAAACATTTGAAGGAAAAGCAAATGTTAGCTTCGATTTAATTGATACAGAAAATAGCATTACTTCTGCACAATTTACAGCTTATGAAAAAGTAGGTAATATACCTGTAGTAGAAACACCTATAAAATCAGGAAATAATACACAAGAAATAGAAGTAGAAGATGGAAAAACATATGTAGTTGAAATAAACGTAGATTATAATTTAGCACCAGAACAATTAGAAGGAAAACCACATCAAGGAGAAAATATTATCTACACAAAAGAATTTACAGTAAACTTAGATTATAAATTTAAAATATCTAATATAAAAACACTAAAAAATGATGTAGCCAATACAACATTTACAAAAGGAGAACAAATTCAAATTTCTTTTGATAGTACAAATGCAGCATTTGAAACCACAAAAAATAATACATTTAAACCAGCTGTTGTAACAATTAATGGAAAAGAATATCAGATAACAGAAAAAAATAATCATTATGTTGCAACAATAGATGGAATAGAAAGCTTAGGAAATCAACTAATTACAATAGAAAAAGTAAAACTTGGAAACGGAAAAGAATTTAGTTTAGATAAAAATAACAGTGTTCAAGTTAGAATAGAAGAAAAGAAACCAGAAATAACTGATTTTGAAGCACAAGAAAACGTAGCAGACAAAAATATTAACATCAAATTTAATATATTAGATAAAGAACAGACAATAGAAAGTGCAAAAGTTGTACTTTATGATAGCAAAAAGAATGTAATTGAAAGCAAAGATTTAAATGTGGAAGAAATCAGAAATGGAACAATAGAAACAACATTAAAGACAAAAAACACAACAACATATATAATACAAGTAGTTGCAAATTACAGAGTAACAGATACAGAAGTGGCAAAAAACAAAGTATTATTAGAAAAAGAAGTACCAGCAATTATATATGCCAATATCAAGCAAGCAGAAGTAAATAAAACAGAATTAGAAAAAAATGATTCTGTAAATATTACATATGAAATTGAAACAAATAGTGAGCAAACTATAGAAAAAATACGTGTAAATAGTGTAAATTATATAGCAACAAAATTAACTAATGGAAAATATAAAATTACAATTCAAACTGGAAATGTACCACAATTACTAAATCTTGAAACAACAAAAATTATTTTCAAAGACGGAACAGAAACAGAAGTAACAAATACATTAAAAGTAAATGTACTAAAAGATGTACCAACAATTAGTGATATAAGACAAGAAGACAGTGTGGGAAAACATGAAGTAACATTACATTTTACAATAAATGATGCAGATAAAAGTTATATCAGAGGAAAAGTACAATTAGTTAAAGGCGGCAGTGTAGTAGAAGAAAAAGACATTATAAAAGAAGAAAAAGAAATAGGAACAGTTACTTTTGACCATGTAGAAGAAGGCGTTTCTTACACAGCAAAAGTTTTAGTTACATATAACAGATTTACAGAAACAGAAGAATATATTCAAAAAGACCAATTACTAGAAGAAGTGCCAGTTATATTAATACATGATTATAAATTACAAATAAGTGATTTAAAAACAGCAAATACAGATAAGGAAACAAAATATTTTAATAAAAATGAAGAAATAACTTTAAGTTTTACAAGCACAAATGCATCTAGTTTTATACCAGAAGAAGCAACAATAAATGGAAAGACATATAAAGTAACAAGAAAAACAGGTACAAATCAATATACAGCTACATTATCAGGCTACGATGCAAGTGGAAAACAAGAAATAAAAATAGAAAAATTACTTTTGTCAAATGGAGTAGAATTAGACGTTTCAAACGAAACCAAAATAGAAGTAGAAATATTAAAAGACAAACCTACAATTACAGATTTTTCTTATAATGAAGATACTGAAAACAAAAACAAAGTAAAAACAAAATTCATTTTAGATGACAATGAGCATACACTTGTAAGTGGAAAAATTGTTATTACAGATAAAAAGAAAAATGAAATAAGTACACAAAGCTTAGAAGTTGGAAAAAATGAAATAATTTTTGATAAAACAGATAGTGAATATTATTATATTAAAGTAATTGCAGATTACAACTTAGGAACAGATGAAAACAATTTACACAAATCTCAAACTCTATTAAACGAGGAAATGGACTTTTCAATTCGTAAAATAGAAATGAAAGATGTAACAGATGTATATTTATACAGAAAAAATGGAGACAAAATAGAAGAAGTAACAAGCATCTTTACACATGAATTAGAACAAAAAGACCAATTCTTAGTAAAAGTTGAGATGAAAGATATGCCAGCCTTTTATGCACCATTAAAAGGATATAGGGTAGAAAATAATGAATTAAAACTGGAACTAGAATATGAAAATGTAGTGCAATATGAAAATAACATGAAACAAGATAAACTAGAAGTAGTTTATGGAACTGTTGAAAATAATAAAGCTACTAATAATTCACTAGCAAGTTTAATAAAACGAATGAAAGCAAACCCAAATGGAACATTTGAATTAATCAAAGATTATGATGCATCAACAATTACAGGAGATCACAGGTCTTTAGTAGGAGCAGACATAACATTTACAGGAACATTGAATGGTAATGGACACAAAATATCTAATTTATCTAGGCCAATCTTTGATTATGTTTCAAGAGCAAACATTAAAGATTTAGTATTAGAAAATGTATATATATCAAATACAGATAATGCTACAGGTAGAGGTGCTATTTCAAACGAAATGGGAAGTCATACTACTATAAGCAATGTTCATGTTAAAAATATGGCAATTACGACATCTGTAAAATATTCATACTATGGAGGAATAACTGGAAAACTTACAGAAAGTACAATTAAAGAATGTAGTGTAACAGGACTTACTATAACAGGACCACAAAATTCACTTGTAAGTGCAATTGGAGGAATTACTGGATATATTAACACATCTACAATAGAAAATTGTTATGTAACAGGTTCAATTTCAGGAAGAAAAGAAATGGGTGGAATAGTAGGACTTGTAGAAAAATATGTACCAGACACAAGCTACATAAGAAATTGTATAGCAAAAGTAAATATAGATTCAACAGATGGACCAAACGGAATAGGTGGTATCGTAGGATTTGCTAGAAATGCTGGTCAAATCAATTTAAAACAAAATATTAGTTTTGCAACAGGAAGAAATTCATATAAACTATATGGAACAAATGCTACATTAAATATGTTTACTAAAAACTATGTAATGGAAGAATCAACATTAAAAGACAATGACAATGCACAAATTAAGAAAATATCTAAAAATGATTTTAATGAAGAATTTTGTAAAAAAGAAGCAGGATTTGATGAAAATATTTGGAATTTAAATGGATGCAGTTATGACAAATTACCAACATTAAATAATGCTGATCCAAACAATATAAAAGAAGAAGGGCAACAACAAGAAAATGAAGTATATATTCCAGAACAAACAAGACTAGAAAAAATGGTAGAATACAATAAAAATAAAGAAATTTTATATAGCAACTTATATAAGTTAATGCCATTTTATGATGCAAAATATCTAGTTTTAGATGGAACAAAAATTAGTGAAGATGATATCTTAAATAAAGAACTAATCAAAACAGTTTTACCTTATGATAATAAAGGAAAATTAGCAGTTGCGCTTACAAAAGAAAACTATAAAAATCTTAGTTATATAAAAGTAGTATTTAATGACAATACAACTAAAAAATACACTTTAAAATTTAAAGATGATTATGGAAATATAGCAAATTATAATATTAACGAATTAAAAGTAGATTACAATTTCGATAAATATATTATAAGACAAGATGCAACAATTGTAAGAGAGTTAAGTAATTATATACAAAACTTAGAATATGAAAAAGACTTACAAGGAATGATATCTCTTGACAGAGGTCATCCAGCATATAAAACACATTTTAATGAGATTACAAGAACAAAAGAAAATGCGGATAAATTTATTTATAAATACTTATCTAGTGCTAGTGGTTATAGCATAACAATGGAAAATGAAATACTAAGCACAATAGTAAAAAATAGACTGCTTAACAATAATGAAATGAAAAGAATTTTATTTGCATATAACTATTATTCTCGTTTCTATGGAATAAATATGGATGGAGCAGATCTTTCAGACATTATGCTGTTCAAGGGAGATTTATATAGAAAAAATATAAAAGTAAGTGATTTAATATCAGACTTTTGGAATAGTAGATGGAAAAATAGTCATGTAAATTACCAATATTATAGAGATACTTTAGCACATAGATTTGGAATATCACAAATTAGTGATTTTATGGATTATAATATAAAAATTTTAACAGATAGTGCAAATCCAAATGACTGGTTTACAGCAAACTTTAGAGGACCTTTAGTAGAAGTTCCTGCAAAAGGACATGAAGATAGCGATATCGATTATAGAGCATGGACACAACTAAAGAAAAGACCAGAGTATATGTTAGCACTTTTAACATTACCAGAAAATGCTGGATATATGATATCAACACCAACAGTATTTTTTGTAGGTTCACAAAGGGTATATATAACAGACCCTACAAATAAAACACAGCAACAAACATTGCTAAATAAAATGCAAAGTTTTGCAAATCAAGTAGCAACATTTTATGGAACAGCAGCAGGATTTATAGAGAGCAGATATTTTAATAATATATGTGATATAGCAATAGATACTAGATTCTTACCAGGATTAGGAGAGCAATTTAATGCAAAAACCAATGATTTATTCCATAAAAACTTTAATGAAATATTAAACGAATGGTCTATGATAGGTGGAGTAGGAGCATACGCGGGAAGCCAAAGAATTTATTTTGTAACAAATCATGCACTAGATAGTTATTCGGCGTGGTCTCATGAAACAGGTCATAATCAAACAGCTAGATTATTTTTTAAAAACAATGGATTTAGACCAATAGGCGGAGGAGCATCATCTGATGGAATAAGTGGATCAGAGGATTATACAGATGGAAACACATCTCAAGGATCAAGAGATGGAGATATAAATTTTAATTTAAGTTATAATTACAATGAAAATCAAATGGTTACAACAAACTTAACACCAGAAAGAATCAATTCTAAAGAAAAAATTGAAAGCTATTATAAAAGAATGTTCGAAACAATTGACTTTTTAGATTATGTAGAAGCAAAAGCATTTTTAGAATTAACACCAGAAGAACAATCAAAAGTAGCAGTACAAATTTACTATCCAAATGCACCAAAAGATTATTCAACAGTAGGATGGAAAACAATTTCAAAAGAAGAATTTGAAAAAATGAACTTAAAAACAGTAAATGATTTATGGGATAATCAAATTACTATAAAACCAGGAGTAACAGGTAATACAACACAAACAGGACAAGGAGACTATGGCTCAGAAGGTATGTATATCAGAAGATGGTATCAACCATATAATGAAAATGGAAGAACGCATACATATGGATTTAAGTACACTGCTTGGCAAATGCTTGGAATAGGCGGATATGATGGAGGTTATGTTACTTACTATAGTGGAAAGAGTAAAAATGACTTAGATGCCATCAAAAAAGTTACAAAAGATGATACAATGACATGGCAAAAATTTAAACAAAACCGCTATCAATTAATGGAAAATAGCTGGGATAAAGTAACACATGTAAATGCTGATGAATTAATGGAAGCATATAGAAATGCTTTAAAAATGGATGCACAAAATGGAGATAGAAATGTAACCAATAGTACAAATGTTAGAAGAAGAAATTATCATTATGTGAAACGTATAACAGATGACTTTAGAGCAGATGTATTAAATGGTGAAAATGAAATAAATAAGGTGCATATAAAATCAGCAAAAGAATTCAAACAAAAATTAACAGAAAATCCATCAGGATATTATGTATTAGATAATGATATAGACGTATCTTCTCTAACTGGCGAAAATGCGATAATAAGTGGAACTTTTATAGGAAAAATAGATGGACAAGGACATAAAATAACAGGAAATACATTACCGATTTTCGACTCTATAAAATTTGCACATATTTCAAACTTAAAGCTAGAAAACAGCAAAATCTCTAATGCTATGTCAGATGTAGGAGCATTAGTAAGAAAAGCAGAATATAGCGAAATTGAAAATGTAATAGGAAAGGAAATAGAAGTTACATCAACAAATAAACAAATTGGTGGGTTAATTGGAAGCATGACAAATTCTTTTGTAATAAATACACATATAACAGACGCTATAGTATCTGGCAGTACTAGAGTTGGTATGATTGCAGGATATGTTGGACAAAGCCAAATACAAGAAAGCTCAGCAAATGGAAAAGTTACATCAAAAGGAAATGCAATAGGAGGACTAATAGGAGAAACTTACAATAGAGCCATAATTTTAAATTGTTATTCAATAGGAAATGTAAAAGGAAATACTAATATTGGAGGATTAATAGGATTAGTAACAAACACTTCTGTTACAAAAAGTTTCAGCAGTGCAACTGTTAATGGAACAAATGCAGTAGCAGGATTTATAGGAAAATCAACAAATAATTCTACAGTACAAAACAACATTTCATTTGGAAACCAATACAAACAATATAAATTTGATGGAGCAACAGATAATTCACAACTAAATAACTACAAAGGAAATTATGAATATGAAAACAACACAGGAACTTCTACATTAGAAAGAAAAGATATCAATTTTGAAGGAAAAATAGATGTGGCAGCAAAATCAGATATCACTAATGTAAACTTTTATAAAAATACTTTAGGATGGAGTGAAAAAGTTTGGGACTTTACAGGAATAGTAAATGAAGAAGTACCAAAACTAAAAAATCTAGATCCTAACAAAAATATACCTATTATATTAAAAGAAAATATAAACTCAGTAGATGAATTTATAGAAAAACTATCAATAAAACCAGATGGAAGATATACATTAACAAAAGACTTAGATTTCTCAGGAAAAACTTATAACTTAGGAAGTTCAGTAATATCAGGAACATTCTTCGGAGTAATCGACGGAAATGGACACACAATAAAGAATCTAAGAAATGCTAGTATATTTGAACAATTTAGTGGAACAGCACAAAATTTAAATATAGAAAATTTACAATATGGAGTGGTATGGAACAAACCACCATATACGCAATATATAGACACTTGGAACAGCGACAAAACTCAAAACAATGTAGGAGCATTTACAAAAAAATCAACAGAAGCTAAATTCTATAATATGAGATTTAATAGAATTATTATGTCAGGAAATAACAATATTGCAGTAGTAACAGCAAATGATAAAGATTCAACATTTGAAAAAATAAATGTAACAGAAGCATTTATAATGACAGAATCAAAAATTGCTAACAGTGGAAACAAATCTTCAACATTTATTAGCGAAAAAACAGGTGGAAGCATTAAAAACTGCTATGTCCAAGGAGAAATGCACTCAGCAGGAAATGAAAGTGGAGCAGTTATAGGATTAAGCCATGGTGGAATTAAAATTGAAAATGTAGTAGCTAATATTATAGGTAGAGGATATCAAAAAGAAAATGCAAAAAATAGTGGATTATTTATTGGGAAAATAAACGGAAAAACAGAAATTAAAAATTCTATATCTATGGGAAAAACATCATATGATATGTTACTAAATAAATTTGCGATGATACCAAATGTAGCAAATATAGAATTTATTACAAATTGTTATGAAAATGCAGATGAACAAGGAATTTCAAATAGTAATGGTAAAAATATAAAAGAAGTAACAAAAGAACAATTATTAAGTAAGGAATTCTATAGAGATACATTACAGTTAGATGAAAGCATATGGAACTTAGATAATATAGAAGAAAGAAACTATTCAGAAAGCCCATTCCCTTATAGCCCAGATCCTACAAAGTTCCCTAAATTTATTGATTTTGGTGGATTAAGATAATAATATCATAGAAAATTTTAGGTTAAAATTATAGTTGCTTTCTTGATTTTTTAACCAAAATATCGTAAGATATTATCAACCTTTCTTGTCAAGAGGTAGTCTTTGCTTAAAGACGGAAAGGAGGGTTACAATATGACCGTTGGAGATGCAATTCTAAGTTTAGTTGACAAATTGTTAGCAGAAAGAGAAAGAGTCGTTAGACTAGAACTTTCAAAGCAACAACAATTAAACGATGAAAAGCAATCAGACAAAGACTGATGGTAGACATACATAAGGTCGATAGAGTGGGGTTCACAGCCTACTCTATTTTTTATACAAAAAAAGTATGTGTATTCACAGGTACACATACGATTACAAGTTTGACCGTTGGAATCAAACACATTTATTTGTAATTAAATAATAACATATTCTTTTGGATTTGTCAAACAATTTTTCAAAATCAATGTATTAATGTATTATATGCAAAGTATATTGAAAAATAAAAACGCTCAAACAAGTTTGAGCGTTTGGTGCAGCAGGAGGAATTCGAATCCCCGACCTCTCGGTTCGTAGCCGAGTGCTCTATCCAGCTAAGCTACTGCTGCATATATAAAATAATAAAAAACCACTCGCAACGGAGTGGTTTTTGTTATGGTCGAGGTGACAGGGATCGAACCTGCGACCTCATGGTCCCAAACCACGCGCGCTACCAACTGCGCTACACCTCGATTTACCTTTAATAATTATCAACGCTAATATATAATAGCACATTTTAATTGTAAATTCAAGAGTTTTTTAAAAAAATATCAAAAAACATCAAAAATATATAATAAAGTAAAGAGAGAAAGCACTTTTTATAGTATATAAAAAGTTGTAAAAAACAATAAAAGAACTAGATTACTTTTTTTGAAGAAATCTAGTTCAATAAACAAAAAATAAACATATAAATATATGATTTATTCTACATGCATTTTAGCAAAAAAACATTATCAAGTCAACAAAAAAACTAAAAAAATAAGAAAAAATCAGTGTTTTCAAGAACTTTAAGAATAAATAATAAAAAATTGTGGAAAAATAAAAAGCATAATGATATACTAATATAAAAATAAACAAGGAGGATAAAAGATGGAAGAATTAAAAGAAAAATTATTTAAAAATAATAATAGTGGATGGGAAAATGTAAATGAAGAAAAAAGAAAAAAAATAGAAGAAATATCAAATAAATACATGAATTTTCTAAATAATGCGAAAACAGAAAGAGAGTTTATAAAAGAAGCAAGAAAATTAGCTGATAGTAATGGATATAAATACATAATGGAATATCAAACACTAAAACCAGGAGACAAAATTTATTTTATAAATCGTGAAAAAAGTATGTATTTAGCAATAATAGGAGAAAAATCAATAGAAGAAGGTATGCATATAATAGGTTCACATGTAGATTCACCAAGATTAGATTTAAAACCAAATCCATTATATGAAGATACAGGATTGGCATATTTTAAGACTCACTATTATGGAGGAATAAAAAAATATCAATGGACAACAATTCCTCTTAGCATGCATGGTGTAATAGTAAAAACTTCTGGAGAAAAAATAGAAATAAATATAGGAGAAAATGAAAATGACCCAATATTTACTATAACAGATTTACTTCCACATCTAGCTCAAGATCAAATGGAAAAGAAATTAAAAAATGGAATAGATGGAGAAGACTTGAATTTATTAATTGGAAGTATTCCATATGGAGATAAACAAGGTTCAGATAGAATAAAACTAAACATTTTAAACTTATTAAATCAAAAATATGGAATAACAGAAGAAGATTTAACAAGTGCAGAAATTGAATTAGTACCTGCATTTAGAGCTAGGACACTAGGATTTGATGGAAGCATGATAGCAGCATATGGTCAAGATGATAAAGTATGTGCATATACATCACTTCAAGCTATGATGGATGTAGAAAGTGTGCAAAATACAGCTATATGTATTCTATCAGATAAAGAAGAAATAGGAAGTATGGGAAATACAGGTATGGAATCACATATGTTTGATTTCTTTATTTCAGAAATATTAAATAAATTAGGTATAAATAAACCAAATTTATTAGATAGAGTATTTTGTTTCTCAAAAATGTTATCATCAGATGTAGATGCAGGATATGACCCAATTTATGCTAGCGTATCAGATAAGCATAATGCAGGATTTTTAGGAAAAGGAATTAGTTTAAATAAATATACAGGAGCTAGAGGAAAGTCAGGAGCTTCAGATGCTAATGCAGAATATGTAGCATGGGTAAGAAATGTATTAGAAAAAAATAATATTAGATACCAAGTAGCAGAACTAGGAAGAGTTGATGTAGGAGGTGGAGGAACAATCGCATATATTATAGCAAATAAAGGTGCAGATGTAATAGATTGTGGCGTTCCAGTATTATCAATGCATGCTCCATATGAAGTAACAAGTAAATATGATGTATATTCAGCATATGAAACATATAAAGCCTTTTGGGAAGAATAAAAATGATAAAAGAACTATTACTTCAGTAATAGTTCTTTTTCTTTAAGAAGGAGTTTTATTTAAAAAATAAAAAAACCTTTAAATATAAAATTTAAAAAAACATTATAAACAAACTAAATTTTTTTCAATTCTTCAATTACAGAAAGTAAAAATTCTTTTTTATCATTAGATAAATCATCAATTTGTTCAGATACTTTAATACTTAATTGAACATCTGGATTATCAATAAATGTTTTATAAATTGCATTAGGAGTAATACCCAAAGTGTTAATGTACTTAATTAAAGTTTGAGTTTTTATTCCACTTTTTGCAGTTTCTATTCGAGAAATATATTTAACTGAAATTCCAACTTTCTCGGCAAGTTGCTCTTGGGTAAGATTAGCTTTAAGTCTGTAACTTTTTAATATATTGCTCCAATTTTTATCTATCTCAGATTTAGAAATAGAATCCATAATGACCCCTCCATAAAACACTTATGTATAAGTAACAGTATAACAACATTGTAGGAATTGTTGAACACATTAATAATACGAGCAAATTCAGATGGAAAAAATTGCTAAAAAACCATAAAAATACTTGAAATAGGAAATGATATATGATAATATCGGAAAAATGAAGTAGCACTATTAGTTATATGCGGAAAGCATAAAAATATAACAAAAAATAAAAATTTTAGAAAATTTTTAATGAAAGTAGGAATTTAAAATGATAGAATATGAAGAATATGCCAAATTTTTAAAAATGATAATAGCATGTATTAGTTATGGAGATTATTACACAGTAAAGGAATTGTCTAATATAGAGTTAGAAAAAATAAACAAAATAGAAAGGGAAAAAACTATAAAATAAAAAACTGTTAATAAAAAAGTAAAAATATTTTATT
The DNA here is from genome assembly GCA_963558245.1 of uncultured Clostridia bacterium. Classification (GTDB taxonomy): domain Bacteria; phylum Bacillota; class Clostridia; order TANB77; family CAG-508; genus CAG-269. The sequence goes on from CAUWGA010000004.1 coordinate 58,825, forward strand.
AACAGTATATAAAAATAATGTAATATATATTATTTTATAAAGTTTATATCTTCAGTAGTTATATAACCATATTCAACCATTTTATTAAGTACATGTTTCTGTCTTTTTTTAGCCAAGTCAGGGTTAACATTTGGGGAATACACAGAAGGTGCATTTGGAACACCAGCTAGCATAGAAGCTTCGTCTAATGTTAAATCTTTAGGATTTTTATTGTAATAACCATAACTTGCTTCATAAATACCATTATATCCATCACCAAAATAACAAGTATTAACATATAGAGCTAAGATTTCATCTTTGCTATAATTTTTTTCTATTTCATAAGCAGCAAATATTTCACCTAATTTTCTAGAGAGACTTTCTTCTTGAGAAAATACCACATTTTTTGCTACTTGCTGAGTAATTGTACTTCCACCTTGTTTTAAATCCCAACTTTTTAAATTAACCCATAAAGCTCGTCCAATACCAATTATATCAACAGCTCCATGATTATAAAATCTATGGTCTTCAACTGCTACTACAGCATTAATATAATCTTTAGACAAATCATCAAATTTAACAAAATGTTCATCATTACAAATTTTATCAAACCTTAAAAGCAAAGGTTCTTCTTTTAATGCTTCATTATATGTACTATATCCTATTATAAAACAGATAGAAAAACCAACTATTAACACAATAAGCAATAAAACAAATAATTTTTTTAATAACTTCATTAATATATCACCTTCTTTAACTAATTTAGATATCTAATGTAAAATTATTATATAATAAAAATAAGATAAAAGAAACATAATTAATAAAAAATTAATATACTCACGAAACATAATTACATTGAATAAACTATATAAAAAGTAAAAGATTAAAAAAGAATAAAACCTTTAGTATGTTTTCTGAATTGAAATTAAGAAATTTTAAGTTTTACAAATCTAAACTAAATATTTCTAATTAAGTTTAAGATTTTAGAAAGGAAAAAGTGTAATTATGGGAAAGATACAATTTACTAAAATGCATGGACTAGGAAATGATTATATATACATAAATGTATTAGAAAATAGAGATTTAAAAGAAATATTTACCAGATACAAAATTGGAGCATTGGTTAGATATTTAAGTAATAGGAATTTTGGAATAGGAGGAGATGGAGTAATATTTATAGAAAATAGTTTAATAGCAGACTTTAAAATGAGAATTTTTAATAGTGATGGAACAGAAGCAGAGATGTGTGGAAATGGGATACGATGTTTTGCAAAATATGTATATGAAAAAAATATGATAAAAAATAAGCTAATAAAAATTGAAACGTTAGCAGGGATAAAACAAGCTGAAATAATCGAAAATGACAAAAAAGAAATTGAAGAAATTAAAATAAATATGGGAAAAGCAAAAATACAAAATAATATAAACATAAAAATACAAGATAGAAATTTTGAAATAAATAGAATATCTATGGGAAATCCACATGCTGTTATATTTGTACCAGATGTAGAAAGTATCAAAATAGAAAAATATGGACCACTAATTGAAAATTATAGATATTTTCCACTTAAAACTAATGTAGAATTTGTTCAAATATTAGAAAGAAATTTGATAAAATTAAGAGTGTGGGAAAGAGGATCTAAAGAAACATTTGCATGTGGCACAGGAAGTTGTGCAGCAGTAATTGCAGGTATAAAAAATAAACTATTAAAAAATGAAGTAAAAGTATTATTAAAAGGAGGAGAACTAAAAATTAAAATAGATGAAAAAACAAAAAATATATATATGAAAGGAATTGCAACAAAAGTTTTTGAAGGAGAAATATATGTATAAAAATAAAAGCTTGAAAGTGATATAAGAATCATATTCAAGCTTTTTACAATTAATTTAACAAGTTTTTAGCTAAAATATTTCATTTTGAGTTTCTACATGTTTACTATGCTCAGGGTCAAGCATTTCATCTATAAGTTCTGAAATAACAATACGTTCATTATAAGGATATTTAACACCCATATATTCAATATAAAGGTCATTACCTAAACCAGGAATAACTAAAATATCATCTTTATTCATCATATGAAGGGCATATCTTAAAGCTTCTGTTCTATTTTGAATAATAATATACTTTCCGCCAGATTTTTTTAATCCTACTTCTATATCATCAAAAATTTGCTTAGGATTTTCTGATCTAACTTGATCAGCAGTTAAAATAGTGAAATCAGCTATTGTACCAGAAATTTCACCCATTATAGGACGTTTAGTACGGTCTCGATCTCCACCAACACCCCATGTACAAATAACTCTACCTTCTGTATAAGGCTTAACTGTTTTTAAAATTGATTCTAAGCTAGAAGGAGTGTGAGCATAATCTATCATTATTTTATAGCCTAATTTATTTGGAACCATTTCGCTTCTGCCAAAAACATGAAAAGGATTTAATCCAGATTTTATATCTTCATAAGTAGCACCAAAATGTCTAGCAACTGTTATTGCTCCAAGTGCATTATAGGCCATATATTTGCCAGGAATTGAAACAGTAACTTCTTTAGTATATTCAGGTGTAACTAAAGAAAAATCAACAGAATGATTTGTATATTTAAAATCTTTTGCCATAATATCAGCTTTATTTTCTACACCAAAAGTAATAATCTTTTTGTCAGATGGTAATAAATTAGGAACACGATTAGTGTATTTGTTATCTAAATTAACTACGCAAACAGGAGCTAATTTTAATAATGAAAGTTTAGCTTCAAAATAATCTTCCATTGTTGGATGCTCATTTGGACTAATATGGTCTTCTGTTAAATTGGTAAATAAAGCAATATCAAAATCACAACCAACAACTCTATCCATCTTCATTGCCTGAGAAGAAACTTCTAATATAACAATATCAACATTTTCTTTTACCATCATATCTAAATATTCTTGAATTTTATAACTTTCCTGAGTAGTCCTATCAAGAACTTCTAACATTTTATCATTTATATAGCAAGCAATACTTCCGATTAAACCAACTTTATAACCATGTTTTTGTAAAATAGATTTAATCATAAAAGTAGAAGTTGTTTTTCCCTTAGTACCAGTAACTCCAATAATCTTTAATTTCTTAGAAGGATTATCATATATAGTACAACTACATAAAGCTAAATTTCTTCTAATATTATCAATTTTTATAAAAGTAATTCCTTCATAATTTAAAGAATCTAAATCAACATCAGATTCTACTGCAATAGCAACTGCACCATTTTTTATAGCACCTTCTATAAAGTCAGTTCCTTTTAGCTTGTACCCTGTAATTGCAAAAAAGAATCCGTTTGGTTTGATTAGTCTAGAATCAGAAGAAATATTGTTTACATCTATATTTAAATTACCTTTATATTCTATTACTTCAATATTTTTAATTGCATCTTTTAATAACATATTTAAACCTCCTAAAATATATTCAAGTGTATTATACTCTAGTGAAAGTGTGATGTCAAACACATATATATGAAAGAAAATACATTTCTTTCATACATATTACGTTAAGCTAGACTAAAACAGTTGAAAAAACAAGAAAATAATATTATAATAAAGAGTACAAAAAATGCAAAGGAGATATAGACTATGGAAAAAATAAAAATTAGAGAAGCACGGTCTATAAAGAACGGAATAATTTTCTGTTCAAGCAGTATTCCATTGATTATGGTAAAAAGCACAATAAATGAGAAAGAGGAAATAAGAACGCGGGTCATTGATCAAATAACTGAAAGAGAAGAAAATCTAAAGGAACAAGAAGGGAACAAAAGGAAAAATATGCTAATAAAAGCATATTTAACAGACTTAATAATTTTAACAATAATGATACTTTTAAAAGTTGATACAAGACTCTTTACAGGAATGGTAACGTTTTCAATTGTGGGAACACACTATTTATGCCCAGTATTATATAATATATATAATATTAAGTATAAATGTAAAAGTCTTGGAAGATTTCATAGTGCAGAACATATGGTTATTAATGCATATAATAAATTAGATCGAATACCAAGTTTGGAAGAACTTAAAAAATCATCAAGATTTTCAAATAATTGTGGTAGCAATAAAACAAATAGCATAATTATAATGTTGGTATTTATTTCGTTCGTAGGTCCTTTTTTAATAAAAATGGGAGTAATCCAATACTTAATTATAATGATGTTAATGCCAATTATTATAGCTGTACTATCGTCTGTAGGAGCGATGAATATATTTCAAGTATTTTTTACCAACAAACCAAATCATGTAGAACTACAGGTAGCACTTGAAGGTTTAAAAAAATATGAAGATTTAGAAAAGCAAATACAAGATACATCTCGAATAGAAGACTTTATGGAGACTATGATAACAATCTTTGAAAATCATGAAAAAATTGTAGTAATGGAAACTGAAAATCTCAATTAATTTGTTACAATTGTAACATGTAAGCACAAAGTCTTAGGATTTTGTGCTTTTTATATGTTATAAAGTTAGTAAATTATACAAAAATTTTTATAAACGTAATTTTTTATCAGTTTTATTTAATTTATAAATAAGTTTTAATATAAAAAAAGCGCTATACGAATTTGTATAGCACTTTTTGGTGAGCCAGAAGGGATTCGAACCCCTGACCCCAGGCTTAGAAGGCCTGTGCTCTATCCAACTGAGCTACTGACCCATGTCTAAATGACAATTAATATATTAACACAAAAAATGACTATTGTCAACCCTAAAAAGTATAATTTAGCAAATTTTGAAATGCAAAATGCAACATTAATACAACAAAATAATTTATTCAAAATGTTTTGATATGAATAGTTTCTTTACTATTTTAAATTATATTAAACAGCAAAACAGACATTTTTGTCATTAAACAAACAGAAAAACAAAACCTAATAAGCCAAAAATAATAAAAAGTAAATTAGACAAAATTTTTACAAAATTAGCATTTAACTTATTACTAAGAAATCTTCCGAAGAACAACGCAAAAGAATTACTTAAAACCATTCCAAAAATAGAACCTAAAATTAAAGAAATTTTAAAATTAGGATATTGTAAGCCTAAACCTAAAGAAGCTAAAAAAGTTTTATCGCCAAGTTCTCCCACCATAATACTAATAGCGATTATAAAAATGCAACTTCTAAAAATTTTAATATTAGATAGTTTATGTAAAAAAGTGAATTTACTAGGAACATCAGAATTAGAATTTATAGATTTTTCTTTTCCTGGAATAAATCCTAATATACCAAACAATAAAAATGAAGAATAAGTTAAAATCTGTAAATAAAATTGAAAAGTATCATTACCTAAATAAGACATTGTACTACCAAATAATATAGCAATTCCGTGACTTAACAATGTCCCTAAGGCAACACCAAATAATATATGTTTTGCTCTACTTTTAGTAGAAAATGATAAAACTAAAAGTTGAGTTTTATCACCTAATTCAGATAAAAATACAAGAAAAAAACTAATAAAAAACGTATAAAGAAATTCCATAGAAAAACACCTCATTTAACTATATGTAAAAAAAGTAAAAATAAAACCAAAAGCTCGGAAAGTCCACAAGCCGTAATGTGAATTTTTTGTGAAAGCCTTTACATTAAATCTATAAAATGATAATATTGTAGACGAAAAACAACTAAACAAAAGGAGGAATTTTTTGTGATAGAGGTAAAAAATGTTACAAAAAAATATGGCAAGCTAACTGCTGTGGACAACATAAGTTTTACAATAAATGAAGGCGAGATAGTAGGCTTATTACGGACCAAATGGTGCGGGAAAAAGTACAACAATGAACATGCTAACAGGGTTCATTGAGCAAACAAGTGGAGAAATCATAATAGATGGCTTCGATATGTTAAAAAAACCTAAAAAAGCAAAAAAAGAAATTGGTTATATGCCAGAAGGAGTACCACTTTATACAGATTTAACAGTAAAAGAATTTGTAGCTTATATGGCAGAAATAAAAAAAGTAGACAAAAAAACAAGAAAAGAGCAAATAGAAAAAATAATACAACAAACAGGGTTAAAAGATGTTGAAAAGAAATTAATAAGAAATTTATCAAGAGGATATAAACAAAGAACTTGTATGGCAGGAGCATTAGTTGGAGAACCTAAAATATTAATACTTGATGAACCAACAGTTGGATTAGATCCAAAACAAATAACAGAAATAAGAAATCTAATTAAAGAATTAGGAAAAACTCATACTATAATATTAAGTTCTCATATCCTATCAGAAGTAAGTCAAATATGCAATAAAGTAATAATTATCAATAAAGGTAAATTAGTAGCTATAGATACACCAGAAAACTTAGAAAATAAAGTATCAAACAAAAACTGTGTATATGTAACAGTAGAAGATCCAGAAAATAAAATGGAGAAAATACAATCAAAAATAACAGAAATTGAAAAATTAGAATTAATAGAAAAAAACGAAGATGGAACAAAACAATATATGCTAGAATCAAAAGATGGTGTGGATTTAAGAAAAATATTATTTACAGAATTAGCAAAAGAAGGAATTACAATATTTGAAATGAAAAAGGCAGATAGTACATTAGAAGATGCATTTATGAAAATTATAGAAGGAGGTAACAATTAATGTTAGCAGTTATAAAAAAAGAGTTAAAAACATATTTTTGTTCACCAGTAGGATATGTATTTATTGGTTTGTTTTTACTAATGTTTAGTATATTTTTCTATGTTGATGTATTTAAATATCAAAGTACAAATTTTGAATACATATTTTATTCAGGTGCTACAATATTAACATTTATAGTACCGATACTTACAATGAGATCAATAGCAGAAGAAAGAAAAAATGGAACAGAACAACTTTTATTAACATCACCACTTAGTATAACAAAATTAGTTATAGGCAAATTTATTGCTGCAACACTAATTGTTGTTATAACAGAAATATGTACATTTTTATATTTTATAATATTAAGCTTTTTTGGTAAACCACATTTAACTACAGCATTAGTAACATTGTTAGGATTTTTACTATTAGCAATGAGTTACATATCATTTGGGATTTTTGCCTCAAGTATTACAGAAAATCAAATAATTGCAGGAGTAATAACAATAGGATTTTTTATACTAACATGGTTTTTACCACAATTTAGTGAGATATTTACTAATTTTTCATTAATAAATATGTTTTCTAAATTTCCAGAAGGTCAAATTGATATTGCAAATACTGTAACATATATAAGCTTTACAATTTTATGCTTAGTGCTTACAGTAATATTTATGCAAAGAAGAAAAAGTGTAAGGTAGGAGGTAAAAACATTGAAACAAAACAGTAAAACAAAATTAAGCAAAGAGGAAAAATTAACTAAAAAAGCAGAAATAAAAAAGGCTAGAGAAGAAAAAAAGCAAGAAAAAAACAAAAATAAAAAACCAAATAAATTTATAGAAACTATAAAGCAAAAATGGTTAATAAATGGCACAAAAACTGCAGTTTTAGTTATTGCTTTAGTATTATTATTTATTGTACTTAACTTAGTTATGCAAAAATTAGAGATAACACCATTAGATTTTACGCAAGAAAAATTATATACATTAACAGAGGAAAGTAAAGAAAAGGTTAAGAATATAGATAAAGATGTAAATATATATTTTATAGGATATTCAGATTCTGATCCAAACTTAGATTTAGCAAAACAATATAAAAAAGTAAATGAAAAAATAAAAGCAGAAGCAGTAGATGCAAATAATAGACCAGATTTAGTGCAAAAATATGGAGTAGAAAGTGGAACACAAGGAATTATAATAGAATGTGGAGAAAAATCAAAAGTTTTATCTTCAGCAGATTTAGTAACATATGATACATCAACATATGAAACAATAAGCATAGCAGAACAGAAATTTACTACAGCAATTATATCTGTTACAAGTGAGAAAATACCAAAGGTATATTTCTTAGAAGGATATAGTGAATTTTCATTATCTCAAAACATGCAATATCTAAGTATGCTGTTAGCAAATGAAATAAATAAAATAGATACATTAAACATATTATCAACTGGAAAAGTACCAGCTGACTGTGACACATTAGTTATAACAACTCCAGCAAAAGATTTCGATGATGTTGCCACAAATGCAATAATCGAATATATAAATACAGGTAAAAACATATTATGGCTAAATGCAGCTCAAGTACAAGAAAAAGAATTACCAAACGTAAATAAAATACTAGCATTATATGGAATTAATCCATTTGAAGTTGGTATTATAAGAGAAACAGATTCTAACAAAATGTTAGCAGGTTCACCAGATATAATAATGCCAGAAATATCTTATTCAAAATCAACAAAAAATATATATAATACAACAGGACCAATATTTGTAAATGCAACAAAAATAAATGTGGCAGATACAGAAAAATTAAATGAACTAAACGTAATAAAAACAGAATTAGCTAATACAAGCGATGAAGCATATTTTAGAAAAGATTTTAATAATCAACAAAATGCAAAAACAGATAGTGACGAAAAAGGGAGATTTCTCTTAGGAGCAGAATTTGAAAAAACAATAAAAGAAGCAGATGAAGAAAAAAATGAACAAAAGGTAACTTCTAAATTAGTTATATATGGAGAGAATTACTTTGCAACAGACTATCCACTAAATCAAAATTCACAATATCCATCAGTTCAATTAGGATACAACAAAGAGGTTGTAATGAATTCTATATCATACCTTGTAGATAGAGAAGAAGACATAACAGCGAGAAAAGATACAGGAACAGTAACATATACAGCCACAGAACAACAAGATATAATAATAAGATGTATAATATTTGCAGTACCAATATTAATAATTATTATAGGAATAATTGTATGGCAAATAAGAAGAAGAAAAAAATAAAGTTTTAAGGTAGATTGCTCCAATCGCACTTACTATCGTTCGTTTGGTCCCTTACGCAGTATTTCAACAATAATTTATTATTAAACTGTGAATTGTAATATTTTATAAGTTAATAAAAAGTAAAAGCAAGAAATTTTCTTGCTTTTTATTTATTGGTATAGTAAAATGAAAACACAAACTAAAGAAAAAGTGAAATATAAAAAAAGAAAGAAGTATAAGCAATTCTTAGAAAATTAGATTTATACTTTTTGAAAGGAATAATAGTAAATATGAAAGATATTTGGAAAGAAAAAGAAGAAAATATAGGAACTCCAAAAATTAATAAACAAAAATTAATAATAACAATAATAATATCAACAATAGCAGTAATAGGAATAATAATAGGCGCTTATTATACAAACAAACCCGTTAGAGAATGGGTAGATAAAAACATATTTAGAAAAGAAATATTGCAAAATAAAGCAACAACAATAGAGTTAAAGGAAGGTCAGAATGCCAATGTATATGCATTTAATAAATATATAGGCATATTAAATCAAGCTAAATTTATACTATATTCTAATAATGGTAATAAAGAAAAAGAACTAGATATGCAAATATCAAACCCAATATATAGTTCAGCAAATAGATTTTTAGCTGTTGCAGAAAAAAATGGACAAAAACTATATATAGTATCAGATAAAGACATATTATGGAATACTAATGTAGAAGGCAACATATCACAAGTTTTTATAAACAAAAATGGATATGTAGCCGTTGTAATTACAGGAACAAGTCATAAATCAGTGATAAAAATGTATAATCCATCTGGAGAGCCAATGTTTACTCAATTTTTATCAACTACAAGAGCGATTGATGTAACAATTTCAAATGACAACAAACATTTAGCAATAGCAGAAGTAGACACATCAGGTACAGCTATACAATCAAATATAAAAGTTATATCAGTAGAAAAAGCGGAAAAAAATTCAGAAGATTACTTAGAAAATACATATTCTAGTGAAACAGGAAAATTATTAACCAACATTAGATATCAAAATAAAAATAAATTAGTATGTATGTACACAAATAGTATTTCTGTAATAGAAGATGGAAAAGAGAATACTTTAGTTGATAATAAAGACAAAAAAGTAATATTCCAATCTATAGATATGGATGATAATATATGTTCAATTGAAGAAAAATCTTCAGGGCTATTTACAGCTGACTCAGTTGTAAGTATAATAAGCATCGATAATAAATCAACTAAAGAATATACAGTAAATTATGTTGCAAAAGAAATATTTACTAATGTAGATATAATCGCATTAAATTTAGGAACCGAAATAGAATTTATAAACACAGGAGGATGGCTAGTAAAAAGATATGTAGCTAATCAAGAAATTACAAATATAGTTGTTTCAAACAATATAGCAGGAATAGTCTATAGAGACAAAATAGAAATTATAGATTTATAAAAAATAGGGGGATGTATATTATGGGAGTATTAGATATTATAATTATTGTTCTTATTTTAATATCAACTTTTTTTGGATATAGAAAAGGGTTAATATCATTAGGAATTCATTTGATTGCTTTTGTTTTAGCACTAATAATATCATTTATTTTATATCGACCAATAGGAAATATAATAATAAATACAACGCAGATAGACGAAACAATACAAGAAACAATAGAGAAGAATGTTCAAACAATAGAACCAAATGAAGAAAACAAAAATAATATAACAAATCAAATTATAGAAATAACAAAAGGAGAAATGCTGCCACAAGCAACTAAAGAAATATCATATAATATAGTATATGGTGCAACAATGATAATACTATTCTTAATATTAAGAGTATGTTTAATGTTAATTAATTGTATAGCAAATGCCATAGCTAAATTACCTATTTTAGACCAAGTAAATAAAATTGGTGGAGCAATATATGGTGTGCTTAGAGGAGTAATAATTACATATTTTGCATTACTAATAATTAGTTTAATTATAGTAGTAAATCCACAAAATTCTTTAAGTAAAATGGTAGAAGAAACATATCTAGTAAAAACAATGATGAATAATAACATATTAAATGTATTTTTTATAAAAAAATAATGTTATTTATTGCGTTTTACAACAAATTTTGCTATACTGTTAGCAAGAAATTTTAGGAGTGAGTATTTTGGAAAAAAATAATACCAACAAAAGAGTAAAAAATAACAAAAATATAAAAAATAATAAAAATATGAAAAATAATAGAAATATAAAAAATAAAAAGAAAAAAGTTTGGAAAAAAGTTGTACTAATAATTGTACTAATATTATTAATTGCAGGATGTGTTTTTGCATATAAAGTACATAAAAATGGTGGAGGATTAAAAGGTGTTCTTGCAACTGCAGTTGGGCATGATGAAAATACTAAAAAGAATTTAGGAGAATTCCAATGTTTATTATTAGGAATTAGCACAGACGAAGAAGGAGCATTACTAACTGATACAATAATGATAGCTTCATATAATCCAAACACTCAAAAAGCATCATTAGTTTCAGTACCAAGAGATAGTTATACAGGAAAAAATCCTGCTAAAGCAACAGCATATGAAAAAATAAATGCAATATATAGTAGAAAAAAAGACCCTCAAGCAGTGCTAAATGCAGTAAATAATTTAACAGGATTAAATTTGAAATATTATGCTATTGTAAAAACAGAAGCTTTTATAAAATTAGTTGATGCAATAGGTGGAGTAACATTTAATGTTCCAATAAATATGGATTATGATGATACATCACAAGATTTACATATTCATTTAAAAGCTGGAGAACAAAAACTAGATGGTGATAAAGCAGAACAATTAGTAAGATTTAGACATAATAATGACGGTACATCATATCCAGCAGAATATGGAAATAATGATTTAGGAAGAATGAGAACACAAAGAGAATTTATAATGGCAGTAATAAAACAAACAGCAAGACCAGAAAATGTATTCAAACTAGGAGAAATACTAAAAGTTGCAGAAGAAAATGTAATAACAAACATAGACTTTAATGTAGCAAAAGACTATATTCCATATGTAGTAGAATTTGATACAGCAAATTTACAAACAGAAGCATTACCAGGAACAACACCAGACTGGAAAAAGACTAATAATGTAAGTATATTTGTAGTAGATAAAGTTGAAACTCAAGAATTAATACAAGAATTATTCTATGGAGTAGAAGAAACAGAAAACTCTACAGATGGAAATACAACAAATACAAATTCAACAAGCACACAAAAAACAAAAGCAAACTTAAAAATAGAAGTATTAAATGGAAGTGGAGTAAGTAAAAATCTACAAAAAGTGGTTGATGAACTAGAAGGTGCAGGATTTAAAGTAACAAGAACAGGAAGTACTAATACTACTTCAAAAACAGTTATAATGGACAAAAAGAATACATCAGACAGTATATTAAATAACATTAAAACAACAATAGGAATAGGGAATATACAAAATGGAGAATCAAGTTCTAGTAAAGTAAATGTTGTAATTATAATAGGAAAAGACTATAACTAAATTTATTAAGTCAAATATATTTTATAATACAAAAGATAAGCTATCCAAAACAATTGAATAGCTTATCTTTTAAAAATATTTATTTCTTATGCTTATTTGAAGCAAAAATTCTATAAGTTAATAATATCAAAATTATAATCCCAAAACCATAAAACAAATAGGTTAAAACTTCAGATTTTTCAATATTTTGACTAGCAACTAAATTAGTTGAATATGTTACACCATTAACGGTATAAGATACTTTACCAAGATTTTGTCCTTCTTCAATAGGAGCTTCTATATTGCTATTTATTTCTATTTGAGGACTTATACTTTCTAAGTTATCATTATTATTAACTAATACAGGAACATTTTCAGTTACTTTTAAATCTAAATTTTGAGAATTTTTCTTTGCATTTTTAACATTAGTGGATGTTATAATATCATCTTCATTTACAATATTTTTTAATGAAAAATTAGAATATCCATAATTAAATAATTTTTTTGTATCTCCAAACCTATCATTGCTATTTAAAATAACACTTATTAATTCCAAATTATTATTATATGCAACAGAAACAAGGCAACCACCAGCTTTTGAAGTATACCCAGTTTTTCCAGCAATTAAATAAGGATAATAATTTCTGCTTCCTGCTATTAATAATTCATTTGTAGAAGAATATTTTCTTGGTTCAGACTTATTTGTTGCTGGAATAGCACAAGAAGCTTGACCAGATATTTTTCTAAAAGTTTCATTTTTTAAGCAATACTGCATTATTACAGCTAAATCATGAGAAGTAGTATAATGATTATCTTCTTGTAAACCGTAAGGATTTGTGAAATGTGTATCAGTTAATCCAAGTTCGTTTACTTTAGTATTCATCATTGAAACAAAACTATCAATAGAGCCACCAGCGTATTCAGCCAGAACATTTGCAGAATCATTTGCAGAATGAACCAATAAAAGTTCTAATAATTGTTCAACAGTAAGTACTTCTCCAATTTGAATATTTGCAGTAGAATAACCACTTGGAATAGTCATAACAGCATCATAACTAGCAGTTACTTCTTCATTTAAAGAATGATTTTCCAAAACAATAATTGCAGTAACAATTTTAGTTGTACTTGCAGGAAAGAGTCTTTTATTTGCATCTTTATTGTATAAGATTTTATTTGTTCTATTATCTATTAATAAAGCTGAAGATGCATTAAGCTCTATAGTATTATTTGCTAATGAATAATAATTTGTGAAAAGTATAATAGTAAATGTAATTAAAATTGTAAATATCTTTTTTATCTTCATAATAAATCTCCTAAATTGATTAAACATAATATACATTATTTCGACAAAAAATTCAATAGAAAATATAAAGAAAGGAGGAGTATCTAATATTTAATGTTACAATTTATTATTAAACTATGAATTGTAACCATTTAATAAATATTAGATAAAAAATTATATATGAATAGATTAAATAAAAAACAAAAAATTATCATAATAATTAGTATTATTATGGTTATAGGAATTGGCTATTATGTATATTCAAAAGAAAATAGTAAAAATGAAATAAGCGATTTACAAATAGAAGAAAGTAATATAGAAAATAAAGAAAGTATAAAAGAAAAAAACAAAATAAAAGTACATATATCAGGTGCAATAAAAAATGAAGGGGTAATCGAGTTAAATGAAAATTCAAGAATAATAGATGCCATAGAACAAACAGGTGGGCTAACAGAACAAGCATATACCAAAAACATCAATTTAGCAGAAGTATTAGAAGATGGCAGCAAAATATATATACCAACAAAAGAAGAAATAGAAAATCAAGAAAAACAAAAGTTAGTAGAACAAAGCAAAAAAGATGTAGTAGATTTAAAAAATACAATCCAAGTTAATTCAAAAGATAATAGTCAAAATGATAAAAAAACAAATCAAAAAACAAAGAAAGTAAATATAAATACAGCAACACAAGAAGAATTAAATAGTTTGCCAGGGGTAGGAGAATCAACAGCAAATAAAATATTAAATTACAGAAAAGAAAAGGGAAAATTTAAAACAAAAGAAGATATAAAAAATGTTAGTGGAATAGGAGAAAGTAAATTTAATAAAATAAAAGATTTAATAGAGGTTTAAAAAAACAAAAATATATGATAAAATATAGTAAATTTAAGAAAAAGTCGAAATTTTAATCATATAGCTTTGATTATTTTAAATTAAATTTGTTACTTTAGAAAGGAAAAATATTAAAATGAGTTATTTAATAAAAGATACAAGTAAAGAAGATCGAAAGAAACTAGCTAAAAATGCATTTGGAATTTCAATAGCAAGTAACGAAAGACCAAGTAATGAAACAATCACATTAGTAAAGGAATATATTAATGGAAATATGGAATTAGAAGAAGTACAAAAACAAATAATTAATAGATATAAAAAGGAAGGATAAATATGAAAGACCCTTATATATTAGAGGATGGAACACTAAAAAATTTACTAGGAATAACAGACTATAAAGAATTAAAACAAGCAGAAACGGATATTGGATATGTAAAATTAATTAATGTACATGAAGAATTAATAGCAAAATGTGATGAAAACTTACTAAAGAAAATACATAAACATATTTTTGAAGATATATTTGAATGGGCAGGAGAATATAGAACTGTACCAATAGAAAAAGAAGAAATAGTTATTCCAATGTTAAGTTTACAATATGCAATGCCAAAAGAAATACCATCAAAATTAGAAAAATGTATGAATGAAATTAATAGTTATAATTGGAAAGAAATGAATTTAGACGAAATAACAGAAAAATTTACAGATAGCTTAGCAAAAATATGGAGAGTACATCCTTTTCGAGATGGAAACACAAGAACAACATTAGCATATGCAAATATATTTGCTAAACAACATGGATTTGAAATGGATATGAGTACAATGCTTGAACATTTAGGTAGAAAAGTAGACGAAAATACAGGAAGAATAAAAAGACATAGTGTAAGAGATAAATTTGTGTTAGCAGCATTAGACCCTAAAGATATGCCAGAGCCAGAACATTTAAGAGCAATTATAAAAAAATCAATACAAAATGGGATAGATAAAAAAATAGAACAATTAAATCAAATATCAGAAAGATAAAAAATAACTAACTTTTTAAAAGTAGAAATACTTGGAAAAAGTTAGTTATTTTTTAATAAAGATATAATGTATCTTCAATTACATATGAAACTGGTAAAACATCTTCGCAGTCAGATTCTATTTCAAAATGTGTTTTGTCAGAAATCTTAGATTTGTAAACAGACACCGTAATAGTACCAGATTTTTTAAAATTTAATGTATCCACAAAATTCCCTCCTATTTTCATTAGTGCAAAAATGATTATACTTGAATAGTTAACAATATTTTGTCGAATAATGCGAAAATACTAGAAAATTAGCATAAAGGAGGATTTTTGTAGAAAAATACAAGTTAAACATAGAAAGTAGAACTTTGAAATAAACATTAAGTTCTACTGTATTAAAAATAGAAAACGAGAATTATATAATATATTTTTAGCATATAAAATTATACATATGTTTTTGGATAAAATTAACATATAGAAAAGATAAATACATTTCATACAGAAATATAGGAAACAAATAGTTTATTCAAAATATGAACTTAAAATTATATAATCTCAATTAATATGTAATGAAGGAGGAACATATGGATTTAAAATCTATTGGTAAAAAAATAAAAGAACAACGAATAAGAAAAAACATCTCACAAGAGAAATTAGCTGAACTTATAGATGTGACTCCGTCATACATTAGTAATCTAGAAAGTGGAAACAGAATTGCTAGTTTGCATACTATGTTAGAAATAGTAAATAAATTAGAGTTATCGTTTGATTATTTAATGCTAGATGATTTAACTATAAACTCTAATGAAATGAAAATAGATAAAAATTTAATTGAATTCAAAAATATATTGGCAGAAATAAATGATAAAGGACTTATTAGAGAGTATATAGTATATTGTAAAAGCTTAGCTGAATCGATGATAGAAATTAAAAAAATTAGTCAAGATAGAACATCATAGAATGTTCTATTTTATTACCAATAATAATTTCTATTTATCACAAAGTTTACAAATAGAAAATAAAATGTTATAATTAATTTGTAACCGATATTATGTAAAATTACATCAAAGCCCGTATTGGGCAAATGAAAGGAGAGAGAACTTTTAATATTTAATACCTTAAAATCTTTTAAAAGAAATTTATAGCAAAAGGAGATAATAATAATATGGCAAAAAGAACAGCAAAAGAGATTGAGAAGGACTGTAAAAAAATTAGAGAGGCTGCCAAGACAGCAAAAAGCATTAAAGATATTGAAAGAGCAACAAATTTATCTTATGCAGAAATTAATACAACTATGTCAAAACATCCTACAATTTTTAAGCGGATTAAACAACAAATAGCTGTTAATAAAGAACAAGCTCAAATTGAAAAGAAAAATGAAAAAGAGGCACTGATTAAAACAGAGAAAAAAGCTAGACCAAAGAAAGAGAAAGATGCTAAAACAAAAATAGAAAAAAAATCAATATCAAGCGAACAGAATATGACGGAACAAGAAGTAAAAAACTACGTTATTGATGCATCTATAACAGGAATAAAATCTTTAAGAGAAGATATACTTGATAAAATTTGCGATACAAAGTCGAAGATTATATTAACAAGTATAACAATTAGAGAATTGGAAAATATGCAAAAGTTTAGAGATACTAATGGAGTTGATGCAAGATATATTTTAGCTTTAGCAGCAGAAAATTATAAAAATTTTGAAACTGTTTTAATTGATGAATCTTTGGAAATTCCAGATGATTGTATTATAAAGTATTGTGCAGAAAACAAAGAAAATGTAGTACTATTAACATCAGATAAAACAATGGCATTAAAAGCAAGAATGTATGGTGTTAAGGTTAACTATTTAAAACAAGATAGCAATCATATTAGTAATAAGCCTAGGTTCAAATCTAATTCGAAAATAAGAACTTTAATTCCAGCAAAGAAAGTTGCAAACAAATTGTTAATTTCGGGATTTTGTACAAGTACAATGGAAATTTGTGTTTATTCTGATGGAATAAAATACACAGAAGGAGTGAGAGAACTAAACATAGGTGATGATGTTTTTATTGCTACAAAGAAAAAAGATTATATTACATTTGCTCATTACAAAATGATATCTTTATATGCAGAAAATAATTGCGAACTTGTCTACTCAAGAAGAATTTTTGACAGTAAAGAGATTGACGTTCAAAAAGAAACATATAAATCGTTTATTGAAAACTTTAAAAGTCAACACAAATTATAAGCTTTTCTAAGGATATTAACAGTTATACTTATAATGTCACATCTAAGCCTAATCATGCAACTGTATGATTAGGCTTCTTTCATATGAGAATAGAAAAGTTAGTGTAAAATAAATTCGGTAAAATTAATTTAATAAAAAAGGAAAGAATTTATCTTTTAGACCAGTTTTTAAAATTAGAAAAAAGGGAAAGAATGTTACCAAACGTAAAAGAAAGATTAATAGAAGAAGCAAGAGAAACATCATACAGAAAAGCAGGACAAAAGGCATCATATGGAACAGAAATATCAAAACAAACAGTAAAAAATGAAATAAATAAATTAGATTTCAAATCAGAAATAGCAGAAGAAAAGGAAAAGAAGATTTAATGAAGTACATTTTAAACAATGTGGAAGGAATAAAGAATTTATACAGAAATAAAAAAGAATTACATGGATGCAGTGCTGAAGGACATATAAGCCATATATATTCAGATAGAATGAGTTCAAGACCAATGGGATGGACTACAAGAGATGTGAACAATATGAGTAAATTAAGAACATCAAAGGAAGACAATATAAGTACAAAAGAAATATTAGAAAAAAGTAAAAAAGTAATATAATTTAAAGAAATACAAAACATAAGAAATCAGGCTAACGCAAAAATAAAAGAAAGCATAAATTTCAAGCCAGTCAGCGTTCTAATAATGAATTTTGGAGCATAAGAAGAAAAAATATTTTTAAAAAATTTATTAGAATACAAGACTGTGTAGAACAGTCTATTTATAGAGCAATTTTGAAGGTGAAAAATTTTTTATAAATTTTCCCGAAATAAATTGACGGTAAATTGACACTATCTAAATTTTAAAACTGTTTGACAGAATTGATAAATTATGCTATCATATAGTTACATTAAACAATGTACTCTCGTTCGGGATGTGTTATATTGTTTACCCGTATGTGTATCGTAACTGCACATACTTTTTTATTTTTTATAGGAAATAAAAAAGCAAAGAAGTTTCGTAACAACTTCCTTGCTTTCGACTATGTATGACACATTCTAGTCTTTACTCTTTTTGTATTCTTCTAATTCTGATTGAAGTTCATAACTTTTGTCTTTTTCTTCTAGCAACTTTTCAACCATTTTTAGAATAAGTTCGGGATATGTCATATCAAGTACCCCCCTTTCCGTCCTTATGTAAAAGACTGCCTTTTGACAATGAAAGGTTAGTAATATATTATAGTATTTCTCGGTTTAATTCAAGCGAACAAGGTAAAATTTTACAATTTATGTCTTATATCTGCAAAATCAAATTATTTCTTATTTATTTTTGTAACCCCCCTTTTCTCATTTTTTACTTACTTCTAAATTGGTCTAGGTTAATCGTATTTTTATTTCTTTAAGCCCTGTGTCGCCTTAATAATTATAAATGATTTAAGACGTTTCTAGGACGTCATTATTTAATACTCAACAAGTGCTGGGCGTAACTTCTAGTGCCGTTTCCAAAATAATGATAAAAAACATTAAAATTTATGGTTCTATAATATTAGTTGGGGTGGATAAAACTCCAACTATTTTTATGCAAAAA
>CAUWGA010000005.1:0-67953 GCA_963558245.1 uncultured Clostridia bacterium
GATTTTCATTTATTTCTTTATTTAGTAAACATAAGGTGTGTGTGTGTGTGTGTGTGTACAGTACCAAGGCTTTCAGCGATTACTTTTTTCATTATTTTTTCTCCTCTTTTGTTATTTTAGTTTTAATTAGTATATCAAATTGTTTTTCTTTTTCCATGATATTATATCCACTTTGTATTCACTATATTCCACAACCCACAGAAATTTAAATTTTATTGTTGTGATGCATAAAGTATATTTATAATATATATTAAAATATTATTAACACTTACATAAATTTCCAAAATGTCCAATTGAGAAACGTCCCCAATTGGACATTGGCTTTATTTACAGAATCGATGATTTCCTATTGTTACTGTCATTGGTCTTGACCATATCCATTTGTTACTTGCTGTTTTAGGGTTAAAGTAGTATATTGCTCCATATGACGGATCCCAGCCATTTAGTGCATCTTGTGCTGCTTTTTTTGCTGTTGAGTTTGGTGCTAAGTTTATTTGTCCATCTGCTACTACATCAAATGAACCTGACTGATATACTACACCTGCAATTGTGTTTGGAAATGAACTGTTTCTTACTCTATTCATTACTACTGCTCCTACTGCAACTTGCCCTGTGTATGGTTCTCCTCTTGCTTCTCCATATATTAATCTTGCAAGTAAGTTTACATCATTGGAATTAGTAGAACCAGAACTTCCTGAACCACTTCCTGATGAATTTGAATTCATAATTCCCATTGCTTTTAACGTATCTTTACCTGCTATACCATCTACTTTTAGTCCATTTTTTCTTTGAAAATATTTAACCGCTTCTAATGTTTGTGAACCATAAATCCCATCTACATTTCCCTTATAATATCCCCATCTTTTTAATTTGTCTTGTATAGTTTTTACTTCTTGTCCTCTTGAACCATATTTGGATAATGCATATGATTCACTATAGTTACTTATAAAAATAGTTATAAGTATTGTTAATATACTATATATAAGTATAAAACTTATTATCAGTCTTTTTTTATTTTTTAAATCAAACATAAAATCACCTAAAAGATAAAATTTCTTATTTCTATTTTTATCTTTTAAGTGATTTATTATACATTTTTTATATTTTTTACAATTTAAATTATATATTTTACGAACAATATCTACACAATATCGCTTCTAAGCCTATATTTAAATCTATTAATCCATTTTTATAGTTATAATCTAAATCGCGCAACTCTTGAAGTATCTTTTTCAATTCACTTTCTTTAAAATATCCTGCTTGCATTTTATATTTTCCTGTTAAAAAAGTTTGATTTGGTTTTAAATTCAAACTTGATACTAAGTCTTTATTATTTTTTACTGCTAATTTTGTAAAGTATAATTTTTTAAAATGATTATATAAATTTATCAATATTTTTTGTATAGGCTCTTTATTATTTATTAAATTTTGTAAAACTTCTAGTGCTTTTTTTGTTTCTCTTTTTCCTAGGTTATCTGTTAAATCAAATATAACATTTTCTAGTTTTTTTATTGTTAATAAATCTATATCTTCTTTTTTTATCGTTCCATCTTTGCCTGCATATTCTATCAATTTTCTAATTTCATTAATTAATTCTTGCATATTTGTTCCGCAAGTTTCTACAAAATATTTCATTGTTGAATTGTCTATTTTTACTTGATAGCTATTACATATTGAGAGCATCCTTTTTTCTAATTGTATTGGTTTTTGAAAATCTACTTTGCACACAGTTCCTATTTTATCTAGTGTTTTATATAATGCAAATCTACTATCGACATCTTCCTCTATAAATACTAATATAACTGTTTGTTTTATTATATCTTCATTTTCTTTTATATAATCATCTAGCTTTTCTCTTATTTTTACTAATTCTGTACTTTTTCTTTTTCCTTCTCTTTTTAGTATATTGGTATTTCTTGCTATTATTAATTTTTTTTCATAACCAAATGCTGGAGTTTCTATATCTGATATTAGTTCTTGTACATTAGTATCATCAATAGAAATAAAATTTATTCCTTTTATGGTTTCTCCAAATTGATTTTTTATTTTTTTTACTGCATTTTCTATTAAAAATAATTCTTCACCATAAAATAAATATATACTATTTAAATTACCAGTTTTTAATTCTTTTTCTAAAATTTCAATTGGTACCATAAATTTTATACTCCTTAAATTTCATATATCCCTTACTGTATTTATTTTCTTTTATTTCTTTATTTTCCTAATATAATTCTAAATACTTCTGCTACACTCCAACATTGTGCAACTGTTCCTTTGGGTAATTGTGGTTCTATGCTATCATAAATTTCAGCTATACTTCCTATGCATCCTTCTTCGTTTACTTCTTTTGTAAATGTCTTTTCTGTTTTAGATATAAACTTCTTTATTTTATTTTGTATTTTTGTCATTTCTTCTTTTTCATTTGTACATTTTAGTTGATTTTTTAATGCGTTATAGTATAAACCTAATAACCATGTCCATGTAATTCCTTGGTGGTAACTGGTATCTCTTTGTTCTTCGTTTCCTTCATATACTTCAACATAATTTTCTTCTCCACTTGCTAAAGTTTTTAAACCATATGCATTTAATAATTTTTTCTCTACAGTGTTTATTACATTTTTTGCTATTTCTGTATTTAAATCTATTATAGGATATGTTAAACTAAGTGCAAATAATTGGTTTGGTCTTATTTTACTATCTCCTAATACATCATATAGGCATTTTGTTTTTGAATTATAGAACTTTTCTTCAAATGCTGATTTACATTTTTCTGCTAAGTCTTTATATTTTTTTGCTGATATAAAATGTCCAAATCTTATACTTAGTTCAACCATGATTTTATTAGCATTGTACCATAGGCTATTTACTTCTACTGCTTTACCATTTCTTGGTGTTACTGCTTTACCTTGGAATTTAACATCCATCCATGTATTTTGTGTGTTTTCTGTTCCTGATACTATTAGTCCATCTGTATCTAAATAAATGTTGTTTTCGTCTACATCTACTCCATTAGAATACCATTTTATAATTTCTTCAAATATAGGATATATTTCTTCTTTTACAAACTTATAATCTTCTGTATATTCTAAATATTTTTTTACAGTTTCAAATAATAATAAAGAAGCATCAACACTATTATATAATGGTCTATTATCATAACCTGAATACCCATTTGGTACAAGTCCATATTTTACATCTCTTATCATGGTTTTTAAAACTTCTTTAGCAATTTCATATCTTTTTGTAACTAGCAATGTTCCTTCAAATGATATGCATGTATCTCTTCCCCAGTCTAAGAACCATGGATATCCTGCAATTAATGTATGTAATCCAAAATTCGGTCTGTTTACCACAAAATTATCTGATGCTATTATTAGATTTTTTATTAATTCATCTTTTTGTTGTTCTTTTTTTGTTTTCTTTTCTTTTTCTTCTATTAATTGTGATTTATTTATAATCTCTTTTAATCTATTCTCTTCTTTTTTTATTAAATCTTTTACATCAATTTGTTCTATATTTTCTTCTAAGGCACATACAAATGAAATTTCTTTTTCTTCGTTTGCTTTTATATCTATTTCATATCTTCCTGGTACTATATGATTTTCTTCTCCACAAAATCCTCTTTTTTCTTCTTCTATATAAAACATATTTCTAAAAGTATCATTTTCATGTGGGATATATTCTCCTTCTGAAACATTTATATATATTGGTGTTTCAGAATGGTTATCTACTATTAATTTTACTTTTTGATTTTTATTATTTTGTCTTAAATTAAATTCATGTTCTGTATTTACTGTGTGAAAATCTCTGAAATTTATAATTGGTGCTAATGTTAGTTTCGCTTTACATCCTCCATTTTTTATTTTGTAGTAAATTCCTACTAAATTTTTTCCATACTCCATACATATTGTCTTAATTATTTCTACTTTTCCTATTTTGTATTTAAATGTTGGAAGATAATTTTTTTCAAATTCTTCTTGATATTCATATCCTTTAGATATATATTCTTTTCCTACATTAGTATATAAACCATATTTTCTTCCTCTTATTTCTATACTTTCATCTACTTTTGACAATATAAAAAATCTTCTTGCAGGTGGAGTAAGTGCTGAAATTAACAAACCATGATATTTTCTTGTGTTTGCTCCAATAATTGTTGATGAAGAATATCCACCAATTCCATTAGTTATAATCCATTCTTTGCTTAGTCCATTTTCTAAATTTAGATTTTCTTTTGTAATTTTCATAAGTGTGCCTCCTATTTTTAACTACTTTTTCATTTAGTTATATTATTTTAGTTTGCTATTTTCTAATTTTTTTATCATTTCTTCTCTTATTTCTTGGTTCGTTCTTTTTCTAGTCGTAGCTTCTGTTGTTTTTCTATTACCTGTCTTGGCTCTTGCTCTTGTATTTACTGTTTTAGTTCCTGTTCTTCTACTTTCTGCTTTAGGTGCTGTGGATTTTTTAGTTCTTCTTTGTACCATTTTTTGTTCTGCTTTTTTATCAGCTTCTCTTATTGATGCAATTCTATCACTATATTTATTGCTAAATTTACTTTTTGATTTTAAAACTTTATCTTTTTTGCTTATTTTTCCTTCACGCTCTTTTTGTGCTTTTTTCGCCATTTGTTTTTTTACTTTGTTTATTCTTTTTTCTTCTCTTAGTTTATTATTTAGCATTAAATATTGTGGATCGCTCTGTTTATCTTGATATTTTAAGTCATCACATATCAATTCTATAATAGAAGACGCAACTAAACTTGGATCATGTCTAATTAAACCATCTTTTATCATTGACAAGTTTCTTTGTAAAAACTTTATTCCTTTTACATTATCAATATTTTGTTCTACTAAATCTTGACCTTCTAGGTTATATTTTTTAATATATTCTGGAATTATTTCTCCTGTATCATAAATGCAGTAATCTACAATTCCTGTTCCACAATGTTCTATTATTGCATTTAAGTGGTCTGATACTGTATAATTGTCAGTTTGACCTGGTTCTGTCATTATATTACTTACATATACTTTAATTGCTGTACTTTCTTTTATTGCTTTTGCTACTCCATTTATTAATAAATTTGGAATAACGTTTGTGTATAAGCTTCCTGGTCCTATTACTATGCAGTCAGCATTTTTTATTGCTTCAACTACACCTGGAGCTGGTCTGCAATTTGTTGGACTAATCATTATTCTATTTATTTTTGTTATTTTTTCTGATACTACTTCTGGAATTCTTGATTTTTCTTCAACTATATATCCATTTGCAAGCTCTGCAACAATTTTCATTTCATCTAAGGTTACAGGTATAACTTTTCCTACCATATTTAATACTTCGTTGCTTTTAATTATTGAATCTTCAAAATTACCATTTATTTCTTTCATTGCTGAAAAATATATATCAGAAAAACTTAATCCTTTTAATTTTCCACTGCTAAATTCATAATTAAATAATTTATTTATTTGCCCATCTTTTGTGGATAAAGAAACTATACTACTTTTTATATCATCAAGTGGCAACATTTTTAACTCTTTTCTTGAGTTTGTTGCTGTTTCTCCATAATCTGATATTGTAACTATTGCTGTTAAATTATTTGTATAATTTTTTAATCCTGAAAGTACAGTGTCTAATCCTGTTCCTCCACCTATCACAACAATATTTGGTCCTTTATCATAAATAGTTTTATTAAATATAAGTGATTTTACATTTACATTTTGTTTATTTTCCATTCTTTCATCACTTGATTCTATTAAAACTTCTAATGTTCTTTTATTTAATCCTACTAAACCTAATACTATTGCAACAAAACCAACAGCAAATATTGCAATAACTCCTCCAACTTCTCCAAAAGATATCTCTTTCATGACTAAAATTTTTGCTAAACCATAACATGAAAGTATAATTCCTATTAAGATTAAGAACATCCATCTTTTCATTTTACTGCTAGATTTAAACCATTGCATAAAACCTTTCATTTTATTTTAACTCCTTTACATTAGCTTATAATTTCTACTTCTAATTCAATTTTTTTCTGATATTTTTTATAGATTTCATCTTTTACTATTTCTACTAACTCTAATATATCTTTTGCTGTTGCATTTCCTTTGTTTATTATAAATCCTCCATGTTTTGTTGATACCTCTGCATCTCCTACATGTGTTCCTTTTAGTCCTGCTTCATCAATTAGTTTAGCTGTTATAAAATCTTTTCCTCTTTTGAATGTACTACCTGCACTTGGATATTCAAGTGGTTGACTACTTTTTCTTTTTTCTTCATATAAATCTATTTTTGATTTTATTTCTTCTAAATCTCCTTGTTCCAATTCTATTTCTACTTCTGTTACTATATATTTTTTATTTTTAATTATAGATGTTCTATAGTTAAATTCCATGTCTTTATTTTCTAATACTATTTTATTTCCTTGGTAGTCCATGCATTTTACAGTTTTTACAATGTCTTTCATTTCTCTGCCATTAGCCCCTGCATTCATTCTTACTGCTCCACCTATTGTGCCAGGAATCCCTGTTATTTCTTCAAAACCAGTTAAATTTTCTCTAGCAAATATCCTTCCTACTTTTGCTATTTTTTCTCCTGCTCCTAATTTTATTTTTACATTTTCTTTTGAATTTTCTTTTTCTATTTCAATTTTTTCTATTTTTATTATTAATGTAATTCCTTTAATTCCTTCATCTAAGACTAATACATTACTTCCATTTCCTAAAACTGTTATTTGAATTTTGTTTTCATTTGCAAATTTTAGTATTTCTTTTAATTCTTCTTCTGTTCCTATTTTTATTAAACATTCAGCAGGTCCACCTACTTTAAATGTTGTATATTTTGCCATTGGCTCATTAAATAATATTTTGTCTTTAGCTATTTTAAAATTTGATTTTTCAATTAATCCTTTTATGTCCATGTTTTCACTTCCTTTTGCATAAAATTTCTATTTAAATATATCATTTTTTAGCTTAAATTACAAGGAAAAATATGAATAATTTGATACATATTAATTTTAAAATTAGGTATATATGTACATATAAAATTTTAAATTTGACATATAATAAAATATATGCTAATATATTTATAGCAATTGCAAAGTAAGTCAAGTAATAATGGCAAAAAAAGACTAGGAATGTCTGTCAAAACATTTTTCCTAGTCTTTTTCTTATGCTATTTACTCAATTGCTTTATTATGTAATAAATCAATAAAAGTTTTAGCACTTCAAGTAAGTCTTTCATAACGACCTCCTTTCTACCTTTTGGCGAAAGGCAAAATTAATATATTATATTTTTTATTTTGTCAAATACGATTTTTATTAATTTTTTATGCTTTGGCTTTATATTTTTACTAATCTAATTAGTACTTTAAGATTTTTATATTTTCTACTGATTCAACATCTCTAGTTATCCATATTTTTATATTTTGCTTGTTCTATAATTTTACATTTCGAATAAACTTTTAGTAAGGTTTGGAGGTGATAAAAATAAAACCAAACTTTTATGTTGTAAAACTTAAAAAAAATTTGTTACCTGCAATTTTTCTACTTTTTACCTGTGGTTTAATAGTATTTTCTAATAGTAATTTGCCTGCTGTAAAATCTGGTTTAAAGTTATGGGCTACATCAGTTGTTCCTTCTTTATTTCCTTTTTTTGTAGCTACAGAATTGTTATTGCATACTAGATTGGTTTCACAAATTGGTAATTTTTTAAATATCTATATGAAGCCTATATTTAATATTAGGGGCGAAGGTGCTTTTGCATTTATAATGGGAATTATCAGTGGATATCCAATGGGAGCAAAACTTGCAACTAATTTTAGGAAAAATAATATTTGTTCTAAAGAGGAATGTGAAAGATTACTTAGTTTTACTAATAATTCTGGACCTTTATTTATAATTGGAACTGTTGGAATTTTAATGTATGGAAATACTACTATTGGCATTTTATTATTTATAACTCACATTTTAGCTTGTATTACTGTAGGATTTATCTTTCGTTTTTGGAAACGTGGAAATAATTCTTGTGAATATTCAAATAAAAAAATATTAAATGAAAGTAAGACTAAAGAAGTTTCATTTGCTAATTTAGGAGAAATTTTAGCCGAAAGTATTAATAGTTCTATTTCTACAATTATACTTATTGGTGGATTTGTAGTTATATTTTCTAGTGTTATATCTATTTTAAAGTCTAGTGGAATTATACATATTTTATCTGATTGTTTTTCTCCTATTTTACAGGCATTTAATATTGATACATCTTTTGCCAGTCCTTTAATCAGTGGTTTTTTAGAAATAACTAATGGCATTAGCACTATCTCCAATATTTCTAATAAAAAAATTTCTACCAATTTAATTTTCACTGCATTTCTACTTGGTTTTGGTGGTATTTCTGTTTTGTTACAAGTTCTTAGTATTACTTCTAAAAGTGATTTGTCTATAAAACCATATGTTTATGGCAAATTGTTACATGGCATTTTAGCAAGTTTTTATACTTATATTTTTATTAATGTTATACCTTTTTTTAATTTTGATATATAATTTTTATTTTCAGTCATGGTTTAAAAGAAATATTTTCTTTTATAACTATGTATAACTTCAAGTTGTAAGAGAAAGGAATGATTTTTTATGGATAAAGATTTTAATAATTATAATCCTAGTTTTATGGATTATAACATGCAACCTAATATTGGAATGGATATGAACGATTTATATAAAGACCCTATGTTTAATCCTATTATGCAATATGAACAAGCATATTGTTATTACAGATATTTATGTATGCAAATGGAATATAAAATTAAATGTAAAGAATATGATAAATTATGTGATAATCGTTTTAGTCAAGATATTAAAAGAGACCGAAAAATAGAGTAAAAAAACAAATATAATAAAACTCTCAATATTTATATAATATTAAGAGTTTTATTTTTATTATTTAATTATAGATACATTGTTTATTAAAAAATATCCTAGTACAAGAATACCTAGTACAATTCTATAATAGCCAAACACTTTAAAGTTGTGTTTTTTAATATAATTCATTAAGAATTTTATAACAATAACTGATACAACAAAAGCAACTATCATACCAACTAATAATATAGCTATTTCAGTTCCTGTAAATGCTAAACCAAATTTTAAAAGTTTCAACAAACTTGCTCCCACCATTGTTGGTATCGCTAGATAAAATGTAAATTCTGCTGCATTAGGCCTTGATAATCCAATTAATAATCCACCTATGATTGTTGCTCCTGAACGTGATGTTCCTGGAAATATCGCTGCTATTAATTGAAACACACCTATTATTAATGCATCTTTATATGTAATTTGTGTACTTTCTTCTTTTAAATTTCCTTTCCTTTTTGCATTCCAATTTTCTATTATAATAAATGCTATACCAAATACAATTAATGCTATTGCAATGCATGTGGGATTATAAAATAAGGCTTCAAATACATCATCAAATGCTAATCCTATTATTGCAGCTGGCACACAAGCTACTAATATTTTCCCCCATAAATTCATTATTTTTTTATTAAATATTGATAGTATTCCTGTTTTCTTTATTGCTTTTTCTTTATTTTTTGTAAATGGCCATATATCTTTAAAATATAATAATACAACTGCTAATATAGCTCCAAGCTGTATTACTACTTGGAACATTTCCCAAAATCCATCTGATACTTGATTAAATTTTAGGAACTGTTCCACTAAGATTAAATGTCCTGTACTACTTATTGGTAACCACTCTGTTATACCTTCTACAATTCCAAAAATTGCAGATTTTAATAGTTCTAAAAACATATCTTTTCCTTCTTTCATTTGTTTATTTTTTATAAATTTCTTTTAATATATTATATATTGTATCTTTTATAAATTCCGCTGTTGTGACTGGTGCTACTTTTCCTGGTAATGCTAATGCCCATACAAGTTTTAAATTTCTTTCTTTTGCTTCTCTTTTATCAATTCCTCCTGGATTTGACGCTAAGTCTATTAAAAGTGCATCTTTTTTTACATATTGTAGCCTTTCTTTATTTAATATTAAATGTGGCACAGTATTTATTATTAAGTCATATTTTGATAAATTTTCCCCCAATACATTTATATTAGTTTCATTATGTCCATAAGCTCTAATCCATGCTAAATCTTCATCTTTTCTTGCTGCACATGTAACTTTTGCTGATAACCCTGCCATTTTTCTAGCTAATACTTTTCCTGTTCTTCCAAACCCTAGAATTAAAACTTCACTTCCATGAATTATTTTATTAGTATTAGAAATGGCAATTTCTATTGTTCCTTCTGCTGTTGATACTGTATTTAAAACTGCTAATTCTTCTCTTTTCATTATATCTATTATTTCGATATACTCATCATTTGCCATATCATATATTTCTGGAGTTATACTTCCTGCTATTAAGATTTTAGCATTTAAATAATGAATTAGTTCTCTTATTGATATTTCTTTATCACTAAAAGGTGCATTTATATTTACTCCATTACTTGAAAAAGGTATTGGTCCAATTACAATTTCTACGTCTTCTGGAATTGCTTTACTTATTTTTTCAGTAAACATTATATTTTGATGTCCTTTTAATTCTTCTGCTTTTTCAAGTCCATATACATATATTTGATTTCCTTCATCTGCTAACATTTTAGCTAATTTTATTATTCGTAAATCTCCACCTATTATAGAAAAACTTGTGCTCATAAAATCCCTCCTTATGCTTATTATATTGTTTTTTATAAATTTTATGAGCTTATTTTTTATTTTAGTGTAATTCTTTTTGGTTATCATCTATTTCATTTTGTATCTCTTCTTTTTGTATTATTTTTTCTTGTCTTTTATCTTCCTTATTATTTTTCAATAAGTTTATATCATTATAGCCCAAATGTCTTGTTATCTCTGACATTTCCTCCAAGTGTACTTTTGCTTGTTTTTCTTTTTCATTTAATTTTGGTTCTTTAATTTCTTTACTTTCTAAGTTAAAAGGCATTGAAATTTTTGCCATAATTGGTATAAATATTGGATCTTTTTTTACTCTTTCTACAATTTTTTTGCTATCAATATCTACTGCAACATTTATATATTTTATGGCAGTGTCTTTATCGTTTTTTAATAATGATATTTTTGAAAGTTCATAATAACTATCTGCTGATAGTTCTTCCTCATTTACAGCTTCTAAAAATTTCTTTTCTGCTTCTTCTATTTCTTTATAAATTAAGGCAATTTCTGCTAAATTATATTTTGTACAATATGATAATGTATTAATTTCTGCTGCTTTTTCATAACAAGTTTTTGCACTTTGAAAATCATTTAACATTGTATATGCCATGCCTAAATTATAATTCAAATCATAACTATATGCATTATATTTTAGTGCTTCTTGATATACATTTACAGCTTCTTTGTACATTTGATTTTCAAATAATATATCTCCAAGAAGCATACTTGCTTCATAAGTTTCTGGCTTTTTATTTAATAAATTAAATAACATTTCTGTCGCTTCTTCTTTTTTATCTAATCCATTTAATAATTCTGCAACTTTATAATATGAATCATAATCTTGTTTATCTATATCAATTGCTTGTACATATTCATCTATAGCTTTTCTCATTCCGCCTTCTTTTTCATATATTTGAGCTAACATTTTATGTGCTTTATAGCTGTTAATATTTTTCTCTAATAAGTCCATTAATGCTTGTTTTGCACCTTTATTATTACCAGACATCAAACATATTCTAGCTTTAGTTATATCTATTATTTCATATAAATATATACCTTTTTTTTCTAAAAGAAAGATAATTATTGGTAATAAAATTGCTAATATATATTTTAGTATCACCCAAAACATACTTAACGTTACTGTAAATAGAACTTCTACAAAATTCAGTGCTATTCCTATTGCTTCTATTACTAATATTATTACATAACTTGTATCATTTCTTTTAATCATTGTAAAAAACATATATACAAAAATTGCAAATGAAATAAATGTAAATAATAGTTGCTCTAATAACATTCTTTTTCTCCTTTTATTTTTCTACATTTTATTCTATTTTTATTGGTTTGTCTAGTTGTAAAGTTTATTATATATTTTATAATTTCTTAATATTTTTCTTACATAATTATTTGTTTCTTTATATGGTATATTTTCTATATCACTTCCGTCTGCTTTTATTATACCTTTTTTTATCCAAGTGTTCACCGTTCCTATTCCTGCATTATATGCAGCAACTGCAACTTCTTTGTTACCATATGTATCAAGTAAAACTGATAAATATTTTATTCCTATATTAATATTATTTTGAACATTTTTTATTTCTTCTTTCGCGTTATTATAGTCTATATTTATACCATATTTTTTAGCAACATCAATTGCCGTTTCTTCCATAATTTGCATTAATCCTATTGCATCTCTATGTGATACTGCATCTTGTTTAAAATTACTTTCTGCTTTTATTACTGCAAATACTAATTCTTCTTCTACTTTATATTTTTCAGCATAAATAGAAACTATTTCTTCATATGTTTTAGGATATATTATTTTCAAAAATTTATCTTTAAAAATACCTATTATTATAAGGATTACTAAAATTATTGCAAGAAAAATGTATATCTTTTTTCCTTTCAATTTATTCTCTCTCCTTTTAATTTATTTACATTCATACCAATTGTCTGCTTCTGATAGTTCAGCCACCAATGGTACTTTTAAATCTACTGCTGATTCCATGCATTTTTTCATGATTTCTTGTATTTCTTGTATTTCTTCTTTTGGTGATTCTATCATCATTTCATCATGCACTTGTAATACTATTTTTGATTTTAATCCCCTTTTTTCTATATCTTTAAAAACTTTTAGCATCGCTATTTTCATTATATCTGCTGCTGTTCCTTGAATTGGTGTATTCATTGCTGCTCTTGCCCCAAATTGTCTAACCATATAATTATTAGACTTTAGCTCTGGTATATATCTCCTTCTATGAAATAATGTTTCTACATACCCTTGTTCTTTTGCTACTTCTTTTATATTGTCCATAAAATTATTTATTCCTGAATATTGCCTTAAATAATCATCTATATATTTTTTAGCTTTTTTTCTTCCTATCCCTAATTGCTCACCTAATCCAAAGTCACTTATACCATATACTATTCCAAAATTTACTGCTTTCGCATTACTTCTTTGTTCTTTAGTTACTTTTTCTATAGGTGTTTTAAATACTTTAGAGGCTGCTTGTTTGTGTATATCTTGCCCTTCTTTAAATGCTTCTATCATATGCTCATCTTCTGATATTGATGCTAAAACTCTTAATTCTATTTGAGAATAGTCAGCATCAATATACACATTGCCTTCTTCTGGTTTAAACACTTTTCTTACTCTTTTTCCTAATTCAAATCTTGTAGGTATATTTTGTAAGTTTGGTTCTGTTGAACTTATTCTACCAGTAGCTGTTATGGTTTGATGGAAGAATGAATGAATTCTATTTGTTGTTGGGTTTATATATTGTTTTAGTCCTTCTACGTATGTAGAATTTAATTTCATTAACTGTCTATATTCTAATATTTTTTCTATTATTGGGTCTTCTTTTTTTAGTTTTTCTAGTACATCTACATCTGTTGAATAACCACTTTTTGTTTTTTTAACAACTGGTAATTTCATTTTTTCAAATAAAATTTCTCCTAATTGTTTTGTTGAATTAATATTAAATTCTTCTCCTGCCATTTCATGTATTACTTTTGTTAATATTTCTAACTTTTCTGTTAATTCTTTTCCAAATTGTTCTAGTTCAGATTTATCAACATACATACCATTCCATTGCATATTTGACAATACTTCTACTGTTGGCATATCTATATTATAAAACAAATCTATACAATTAATCTCTTTTAATTCTTTTTCTGTTTTTTCTCTTATTTTTCCAATAGCATATGCATATAAATTTGATATGGTTACTTTTTGCTCTTTTTCAGTTTCTTTTTTATTTTCATCTTCCATGTCAAATAAATTAATTTGTTCTTGTTTAGCATCATTTAGTAAATAGTCATCTATTATTATATTCAAATATCTTGGAATTAAATCTTCTATTTTTAATTTATTATTAGTTGGATTAAGTATATATGATGCAATTGATATGTCATAATATATACCTTTTAGACTAATGTTTTCTTGTTTTAATAATATATATGTTTTTCCTAAGTCTATTCCTATTTTATTAATTTCTGAATTTTCAAATATTTCTTTTAATATTTGTACTTTGTTATCTTCTAAATTAATATTATAAACTTCGTTTTTCTCTTTATTATATATTGAAATTCCATCTATTTTTTCTTTTATTATTTTTTCTTCTTTTTTATTTTCTATTGTTGAAATATTAAATATCATCTCTTTAGTTTTGTTTATATATTCGATTATTTCTTTTTCTGTTTTACTTACATTTGTATATAGTTCTTCTTTATTTTCTACATCATTATTTGAACTTTCTCTTAAATTGAATCTTTCTATATATCTATTAAAATTTAATTCTTCAAAAAGTTTTAAAACTTCTTGTTTGTTCCATTCTTCTACTTTAAAATCATTTAAATTGTCTTTTATTGGAACTTCTACATTTATTGTTCCAAGTGTTTTGGATAACAGAGCTAATTCTTTGTTTTCTACTATTTTTTCTCTTTGTTTTCCTTTTAAATTGTCAGTTCCTTCTTCTACTTTTTTATACAAGTTTTCTATTGAACCATATTCTTGTACTAGCTTTAATGCTGTTTTTTCTCCTACTCCTGGAACCCCAGGTATATTGTCAGAAGTATCTCCTTGTAGTCCTTTTACTTCAATTAATTGTTTTGGTTGTAAACCAAATTTTTCTACTATTTTTTCTCTATTATATTCGTCTGTTTCAGTTTTTCCAGCTTTTGTATGTGGAATTCTGATTGTTACTTTATCTGTCGCTAATTGAAACGTATCTCTATCTCCTGACAAAATGGTTACATCTAGTCCTTGTTTTTCTCCATATACAGATAATGTCCCTAATATATCGTCTGCTTCATATCCTTCCATTTCTATAATGTCTATATTCATTGCTTTTAAAACTTCTTTTATTATCGGCATTTGCTCTGCAAGTTCATCTGGCATTCCATGACGATTTGCTTTATATCCTTCATACATTTTATGTCTTGCTGTTGGAGCTTTTAGGTCAAATGCTACTACTATATATTTGGGTTCTATATCTTCTAGTAATTTAAAAAGAATAGCTAAAAAACCATATACAGCATTTGTATATTTTCCATCTTTGGTTGTAAGCATTCTACTTCCCATAATCCCATAAAACGCTCTATTCATTATGCTGTTTCCATCTATTAATACAAATTTGTCCACAAATTTGTCCTCCTTATTTTCTACATTAAATATTTTTTAGTAATTTCATAAAAGATTTGTGTACCAATTAATATTGGATTTTCTCCTACTTCAAATTCTTCACTATGTTGCGGATAAAAATTTTCCTTTTGGCATCCTACATGCATCATTACTCCTGGTACTTTTTCTAAGTAATACGAAAAGTCTTCTGATGCTGTTGTTTGATATGTAGTATTTACTTCGTTTACCACTTTTCGTGCTATTTCTTGTAGTTCTTTTGCTTCTTGTCTAGAATTTTCCACAACAGGATATTCTACCAAAAATTCTACTTCTGCTTTTCCTCCCATTTTATTTGCAATATTTTCTACAGTCGTTTTTATTTTTTCTTTGCTTTCTTTTCTTATATTATTATTATTAGTTCTACAAATTCCTTTCATAGAAACAGTATCTGGAATTACATTATTAGTTTTCCCTCCATGTATTGCTGTAACTCCAATTATTGCTTTTTCATCTGATGTTACATTTATTTTAGCCATCTCTTTTAATGCTATTCCAATTTTATTAGCAATATAAATTGTATCTACACATTTTTCTGGCATTGCCGCATGTCCACCTTTTCCATACACCGTTATATTATATGGATCTGAAGATGCCATAACAGCTCCTTCTTTTATTGCTATGGTATCTTCTTTAAGTTCACTCCATACATGAATTGCAAAAGCTTTATCTACTTTTGGATTTTCTAAAACTCCATTTTCAACCATTTTTCTGGCTCCTGCGTTTCCTTCTTCATCTGGCTGAAATACTAATTTTACTGTTCCTTTTACTTTTTCTTTATTATCAATTAATATTTTAGCAAAAGCTAACATAATTGACATATGTGCATCATGTCCACATGCATGTTTTGTTCTACCTGTATCATCCATTGTTACAGCATCCATATCTGTTCTAAATAATATGCATTGTCCCTCTTCTTCTCCTTTTAGTGTAGCAACAATACCAGTCTCATATATATTATTATTTATATCTGTATATCCTATTTGTTTTAATCTTTTTATTATATATTTTGATGTTTCAAATTCTTCTAAGCCTCTTTCTGGATGATTCCAAAAAAATTCTTTATCTTTTAGCATTTGTGGTTTTAAATCTAATACTATTTTTTCAATATTCATTCTTTCCTTATCCCTTCTTAAAATAAGATACTATTAAAAAGTATTAATATTTTGCTATTTTATCGGATTTAGATTTTTATTTTCTAAACTTTACTATCTATGTCTAATTTAGAAGTTTTCAACTACTTTTTTGATATTTTTTATTTAAATAATTCTGAAATTCTTCTAACTGCTTCTTTGGTATTTTCTTTACTTGAAAATGCAGTTAATCTAAAAAATCCTTCTCCACAATCTCCGAAACCTATTCCTGGTGTTCCTACTACTCCCGCTTCATTTAATAGTTTATCAAAAAATTCCCATGATTTCATATTATTGGGCGTTTTTAACCATATATATGGTGAATGTACTCCTCCATATACTGTAAATCCAACTTTTTCTAGTTCTTCTCTAATATATTTAGCATTTTCTTGATAATATTTTATATTTTCTTTAATTTCTATTTGTCCTTGCTCACTATACACTGCATCTGCTGCTCTTTGTGTTATATATGATGCTGCACCAAATTTAGTACTTTGACGTCTTCTCCATAAATTGTTTAGAGTTATTTTTTCTCCATTTTTTGTATATACTTTAAGTTCTTTTGGAACTGCTGTAAATGAACATCTTACACCTGTAAATCCTGCTAATTTTGAATAACTTCTAAATTCTATTGCAACTTCTTTTGCACCTTCTATTTCATAAATACTATGAGGAATATTATCATCTGTTATAAATGCCTCATATACTGAGTCATATAAAATAATAGAATTATTTTGTTTAGCATATTCTACCCACATTTTTAATTGTTCTTTATTTAATGCAACACCTGTTGGATTATTAGGAGAACATAGATAAATTATATCTACATGTTCTTGTGGAATTTCTGGAATAAAGTTATTTTCTTCAGTTGCTTTTAAATATATTATATCATTTCTTCCCATCATGATATTTGTGTCTCTATATGCAGGATAAACTGGATCCATCAATGCAACTTTATTATCTACTGCCAATAATTCTGCGATTCCTGCTAAATCACCTTTTGTACCAGCTGCAATAAATACTTCATCTTTATCTAAGTAAATTCCTCTTTTTTTATATTCCACTTCTAATATTTTATTTATTAAAAATTCATATCCTTGTACAATTCCATATCCTCTAAAAGTTTCTTGATTAGCCATTTCTTCTACTGCTTTATTCATGGCTTTTATCACAGTTGGAACTAATGGTAAAGAAACATCGCCTACTCCAAGTTTTATAATTTCTTTTTCTGGATTTTTTATTTTATATTCATTTGTTTTTTCTAACACTTTTGAAAACAAATAGTCATCTTTTAAATTTAAAAAATTTTCATTTACAACTGCCAATTACAGCTTCCCCCTTTTTTAATTCTTTATAGTATTTAATATTTTTACTTTTATATCCTATACTATATTTATTCCCTTGGAGCAAAATCCCCAAGGGAATATTTTAAAACTATTTAATTAAGGTCTTAATAAATCTTCTAAAACTATTTTGCTTCCATATTTTATAATAATTGGCACTGATTTTGATAATGTAACTCCTTCTATTTTAGAATTAACATCTCTTGTTCCTGGAATTACTACTGCATCTTTTGGAATTATAATTTGACCATTTTCGTTTGGTGTTATTATTGTTCCATTAACATTATCATATACAGGTGTGCTTCCTGTAATTGTAACTCCTGCTCCTATTACAGCTCCTTCTTTTACTATTGTTCCTTCTGTAATTTGTGAACCAGCTCCGATAAATACATTATCTTCTATAATTACTGGGTATGCTCCTACTGGTTCTAATACTCCCCCTATTATTACATCTGCACCTATATGTACATTTTTTCCAATTTGCGCACAAGATCCAACTAACGCAAGTGAATCTACCATTGAACCTTCATCTATGTATGCTCCTATATTAGCATAACACGGTGGCATAAATGTAACTCCTTTTCCAATATATACACCATCTCTTATTGATACAGTAGGTGAGACTACTCTTATTTTTTCTTCTAATGTTACAGGTCTTTCTCCCATTGTGTCTTTGTCTATTGTTCCATCTTCAAATTCAATTATTTCCCCATATTTAAATCCTAATAAAATAAATTGTTTTACCCATTTATTTACTTTCCATTCTGAATTTTCTTTTGAAGCCACTCTTACTTTTCCAGTATTTAAATCTTTTTTAAATTCTTGCCATACTGGTAAAAATTCTTCTCTTGTCAAATTTTGATTTTCTATCATTTTAAGGTATTTTTCCATATCTTTTCTCCTTGTTTTATTATTTATTATACTTTTGAATTATAGCATTTATAAACAATTAATGTCAATTTAATTCTTCCATCCTTTTGCCGTCATTATATAATAAATAGCAGATAAATTCAACTATTTATCTGCTATTATCTTTATATTTTAAAAATATATATTTTTTATTTTTATTAATCTTTTTTATTCTCTATTTTTTACAATTTTCTTTTGCATATCCATGCAATAATCATATATAAAAAATGTCATTTTTGCTTCTTTTCCTTTAATAATAAAACTTTGCGATTGTTCGGCACATCTATTCATTCCTTGATGCTCATAAAATCCATAGTTACAACTTGTATCTGTAAATAAGTAAAAATTATTTATACTTTGCGATTTCATATATTCTAACATATCATTAAACATTTTTTTACCTATTCCTTTTCCTCGAGCTTTACTAGATATTGCAAAAAAAGCTAATTCTCCTTCGTATTCTTTTTTACATTTTTCTAAAAGTTCTCTATCAATTTCATTTACATTTGAAAAAATTTGTGATGTACTTCTCCCTTCTTTAGATAAGTATAAAGATATAATTGCAAATGCTTGCTTCATTTTATATTTTAAAGGACATTTATGTGATTTTGCGTCTTTTGCCATTATAACTCCTATTGGTTGATTATCTAACAATGCTACTCTCGTATAAGTTTGATTTGTTAGACAGCTACTCAAAAAAACTTTTGCCATCTTGTGTGCTGTTTTTGAAGAACAAAGATCATTATAATTCCATGCCTCTATAATAATTTCTTCAATCATTTTTGAATCCTTTTTTTTAAATTCTCTAAATATTATTTCTCTTTCCATATACTACACTCCTTTTCTACTTTCAGTATAAAGTATCTAGTAAGTGTAGAGTCAAGTTTATTCTTTAATTTTTATTAAAATTTGTGTAACATATTCATTTTCATTACAAATTGCAAAATCATTTAGCCCTTTTTCAAATGCATATCCCGTTAATTGTAAATGTTTCTCTTTTGCATATTCTAACATTTTTTCATACATTTTAGGTAGCTTATCCCATCCACCTTTTATATACCCACATAAATATTTTCCTTTAGTTTTTATAAAATTTTCTTTAGTTTGGCTTAAACTTGGCGTAAATAATCCATCATATTCTTCAAATTTTTTATTTTTAACTTTTTCAAAAGAAATATAACTTCCTACACCTGCTCTACATTGTTCTATTCCCCAAATTTCATTAATGTATGGAAACAATCTTTTTATGTCTTCATCTTTAAAGGCAAAAGGCGCTAATAATAAATCTTCCTGTTCACATTCTATTATTTGAATTGTCATGTTTTCCTTTTTCTCACTAATTAGTAATTGTTCTTTTTTTCTTCAAATAATTTTTTAATCTTTTTTAATTTTTTAATTTCTTCTTCTATTTCAGCAGATTTCTTATCTATAATTGTAATAAAATCTTTTGCATTTGGTTTTTTTACATAATTTTCAATTTCCTTTATACTCATATCTAATTCTTTAAACATACGAATATATTCAAAATTCATACTTTGCAAAGCGTCATAATATCGATAGTTGTTTTCTCCTTTATGCTTAGGAGAAAATAAACCTATTTTATCATAATAGTGAAGTGTACGTTTATTTACATTATGTAACTTTGCAAATTGAGCTGTTGTTAAATAATTTTTTTCTTTATTCATATTCTTCCTCTATTAATTTTTATTCTTTTAACTTATAATTACACGATAAGCTGTTCTCCAAATCTCTTTTTATCTGTTTACTATATCTATCTTCCTCACTAAAAATACAACCACAGTATTTTTGCATATAAAGACCTAATTCTCTAGCTTTTGCTTGTCCTTCTCTAAATCCAACTCTGAAGTCTCTGTATAAGAATTCAACTCCATATTTTTCAGCCATTTTGTTGCCTACTTCAATTAGTTTTTCGTGATTTTGGTATGGGCTAACTAATAATGTTGTTGTAAATGCATCATATCCGTTTTCTTTTGCATATTTAGCAGTTTGTTCTAATCTAACTGGATAGCAATAAAAACTACATCTATTTTGTAAATCTTCAACTACGTTTTTACAAAATTTATCTAATCCATAATCTTCTTCAAATATTGCTTCTACTTCTATGCTTTTAGTGTATTCTTTTAAACAATCTCTTCTTGATTTATATTCCATGTATGGATGAATATTTGGATTATACCAATATATGGTTGGTTCTATTTCTTCTTGTCTTAAGCTATCTATACAGTACACACTACATGGTGCACAACAAGTATGTAATAATAATTTCATTTCGTTTTTTCTCTCCTCTACATATAAAACTTGATTATAAAAATTATGTTTTTTAACATTTTTATTATTAGAAAAATTTATTCACATTTTTTTATAAATTTATATATTTTATACATTTTATATTTTTTTATTTATTACTTTTTTATTATTATTTCTGATAACACACAACAATGTTCCTACTACAAATATAAAGAAAAATGGTACTCCATATCTATAATTTTCTGAATATATTAGAAATACAATGTTAGCTATAAGTGTCATAATTTGCATTTGTGTTATAAGTTTTATATCTTTTGATTTTTGCCACATTATTATTGGGCATAGCCACATTAAATACCATGGTTGAAATGCTGTAATTAGTACAAATATAAATACCAACAACATCCAATAAAAACTTTGCATCTCTTTTCTAAATGATATTTTTGGCTTTGCCAATAGCATTATGCATTTAAAGAAATATACTATTATAAATATTCCTAATGCCAAGCTACTTATCTTGCCTACAAGGTTTGCAGGTTCTGTAAAGTATTCTGCAATTAACACATATATTCCTTTAGTTACTTTTCCCTGCTGATCTGCCATTCCTTTAAATACTTGTAAATCTTGCATATATAATAAATATGGTATTATTAAAAATGCAACAAATAATAATCCATATTTTATGCAGTTTATAAATCTTGTTTGTGGTTTTTCTTTTCTAAAATAGTAAATTATCATTATTGGCAATAATAAAATTGCAAAATATTTAATTGCTGTTGCAAATGATAAAAATAAAGTTGTAACAAACAAGTTCTTTTTTCTGATTAAAAAATATGTTGCAATTAATATAAATGCAATTACAAATATATCATTATGGACATTAGATATTGCTTCAATTAACACAAATGGATTTAGACCATATATAATTGAGAATATTTTTTTATGTGATATCTTATATATCATGTAACAATTAAATATATGCACGACTAGATTTAATACTTTAAACAAAAATACTCCTATATCTACACTTCCAAATGATAATCCTGCAATAATTCTACAAACTAAAGTCCATATTGCACCATAAACAACTGTTGTTTCTGACCAATAATTGTTATATCCTTTTTGAAGTGCAGTATCTTTTTTCATATCCACATTATTGTTATCTACATAATCTTTTACACTTATATAATACGGATTTTGGTCA
This sequence comes from uncultured Clostridia bacterium, assembly GCA_963558245.1. Lineage (GTDB taxonomy): Bacteria > Bacillota > Clostridia > TANB77 > CAG-508 > CAG-269. Next base: position 22,258 of record CAUWGA010000005.1, read on the forward strand.
TATTCGCTTTGTATTCTTCCTATTCCTAAATAATAAAATACATCTGAGCTTTCAAATGATATTACTACCATAAAAAATACACTTACTATTAGTACAATCAATAAAATTTGTTTTATATTAGTAAATACTTTTTTTCTATTTTTAATTATCAAATAATATAAAATGCAAAATAATCCTATTATAAGTAAATAAATTCCAGTTTGAAATACTCTATCTGAATTATTTAACAAAAAACAATATTCGTTTGTAAAATTAAGGACGGTTTTATTTTGCAATAAATATATTATTGATGGAATTGCAAATAAAAAAGAACATAATACTATACTTATTTTTAAAATATTTTTATTGTTTATTTTCTTTAGAGTTTCCATTATTTTCTCCTAACCTAAATACTCATAAGCATATAACTACATACTGCTAACAAAAATATAATAGGCTAATTATTTCTTAGCCTAAATACTCATAGCCTAAATGTTTATATGCTGGTGGCAATACTATTCTTCCTCTTAGTGTTCTTGCTATAAATCCAATTTGTATTAAATATGGTTCATATACATCTTCTATTGTATCTATTTCTTCTCCTACAGTTGCTGACAAAGCTTCTATTCCAACTGGCCTTCCTTGATATTGGACTATCATTGTTTCTAATATTCTTCTATCTATGTCGTCTAATCCTAATTCGTCTATTTCTAATTGGTTAAGTGCATGTTTTGCTATTTTTAAATCTATTTCGCCATTACCTAAAACAATAGCATAATCTCTTACTCTTTTTAGTAATCTATTAGCTATTCTAGGTGTTCCTCTTGACCTTCTTGCTATTTCTCTTGCTGATTCTTCTTCTATTTTTATATCTAATATCTTACTTGACCTTTTTATAATTTTAGATAAGTCATCTTCTGAATACAATTCTAGTCTATGTATTATTCCAAATCTGTCTCGTAATGGTGTCGTTAATGAACCTGCTTTAGTTGTTGCTCCTATTAAAGTAAATTTGGGTAAATCTAATCTAATTGACCTACTACTTGGTCCTTTTCCTATCATTATATCTAAAGTAAAATCTTCCAATGCAGGATATAATATTTCTTCAACACTTTTACTTAATCTGTGAATTTCGTCTATAAATAAAACATCATATTCTGATAAATTTGTAAGTAAAGCTGCCAAATCTCCTGGCTTTTCTATCGCTGGTCCTGATGTAATTTTAATATTTGAGTGCATTTCATTTGCTATTATATTTGCAATAGTTGTTTTTCCTAATCCTGGTGGTCCGTAAAATAAGCAATGATCTAATGGTTCTTCTCTTTTTTTAGCAGATTTTATATATATTTTCATATTTTCTTTTACTTTATTTTGCCCAATATATTCATCTAAATTATGTGGTCTAAGTGATTTTTCCAGTCTTTCTTCTGTTATTCCTTCTACACTCGGGTTCATAATTCTTTCTTCATCCATTTTATAAAAACCTTTCGTAAATTTATTTTTATTATAATTATTTATAAGTAAATTATAAGTAATTTATACTTTACATTTATAATCTCTTTTATAATTTTTTCGTCCCTTAAATTATGCATATACTTTTACTAAAACTATAGTTTTTTATAAATTATCTATGAATTTTTCTATAATTTTTATTATTTTGTTTTCTTCATGATTTTTTATTTCATATTTTTCTGGCACAAAATTTTTTGCTTTTAGTATTGCTTGTTCTAATTCGTCTACTTCATTTATACCAATAATATAGTTTTTTATGCTAAAATTTTCTATTATTTGAGTTTGATGGTCATTTACATGTTCATGATATTTATGAAGTCGTGGCACAGCAATAACTTTCTTACCTTTTTTTATTGAACTTATAATTGAGCCAACTCCTCCATGTGTTATTATCAAATCTGCTTGTTCTTGATATCTTTCTAATTCTTCTTGTGGTATTAACCCAAATATTCTCATATTTTTCGACTCATATTTTGTATATCCAGCTTGTACCACAATTTTTTCATCTATGACTTTTTTTTCTACTAGTTCATCTAATTTTTCTAATAATCGATGAAAACTATTATTTTGTGTTCCTAATAATACTAATATCATTGATAAATTGAACCTCCATAAACAGCTTTTGGATATAATTTTAACATTTCTTCCCACTGCACTATAAATAAATCTGCAATTGGATATATTAATCTTCCTGTTGCTGTTTTTTTATTTCTATTTGCAAATGTTTCTATATAAATTATTTTACTACCAAATATTTTACCTAAAATACATATTGGACCTGCTGTATGAGTTCCTGTTGTTATTATAACTTTAGGTCTTATTTTAAAATAGTAATATACTGATTTAAAACATAGGACAGTATATTTAAAAATATATTGAAATAATTTACTTCTCGTTCCATATGGCAAAAAAGATATTTTTTCTCCATATTTATTTTTTAAAGACTCATTTGACTCATCTTTTTCTGTTATTATATGATAATCATATTTCTTAAATAGAGGTTCAAGTTGCAACAATTCGCTTAAATGACCTCCTGTACTTGATATAAATAATACTTTTTTCATTTTTAACACCTTATCTTTATGTCCATTTTAGAAACGTCCCCAATTGGACATCTTATCAATATTATATGGTTATTATATCGTTTTTTTTACTTAATGTCTAGCAATCATAGTAAAAAATCAGCAAGTAGTTTAAACTACTTGCTGATTTTTTAAAATTACTGAAATTGGAATGTCTTAAAGATTTCATTCGTTCTCTTAATCCACTCCAAAGGATCAACATGATTTTTTTCGCATACAGTTAGCTTCGGCAACATATATCCATATAAATATTTAGAATTTTCGTCATAGCTATAATCTAGAGGAAAATCTAGGTTCTTCATTTTTACTGGATATTTTCTTCCAAATATTTTAGCTATAACAATAGATTTTCCTTGAATGATTTCAATTTCAATTTCTAAGGCCTGCTTGATTTCTGCATGTTTAACTGTTTTTTCTATTCCATTTATTTTTTCTAAAAATGTAATATTTACAGGAATATCTTTTCTTTTTTCTTCTTTGCTTAAAACAAAACTCACTGCCTTATCTTCCCGTATTGCTTTGTAAATAATTTCTTCTGCTCTTGTCATGTTATCTTCCTTTCTGTTATGCATTTGCTCTTGGCAATACTTAAGTTACATATTTATTATAACATATATTGTAATTTTTTTCAAATTTATGTGAAGTACATTTTCATATATACTATTATCATATGTATATTACTATTTTTTTCATCTTTACATATACCTATATAATCTATAATTTTAAAAAATAAAAACCAAAAAAGATTTTCATTTTTTCTTTTTTGATTTTTATTTTTTTATGCTCTTGGATGAGCTTTTTTATATATATCTTTTAATCCTTCATCTTGGAATTGCATATATACTTGTGTTGAGGATATGTCTGAATGTCCAAGCATTGTTTGAATAGCTTTTAAGTCTGCTCCATTTTGTAAAAGATGTGTTGCAAATGAATGTCTTAAAACATGAGGTGTAATATCTTTTGTGATGTGAGCTTGCTCTTTATAATATTTAATTATTTTCCAAAATCCTTGTCTTGTTAGTCTTTTTCCATTTATGTTTACAAATAAAGCTTTTTCTTCGTCGTCTTTTATTAGAATATCTCTTGCATCATCAATATATTCTTTTAATGCTGTTAATGCCATTTTGCCTAATGGTATCGTTCTTGGTCTACTTCCTGTATTACATGTAACATACCCTTCATCCATATTTACATCATCTATATTTAAAGATATAATTTCAGTTACTCTCATACCTGTAGCATATGCAAACTCTAACATTGCTTTATCACGTGTTCCTTTTAAGTCTATATCTTTTGGTTGTTCTAATAATAATTCAACCTCTTTTGATGTTAATACACTAGGTACTCTTTTTTCTATTTTAGGAGCTTGAATATTAGCTGTTGGGTCAATTTTTATTTTCTTTCTTTTTAGCACAAATTGGTAAAAAGATCTAATTGATGCTATACATCTAGATATACTAGATGGTTTTTTTCCATTTTCTTGTAATTCTTTAATATAGTCTTTGATATCTTCTTCTTTAACTCTATTGTAGTGAACTTCACATGCTTCTATATATCTTTTGAATTGTTTTAAATCTCTTTTGTATGATTGTAATGTATTTTCTGATAATTTCTTTTCATTTTCTAGAAATTCAAAAAAGAATTTTAATTGTCTATCCATTGTTTCTCTACCCCTATCCCTATATTAAAAATAATCTATTTACATAAACTATATATGTTATATCAAACAATTACAAAAATGTAAATACATTTTTACTATTTTCTTAAAAATATTTTATAACCAGTTTTAAAATATTAGTTGAAATTAATATTTCTATTAATGAAGATATTAGCATTATAAATAACATAATTATTGAAAATATAGTATGTCTTAATATTTCTAGTTTTATGTTTTCTCTTCTTTTATCTTTAACTATAGATTTGTAAAGTTTAAATCCACTAACAGCCAATGCTATTATTGCTGGAATTAATAAAATACTGGGTAACAATAAATTCACTAAGGAGAACATTAGTCCTTTATTTATTCCTAAAATTGTAACACAAACCGAAATTGTATATCCAAAGCAAAATCCTCTATATAAAACTATACCAAATACTATTGGTATTCCTATAACTGTTGTTCCGAAAAACCATATAGTTATAGCTAAAAACAAGTTTTGATATATACTTGTTTTTAACAAACTTATTGTATCTAACTTTTCAGTATCCTTCATTTTTTCTATAAAATGATTTAAGTATTCTGATATTTCACTTCTTTGATTTTCTTGTATATTGTTTACAAAAAATACTCCTAAAAATATTCCAACTATTAATATTGATGTAACAATTATATATTCTTTTTTGTTGTTTATTATATGCTGTTTTATAATTTCTTTTATCTTATAACTTGTATCTCTCATAAAAAAATCTCCTTATCGTTTATACATAATGTGTATTCAATAAAGAAATTTTTAGAACTTTTATATTATAAAAATAAACCTCTTTATCATTTCTTACTTTTATGATAACGAGGTTTTATTTTTGTATATTTACTTTTATTTTTTGCTTACAGTTATTTTTCCATAGTTTCCGCCACCACCAGATTGAACTTTACAGTTTCCTCTAATCGCATTTTCTATGTTATTTGCAACTTTTTCTCCAACTACAGTTTCAATATCATCTTTTGAAAGTTTATGTAATATATTCATTTCTGTTTCAAATGTATCTAATAATTTTTGTATAGTTTTCCCACCTACACCTGGAATAAATCCTAATGGTATTTGATATATATATGGTGGCCTATTCTCTGGACTATTTGTACTTTCTTTGTCTTTTATTAATTCTATTCTATCAAAAACCCCAAATGTTACATTTTTTCCACCACACATTGGACAAGTCTCTACTGGCTCTCTTGTTTCTATTGATTTCTCACAGTCATCACAATATGTTCTATGATATTTCCCAAGTTTTGGGTCAAGACCATAGTTTGCAATTATTTTTCTACCTTCTTCATTTTTTAATGCTTTTACTATTTCTTTAAATGATATATCTTCTACCTGCATTTTATTATATTCTCTTGCTATTTTAGGCAATGAATGTGCATCTGAATTAGTTAAAAATGTTCTTGTTTCTAATTCTGATATTTCATCTGCTAAAAATGTATCTGAACTTAATCCTAGTTCTACTGCAAATATTTTATTAAATTTTTCTTTAAATACATATTCTAGTCTATCTGTACAATTTCCATAGTAACTCTTATGTGGTGTAAAAATATGTGCTGGAACTAATATTCCATTATATTTTTCTACTATATCTATTAAATCATATCCTGACAAATCTGTTCTTTGTGTACTTAATGTAATATTTTTTAAGTGTTCACTAAGTTCACTAGAAAATGCTTTTATATCACTTAAATGTGGAAAATAGCATAAATTATGTGCACTTCCTGATTTTCCATTTCTTCCTTTTTCTGAAGTTTCTACTTCACTTCCTAAAATTATACATACTTTATCTTTATATATAATTCCTCCATCTTCTAGTTCATATGCTTCTCCTGATTTTAAAAAGTTTTCTATATCTTCAATAACATATGGAGACGCACAATCTATTATTCCTACAACATTTATTCCTTTTCTATCTGCACATTCTTTTGCAATATTTGCAAAGTTTAATGACCTTGCAGCTGTTATTTTTATTGGTTTTCCATTTTCACTTCTTCCTATGTGCACATGTAAATCAGCAAATATCTCGTACATTTTTTACTCCTCTAATTTCATTGTTTCTTCATTTATTTGTTCCATTATTTTTTTAGCTGTTTTTGCACTAAATAATGGTCTATTTGGATTGTCTAAATTTTCAAACATATCTTTTGATAGTTCATTCATTTCTTTTTCTATCAATCTATCTATTTTAGGTTCATAATTGTACATTACTTCTTTTATAAAAGATACCATATCTTTAGATTCATTATGTATTTTCACTAATCTTTTTAGTGCTGGCATATTTGTTAATTCACTCATATTTATTTTTTCAATAAAATTAACAAAATCCATAAATGTATCTAAATATCTATTATATTCATCTTTTAAATTTCTATGTTCTAATAAAACTAATGCTTCATCTGGTTTAAATCCTATTCTTTCTGGTCTATCTAGAAGCATACCTCCAAATTGATCTACAAGCTCTAAAATATCACTTTCTCTCTCTCTTGGATTACTGTTGCTATATCTATTTACTTCTTCACATATTTTACAAAACCTTTTTCCAAATCCAATATTTCCTAAATATTCTGAGCCTTTTTTAGCATATGTATGAACACTTTCAATATCTTGTGCATTATCTATCTTTTTCACATTACATAGCAAACAAGCTGTTAGAACTACATTTCTATCAACTTCTATTTTCGAATAATTTAAAAATAATCTAGCAATTTCTGTTTTAAAAATTACTGACTTATCGAAAAATATCTTTTTCTTTTTTGACAAATAATAAACTATTTCCATTTTTGCAGCCAAATCTTGTTCTTCTAAGATATAATCAGCAAAAGTGTTCATTTGTATTCCTCCTAAAATCTTCTTAAAATTTATAATGTTCAATTTTATTATACTTAAAATCGACAAATAATTCAATAATTTTACATTATGTAATTAAAATGTAATATTAGCTATTATTTATCTAATATTATATAAAATAGAAAAAAAAGATTTTTTATTTAGAGATTTTTTCACGAATTGTGGGGACCGTTTTAGAAAATGTTTGAATGAAATGAAAATTCATTTTCTTAAATGGGGATAGTAAAAAAATATATAAATACAAAATCTTTTCTTACAAACTATAATGATTCAGTTAACTATTAACTAATATTAAGGAATTGCATTACGTGCAAGTTCATCACATCTATTGTTTAATTCATTATCACTATGTCCTTTAACCTTATTAAAAGTCACTTTATGTGTTTTAGTTAATTGATATAATTCTTGCCATATTTCTTTGTTTTTTACTGGTTCTTTTGATGCAGTTTTCCAATTATTTTTTATCCATCCATAAATCCATCCTTGTGCAAAACTATTTACTATATATGCACTATCACTATATATTTCAACCTCACATGGATGTTTTAATAATTTTAGAGCTTCTACTACTGCTGTTAATTCCATTATATTATTAGTTGTATCTTTTTTTCCTCCCGAAATCTCTTTTTTATTGTCTTTATATATTAGAACTGCTCCCCAACCTCCTGGTCCAGGATTTCCAGAACATGCTCCATCAGTATATATTACAACCTTATCCATTTTATATACCTCCCATATACTATTTTAATTGTGTTTTTTTATAATTTATGGTAATATTATAGCAGTAAAAATAAAATTGTACAAGGAGGTCTCTATGGGAAAAGTTTTAGGCATAATAGCTGAATATAATCCATTTCATAATGGTCATTTATATCATTTAGAACAGGCAAAAAAAATAACTGGTTCTAGCTATACAGTAGCAGTTATGAGTGGTAATTTTACTCAGCGTGGAAGTACCTCGTTAATAGATAAATGGTCACGAGCTGAAATTGCATTAAACTGTGGTATAGATTTAGTTCTAGAATTACCTACATTATATGCTACTTCAAGTGCTGAAAATTTTGCTGATGGAGCCATAAAAATTCTAGATTCACTAAAAGTTGTAGATTATATTGCTTTTGGAGCTGAAACTTCTGATATGGATATTTTAAATCCTATTTCTGACGTATTATATCAAGAACCTAAAGCTTATAAAATGTTACTTTCACATGAATTGAAAAAAGGTATTTCATTTCCTAAAGCTCGAGAAAATGCTTTAATGCTATATTTAGGTGATATAAGAAAATATTTAAATGTACTTTCTTCTCCTAACAATATTTTAGGTTTAGAATATATGAAATTTCTAAAAAAATATAAAAGTTCTATTCAACCTGTTGCAATTACACGATTTGAAGCTGGTTATAATGATGTTACTTATTCTGGAAATATTGCTAGTGCTACTGCTATTAGAAATATAGTAAAAAATGGTAATTTTAAAGTTGCAAGAAATTTGTTACCAGCTCCTAGTTATGGAATTTTAATTGATAATATAAAACAAGGTCATATAATTCCAGACATATCTGTATTTGAAAGACAAATTTTTTATAATTTAAGAAAAATGTCTTTATCTGAAATTGCAGAACTTCCAGATGTCTCTGAAGGCTTAGAAAACTCAATAAAAAAAGCTGTTAACAGTTGTAATACAGTTGATGAATTTTTAAATCTTGTAAAATCAAAACGATATACATCTACCAGAATTCAAAGAATTTTATTATATAGCTTACTTGGTATTACTAAAAAAGATATGGATTTATCAAAAAAAGTTATGCCTTATATAAGAGTTTTAGGATTAAATAATCGTGGAAAATTTTTACTTTCTGAAATCGCAAAAGCAAATCCTAAGCTTGAGATTATAACTTCTGTAAAACGTTTTGTTGATACTTCTACTAATAAGAATTTAAAAAATATGTTATTAAAAGATATTTGGGCAACTGATGTTTATTCACTTGGCTATGATTTCGATTCTTGTGCTAATCTTGATTTCAGTAAAAAAATTGTTACTATATAACAAATTTTATAACATATCATACTATAAAAAACATGTTAAAACTTTTTCAAGTTTAACATGTTTTTTTGGTGATTAGAAATTTAGCATATACATTATTACATTTGTGCATAACGCTAAAGTCATAATAAGATTAGTATATAAATACTTATATTCTTTTAGCATTATATCAGATAATACTGTAATAAACATTGCTATAACCATACATATAAGAATATATGGTGGTAAACAGATTTTTAAGCATTCTATTATTAAAATAGTTACTATGATAACTCCATTTATCATCATCATTGTTTTTTGTAAAGTTGACCACAATATTGTTTTCTTTTCACCCATATTGTTCCCTCCTCTTTTATATATTGTATTGTTCTATATATGAAAAACTAAAAGTAGAGGTTTTCCTCTCACTATTTAGTGATAATGGAATAAAAGACATAAGCCTTGGCTTACATCTTTTTTATAATAACATATTTTACATAATATTGCAAATGTAGAAAGTTTTATATTGATATTTTTTGATTATTTTTTTGTTTTATTCAATATATCTTTTATTATATAATAATTTATTACATAGTTACTATTAATATTATTGAATTTCGTGATATGCCATAGTTTTATTACAATTCTCTAAAACTTGTTGATTGGTTAATGACTTATTATAAAGTCTACAAGAATATACATTACCTTTTAAATAATATAAATTATTATTTTTCCAAAATGGACAAACACCTACAAAAAATGGACAATCATCATAATTCCACATATCTAAACCACTTTTGTATCCTTCTTTTCCATAATAGGTATAACCTAAAGATTTACCATTAACAAAATATTCGACTTTATCTAAACTTTCTTTAATCATTTTATCATCATAGTGTAATTTTTTATATTCTTCACTTTTACTTTCATCATAAACAGTATATACAAAAGTTATATATGCATTTTCATTTTCTTTATAACCATAATCTTTTACTAATATTCCACCATTATTAGTAGTACATAGATTTTCACCATTACCTGTAAATGAAGAAATATTGATAAATCTACCTATGCCTAATTCATCTACTTTATCATCCCACCATTGAAATAAACCAAACTTCATAGCTCTGCTATAATCTGAATCCAAACTTGGTATTCTGCAAAATAATGCACTGCAACTACGTCCATATCCATTATTATATCTTTATCATATAATGAAATGCCTACATAAGTGTCATTGTTTTCTCCTATTTTATTATTGATTTGACTTGATGTAGCAATAATTTCTATTGCTTCTTTTTCACTTGATACCTGATTTAATTTTTTAGCTGTTAATGTTCTTTTCAATATTCCATTGTCTCCTGTTAATGTTGTAATACTTACTCCCGCAAGTATTAGTAATACAAATAAGATAATTGTAAAATTCGCAAAATCTTGATACAATATATAAAAAATATATAGGAGGAGATTTTATTGAAATCTAATAGAAAATTATTTTTTAAAATTATTATAATTATATTTGTATTAATTTTAGTAACATATTGTATCTCTGTAGTCTATAAATATGTCATATTATCTAAAATTGCTAGTGCTTATGAAGAAAGTAAAAAAATTGAAAATTATTCTTATTCGTATATGAGTTCAACATCTAATAATACAATATATAAATTCGATAATATAACAAAAATTACAATGGAGCCAGCAGGAATAATAGGAAAATCTATATATTGGTCTGATTCAAGCTCTGGAGAACAATTAGAATTTATGGAAAATGAAAATGAAAAAATTTATTTTAATGTAGATAACAATATTTTAAATACTTTATCTAGTACATCATTATCAACTAATGATAATGAAAAATTTATTAAATTTATTATAGCAATGAATCCATTTTTATTTATCCGAAATTGTAAATATAACAATATAGATTGCTATGATATTTATTATTATAATGATGGAATAAATATAGAAAAAATTGATAAAAAAACAGGATTAATTTTATTTTCAGATTATGTAATTGGTGGAAAAACATACTATAAGTATAATTTTAATGATGTAACAAGTAAAGATGTTGAAAAGCCTGATACTAATTTATATACATATAAAAATATGGAATAAAATTTTATATAACAAATTATTTTATAAAAATTTCATTATAAAAAATTATGTATTCCTTTATTTTCCCAAAATACATTTAAAAGATTAGTAAATTCTTTTATAAATAAAATTAATTTAAACAAGTAGATAGAACTGCATTTTTACAATTCTATCTTTTCTTGTGCAATTTGTACAAAATCACACTATACAAATAATTATTATAAATATAATTTGTAATTCTTTATTACTTTACATTTTTTATAATTAAGTTTTATTTATATCTAAACAATCAATTTCATTAGATATTTTCTTCCTCATTCCATTAATACAGATACATAAAATTATTATTATAGCATCTATAAAAAGATAAAGTGTAGATTTTCTATATCCTTTTTCTTCTATGTAATCTTTTAAATCTGTTAAATTATCATCGTAAAGTTCAATCTTTTCATTATTTTTATAATATAATGAAAATTGATAATCATTAAAATTCATAAAAAATTCTATTCTTTTCAAATCGTTTATATTATGAGTTTTATCATAATATTCACTTTCTTTTAGCATATATTCTATTTTTTCTTTATTATTACTGCTTACCTTTACTATACATTTTCCAAATCCGTTAAAAATATAATATCCACTAAATATTATAATTATCGTTCCTATAGCAATTATCATAATTAATATTGTTTCAATCACTACTAATAAATTTCTTTTCATATCATTTTTTAATTCCTTTTAAAACTAATATTGCTTAATAATCAAATCTACTAATAAATTCTTTTTTCATTATTATTACTTATTTTTTATAAATTACTTATAAGTATGTTTTTCATATATTGACAAAAATCTTCAAACAAATCCTTATTTATATGTTCTTTCATTTCATATTCAGTAGGAATATGGTTAAAATCTTCTTTATTAAATATATTCTTTTATTGCTCCAAAAATTTATCTTTCTAATTCTTGGTCTATTTCATTCTTTTCCTTTTTTCTTCCTAGCCTTTTTATAATTTCATTTACATCTCTAGGGAGTAATCCTTCTCCACAGCTATAACCATTTCCATTTGATATTTTCACTAATTTTTTTGTTAATACATCGTCATAAGAATCAAATAGCTCATCATCTAATATAACAAAATCTTCTATACATTGATTTTCTGATAACCATTGCTTTATTTCTAAACCTCTTTCATTTTGTATAAATGGTGTTGAATCCACATAAATCTCATAATTAGATAATAATTCTTTTAGTTGTTGTCCTTTTCTTGTATATCTCCAGGATGAACTTAATACAACTTTTGCTCCAGTTTCATTTATTGCTTCTTTTAATAATTTTACTTTTTCTATGTCTATTTCTTGCTCTATTCCTTGTATATCTAAGTTACTAATCTTGTCAAAGTATTCGTCTGAATTTAGCACACCGTCAATATCTAAAAAAATAATTTTCATATTATACTTTCTCCTTGTTTATAAAGTACTTATAAGCATATTATCATATTTTTTATTAACTATCAACAAAAAACTACTATCACATTTTAGTTGATAATAGTTTTTATTTATTTTTATATTCTATAATATCCGATATTTGGCAATTTAAAACATCACAAAATATTTTTAAATATTCCTTATTTAATAATGTCACTTTACCTGAACAATAATTGCAAATTGTATCATATCTAATTCCCGTTAAAATATAATTTTAAATACAAATAAAAAAAGCTGAAATTGGTTAAAATTTCAACTTTTTGGTGGGCAGGGAATTCGTACAAACTCGCTAACCTTTGATATTAAAGCATTTTAATTTTTTGCTCGTGCATATTCCGTGTAGATAAAATACCAATAAATAATTTTAAGAATTGTTAAAAGGATTCATATATCAATCTTGATATTGTTTATTATTAAATCGTTAAAATTTTTATTTTCTTTTTTCTTATTAATTTTTTATTTTTTGCTATATATAATATATAATTAAATATCATATATTCATGTATCAAAACAAAAAATTCACAAAGTAGAAAAAGAGAATAACCATCTACACAAAATAATAAATAAGTTTTGGGATACTCTAGAAAAATTTATTTCTTGGATTTGTAAAAAATTTGATATTGCTGAAGAAGATAATCTGGTTAGAGATTTTCAAAAGGAAACAAATACTTTTATAGATCCAGAAAAGCAAATTAAACACGAAGAAAGAGAAAAAGAATGGGATTTAGAAATGTAAAAGGCAGGGATATCCATCATACCCATACTTTGCATAATCTGTTTTTAATGGCTCTACATATGATTTTGTTGAATTAAAGTCTAAACTTAATCTCAATTTTACTGTTTGTCCTTCATATGTGTTATCACTTACGTCACTTGAAAAAAATACTAAATCTTCTATACTATTTATCACATAAGTATCAGTTCCAATAGCTTCTAGTATACCTGGATTTTCATCTGTTACTTGTTCCACCTTTATTCCTGTTATATATTCATTTATAATATCTTCCATATCTCCTAAGTTTTCTTTTTCTTCTTTCTTGGATTGTTTGGTTTCATTCTTTGCTTTTTGCGCTTGTGTAAGTGTTCCGTTATCTCCTATTAATGTTGCAATTGTTACTTCCGCTAGTATTAACAAAACAGTTCAGTTCAATACAGATATAGTTACACGAAAGCTCTCTTTACTAAGAGCTATGCCAGACGTAATACCAAAATGAAATAAACCACTTTCAAATGTTTTACTACAACTTCCTCCACGTCCAAGAAATGTCCAATAACTTGTAGGAAATCCAGATGATGATTCATACCATGCATTATAATCTGATGCTGATCCTGATGTTTCATAAATTGCATCTCCATAATGTCCATTAGTAGGTGTTGCTAATTCATAATCTGCCTCTTGAGCACTAGTTCCATCATTTACTGTTGATGAATATATATTTCTATATCTGCTTGCTGTTCCTTCTGCGACTAAATCTCCTCCATTTGTTAAAGTACTGTTTCCATTATTTACATATGCAGCAATACTTTCTTCAGCACCTCCTGACATGTCATAAATTCCGGTTACATTTCCTGTAGTACTTGCTTCTACTCCTAATGTTGTATTATATGCATTTGTCTTACTTTCATCTGCTGCATCTACATTGCTTCCTGCCATTCCTGTTATATAACTATTATTACTATTATTCCATACCTCACTATTTTTTCCATATTTACTTTGGGTTAGATATGCTACTGCTCCCCATTCATCATTTTTCATTAAATGTGAATCTATTTCATTATCATTATTGCTTAATCCATATGGATTTCCTTCTTCATTCATATTTAAACATGTCGTAAAAGCATCTCCTATACTTATATTTCTCCAACTTGTTACTCCTGCTCTTACTGTCATTACTTCGTTGCCTGTATATTCTGCTTCCCCTGTTAATACTTCTGTTGTACAATTTCTATTATTACTTTCATATTTTCCTACCCATATTCCTTCTAATTGCGTTCCTCCATAGTTAAATGCTGGATGTACTACATAATCATCCATTCCTCCACCGACTGTTGCTGTTGGATATGTTGTACTATATTCTTTTCCATCTTTTCCTCTATTCGCTGTATCTATAAATACTATATTTATATTTCCTGCTGTATTTCCTTCTGTATGATATTGACTTGTTATTTGATATGCATATCTAGGTATCCATACTAGCATACAATATGGCTGTGTTTCATTTAACACCTCATTATTTCCATTCGTTGTAAAAGTTGCATCTCCTAACACTATATTTGCCCATTCTTTATTTGCATAATCATACCATTGGCTATCGCCTGAATCTGTCTTTACCCATCCTGTTCCTTTAACATATTTCACTGGAATCATTCCATCACTTAATTTAGGAGATGTTAATAAGACATTATCTATTCCTGTATATTCATTTATTTTGTCTTCATAACTACTTAAAATATTTTCTTCATCCTTTTGAGCTTGCTCTGTTTTATTTTTTGCCTCCTGAGCTCTTGTAAGTATTCCGTTTTCTCCAGTAAGTGTCGCTATGGTTACCCCAGCTAATATTAGTAATACAATTATTGTAATGACAAGAGAAATAAGAGTAATACCCTTTTTTCCATATTTTAATTCTTCTTTTAGATTCTTCATAATTAAATCCATTCCTTTCATTTTTCTTTTGATTTTCTGAAATTATATTATCATATTTGCAAAACATTCGCAAGCAAAAACAGGTGCATAACTATTTTATTTTTTAATATAAAATATCTTGCAAAGGAGGTTGCAAATATGAATAAGCTAAAAATACCAGAAAATCATAGTGGAGTTAGCAAAACTCTTAGATTGCCTGAAAATATTGTAGAAGATATACAAAATCTTGCCAATCTCAAAAACTTATCTTTTAATAAAGTTGTAATTTCTTTATTAGAATTTAGCCTAAATAATTTAGATGAAAAAGATAAAGAAGAATTAGAGAATTTGCAAAAATAATTTTCAATTTAGGTAGACTTAGAAGTCTATCTTTTTAAATAGCAAGACAAATTATTGTATCATTATCTAAGTATAATTTAATGTTTTTTTCATTGATTTCTATTTTGTATATTTGATTCAAGTTTATCTTTAGATAATTCTTACTTTCTTCATCTGTTATATTCAAAATTTCATATTCAATAAAATATTCTAATTTATGTATTGAATATTTATTTTTCAAAAATCCATCTTGAGTAATAGTTACATCTTTCCCTATAAACTCATTTAATTTTTCTTCTAAACTATTATTTGTATTTTGTACCATTATTATTACCTCATTTCACGAATTTATATTAGTCTGTTCACTTATTGAATAATTATACTACTCCTATTAGTGTTTATAACATATTTAATAAATTTTATATAGTTTGGAAAACTAAAGTGATTTCATTATAGTATGTCAAAATTTCTAATGAAACATATTAGAGACTCTAGTCTCAAACCTGTTAAACCACTTTTTGTCTGTATAAAATTCTTGCATAAGTTAGAATGAGGTGTTTATTTATTAATAATAATTACTATTTTTCAATTAATAAATTGTCAGTAAAATCCGTAATTTCTATTTTTTTACTCATATTATCCCCACCTTTTTCATCATGACTCTCATAATATATTAACGTGAATTCCATGATAATATCAATAGAATATTGAAAAAAATTAAAAAAGGTGGAATTCGTATGAATAAATATAAGAATAAAAGTAATATCTCTGGAAAAGTTATTCATAATAGCAGAATTGAACATAATTTATCACTTGAAAAATTATCTAATAAACTTGAATTATTAGGTGTAACTTTATATCCGAATGATATTTATTTAATAGAAAAAGAGCAAAGAATTGTAAAAGATTTTGAATTACTGGCGATATGTAAAATACTTGATATTGATACTAGAAAAATAAAAGAAGAACTATAATTATATTTTAAATTCTACCTTTATAACTCGAGCAATTTCCTCAATGATAGTTTTATTGGTAAAATAGTATTGGTCATATTCAAAACCAAAAACTTTTTCAAAATTTGCTTTTGATTTTTGCTCATTTCTATTATCTATTGCATATTTTATACTATTTCTAATTTGAACGCTATTAAAGGTCTTATACTTTAATGCTATTTGTTTATAAATATCTTCAAATATAATAAATTCTTCTTGACTATTTATAATTATCAAAATAGCTTTAATTAATAGTTTAGTACCTTTTAGTGTTGGAATTAAACCTAGTTTTTGCAATATGTTATAAATTATTATTGTATATCTAGTATCTATTAAATTATTAGTTTTGTTATCATTCTCTATCAACTTAAAATCTCCTATATTTCATAAAATTATTATTTTAAGTAATTACTATGTTTATAATATAACAATTTTATGTAAATATGACAAAAAATTAAAACTTACGTCATACGCAATGAAGTTTGCATATGACGTAAATTTTTTCGTTTTTTTCCCAATAATTTT
Source organism: uncultured Clostridia bacterium (assembly GCA_963558245.1). Classification (GTDB taxonomy): domain Bacteria; phylum Bacillota; class Clostridia; order TANB77; family CAG-508; genus CAG-269. The sequence continues at coordinate 39,468 of CAUWGA010000005.1, forward strand.
TGATAATAATAACAAAAACCAATGAAAATTTGTAAAAATCACAAAATATTACGTTTAACGTAATAAAAAACACAGGAGACCAACAAAATGGAAAAGCCCCTGTGTTTTAACCTTAAATATTACTATTTAAAGTTATATAATTAAATTAAACTATTGCACCTGTTTAATTTAACTAACTTAATTATACAAAAAATCTATATAAATTTCAATATTTTTTATTTATAGGGGAAAAATATTCCCCCTTTTAGCTCGAACGGGTTAAGCTCCCGGACTTCCGACCGCCTAGACAAAATTCATTTTCCATTTTGTTGGTCTCCTCTCTTTATATATTCTACAAGTAAAAATTCAATTATGATACAAGGAGATAACAACAAATATTAAAATCCCAGAAAGTCCAAGCAGGTGCAATACTTGGGCTTAAAATCATAATTGAATACAAGTATTGCAACCTGTAAAACAGCTTTTGCCGTTCTTTCTACTTAATAGTAATTTAATTATACCATATTTTGGAACAAATCTCAATATTACTAGAGGCTCTAGCAATAGCATTGATTTAATCGAGGATATATACTATAATTATGTAAAGTAGGTGGTTTTATGTCTGGATTTAATAAAAAAGATTTTGGAGAAAATATTAGAAAATTTAGAAGAATCAAAGGATTAAGTCAAGAAAATTTGGCAATGGCTATCGGAAAAACATCCGCAACAATTGCCAGATATGAAGCAGGCGAAATAACACCTAGTGCAGAGCAAATATATATGATATGTAATGAATTAGATATTTACGAATATCAGCTTTTTAATAGCACAAGAAAAATTAACAATGCTGATACTATTATAAATCCCTTTAATACCAATGTTCTTTATTTATATTACATAGCATATTATCCAAAATCTAAAAAATATGACAAAGAAAAATTCAAATTAAAACTTATAGAAAAGCCTGATATATGCAAGGTAGATTTTATGGATTATAAAACAGATTATATTTATTTATCAGGATATTTACAAGCAGACCACCATATCGCTGTATTTATATTTGAAAATTACAAAGAAAACAATTTACGTTTTGAACTTTCACATCTTATAGTTAATATCGTTGATGGAACAAATAAATTAATGCTAGGTACTTTCCATTGTACTAATGGAGAATATATACCAAGTATTAGAAAATGTCTTATTTCTAAAGAAGATTTAGAATTTACTGACAAACTATTAGACAAATTAAAAATAACAGATGTAGAAAAAGAACAATTAAATAATAATAATATTTTATATTTAGACATAACAAACACTTATGATTTTGAGAATAAATAAATTAAATATTATAATCACTTAAATAGCTTGAAATGTAGTTTATATCTATTGTTTCAAGCTATTTTTTGTTATCTCTCGTAAAATTACTTTTAAAATCGCTAAAACACCTTATTTATATAGGGTTACAGAACACAACGTTTTTAAATTTTCTTACAACTTCTTACAAATCTTTACAATCCATTACATTCCCTTATAAATTCTTACAAAAATACATTTTAGCCTTGTTTTTTTGTATCATAAAACCAGCTTAAGCAAATAAGATTTTCGAAAATCTAAATTATTTGAAAAGAGGTTTTATTAAATGAGAAAAATTAAAAAAGCAATTACAAAAGATAATTTAAAAAAGCAAGACAACCTATTTGTAAAAGATACAATAAGTTTAGATGATGAGAAAAATGCAAAATTTTTTGATACTTTATCTTATCAAATATATTTAAGAACTTTTAGTATTGGAAATGGTGATAATTATGAAAAAAGACGAAATGATAATAATCTACAAAGAGGTAGGAAAAAATCCAGAACTAAAAAAGATAAAAAATAATATACAAGAGTTTGAACAAATACTTGGTGGAAAAACCGCCTGTATTCCTTATGAAAATATAATGATTGTTTGTAAGGAAAATCGAAAAAATTTACAACCTAACATATATATCAATACAAAATTTTTAGGACTTGGAGAAACTATAAGAGGAAATATTATTATAACCGCTAAAAATGAACAAAATTTTAAAACTTTAAGTAAAGAACAAGTTATTGAAAATATAAGATTTTTAAGAAATGCAAGTTTTCACTATAACAATGTAAATAATAAATCAAAGTATAAGGATTTTGTTACAAGTTTTAAAAAGGAATTAAAAATAAATAATAAGGAAAGAGATTTTGACAATATAAAAATGCAAAATGACGAAGTTCTAAATTTGATTTTAGCTATTCAAACAGTAATTTTAGAATTCATTAGGAATAAGAAAAATTAAAAAGAAAGGTAAATGTAACATGGAAGAATTAAATAAAATAAGTGAAAAAGTAATAAATGAAATACAAAATACAGAAACAAAAAATATCGTAATTGAAACAAAAGAAATATTAACACCAGAAGAAAGAATGGCAATAGATACTATTAGAAGAGTTAATAATCCTTTTAAAATGCTTACCGTAAAAGACATTATGAATGATTTAGGTATTTGTGAAAGTATTGCCTATAAGACTTTTAGAAGAGAGGATTTTCCTTCAATAAATATAGGAAAAAATAATCAAATAATGTTACTTGCTTATCTAATATGGAAAATGCAAAAAAGAGTTTAGGCGGTGGTAAATATGAAAAGCAGTAAAAATAAAACTGGTAGTATCTATTATGATAAAAATGCAAAAAAATTTAGGTGTATTTATTATGTAAAAGAAAAGAATTCTATGGACGAAACTAGAAAAACAAAATCTTTTTATACAGAACAAGAAGCAAAAGCCTTTTTCAAAACAATTCAATGTCAAAAAGGTAATGACATATACATAAAAAATAATGGAATCCCTTTAAATCAACTTATGCGAGCTTTAGCTAAAAGAAAATTAGATATGAATATTATTAAAGAAACTCAATATAGTAGGATATTGTCAGCAATAAAAAAATTAGAAAAAGAGCCTTTTACTAAAAAGAATATAGAAGATATAGCAAGCGACGAAATACAAGCATATCTTAATTCATTAAAAAATTATAGTCAGTCAACAATATCAAAAGAAAAAGACCAGTTTGCACAAGCTTTTAAATATGCTTTAAATAAAGGATACATTTTAGAAAATCCCATGATAGAAGTTATTGAGCCAAAAAGTAATAAACCACCTAAAATTGTAAGAGCATTAGAAATTGAGGAACAGCAAATGCTTACTAATTATTTAATGAATATTCCTCTCGAAAATGAGCCATACAAGGTTGCTTATTTAATGCAAATGTATTTAGGTCTACGAATTGGAGAAGCACTAGCTTTAAAAACAAGTGATATAAATTTAGAAAGAAATTTAATACATATATCTAGAACTTTAACATTTGATAAAGACCACAAACTTATTATGGGAGAATTTCCGAAAACTTTTGCTGGGATTAGAGATGTACCTATACCTAAATTCATAAGAGAAGAAATAATAAATCAAATGAGATTAGCCGAAAATCATAAGGAAAATCTTTTATTTGTAAATTCACAAGGCAATTATGCTGACCCTAAAAATGCCAATAAATTTTTAAAGAGTACATTAAAAAAAGTCAATATAAACGACATTACTACCCATAGTTTGAGACACACTTATGGTACAAGGTGCATTGAAGCAGGTATGCGAGCTGTCGCACTTCAAAGACTTATGGGACATAGTGATATATCTGTTACAATGAATACTTATGTGTCTGTTTTCAACAAATATAAAGAGGCTGAATTGGAAAAATTAAATGATTATTATTTAAACAATAATATGTTTCAACCTACAGTTTTTCAATTATTAGAAAAAAATAATTATTATGTAGATAAGGAGAACAACCAAAATGAAGAAAGATAAATTTGTAAAATTGATAAATTAAAATTTGATCAATTTTACAAATGCAATGGGAAGGGGATGGGAAACCGACATAGGTTTCCCATAAACAAGATTTTTTGAAGAAATTATTTATAGTATATTATTTGTTAATAGTAGTAACAAATAATTATAGATAATTCCAAAAAATCTTGTATAGGGGTTTATTAAGGGGATTTTTCCCCTTAATCATACAGAACATTTTTAATGTTCTAGTATGTTAGAACACTGAAGTGTCCCTCTTTTTTTGGACTAGCTAATAAGTATTATAGCATAAGTAAGGCTACGTAGCACTACCCTAGAAGAAAGAAGGTGTAATATGTGAGCTATGCAATAATTAGAAATACCAATTATAAAATGAAAAATTTAGCTGGAATATATAGACATAATGAAAGGAAAAATACTAATTATTCAAATAAAGATATTAACAAAGAATATTCCAAATTAAATTATTCTATAAAAGCCCCTTACTCTACTTATGAGAAAATTTTTAGAGATACAAAAGAAAAATATAATTTGCAAGGCATGATAAAAAAAGTAAGTAATGTAATGTGTGAATTTATTATTACATCAGATAAAGAATTTTTTAAAGCAATCGGAGAAGAAGAAACAAAAAGATATTTTGAAACAGCATATAAATTTGTAGCAAATTATAATAATCTAGGAGAAGCTTTTATTGTATCAGCTAAAGTACATAATGATGAAAGCACTCCACACATGCACATTGTATTTATTCCAGTTGTTCATAAAAAAGATAAAAATGGAAAAGAAATTAGAAAAATTGCTTGTAGTGAATATTGGAAAGGTAAAGACAGTTATAGAAAATTACAAGACAACTTTTACTCATATATGACAAAATCTGGATTCAATTTAAAACGTGGCAACAAAGAAGAAAATGAACATATACCAATAGCAAAATTGAAAAAAATAACTAATTATGAATTGCAGGAAACTTTTGAAGAAACTAAACATTATGAACAAGAAAACAATACTAATGATATTGAGATTATGCGAAATGATTATAAACGTGTTATTAAAAAATTTAATACCCTTGCCAAAAGATATAACAAGATAAAAAATATAGTAGACGAAACCATGTGCAAAACAGAACAGATACAATTAGAAAACTACAATTTAAAGCAAGAAAATGAAAAGCTAAAACAAGAAAATATACACCTTAAAGATTATATTAACAAAACTTTTGAATATGTTAGTATATTATTTGACTTTTCAAAAGATACATTAAAAAGATTAGTAAATTCATTTATAAATAATATTAATTTTAAAAGTAGATAGAACTAAATTTTGCAGTTCTATCTTTTCCGTGCAATCCGTGCAAAAATCATACTAACTAAATCTGTGTATCGACTGATACTGTTGAATTACAAAGAATATTTTTCCGTGCATTTCGTCCGTGCAATTTCCGTGCAGAAGCAAAAAAACAACAAAAAATGGCAAATAATTTTGAATATAGTTTGAATAATGAAAGTGACTAGAACAAAGTAATATCAATACTTACAAGTAATTTTGAATAAAAATAAAAAAAGCTGAAATCGGTTAAAATTTCAACTTTTTGGTGGGCAGGGATGGATTCGAACCATCGTACTCGTATGAGAACAGATTTACAGTCTGCCGCCTTTAGCCACTCGGCCACCTACCCGTATCATAAATAAAATGGTGCTCCCTCAAGGATTCGAACCTTGGACCCACCGGTTATGAGCCGGTTGCTCTGACCAACTGAGCTAAGGGAGCATTACACTCTTACTTACGACAAGTTAAAGTATAAACCATTTTAATATAATTGTCAAGCATTTTTATATAATATTTTTTATTTTTTACATATTTTTTCTATTTTATATTTTTTAATATTTTTTTCACTCTATTAATTTGAAAATTCACTTGATGTTCAGCTGGTCCTCCTATTACGTCTCTTTTGTTTACGCAATTTATTAAATCAATTGCATCAAAAATATCATTTTCAAATTTTTGACTATATTTTTTGTATTCTTCAATTTTTAAATCTTCTAATGTTTTATTATTTTCGATACAATATTTTACTAAGTTTCCTGTTATTTTATATGCGTCACGAAATGGAATTTTTTTAGAAACTAAATAATCTGCGCAATCTGTTGCATTTATAAATCCTTTTGCTGATGCAAATTTCATATTTTCTTTTTTTACAGTCATTGTTTGCATTAATGGTATTAAGGTTGTAATACATAATTTTACTGTATCTAGTGCATCAAAAATTGCTTCTTTATCTTCTTGCATATCTTTATTATAAGCAAGAGGTGTTCCTTTCATAACGGTTAGCATTGCCATAAGGTCTCCATAAATTCTACCTGTTTTGCCTCTAATTAGTTCTGTTATATCTGGATTTTTCTTTTGTGGCATTATAGAAGAACCTGTTGCAAATGCATCATCTAATTCTATAAATTTGAATTCCCATGATGACCACATAATTATTTCCTCACTTATTCTTGATAAATGCATCATTATTATTGATATATCTGATAATAGTTCTATTACATAATCTCTATCTGAAACACCATCTAAACTGTTGTTAGTTATTTTTGAAAAGTTAAGTTCCTTTGCTTCAAATTCTCTGTCTAAATTATAGGTTGTTCCAGCTAAAGCACAGCTCCCTATTGGTGATATATCTGTTCTACAATATGTTTGTTCTAATCTTTCTAAATCACGCAAAAACATCTCTACGTATGCCATTAGATGATGTGCAAATGTTATTGGTTGTGCTCTTTGTAAATGTGTATATCCTGGCATAATTGTTTTTACATTTTCTTCTGCTTTTTCAATAAATGTTAATATTAGTTCTTTTAATTCTTTTTTTATTACTACTATTTCATCTTTTAAATACATTTTGATATCTAATGCTACTTGGTCGTTTCTACTTCTTGCTGTATGCAATTTTTTTCCACTTTGACCAATTCTTTTAGTTAGTTCCGCTTCTACAAACATGTGTATATCTTCTGATTTTACATCGAATCTTAATTTCCCAGTTTCTATATCTTCTAAAATTTCTTTTAATCCATCTACAATTTTAACTTCATCTTCTTTTTCTATTATTTTTTGTTTTGATAACATTTTTGCATGTGCTATACTACCTTTTATATCTTGTTTATACATTTTATAATCAAATTTTATCGAAGAATTAAAATCATTAGTTCTTGAGTCTATTTCTTTTTCAAATCTTCCATCCCACATTGCCATGTCATTTCCCCCTTTCTATCTTTTACTTTTTATTTGTTATATTTTTTCTATTTTATTTTTCTTTTCCATTTTTGCTTTTATTTTTGTTGGTAATGCATATAAGTTTATAAATCCTGCTGAATCTTTTTGATCATAGTCGTCATCTTCGCCAAATGAAGCTGTTTGTACTGAATATAAAGAATATGAACTTTCTAAACCATTTGGTATTATATTTCCTTTATATAATTTTAGTCCTACTTTTCCTGTAACATTTTCTTGTGTTTTATCTACAAATGCTTCTAATGCTTCTCTTAATGGAGTGTACCATTTAGCATCATATAAAATTTCTCCCATTTTAGCAGATATTCCTTGTTTATAATGCATTGTTTCTTTATCCAAGCATATTGTTTCTAATAAAGAATGTGCTTTATATATAATTGTTCCTCCTGGTGTTTCATATACTCCCCTTGACTTCATTCCTACTAATCTATTTTCTACTAAATCTAAAATTCCTATTCCGTTTTCTCCACCTATTTTATTTAGTTTTTCTATCATCTCTACTAAATTCATTTTTTCTCCATTTAATGCAACTGGCAATCCTTTTTCAAATTCTAGTTCTATTGTTGTTTCTTTATCTTTAGCTTTTTGTGGAGTTACTCCCATTTCTAATATTTTATCGTAGTTTGGTACATTTGCAATATCTTCTAGGTCTAGTCCTTCATGAGATAAGTGCCATAAGTTTTTATCTTTTGAATAGTTTGTTTCTCTATTTATTTTTAAAGGAATTTTGTGGTCTTCCGCATATTGTATTGCATCTTCTCTACTTTTTATATTCCATTCTCTCCAAGGTACTATTACTGGCATATCTGGTTCAAATGATTTTATTGCTAATTCAAATCTTACTTGATCATTTCCTTTTCCTGTACATCCATGACATATGGCGTCTGCACCTTCTTTTTTAGCTATTTCTACTAATTTTTTAGCAATTAATGGTCTTGTAAAAGGTGTTCCTAGTAAATATACACCTTCATATGTTGCTCCAGCCTTAATTGCTGGTGCTACATAATCGTTTACCATTTCTTCTTTTAAATCTAACACATATAGTTTTGATGCTCCTGTCTTTTTGGCTTTTTCTTCTAATCCTTTTAACTCATAATCTCCTTGTCCTACATTTCCTGTTACTGCTATTACTTCACAATTATTGTAATTTTCTTTTAACCATGTAATTATTATTGATGTGTCTAATCCCCCTGAATATGATAATACTATTTTTTTATAATTCATTTTTTTACCTCCTATAAATTCAATATTTCGATGATTAGTAATTTACATACAAAAAGAGCGCCTCCTGCAAAGAGACGCTCATATAAACGTGGTACCACTCTAATTATTTATATATTTTGATTATATATAAATCACTCTTCTCTGTAACGCTGAGCCTGCGGACTACGATACTAAATTTTTATTTTTCCCATAGTCACTCATAAGTTCTTTTCACTTTGTATTCCACATGTTAGCTCTCACTCTACCTAACTCGCTGTTGCTTCTATGCAAAGTTACTCTCTTAATCATCGATTTTCTTATTTACATAATGTTTACTTTTTTAGTATAACAAATTTACCACAAGTTGTCAATATCTCTTTTATTCAATTTCTTCATATCTAGTTACCATTTTTGCTCCTTGTTTTATTAAATCATTTGTTCCTACTGATGTTATTGAATTAATATTTCCTGGAGTTACATACACATCTTTTCCTTGTTCTAAGGCATAATCTACAGTAATTAGTGTTCCACTTTTTTCCTTTGCTTCTATCACTAACACACCTTTGGACATTCCACTTATAATTCTATTTCTTGCTGGAAAATTTATTTTTTCTGGCTTAGTTCCTAATGGATATTCCGAAATGATTGCTCCTCCTGATTTTATAATTTTTTCTTCTAATTTTTTATTTTCTTTTGGATATATATTATCCAGTCCGTTACCTACAACAGCTATAGTTTTAGCACAAAAATTTGCATTAGTTTTTACATTTAATTTTTTTATAAATTGTTTATCTATAACTTTTTTATCTAATTTTTTTCTTTTTAAATATTTTTCTTCTTCTGTTGCTATAATATTTCCCAAATGAGCATAACTATCTATTCCTTTAGCTAATCCGCTTATAATATTTATACCTTTTTTAGATAAATTATATGAAAAATATTTACTTGCTTTTTTCCCATATTCACTAGCATCTCTACATCCTACAATTGCTATTGATTTATTATTTAAAATTTCTTTATTTCCTTTTATATATAAACTAATTGGCATATCATATATCAATTTTAGTGATTGAGGATAATTTTTATCTTCTATTGTTATTATATCTATGTTGTTTTTTTGCATATATTCAATATGCATATACACTTGATTTTTATTATTTCTATTTAAAATATTTTCTACATCTTTAGAATTTATTTTTGGTATTTTTAATAAATCCTTTTGTTTTGCTTCATATATTTTTCTTGGTGTTTTATAAAATTCTAAAAGATTTTGTTTTTTTATACTTCCTAGACCTTTTATTAAACTTAGCCATATCCAATATATTTTTTCTTCTACATTTATCAAATAAAATTTTCTCCTTGTATAATATATTTAGGTTTTTAATAGGTTACCCATAAACCTTATTTCTATTTATAAATCTATATATAGCATTTTTCTTTATTAGCCAATTTTATATAGTAAAATTGGTTATATTATTTTTTAATTCTTTTTTTATAACTAAAAAGAGCATTATAAATAATGCCCCTATTATAATATATTTTATTTCCCCATTTCTACTTTTTTATTATGATAGTATTACATAAAATTTAATGACTATAATTAAATTTTAGATGTTATTTTGTTGTATTGTTGCTTTTATTACATTATTCATAAGCATTGCTATTGTCATTGGACCAACTCCTCCTGGAACTGGTGTTATATAGCTTGCTCTTTCCTTTACATTTTCAAAATCAACATCTCCAACTAATTTTCCATTTTCATCTCTGTTAATTCCTACATCAATTACAATTACTCCATTTTTTATCATATCTGATGTTACAAATTTAGGTTTACCTATTGCTGAAATTATTATATCAGCTTGTTTTGTATATTCGTCTAAATTTTTAGTTTTAGAATGACACACTGTAACCGTTGCATGTTTTTGCAAACAGCATTGAATTAATGGTTTTCCAACTATATTGCTTCTTCCTAATATTACCACATTTTTGCCTGTCAAGTCAATGTTATATTCCTCAAACATCTTCATTACACCATATGGTGTACAAGAAATAAATGTATCTTCTCCTATACATAATTTTCCTACACTTGATGGTGTAAATCCATCTACATCTTTGGCATATGTTATTGCCTTAAATGCTTCATTTATATCTAAATGTTGTGGTATTGGGCTTTGTAATAAAATTCCATTTATACTTTTATCTTCATTTAGTTTTTTTATCAATTTTATTAATTCTTCTTGGGTTGTATCTTCTTCTAATAAATATTCTTCATATAGGATTCCAACTTCATTGCATGCTTTGCTTTTATTTTTCACATATACTTTAGATGCAGGATTATCTCCAACCATTATTACTGCTAGTTTTGGTTGAATATGTTTATTTATTAATTCTTCACACTTTTCTTTCAATTCCATTCTAATTTTTTTAGCTAATGTTTTTCCATCAATTATTGTTGCCATTTCTTTCTCCTTTTTTATTAGGTTTATATATTTTTTTGTTTAATTTTTATTATTAATCATTAGTAATATCTCCATTTCCATCAAGAGAAATCTTTTCTCCTAAAAAAGTTGGCATTGGTTTTGTTATACATTTTAATACATCTTTATCTCTTGCAAATATTTCTCTGATTTCTCTTATAAATTGCCCTGGATAAATTCTTAAATTAGAAGCTACTCCATAAGAATCTATTTCTACTTTCTTTGAAATATATAAAGCTCTATATAAATGATATTTTTGAGTAACTATAACCATTTTATTTGCACCAAAAATTTCTTTAGCTCTATACACACTATCATATGTTGAAAATCCTGCATGGTCCATAAAAATGTCTTTTGAAGGTACTCCTTCTTTGATAGCATATTCTTTCATTATAGCTACCTCGTTATAATCTTTTTTACTATGGTCTCCACTCATTATAATTTTAGGTGCAATTTTTTGTTTGTATAAGCTAATTCCTTGTTTTAGTCTATCTTCTAGCATTGGACTTGGCTTGTCTCCCCAAATGCCTGCCCCAAGTATTAAAATACAATCTGCTTCTTTTATATTTTCACTTTGCTTTTCTGAAACAATTTTATTTTTAGTAGATATTATTACATAAAAATTTACTACTAATATTAATAATACAAATATACAAAATATAATAAACATAATTATTAGTCCTTTTCTTACTTTATTCATATACTACACATCCATCTTTTATACATTTATTCACTATAAATTGCTTTATATTCTATATCTTCCATATACGGAAACATTTCTTTCACCCTTTTTAATGTAAGCATTGACATTTTAGGTTGAGGATTTTTTTTATGGTCTGATAGTAATTTTTGTGTATAACAATTTTCTGCAGTTTTAAATAATAAATATCTATTTCCTACATAGGTATAATAAATTTGATATCCGTCTCTTAAATCACACCACATTTTTTCAAAAGTATATTCTTCCATATTATTCCTTTCTAACAATAGTTTTATTTAATCACTTTTTTTATAACTAATTATTTTATCATTTCATTAAATTCTGCTTCATTTAATATTGTTGTACCATATATACGTGCTTTAGTTAATTTGCTTCCCGCTTCTTCTCCTGCTAATAAATAATCTGTTTTCTTTGATACTGATCCTGAAACTTTTCCTCCAAATTTTTCGATTATGTTTGCTGCTTCTGTTCTCGTATATTTTTCTAAACTTCCTGTTATTACAAATGTTTTACCTTCAAATCTATCATCTAAAATTTCTTCCTGATGTTCCATATTTACACCAGCTTTTTTTAGTCTCTCAATTAAGTCTATGGTTTGGTCTTGCATAAAAAATTCTCTTATACTATTTGCAACAATAGGTCCAATATCATCTATCATCGCCAATTCTTCAGATGTAGCATTTACTAAATTATCAATATTTTTGTATTTTTTTGCTAATAATTTTGATGCTTTTGTTCCTACATGTCTTATTCCAAAAGCTGTTATTAGTCTTGTCAAGTCATTTTCCTTACTTTTGTTTATACTGTCAACTAAATTTTGTGCAAATTTTTTTCCATTTTTCTTTAATGATGCTATTTCGTCAAGTTCTAGAGTATATATGTCTGCCATGTTATTTATTAGTTGTTTATCTAATAATTGTTGTATTATAGCTTCTCCTAGTCCATCTATGTTCATAGCTTCTCTTGAAACAAAATGAACTAAATTTCTAAATAATTTCGCTGGACATTCTATACCTGTACATCTAATTGCTGATTCGCCTTCTTCTCTTATTGCCTCTGCCCCACATACTGGGCAAGTTTTTGGCATTTCAAAGTCTTTTTCTTCTCCTGTTCTTTTTTCTACTACTACTTTTACGATTTCTGGTATTACATCTCCTGCTTTTTGAATTACTACTGTATCTCCAATTTTTAAGTCTTTATCTTTTATAAAATCTTCGTTGTGTAATGTAGTTTTTGATATTTTAGAACCTGCAACTACAATGGGCTCTAAAACTGCCATTGGTGTAATTACTCCTGTTCTACCTACTTGGCATATAATATCTTTTACTTTGGTTTCTTTTTTCTCTGGTGGGTATTTATATGCTACTGCCCATCTAGGCGTTTTTGCTGTTGTTCCTAATTTTTCTCTAAATTTTAAATCATCTACTTTAACAACTGCTCCATCAATTCCAAATGTTAATTTTTCTCTTTCCTCACCTATTTTATTAATAGCATTTTTTATTTCTTTCATATTTTTACATGAAATTAATACTGGATTTACATTAAATCCTAAACTCTCCAGATATTTTAGTTCTTCATAGTGTGAGTTAAATTCTTTTCCCTCTATTTTTTGAACATTAAAAATATATATGTCTAATGGTCTTTTAGCTGTTATTTTACTATCTAGTTGTCTTAAAGAACCTGCTGCTGCATTTCTTGCATTTGCAAATAATTCTTCTTCGTTTTCTTCTCTTTCTTTATTCATTTCTTCAAAATCTTTTTTACTTATAAAAACTTCTCCACGAACTGTTATATCTATTGGTTCTTTTAATTCCATAGGAATTGTTTTTACTGTTTTTAAGTTTTGAGTTACATCTTCTCCCACAGTTCCATTTCCTCTTGTTGCACCTCTTACAAATTTACCTTGTTTGTATTCTAGTGCAGCAGATAATCCGTCTATTTTTGTTTCTACTACATATGTTCTATTTTCTATATTTTGCTCCTTAGCTTTTTCATCTATTTTATTTATATATTCTTCTACTTCTTCTAAGCTAAAAACGTCTTGTAAGCTTTGTAATTGAACCTTATGTATTACTTTTTTAAATCCTGCTTTTACATGTCCACCAACTTTTTGTGTTAACGATTCTTTAGAAGTAAATTCTGGAAATTCTTTTTCTAAATTTCGTAATTCTACCATTAACATATCATATTCAAAATCAGATATTTCTGGCTTATCATCATCATAGTATTTTTTTGCATGATATTCTACCTGATTTCTTAATTCTTCTATTCTTTTTTTTGCTTCACTTTTGTTCATTTTATGCACCTCTTAATTTGCTTATAAATTCTTTAATTATTATATACAATTTCGGAAAAAAAATAAAGGAATTTATAAAAATTCCTTTACTTTATATTTATTATCTTATTCTGCTCTTGCAAGTATAATTAATCTAGCTTTACTATTATCTGTACATGTTGATAAACTAACTTCTGGTTTTCCTCCTGTATCTCTTTGATAAAAGTCTGTATCTGATTCAGTTGTTTCAAATTTATCATAAATTGTGTATGTTAGTTTTTTTCCTGAATTATCTGTTATGTATATTTTATCTCCATTTTTTAGTTTCTTATTATTTGAAAAGAACATTCCATTTCTGTAATTATGTCCTATTATAACTGTGTTACCTGGTTGATTTAGTCCTGCTCCCCATTGGAATGCAACTGCTGTTTCTATTGATTTTCTTGTTACTTTTTCAAGTACAGGATATTTAAAGTTTGTTGCTGGTATTTCCATTGTTCCTAACATTCCAAAACCTTTATACATTGGCTTTTTATTACCAGATCCTGCTGTTTGGCTTTGTTCACTTTGAATTTGATCAAATGGATTTTCTGTGTTATTTTGATTTACATCTCCTGTATTATTGTTATTTTCTTCTCCTCCGCTAACTTCTCCTGTAAAGTTTTCTACCATTTCTGCAGCATCTTTAGATAATACATAATTTCTATAATATTCAAAAGCTAGAAATCCTAGTAGTCCTATTATTGCTATGATTACTATTACTAATATAACTGTTAGCACTTTACTATATTTACTTTCAAACATACTTTTTACCTCCGTACAAATTTACATATATTAATTATAACATATATATGTGAAAAAATAAAGAATTCTAAAAATCTTTTTCATTGAAACATGCACGACATTTTCCATAAGTTTTATCTTTTAGAAACAAACTTTGTTAATTTGTCAGAACTTTTTCTCCTAAATCTTTTCCAGCAAGTATGTGAAAATGTAGATGCATTACTGTTTGACCTGCATCTTTACCACAATTTGAAACTACTCTATATCCAGATTGTTCTACGCCTTGTTCCTTAGCTATTTTTTTTATTGATGTAAAAATTTTTCCAATTAATTCTCTATCCTCATTTTCTATTTCATTTATAGAAGATATGTGTTTTTTTGGAACTACTAATATATGCACTGGTGCTTCTGGATTAATATCTTTAAATGCATATACTTCTTCATCTTCATACACTTTAGTTGAAGGAATATCTCCTTTTATTATTTTACAAAATAGACAGTTTTCCATAAAAATTCCTACCTTTCAATATTATGTCCAATTGGGGACGTTTCTTAAATGGACATTTCATTATTAATGTCATAATTTTCCAAAATGTCCACTTTGGACCAGTCTCCAATTGGATATTTTTATTTTATTAATACTGCTTTTATTCTTCTAACTCCTGATGAACTTGATTCTTCTTTTTTTATTTTAAATGTTCCAAGTTCATTTGTATTTTCTACGTGTGGTCCTCCACATAGTTCTTTAGATACATCTCCTATTGTATATACTGTTACTATATCCGGATATTTTTCAATAAACATACATTCTGCTCCAGATTTTATTGCATCTTCTTTTTTCATTTCTTGTTTTTCTACCGGTAACCCTTGTTTTATCCACTCATTTACTAAATCTTCTATGTTTTTCTTTTCTTCGTCTGTTAATTTGTGGTCACAGTTAAAATCAAATCTCATTCTATCTATAGTTATGTTTGAGCCTCTTTGATGTGCATCTGTACCTAAAACTTTTTTAATTGCAGAATTTAATAAATGTGTTGCTGTATGATATGCTATTGTTGTTTCATTTTGTTCAGCTAATCCACCTTTAAATTTTTGTTCTGAACCTGCTCTTGATTTTTCTTGATGTTTTTTAAATAGTTCTTCAAATGTTTTTGAATCTATTTCATATCCATTTTCATTTGCAAGTTCTTTTGTAACTTCTGGTGGAAATCCATATGTGTCATATAGTTTAAATACTATATCTCCTGGTATTATTTTTTCTTCTTGTAATTTCATAATTGCTTTTTGGAATTCTCTTTCACCATTTGATAAAGTTTTTATAAACTTATCTTTTTCCTCTATTATTACATTTTTTATGTTTTCTCTATTTTTTGTTAATTCCGGATACATTTCACTAAGATTATCAACATATATGTCTATAAGTGTTGATAATTCTGATAAATCTATTTGTAATTTATTAATATGTCTTATCATTCTTCTTATTAGTCTTCTTAAAACATATCCTCTATCTAAATTACTTGGTCTGCCACCATCTGAAATTATCATCATACTTGAGCGTAAATGTTCTGCTATTATTCTTCTGCTCTCTATATTGTCTATTTTTTGTAATTCTTTTAATTTTTCCATAACTGGTACAAATAATTCTGTATCAAATGGTGTTTCTTTACCTTGTAATAACATTGTCATTCTTTCTAATCCAAGTCCTGTATCAACATTTTTTTGTTTTAATTTAGTATATTTACCATTTGCATCTTTGAAATATTCCATAAAAACATTATTCCAGATTTCAACATATTTTCCACAGTCACATGAAGGTTGACAATCAGGTCCACATGCAGTTTTTCCTGTATCATAGAACATTTCTGTATCCGGTCCACAAGGTCCTTCTTCTCCTGCTATCCACCAATTATCATCTTTTCCATAATAATATATATGTCCATCTAATATTCCCGCTTTTTTCCAAGCTTCAGCTGCAACATCATCTCTAGGGCAATCTTCATCACCTGCAAAACATGTAACAGATAATTTTTCTACTGGTATTCCTAATTCTTTTGTTAAAAATTCAAAACTCATTGCTATTGATTCTTCTTTAAAATAATCTCCTAATGACCAATTTCCAAGCATTTCAAAATATGTTAAGTGTCTGTTATCTCCAACTTCATCTATATCATTTGTTCTAACACATTTTTGATAATCTGTTAGCCTAGTTCCTTCTGGATGTGTTTCACCCAATAAATATGGTACTAATGGTTGCATACCTGCTGTTGTAAATAATACAGATGGGTCATTTTCTGGTATCAATGGTGCTGATGGAATTACTACATGTCCATGATTTTTAAAAAAATTTAAATACTTATTTCTTATTTCAATTGCTTTCATTTTAAATTCTCCTTTTCTAAGTAATATTATTTACCAAAATAATTATATAATTTTTTATTCTTTATCATATATTACTTTTCTCTTTTATACTTATACGATTATACTCTAAAAACAGCTAAAAATCAAGGTTATTTAGCATTTTTTATAAATAGAATATATGAATATATTATAATTATTTTATAAATTCATTTAACTTTTTTAAATTAATTCTACCTTTAAAGTAGTTTTCATCAATATTTATGTATGTTATATATTTTACGTACACAAGTTTTTATGTGTTAGAATTTCTCCTTTTATTTTTTTGCTAAAATTATATTGTAATTCACATTATTTACAAGGAGGTTAAAATGAGATTTAAAAGAATTAAAGATTTACGTGAAGATAATGATAAGTTACAAAAAGAAATTGCTTCTGTTTTAGGAATTTCTCAACAGTATTATTCCGAATACGAAAAAGGTAACAGATTAATTCCAATCAATCATTTAATAACTTTAGCTAAATTTTATGGAACTTCCGTTGATTATATTGTCGGATTAACAGATATAAAAAATACTAAAAAAACAAGTTAATTTAATTATCCTATCTAAGTAATAGTTTGATATTAAAGTAACTTGTTTTTTATTTTATATATCCATTTGACTTCCTAAAAAAGTCGCCGCTGATTGAACAACTTTTTGTTCTACTTCTGTCATTTTTTTATTAGGTTCTTTAGACATTAATATTACTGTTCCAATTGTATCTCCATTAGATATTATAGGATAGACAATTTGTGAATTATTCTTTTTATCTTGATTTTCATTTTTGATTATCGGCATTGCAATATTGCTATTTTCCTTACTTGTATATACTTCTTTATCTTCCATTAATTGTTCTAATTCTTTACTAATATCTTGTTCTAAATACTCCTTTTTCGACCCTCCCGATACTGCTATTATTGTATCTTTATCAGTTATGCATGCAATATGTCCAGTCGTTTTTGATAATGTTTCTGCATACCCTGATGCAAACTCTGAAAGCTCGCCTATAGGTGAATATTTTTTTAAAATTATTTGTCCTTCCCTATCAGTAAATATCTCTAAAGGCTCTCCTTCCTTTATTCTTAAAGTTTTTCTTATTTCTTTTGGAATTACAACTCTTCCCAAATCATCTATTCTTCTTACAACTCCTGTTGCTTTCATAATTTTCCTCCCTTGTTTATTCGTTTTTCTTTTATAATCTTATTATTACAAAAAAGGAAAAAATTATTCATTTTTTAATTAAAAATGTCTTATTGGGGACAGGTCCAAAATGTCCACTTTGGACCTGTCCCCAATAAGACATTATTTGAGTTCACCTGTTTCATAATATTTTAATAGTTCTTCTAAATCTCTTATTTCGGCTTTTAATGTACTTCCTATATCTGTATCATTAACGGTTTTTCTAACAATTCCTTTTTTCTTTACTACAATTTCTGATATTATATCTTTTTCTTCTTTTACTGCATCTTCTACAGATTCAAAAGGTTTATTTTGACTAAGTAATAAGCCATTAGAATTGTATGTAAGTACATAACCTGCATTTCCAGTTTTTTTATGGTAGCTTTTCGCAAATCCTCCATCTATTACTAATAATTTTCCATTACCTCTAATTGGACTTTCTCCTTCTTTTGCCTTTACTGGAACATGTCCATTTACTATATGTGATTCATTTTCATTTAATCCAAATTCTTTTAATATTTTGTTACATATTTCTTCTTTATTAGTTAATGTATAATACGGATTCTTTTGTTCTCTACTCATTTCTTTGTCTTTTACAAAATAACTTTCAAATGTTGCCATTTTACTTTTCCCAAAAAATGGTGACTCTGGTGATATCCATAAATACCACATTAAATCAATCATATTTTTATCTATATTATTTTTATTTATCCATATTTTATTTACTGCTTCATTAACAGCATCTAAATAAGCTTTTCCATTTAATTTTTCACCTAAAAAATCAACATTTTGGAATTCACCTTTTTCCGTCATTGGAATACATGCATGGAACAGTAAATTATTATTAAATATTGTATAGAGTTCACCTTTTTTATATAAAAAATCTATATGCTCATTTAATTTTACACTATTCTTAAATGATTCACTTAGTCTCTCTATTATTTCTTTTTCTTCTATTGTTAATTCATATACATCTTCTTTATTTAAAGTTGGAAAATTATTATCATTTATTTCGTATTTTTTTCCTTCTAAAATAATATATCCTTTTTCAAAATCAATTTTGTCTAATAAAAGTCTATTATTTAAATTATACTCTGGATGCTTTTTTATTAGTTGCCCTTCCAATTTAAACTGTATAATTGTGATGGCTTTATGAATTTTTGCAATATTTATTTTATCACTTTCATCATATTTAGTTTCATCAAATACTTTAGGATAAAAGTTTTTACAATCATCATTTTTATATGTTTCCATTGCAAACGTTGAAAGTGGTCTTATGTTTATTCCATAAGCATCTTCTAAAATTCCAATATTATTATATCTAGCACAATTTCTAATTACAGTGGCTATACTAGCTTGATTACCGCAAGTAGCTCCCATCCACAATATATCATGGTTTCCCCATTGAATATCAATACTATGAAATTTCTGTAATTTTTCTATTACTAAATTAGGGTTAGGACCTCTATCGTAAATATCTCCAATAATATGCAAATGGTCTATTGCCATCCTTTTTATGAGGTTAGAAATAGCTATTATAAACTTTTCTGCTTGATTTAATCTAATTATTGTTCTTATTATTGCTTTATAATATGTTTCTTTATCTTTTTCATTTCCTGCTTGTGAGTTTAAAAGTTCATCTATAACATATTCAAATCCATTAGTAATAGCTTTTCTAACTTTTGATCTTGTATATTTTGAACTTACCTTTTTAGCAATTTCTACTAATCTATATAAGGTAATACTGTACCACTCATTTAAATCTTTTTCTTCTTCTTTTATTAACTTTAGCTTTTCTTCTGGATAATATATAAGAGTTGCTAATGTTGCTCTTTCTTTTTTACTTATAGTATTTCCAAATACATAGTCTATTTTACTTTTTATTATACCGGCACCATTATTTAATATGTGTTCAAATGGTGCATATTCTCCATGTATATCACTTAAAAATAACTCTGTCCCTTTTGGTAAATTTAGTATAGCTTGTAAATTTATTATCTCTTCTGTAACTTCATTTATATTCTTATATTCTTTACTAAGCAATTTTAAATACTTTTTCTTATCATAATTTATTTCCATATTTCAACTTCCTATTCTGTCGTTCCTGGTAATATTGCACTATCAAGTGGCTCTTGTTTTTTTCCTAAAAAACTTGTTTTATATTTGCTTAAAATATATTCTAAGCTATCAGCAAATTCTTTAAGCATAACTACTTTTATAGTTGGCTCTTTCCCTTTTAAATAATCATCTATTATTTGTTTTAATTGCTTCATGTTTTTCATTTCTGGTTCTATTTTCTTAGCATTTTTTTCTACTCTATCTATTAGTTTTTCCTTTATTAAAACTATATCTTCATTACTTGCACAAGATATTCTTTGGAACAATTGGAAAGAATCATAGTATTTAAATATTGGCATTTCCATACATTCTTTATCAAATTTTTCATAAAATAATTCCATTTTCATTGGAATACATCTCATAATGTCTTCTGCTTTTTCTTTATTCATCTTTTCCAATAGTTGGTCATTTAACATATTAAAGTGTTTTAATATCTCTTCCATATCTTCTGCTACTTCTTCTATTGCTATTTTACCTAATTCTTCTTTTACATTTGGGCAATATTCTGATGATAAAGATGCTATATTCATACCATTAAAAAATACACTTTTTAATGTTTTCAAGTCATATTCAATTAGACCTTTTTTTGAAAAATAACTAAAATATGCAAATAATTTTACTATATCTATTAGTCTAATTTTTCCTTCTTTAACATCTTCTATTATTTCCTTAATTATTCCATCAAATTGGTCATCTGATATTTTCCAATATTCTTCTGTAAGCAATCTTTTATATCCTGGAAGATTTTCCGTATCAACAGTATTTCTTATTGTTTCCATGTTTTCTTTAAATAATTTCATATCAAAGATACGTGTTCTTATATAATATTCTATAAATTTAAAGAAACGATATTCAGATTTAAAATTATAGTAATAATTATTGTCAAACTCCTTTATATAAAATTGTCTATTATCCATAAGAATTCTTGAAGAAACTAATATAGATTTGTATTCTTCATTATCTTTAATATTTACAAATTTGTCTTTGGTAACTTTTCCTGCTTTTATCTCAAAAGATATAGCTATTGTAAATATTAGCATCGTTTGCATTACTCTATGGTTTGTATTTGGATATGATTTATTTACCATTTCATATATCTTTTTAAAATCATTTAATGCATGTTTTAAAATTCTTAAGTTACGTGTTCCACTTTTGTTAAAAGTGGAAATTATAAGCTTCGTGTTTTCTCTTAAAAAACGAATTAAATCTGGATTATTTTCATATCTCATTAATATTCCATTTATTATATAATCAAATTTAGGTGCATATTCAAAAGTTTCTCCAATTAGTTTTTCTTTAATTCTTTCATAATCATTTGCTTTGTCAAATACATGTTCAATTTTATCTTGAATTTTTTCAACTATTGGTTTATCTGCTTTCACTAGTTCATTTTGCTTATCTAATAAATATGTTGCTATAAATGTTTTCATTTCTAAATTTGAGCTTTTTAATTTTGTTGACAATTCTTTTTCATTACATATAATTATTGTTTTTATATGGTCATGCTCAACAAAGTTATTAATATATCCTAAAATATCTATAACATCTACATTTGCTCTTTCCAAGTCATCAAAACATAACACCTTATCATCTGTTGAAAAGAAGTCTGAATAATCTACTTTATCACCATTTTGAGTTACTCCAAAAAAGTTAGCCATGTCGATTCCTGTTTTTGCGTATTCTGGAATTGTACTTTGTCCATTTGCATCCATGAATCTTCTTAAATTTTTATCCATTAGTTGGGTTGTTTCAATAAATATTTTTTTACTAATTTCTTCTAAGTTTGAAATACCGTAAAGTGACATATAAATTGTAGTATATCTTTTGCCATTTAGTTGCATTGATTCAATTTTTTTTCTTATTTTATTATTCCAAAAATGAGTTTTTCCTGATCCCCATTCTCCGTTTATCATTACTGCATAATCAGTATAATCTGACCTTATATAGTCTAAAATACTTTCAACTAAATCTTCCATCTTCATTTCCTTCCCTTCTTGAGTACTTGACTTAAGTTTTTAAAATATAATTTAAATAATTTTAAAATTATAATTTTTTTCAACTTTTCCTCATTTGTTATTATTTATCTTTAGTTTTCTATATATTTTTTATATTGTCCTAAAATATTATCGTTTTGTCCAAATGCTACTGAGTATATTAAATAATCCTCCCATATAGTTAAGTCACTAGCCGTTCTATTTTCTAGCATACTATATTCTTTAATATATTTTTTTAGTCCTTCTATTTTTTTGTTCAATTCTTTTCCCTGCCTAGTTCTGTATAATGGGTCTGTCTTGAATTTTATTATATCTGCTAAAATAGAAAAAAATCCATATGTGGGATATATTATTAATATAATAAATATACTATAACTTATTGCATTTATTATCAAATTGTCATAATCTTCAAAAGTGTTTAAAATATTATATATTACAAACAATAAAACAAATGTAATAATTGTTTTCACAATTTTTTTAGCAGTTCTTTTTTCTATATTATCTTTTTCCTCTAATAACTTATTTTTTACTAATTGCATTTTCGTTTTTTCTTGTAATTCATATATATTTATATTTTTCAATTTTCCATCTTTTATATGCTGTAAAATATATACTTGTATCGGGTTTACATTATCAAGTTCAATGTTAGCATTAATTACTATTTTATCTGCATTTATTGATATCATTTTTTTATTTTGCATATATAGTAATTCAGCTATTAAATCTTTTGTTTCTTCTATTTTAAAATCGTCTATATATGAAAGTTCACATATTGAATATTTTTCTATAATATCTCTATAGTAAAAATCTGTATTTTTTTTGTCTATTTTATCCATTTTTTCTTTTTTTAGTTTCTTTTCTGATATAGACATTGCAATCCATAAAATAATTAACCATAAATTAAATACTAATGTACCAATAGCACTTACAATAAATACTAGTGGTATACATATAACTAATATTTTATTTTGCATCTCTTTAGCTTTTTGTTTAGAATATTCTTCTATAGATGTTTCTTCCAAATTAGCTTTTTCTTGTTCAGAAAGCGTATTATATTCTTTTGAATAATTTTCTTCTAATTCTTTTATATTTTTATAATTAATAACTCCTGAACTCAAATTTATATACATCATTGTAAATGTAAATATAAAAAAGCCTATTAGATATATAATAAATATTTTTTTCATTTTTCTTTTTTTAATCTTTTGCAATTGTAAACACCCCTATATTCTTTGAATTTGCCTGTTTTAAAATTTTACAACATTCATTAACTGTAGAACCTGTTGTATAAATATCATCCAATAAAATTACATTTTTATTAAATAATCTTTCTTCATTTTTTAATATATATACTCCTTGTATATTTTTTTCTCTTTCTTCTTTATTTAGTTTACTTTGCTCTGTAATATTTTTTACTTTAAAAAGACAATTATTTTCTAATTCTATATTTGTATTTTTGGCAATTTCTTTTGCTATCAAATAACTTTGATTATATCCTCTTTCTTTGTACCTTTTTTGACTTATAGGAACTGGTACAATTTTATCATATTTTTTTATAAATTCAAAGAAATTTTCATTTTTTGAAAGAAATTTTACAAACGTTTTATATAAATATGCCTTTTCATTAAATTTGTATTTCAATATTGTTTTTCTTATATTTCCCGCATATTTAAAAATATATGAAAGTTTTTGGAAGTTTTTTTCTTGATTACTAAATTCTTCGATTTTAAATTCTGATTGATTTTTCAACGCATTCTCGCATTTTTGACATAAAAAATTTTGATTTAATTTTCCACATATTCCACACACGGGTGGATAAATAATATCTAGAACATTTGTAATAATAGGTTTTTTATTTTCCTTTACTTTATTTATTTCTATTATTAATCACCTTCTTTTTTAGTATTTTTTCTATTCTTGATATTTTTTTATAATTTTTTTACATTATTACTATGTTTTTATTAATGGAGCAATTTTATAATTGCTCCATCTTAAATTCTAGCCCTGTATTTCTTTTTCTGCTATCTACATTTTGTATCATGAATTCTAGTGTTTTTTCACTTCCTATTACAACTAGTAGTTTTTTAGCTCTTGTTATTCCCGTATATAATAAATTGCGAGTTAATAACATTGGCGCTGTTTGTGGTATTGCCATTATTACAACATCAAATTCACTTCCTTGAGCTTTATGAATTGTTATAGCATAACTATGCTCTATTTGGTCTAACTCGGTAAATTCATATCTTGCAATTTTATTATCATCAAATTGTATTTCAACTTGTTTTTCTTTTTCATCTATTTGTATTACTGTTCCAATTTCTCCATTAAAGACTCCGTTTCCAATCTCTTTATTTGATATTCCGCTTCCTGTTCCTTCTTTTTCCCAATAGATATCATAATTGTTTTTTATTTGCATTACACGGTCTCCTTTACGGAATATAGCTCCCATGCTTGCCTTTTCTGGTAAATTCATAATATTAGGATTTAACTGTTCTTGCAATATTCTATTTAGCTCTTTTGTTCCAAGCAATCCTTTTTTAGTTGGTGATAATACTTGTATATTTTGAAAAAAGTCGTAGTTTCCATATTTTTCTAATCTTCCTGTACATAAAGAAACTACTTGTGCAAGCATTCTTTCTTGTAAATTTTCTTTTATAAAGAAGAAATCTTCTTTTGTATCTTCTTCTAATTCTTCTTTACTTAAAAACATTTCTCCATTGTTTACTTTATGTGCATTTAATATTATCTTGCTTTTAGCAGCTTGTCTAAAAATTTTATCTAAGCTTACTGTAGCTACTTGATTAGATGCTATTAAATCTTTTAAAACACTTCCTGGTCCAACAGATGCTAACTGGTCTACATCTCCTACTAATACTAATTTAGTTCCCTGATATATGCATTTTAATAAATAATTCATTATAAACATATCCATCATAGAAACTTCGTCAATTATTACAATATCTGCATCTATTGGTGCTCCTTGATAATTATCATTGTTTTTAAATAAATTATCATCATCTATTTTTCCTATTTCTAATAATCTATGCAAAGTTGAAGCTTCTTTTCCTGTTGTCTCTGTCATTCTTTTAGCCGCTCTACCTGTTGGTGCTGCCAAAATTACTTTTTTTCCATTTTCTTCATATATATCTATAATATTTTTTATAATTGTAGTTTTTCCTGTTCCTGGTCCACCTGTAATTATTGTAACATTGTTGTCATTTACCATTTTTAATGCATTTTTTTGTTTATCAGATAATTCTATACTTGAATTTTTTTCGATTTTTTCAAGAAATTCTTCAATATTACTAATCTTTTTTACATTTTTAGCATTTTGTAATTTTTTTATTCTTAATGCAATTTGTTCTTCTGTATTATAGAAATTAAACAAATATATATATTCAATATTTTCTCTTTTTTCTATTACAATTTCTTTATTATTATTTAGTTTAATTAATCCATTTTCTATATTTTCTGTTGATACATCTAATAAATTTATTACAAATTCTATCAAGTTTTCTTTTATTACACAGGTATTTCCATTATATGTGCTTCTTATTAGTCCATATTTTATACCACTAGTTACTCTTTTTTCATTATCATAGCTTACACCTAAGTCTAATGCCATTTTATCAATTTGTTTGAAGTCTACGCCTTTTGCTAAATCAATAAGAATATATGGATTTGATTCTATTTGTTCAATTGCATTTATACCTAATAAATCATATACTTTTTTAGCATATTCTGCACCTATTCCAAATCTTTCTAAAAACCCAACTATTTGCCATACTTCCCAGTTTTCTATAAAGCTGGCTGACATTTCTTTGGCACCTTCTTTAGATATTCCTCTAATTTCTGCTAGCCTTGATGGTTCATATCTAAATACATGTATTGTTTCTTCTCCAAATTTATCTATTATTCTTTTTGCAATAGCTTCTCCTATTCCTTTAATATTGCCATTAGCTAAATATCTTTTTAAAGCTTCTGTTGTTTGTGGCATTATTTTTTCAAAAGTATCCACCTTAAATTGTCTTCCATAATCTTTATGTTCGACAAATTTTCCCTCTAGTTTTAATGAATCTCCAACATTTATAAATGGCAAATAACCAACTACTGTTGTTATTTCTTCATTTGTTTCTAATTCTGCTATTGTATAACTATTCACTTCGTTTCTATATATTATTGACGTTATTTCGCCTATTATTTCCATTACTTTCTCCTATAAATTTTAATATTGTTATGTTATCACAAATATAACTTTTTTTCAATGTTATCTGATTAAAGTAAAAAATAAAGGGGAAACTTCATTTGCGATTTCCCCTAAATTCACTATACAACAATTAATGTCCACTTTGGACCTGTCCCTAATAGGACATTTTTCTTTTTAAGATAAAACACCATCCTTTTGTACTATTACAATTCACGATTTTTTGCTGTTTCCTCACATATTTTTCGAATCCTAAATATATTTTTGGTAATTCTCCTGGAAACTTTTCCGACCAAGTTCCATATTTATCTTGTCTAAAAAAATGATAATATCCTGTATGAACTTCCCGTTCTAGATAAATTTTAAATTCATCTTTTTCCGCTTGGTCATATATATCTCCTACTCTTACTTCATAGTTAAATATTTTAGTTAATTCTTCTATTAAAGTTTCTAATAAGACATTATCACTTGTTTTCTTTGTACATCTTCCATATAAAATATCTCCTACTAAAGTAAACCGGTCACATTTCACATTAATCGCATAATAATAGCATCCTGTTTCCCGTGCATCTCTCCAAGCTAGTGGTTCAAATTTTGGTTTTGTGTTCAATTGCCGATAATTCATAATGACTGCCATAGTGATTCCTCCTACAATTTTATATGTATTATTATACCATGTTTTATCTATTATGTAAATTATATTTCATCAACATTGTCCATTATTTCTTTACATTCTTTCCAATTTAGTACTTGTAAACATTCATGCTCTTTAGACATCTTTTTTAATATTTCTTTTGTCTTATCAGTTGACTTTAAATCTGCTATCATTAGGTTTTTTATATATTCTTCTTTTCCATATAGTAACTTAAATAATGCTGAACGTACAAATCCTTCTATTTTTTCTTCTTGATTCTTTACAGCTATTATTACATATATTCCATCAGATTTAAAATTTGTATATGTACTAATATAAATTATATTTTTTATGATTTCAAATAAGCCATATATGGCTAGAGTCCAAAATATTGTATTTAATAAAAATTCCATTGTTTCTGCCTCCTATGGATATTATATGGATTTTATAGAATAATGTGCAATGTTATTACAGTTACTAAAAAGTATTTTTTCTATAATAAAAAAAGAGGGCATGAAATGAAAATATTTTTCATTCATAACCCCATTTTTATTATATTAATTGTAATATAGCAACTTCTGCTCCGTCTCCTCTTCTTGGACCAGCTTTAACGATACGTGTATATCCACCTACGTTTTTACCAGCATATTTTGGAGCTATTTCGTTAAATAATTTTGATGGTAAATCAATATTATTTCCTTCACTATCTTTTACTTTATTAATTTTTCTCATTATTTTTCTTCTAGCATTTAATCTAGATGGCATATCTTTTTGTCTTTTTTCAGTAGTTTCTTCTTTTACTACTTTTAGATATTCTTTTCCATTTTTGCTTTTTACTAATTCTGTTTCTTTGTTACCTTTTGCATCTAATTTTGCTTTTACTACTTTTACTTCTACTGTTTCGAAGTTATCTTTTTCTTTAATTGCTAAAGAAATTATACTATCAGCAATTGCCTTTACTTCTTTTGCTCTTGCTAAAGTAGTTTCTATTTTTCCATGCATAATAAGGTCTGTTGTTAATGTTCTTAGCATTGCCATTCTAACATCTGTAGTTCTTCCTAATTTTCTATTAGTAGCCACTTTTATTTCACCTTACCTTCCTTATTTTTTTATTCATCGTCTTTAGCAAAATTCAAACCTAATGAGTGTAATTTTGCTGTTACTTCTTCTAATGATTTCTTTCCAAGGTTTCTTACCTTCATCATTTCTGCATCAGTTTTGTTTGTTAAGTCTTCAACTGTTGATATTCCAGCTCTTTTTAAACAGTTAAATGACCTCACTGATAATTCTAGCTCTTCTATAGTCATTTCTAAAACTTTTTCTTTTTTAGATTCTTCTTTTTCTATCATAACTTGTGTATTTTTTGTA
>CAUWGA010000006.1:0-60301 GCA_963558245.1 uncultured Clostridia bacterium
ACTTCAAACAGTATTGATTTCAAAAAAGTGTGACATATGTTTGACAAACCTACATCAAGTTTTGAAAAAATCTCCTATAACTCTTGACAAATCTAGTTTTTCGTAATATAATGTTTTAGCAATATTAGATAATATGATTTAAGAAAAAAGCTTCTCCCCGGTGGCTAAAAACTTAAATTTCATATAATAAATACATTAAATAATAGGAGGGTATATATTACCATGAATAATACAACTTATAATGCAAAAAAAGGTGAAGTAGAAAGTAAATGGTATATAATTGATGCAGCTAACAAACCTTTAGGTAGAGTAGCAACAGAAGCTGCTAAATTATTAAGAGGAAAACATAAACCAACATTTACACCAAATGTTGACATGGGTGACCATGTAATTATTTTAAATTGTAAAGATGTTATTTTAACAGGAAACAAATTAACTCAAAAAATTTATAGACATCACTCAGGTTATATTGGAGGAATGAAAGAAATTTCTGCTAAAGATATGTTAGCAAAAAATCCAGAAAAAGCTATGACTTTAGCAGTAAAAGGAATGTTACCTCACAATTCTTTAGGTAGACAAAGTCTTAAAAAATTAAGAGTATATGCTGGTGCAGAACATGAAAACCAAGCACAAAAACCAGAAGTATGGGAGGTAAAATAATATGGCAAAGAAAGAAAATATTGTTTTCTATGGTACAGGTAGAAGAAAAAATGCAATCGCTAGAGTTAGAATTATGGAAGGAAACGGAAAAATCACTATTAATGGAAAAGATATTAATGAATTTTTCGGTTTAGAAACATTAAAAACAATAGTTAGACAACCTTTAAATGTAACTAACACAGAATCAAAATATGATGTTGTTGCTACAGTAAAAGGTGGAGGATTTACAGGGCAAGCAGGAGCTATTAGACATGGTTTAGCTAGAGCATTAAATGAAGCTAATAGTGAATATAGACCAGCTTTAAAATCAAACGGATTCTTAACAAGAGATCCTCGTATGAAAGAAAGAAAAAAATACGGTCTTAAAAAAGCACGTAAAGCACCTCAATTTTCAAAAAGATAAACAAGATTTTTTCAAAATATTTCAAAACTTGGAAGTTTCAAAACTTCCAAGTTTTTTATTGCTATTTAAATTTTATTACTATTTAGCCAATCTCTCTTTAATTTTCAAGCAAATTTTATTTAATTTTTATTAAGTTTTTAATATTATTTTTCATATTTTTATAAAAATTAACACAATTTCTAATTATACATAATATGTATTAAGGAGGAATTTTTATGTGTTGTAATAAAAGTTTATCATTAATAATAATAGTAATTATTTTATTTGTTATATTTAGTTGTATTATTTTTTATTTTTGTAGTAATACTGTTAGCAATTCTAATATACTTCAAGCTATTAATTCTCAAGTTCAATTAAGTAATAGTTCTACAGCAATTATATTTGATACTAATAGAATTCAAAAAGGTGATGCAATTTCACATGATAATAGTAATTCTGATATTAATATAGTAAAACCTGGTATTTATTTAGTAAATTATTCTGTTACTGGATCTTTAGAAACTGGCAACTCTCCTACATTTTTTGAGCTTTCTTTATACCAAGATAATGTTTTAGTTCCAAACTCTTTTTTAAGCAGTTTAGTTATTCCTAGTGGGCAATCAATGTCATTATCTGGTTCTACAATAATAGAAGTCAATAATGTTTCTAACATTTCATTAATGGCTAATTCCGCTTCTGATATTATATATAGTGATGCTACTGTTTCTATTATAGAATTATGATAAAATTTTTCAGCAAAAATTTAGCACTATAATTATTATTTATTAATAATTATAGTGCATACATTCATGCCTATTTTATTCGTCTTAATTGTAAATAGTACTTATTTCTTAATTTGTTTTTGGTATATGTTTCTTTCAGTTTGATTTTGTATTCTGTATCAAAATCTCTACTTTCTGTTTCATATTCCAATATTACCTTTGAGTCATTTACAATAGTCCGAAAGTTAACTATGCATTCTCCCTCTAGTAATATTTTTTTGTTTTTTGAGCCAAATACCATTTTCTTCATATACGAATCCTCCTGTAATATAAATTATTATATTGCTACTTATACATGACAAATGTATATAAATATTTTATAATATTTACATAAAAATGTCAACTCTATTCCATTACTTCCATCACATCTGAACCATTTATTCCTTCCAAGTTGTAATAAGTTGAAGGCAATTGTCCTACTATTATGTTTTCTGAAAGTAATACTTTATTTGTTATATTATCTTGAATATCTTTAAATGGTGTCATTACATTTATTGTACATTTCATATCCAGGTATGTTTTATGTAATGTTTGATTTATTCCTTTGGAAGTAAATTCACTTTTTAAATCTGTTTTTATATTACCTACTGTTGATATCCTAATTTTTATACCTGGTCCTCTCCCTGCTAATAATTTAATACCTGAAAAACTACCGCATTGCTATTGATATGTCTTCTCTTCCTCTATTATCAATTTGTGTTTGAACATTTAATGATATTTCATTAGATATTTTATTTATTGTATTAGTTTTAGATTTTATCATTGTAATATTATTATTACTATCTTTTTCTACTGTAAATAAGTCTTCATATGAATATTTTTTCATAATTTTCATTGTTTCTTCATTAGAAACAGTAGTTGCTATTGATTTTGCTTTTGCAGTACATAATGTGTCATATACAGGTGATACTGCGTCTAGCGTATGTTTTATGGTAAAAAAAGCTATAGCTAATACCGCCAATATTATTACTATTTTTTTAGGTATTTTATTGTTTATATTTCTTTTTTTTATCCCAAAACTTGGTATTTTAATTCGTGGGCGTGAATATATTTTATACATTGTTAGTCATCTTTAGTTTTGTATAATTTGGTATAAATATTTTTTGCCCAGGCATTATTTTATTTTCATCCTCAATTCCATTTGTTATTGCTATATCTTCAACAGAACTCCCAAACTCTTTAGCTATTTTCCACAAACTATCACCTTTTTTTACAATGTACATTAAAATACTATAATCTTCTTTTTCTCTTTCTCCTATTGTTTCTAGTTCATCTATAACATTTATAGTCGTATTTTTTGAAATATCTATATCCATTTGTATATCTATATTACAATTAATTATTCCTCCATCTTGTACAATAAAATCTTGATTTTGAATTTCCATTGTTAATGAAATATTTGAATTGCTTATATCTTTCATAATATCAACATCATATTCAAATGGTATTTTTACATTTCTTGTATCTATTTGTAATTCACTACTTGCTAAAATGACATTTAGTTCTAGTTGCCCTTCATATCTAATTATATTATCCATTTTTTCTTCTTTTTCAATTATTGGAATAATATCTACATCTATAATGTTTTTATTTTCAATATCTTGTAATGTTATTTTTTCTCTTATTTGTTTTATTCCTCTATTACTATTTTTTACTGTTATAGTAGTTATTTTTCTTTGATTAAAATCTAAAGTATCAATAGGACTATATAAATCTTGAATTAATTGCATTTGTTTTTCTTCATATACAAAGGCTGTTACTCCTACTTCAACTTCTATATATATTGAATGTTCCTCTGCTGAATTTGGTTTTATTACAACATTTTTTATTTCATAGTCTACATCACAAATATTTTCTTCAGTTACATTTGCAATATCAATAAATCCTACTACTGGTACTTTAGTCTCTACATTTCCTATTCTATTATCTTCTGTTAAATATAAAATTTTTATTTCAGCCTCTGCTTTTGTTAAAATTTTATTATAGCTTACTTTAATATCTTTATCTCCTATAAATATATTAGCTTTTAATATTTCAGCTAAATTATCTACATTATTTATAGCAATTGTGTCTTTGGCATATATTTTGTTTTCTCCCACTCCTACCAATGAATTAACAGTTAAATTTTCTTTTAACATTTTAATCCCTTGAGTTTCAGGAATATCTCTTATAAATTCAATTTCTTCATTAGAATATACATTAAATTCCATTTCTATAGTTGCTTTTATTCCTATTTTTCTTCCATTTATTACTTTTGCCTCTATGTTTTTTAGTGTTGTTTTTAATTTACAATTCATTCCATCTTTAGCATTTACTATTTGAATATTTTCAGAAAAATCCAAATTCGTTGTAAGTCCTCTTACTTTATCTGTATCATCTTCTGACATATACATTATATATGCATTTATATTACCATCTACTTTAATTTTTCCATCAAGAACTTCTTTTTTATAAATACTTGTTATACCACTTGTACTAATTGTTTTCAAAATATCAGGTTTAGAATCTGGTACTATCATGTCTCCTTCTATCATAATTATCTCTTTTTTTGTTGCTACCGATTTATTTACATGTAAAGTTTCTTTTAATGTTTCTATAATCATCTATTAAACCTCCTTTATTATTCTTTATTTATATATATTGAGCATTTAATAGTTTTATGACAAAAAAATAGAATTATTATTCTACTCTTTTCAAATGTCTACTTTAATTTGACAAGAGTATCTAAATAACCCTATTTAAAATACCTTATAATGATGTTTTTCTAATTTTATGTTCTGGAGCTGGCGGAATTAATGGTGAATATGTGTCCCCATCAAATACCTCAACTTCAACAGTTCTTGTTAAAACATCTGTGTAACTATATGTTACATTTCTATCATTTTCTTCATATTTTACGACGAAAATATTAGGATAAACTTTTTCTATTGTAGCTTCTTTTTCAAAGGCTTTACTTCTCCCTAAAGACCCTTTTACTATTATCTTTTGTCCTACCTTATCTAAGATATCAGTTTTTAGATTTGCTATATCATTTTTACAAATCATTGTATCACCTACTCCCTACGATGGCTCAATTATAGCATTTTTCACATATATTGTCAAAAAAGTTTTTTTCTTGTCGTATAGCTATAGTTCTGTATTTTCAAGAGCTTCGTGGCTTTTGTAAGTTGTATTTTACAAGTACATTACATTTTTATTACATTTTTACGTTTAATTGTATATTTACTTTTTAGTTACAGTATTTTTAATTTTCCACTTGTTCCTATTCCACTTATACCATCTTTTCCATCTCTTAGGTCATATGCTATGTCATCTATTGTTATAAATTTATATTTTTCTGTTGTAGCAATTTTTTCTGCTACAATTAATGGATCTATAAAATCTATTAATATTCTAGCTGGAGAAGAAGCAAAATTAGCTCCTGCTGCGATAATTGCTTCAAAATAGCTTTGACATGCACCTGCAAATATTGCTAAATTTTTATGCTTTTCTATATCATATCTTCTAGCTTCTTTTACAGTTTCTATAAAATATTTTGAATTTTTATAATTATAAATATCGTAATATCTTCTTCCTTTTCTAAACATTTCATCATGTCCTGTTACTACAAGTATGTCTGGCTCATACAGTTCTAACAAATGATATACTATCTGTGGTTGTTTGTATTCTGGTATATTTTTTACTATTGCATCTAACCCAACTTTTTTATAATAATTATATGCTTTTTCACTATATCTTTTATCTCCATCTAAATGAAGTATTTTTCCTGATATCTTTTGAGATTTATATCCGTTAATATTTATCTCGTTTTGACTCATTTTATTCACCTCATTTATCAGGCTACTATATTATATGTCAAAACTTGTCGATAAGTGTTTGTTTATTAATGGCCATATTTCCTTTTTGTTGCCAGTCCACCTCTTATATGTCTTTCTGCTTTGTTTTCATCTAATATGACTCTCACTTCTTTTGCTAAAATTGGATTAATCTTTTTTAGTCTCTCTGAAACATCTTTGTGTACTGTACTTTTACTTATTCCAAATTTTTTAGCTGCTCCTCTTACTGTATCTTTCGATTCGATTATATAATGCGCAAGTTCTATACTTCGCTCTTCTATCGTTTTTTTCCCCATTGTATATATGTTATGTATATATTTTTGTTTCATAAAGAAAGACCTCCTAAGAAAATACTTTTGTTTAATTGTATTCTCTATAGGAAGTCCTTAGAACTTAAGTTATTATCACTTTATTAAAAATATTTATTATTTTTAGTCCATATTTCTTTTATTATTATAAATTTTATCCATATATTCATCTGGATAAGTATTGTCTAAAAACACATCAAAATCATTCTTAGGTGGTATATTTTTTCTTCTTTCTTCTTGTCTAACTGCAGCTAAACTTGAAATTGCAATGTCAAATGTCATAAATATTATTAAAAATACTGTTAAAATTTTTACCCATGTTTTGTGTAATAACGGTTCAATTTTTATAAGCCATGGATACACTATTTTTAAATATGCAACTGCTATTATTCCCCAATAAAAACAGTACAACAAACACGTTCTTCCATTTAAATGAAAAAGTGCCCAACTATAATCCCATGAAATTGTCCCAAATAAGATTTCTTGAAAAAATGATCCTAGATATTCTAAAATTCCTCCCATTATCATTCCTGCAAAAAATGCTTGTTTAGGCTCTTTTACTTTACTAATTAATAAATAATATGCAACTGCACCCATACCATATATTTGTACAAATGGACCATAAATAAGTCCTCTTCTAATTGTTAAAGTTCTAGTAAAAATAGATGAATATATCATTTCTGCAAAAAAACCAAATACGCTGCCTATAATAAATATCCAAAATATTATTACTATAAATTTAATTATTTTTTTTGTTTGTTCTTTTACTTTTTCCATATAATTCCTCATATTATTCTTTTATAATATCTTTTATTATTTCTCCTGCTATTATTAGTCCACTTACAGATGGCATAAAAGATATACTTGCTGGTGTTCTTTCATTTACCTTAGGTTCTTCTTTTGAATATACAACTTTTACACCTTTTATACCTCTTTTTTTTAATTCTTTTCTCATTACTTTTGCCAGAGGACATACACTTGTTTTTGATATATCAGCAACTTCAAATTTTGTTGGTTCTATTTTATTTCCTGTTCCCATTGCTGATATTACTTTAATATTTTGTTTTTTAGCCGTTTCTATAATCCTTATTTTTGTTGATACTGTATCCACTGCATCAACTACATAATCATATGTAGTATTTATTAATAATTCTTCTTGTAAATCTATTTCTTTAGGATTATAGATTTCAACTTTTGCTTCTGGATTTATTGCTAAGATTCTTTTTTTCATAACTTCTATTTTGCTTTTTCCTACAGTATTTATATTGCTATGTATTTGTCTATTAATATTTGTTAATGAAATCACATCATTATCTACTAATGTTAAATTCCCTATTCCTGCTCTTGCCAATGCTTCAGTAGTAAATGAACCTACTCCACCTATTCCATATATTATAACCTTTGCTTTAGCTAATTTTTCTACTGCATCTTTTCCTATTAAAAGCTCTGTTCGATTTTTCCAGTTTTCTGACATTTTAAATTCCTCTTTTAAAACCTTAATATGAAACATATTATAGCATATCTTTTAAATATATGCTATAATACTTATATATTTTTTCTTAAAATAATCTTAATTTGTTACTAATTGCCTGAAAACATTATATAATAACTGTAAAATCTTTGTATTTAGACTTTTTTCACGAATTGTGGGGACCGTTTTAGAAAATGTTTGAATGAAATGAAAATACATTTTCTTAAATGGGGATAGTGAAAAAATATAAATACACAGATTTTTACGGTATATTTTTCATTAAAATGATTAGTAACATTAATTTATAG
The DNA here is from genome assembly GCA_963558245.1 of uncultured Clostridia bacterium. Classification (GTDB taxonomy): domain Bacteria; phylum Bacillota; class Clostridia; order TANB77; family CAG-508; genus CAG-269. The sequence continues at coordinate 7,748 of CAUWGA010000006.1, forward strand.
GAGTTAATATGATACGAATTTCTAATATAAAAATTTATAATGATATTGATGATAATTCAATTATAGATATAATCATATCAAAATACAAAATTAATAAAAGTGATATCTTAGATTGGAGTATATTTAAAAAATCTATTGATGCACGAAAAAAAGATAATGTACACTATAATTATTCTGTTAATTTACAATTAAAAAATGAATCGAAGTATAAAAAATTTGACACCGTAAATGATGTCTTATTACCACAAATTTGCACAAAAAATATTTCTTCTAAACATCCTATTATAATAGGAGCTGGTCCTAGCGGTATTTTTTCTGCTCTTACTATGGTTCAAAATGGATTAGCACCTATTGTTATAGAACAAGGTGATAGTGTTGAAAATAGACAAATAGTTGTAGACAAATTTAGAAAAACTGGTAAACTAGATAAACTTTCAAATGTTCAATTTGGTGAAGGTGGTGCTGGTACTTTTTCTGATGGGAAACTTAATTCTGGCATTCATAGTCCATTTTGTAAAAAAGTTTTAGAAGAATTTGTTAATTTTGGTGCTCCAAAATCAACACTATATACTTCTAAACCTCATATAGGAACTGATAATTTAATTAATATTATCAGAAACATGAGAGAATTTATAATTTCTAAAGGTGGAAAATTTTATTTTAACACTAAAGCTATTGATTTTAATATAGAAAATAATAAAGTTGTTTCAGTTCTATGTTCTTCCAATGGAAAAAACTTTGAACTTCCAGCAACACATGTAGTTTTAGCTATTGGTCATAGTGCAAGAGATACTTTTGAAACTTTATATACAAAAAATATAATGATGGAAAGAAAAAACTTTTCAGTTGGTGTTAGAATCGAACATTTACAAGATAAAATAAATGAATCTCAATATGGTAACAATCATAAACTAAATTTACCTCCTGCTGATTATAAACTTGCTTATCACTCTCCTAATGGTCGTTCTTGTTATAGTTTTTGTATGTGCCCTGGAGGTGTTGTTATCGCTTCTTCTAGTGATAGCAATGAAATTGTAACAAATGGTATGAGCTATTATTCAAGAAGTGGCAAAAATGCTAATTCAGCTATACTTGTAAATGTAACGCCTCAAGACTTTGAAGGTAATTCACCTCTTGCTGGAATCTATTTTCAAAAAGATTTAGAAGAAAAGGCTTTTGCTCTAGGAGGTTCTAATTATTTTGCCCCAATACAAAGAGTAGAAGATTTTTTAAATAATAAAAAATCTGAATTTATTGGAACAGTAAAACCTACATATTTGCCTGGAGTAACTTTATCTAATCTTCACGAAATATTACCTGATTTTGTCACTGATACATTAAAAGAAGGCATTTGTTATTTTGATACTAAATTACATGGATTTGCTGACCCTGATGCTATTTTAACTGGTGTTGAAACTCGTAGTTCTTCTCCTGTTAAAATTTATAGAAATTCTAATTTAGTTTCTAATATTAGTGGCTTATACCCTTGTGGTGAAGGTTCAGGATATGCTGGTGGTATAATGTCCGCTTCTGTTGATGGAATAAAATGTGCTATTGCTATTTTAGAAAATTAGATATTATAAACAATATTAATTTAAACTAATGTTATAATTCATAATTTATTATTAAATTGTGAATTGCAACAAACTAATACAAAAAAGGTTCAAGTAAACTAAAGTAAACCAATATGTGCACTTACTTTAATTTATTTAAACCTTTCTTTACTTTTTATTATTTTACATATAATTTAATATTCTATGATTTCTTGTAATGCTTTTACTAGATAATCTACATCTTCTTTTGTGTTTTCTTCTCCAAAGGTTATTCTTATTGCTGATTTTGCTATTTCATCTGGTAATCCTAATGCCTTTAATACATGTGATGCTTTCGTAGAGCCTGATGAACATGCTGAACCTCCTGATACGCAAATTCCTATTTTATTTAAATTTAATACTAACGATCTTCCATCTACTCCTCTAAAAGAAAAATTTGCATTTCCTGGTAATCTCATTGTCCTTGACCCATTTAATCTTGCACTAGGTATTTTTTCCTCAATTTGCATAACAAAATAGTCTCTTAGGTTTTTACAATATCTCATGTTTTCTTCTAAGTTTGTATAAGCAATTTCACACGCTTTTCCTAGTCCTACTATTCCTGGCACATTTTCAGTTCCTGCCCTTCTGTCATTTTCTTGATGTCCACCATCTACATATTTTTCTAATTTAATTCCATCTCTTATATATAGTGCTCCTATCCCCTTTGGTGCATGTACCTTATGACCAGATAAAGATAACATATCTATCCCCATTTTATTAACATCTATTGGTATATGACCACATGCTTGAACAGCATCCGTATGAAATGGTATATTATACATTTTAGCAATTCTTGCTATTTCATATATAGGTTCTATAGTTCCTACTTCATTATTAACTAACATTATACTAATTAAAATTGTATCGTTTCTAATTGACCTTTTTAATTGTTCTAAATTAATTAATCCATCTTCATTAACATCTAAATAAGTCACTTTAAATCCACTTTTTTCTAAAGCTTTACAAGTATTAATAACTGCTGAATGTTCAATTTTTGAAGTAATTATATGTCCTCGTTTTCTATTATATGCTATTCCCTTTATTGCCATATTATCACTTTCAGAACCACCTGCTGTAAAATAAATTTCATTAGGTTTACAATTTATTAATTTTGCTACTTTTTCTCTTGCTTCTTCTATCCCTCTTTTAGCTTCTTTTCCCATTTCACATAGTGCAGAAGGATTTCCATACTTTTGTGTGAAATATGGTATCATTTCTTGTATTACTTCATCATAAACTCTTGTTGTTGCTGCATTATCAAAATATTTAAATTTCATTACTTAATCATCCCTTTTATTTCCTTTTTTATATTATATTCTTCAACTTTGTAAAACTTGTTTAATTTCTTCAATTTTTTCTGAAATTGTATCATAACCATATTTGTAACAACTATCTAATTTTTTTGTATCCAATAATCCTGTCTTATCTGTTTTAATAGTTAATACCATATCACTTTTTTCTAAATTATCTTCTCCTATCTTATTTCCCATTATATCAATAGTTCTCATTACTAAGTCCATTATATTACTTTTATTATTTATCTCATCTGCTTTAAAATTTATTGCAATAACTTTATCTGCACCCTGTTTTTTTACTTCTTCTACTGGAACATTATCTAAAACTCCTCCATCTAAAAAACTATGTTTTTTAAACTCACATGGACAAAATACTGCTGGAAAGCTACTACTTGCTCTTACTGCTTTTCCAACAGAAATATCGTTTATATATTTACTTTGATCTTTACTATTAGTAGGTATATTGTTAGTAAAAATATATTCTTTTGCTTCTTTTATATCAACTGCTGGTATTACTATTGGAATGTTTGTTATATCACTCATAGTTTTTACACCTTTTTTTAGTGCTAAGTTGTTGTACGCTTCTTCCAAACTATTTCCTGTTTTTAGTCCTGTTATATTTATTTTTTTGCTTTTAAAAAAATTTCCTATTCCTGAAATTATAGGTCCTGAATTTATTCCTACTATATCTTTAGAATATCTTTTAAACAATAAATATATGTAATATGGTGAATATCCTAATGCATATAGTGAAGCAATTAATGCTCCTGAACTTGTTCCTCCAATTACATCAATTTTTATATTGTTATCTTCTAATGCTTGTAGAGCTCCTGCATGTGATATCCCCCTTATTCCACCACCAGATAATGCTACCCCTAATTTCATTTTTACTCTCATCCTTCCCATAGGTATTAATTAATTTTGACAAAATTTTTTTGTCTTTTGTTATTTTATAATTGTAATTAGCTTAGAAATCTTTACTTTATTATATTATTTACTTATTTTTATGTTTTAAAACAAAAAAATGAACCCTTATCTATTAAACTTTTTGTTTAACAGTTTAGAGTTCATTTTTATTTAAATCTTTATTGCTTATCTGTATAATATATTTCGCCAAAACCATATATTACTTGATAATATTTTCCTATAAATGTTGGTTCTGTATTATTAGATAATACATATGTTGGCTTAATTATTTCTTCTCCTTTTGAGTTTATTACTCCCCACTTACCATCTCTTTGTATAGATGCATATCCGTAGTTATTAAATTCAGTTACTTTATCATATTTTTCTTCTACTACTATATTTCCATTTTTATCAGTAAATCCCCATTTGTTATCTGTTTTTTTAGCAAATAATGTGTTATTTGGATACACTTCTGTATTTTTTAATTCTTTACCTTGTTTATCAAAATATTTTATATCTTCTCCATTAGAGATTTTTATATATTCATTTTTGTTTTCTATATTGGCATTAGTTATTTCACATATTTTAGTCATATCTTTTGAATATAATCTTTTTATATTTTCGTTTGCTATTGTTGCTTCTACTACATCTGTTCCTTCAATTTTTTGGAGTGAATCGTTTTCAATTTTCACTTTAATATTATTTTTGTCATCTATAATTCCTAATTTTGAATTACTATTACTTACTATAAAGTAATTTTCGTATAAATATTCAATATAATTATATTGTTCTTCTATAATTTGTTCACCATTTTTGCCTATCACACCATATTTAGTTCCATTTTTGTTATCAATTCTTATTCTATATTTTTCGTTTCTAGTATTTAAAATAGCTATATTGGTGTCTATATTTGCTTGTGTTCCATCTGTATTATATACAGTTACTCCCTGGTCATTTCTTGCATATAAATATATTCCCGTAATATCAATTTGTTTATATTCTGCTGGTACTATTATTTTTCCTTCTAAATTGCTCACACCATATTTTTTACTTAATTCTATTGTAAAAATGTTATTTCCTTCATCATATTCTATTGATTGGTATTCATTTGCAATTAATTGTTCTCCATTTTTTAATACGCCATATCTGCCATTTTTTGATGCTAAAATATAAGAATTTTCATCATCAGCTATATCAATAAATCTTGATAATTGGTTATATTCTGGTTTTAATAATAATTTTCTTTTATAATTTATATATCCGTATCTATAACCTTCGTTTGTTGTATTTGATACTATATAACCGGCATATTTGTATTCATTATCTAATGAGTAATATCCATCAACATTTATAGAATCATATTCGTTTTTTATTAATTCATTTCCTTTGATGTTAATTACTCCAAATTTTCCATCTTTTTTAATTAATAATTCGCCTTCTTTATATGGAAGACCTTCGATATTTTCATATATAGGCTTTGTTATTTTTTTTCCTTCAAAATTAATTAATCCAAATTTTCCATCTTTTTGATATTTAAATACAGATTTTTCATACATTAAATCACTTGTAATGTTTTTTAATTGAATTGGTTCTATATTTTCATACGCCGTTAAAATTTCTTGTTTTTGTTCATTTAATATTACTGTTTTTCCATCTTGATAACAAACGAAAATTGGTTTTTCTGGATTTGGTATTTTTACATCATCATATTTAGCATCAATAATAATATTAGAAGTTCTATCAATAACTCCTGTTTTATCTCCACTTTTTAATACAAAATAATTATATTGATTTACTTTTGCTACTTCATATTTTTTTCCATTTTCTGTTATAAAGTAGTAAGAAAGTCCTGCAATAATTGCTACTGCTAATACTACTAATATTGTCGTACGAATTATAAAATTTCTTTTCATAAAAAAACCTACCTTTATTCTTCTGTTTCTTCTACTATCTCTACATTATTTTTGCATGCTTTTATTTTTAATATTCTTTTATCTTCATATTTTTCTATTTTGTATGTTACTTCTTGAGTTTCTATAACTGGTTTTTCCTTATCGTCTGGAATTCTTCCTAATTCTTCTTGTAGATATCCTGAAATTGTATCGTAATCTCCTTCTGGAATTTTCGCATCTAATAGTTTGTTAACATCATATATTGGCATACTTCCTGATAAAATATATGTATTATCATCTATTTTTTCAAATTCTTTTTCTTCCTTATCATACTCGTCATAAATATCTCCAACAAGTTCTTCTATTATGTCTTCCATTGTTATAAGTCCTGCTGTTCCACCATATTCGTCTAGGATTATTGCAATTTGCATTTTATTTTGTTGCAATTCTTTAAATACTTCATTTATTAATCTGTTTTGTGATACAAAATATGCATTTTTAACTAAATTTTTTACTTTCATTCTTTTGTTGTTAATATTTTTTAGAACATCTTTTATATATAATATACCTTTTATTTCATCTATTGTTTCATCATATACTGGTATTCTACTATATCTATATTGTGATTCTGATAATTCTTTTATTAATTCTTCATTGCTAATATTTATATCTACTGCAAATATATCTTTTCTATGTCTCATAATTTCAGAAACTGTAATATCATTAAATTCAAATACATTATTTATTAATTCTCTTTCATCTTCTTCTATAGTTCCTTTTTCTTCTCCTTGGTCTACCATCATTTTAATTTCTTCTTCTGTTACTTCACCTTCATCATTTTCCCCAACACCAAATATTTTTGATATTCCATTTGTTACTCCTGTTAATAATTTTACAAATGGTGATGTTATTATTGAAATTGCTCTAATTACTCCAATTGTAGCAAATGATATTTTTTCATAATGTTTCATTGCTAATCTTTTTGGTACTAATTCTCCAAAAACTAATGTAAAGAAAGATAATATAATTGTAATTATAATTATTGATATACTTTTCCATACACCTACACTTATAAATGGCATTAAATTATATAGTGTTGGTGCTAATTTTTCTGCAAATGCATCTGATGCAAATGCACTTGATAAAAATCCTGCTAATGTAATTCCTATTTGTATTGTAGCTAAAAATTTACTTGGTGAATTTAACATCGCTTCAATTTGTTTTGCTTTTTTGTTTCCTTCTTTTGCTTGTTTTTCTATTTTAGCATCATTTAATGATATAAAAGCTATTTCGCTTGCTGCAAAATATGCATTAACTAAAATTAAAATTGCTAAAATAATCAGTTGTGGTATCATATAAAGTTTTATACACTCCTTTTTTCTTAATTATATTTAGATTTTGCTTTTCTGCAATTATAATTAAGTATATTTTATTTCTATCTTATTGTATCAAAATAAGACTATAAATTCAACTAATTGCAGTTAATTTTATAGTCTTTTTTGTAACATCAATGTTAATATTTGATATATTAAATTAGTTGATTATAAAAAGCTTTGTTTTTATAGCTTTTTCCACGAATTTTGTTGACAATATATTACATACCTGTTACTGGTAATTTCTTTAAAACTTTATTTGATATTTCTTTATTATTTTTTGTTTCTGTTTGAATTTCGGGTGTTTCTTCTTTAGAATTATTAACTGTAATTGTCAATTCTTCATTTAAGTCTACTTTTACATTTATTAATTGCTCATATAACATATATCCATCTATTGTTTTTACCTCTTTTAAGTAATATTCTCCTGGAATTATATTTTCTATAACTATTTTTCCATTATTATCTGTTTTTAAATCTGAATATACAATATTTTTTTCTTTATCTAATAATTGAAATTCAACATTTGATAATTTTTCTCCTGTTTCTTGGTCTTGTTTTACTATTACAATTCTGGTTTCATTTTTATAATATTTGTCATTTGCATTTCCTTTTCCATCTTCAAAAGTTGCTGCTGTTAATGCATAATCTTGATGGTTGCTATCTGGTGCTGTTCCATATAATACAGGCTTTGTTTCTACTTGTGCTTCTACCTCAATATTAATTTTACCATCATCTTTTAGTTCTTTTACAGGTATTAAAATTTTAAAATTTTCATTTGGAAAGAACTCTTTCTTTTCATTGTTGTTTTCATCAGTTAGTTTTATACCACCTATATTTTTTGCATTTTCTTTTGATACTTTTATAGTATAGTTATTTATTTTTGCTCCTGCACTAACACTATAAGTTTTAGAAACGTATTCTTTAGAAATTTTGTCTTGTTTCCATTCTTTCTCATCTTTATTTACTGTAATTGTGCTTGATATTTTATTTTCTGATGATTTTTCTGCATTTTCGATTATATTTTTCATAGCATTTAATGTTCTTTTTCCTGCTTCTCCTATACTTCCATAATCATTCGGATTATTTCCATGAATATAACAATAAATTGCTTGTTTTGTCGCTGTAAAAGCTTCTTCTTTATTTGCTACACCAAGTTGCTCTATTGTTTTATATGGATACCCATTTATTATTCTTCTCCATAGTTTTACGTCATTTATTGCACTGTTTACTGAAACATTATATTCTCCTTCTTCAGCTCCTGGTTTTGTTTTATCTAAACAATATGCAGGATAGTGTACATTATTTTCATTATATTCAACATATGTAACTTTTACTGGTATTCCTTTATATGTAAGTAATTTTCCACAATCATTTAAAGCATATATATGAGCAGAATTTATATTAGCTGCATTTACTGAGTTTGCTACTCCTAAAAAATTTAATATTATAGCTATTACAACTAATATTATTTTTTTTATATTATCACCTAATTTTATTTTTTTTATTTTGCAATTTCTTATTTTCAAAACATTTCTCCTTATATATTTTATTTAGATTTTTACTTAGGTTTAATCTATAAACCTATATTTCTTTTCCTTGAATACATCTTCTATATTCTGGTTGATTTTCCACACATGTTATAAGCGTAATCATATTTTCATCTGTATTTTCTAATAAATCCCATTGTGTATCTTTAATTATTGTTTGACTTGTTACGCAATATTTTTTGCTTTCTCCATAATAATTGTAAATTATAGTTTCTCCGTTTTTTAATTCTTTTATATGTGCAAAATAATTATTTTTATATCCTCTATTATGTCCTGCTAAACCCACATTTCCGTTTATTTTAGGTGTATCTTCAAAATGTCCTACATAATCTTCTAATATTTCTTTTGTAGTTCCTTCTTTTATATTTGCTTTTAAACTAATAGATGGAATTTCTATATACCAATCTTGTTCGTTATTACTTGCATTATGGTTTTCATTATTTTTTATATTATTAGCTATATTATTAATATTATTTGAAATTTTTTCATTATTTTCTATATTGTTTTGAATTTGATTTTCGACATAAAAACCTGCTTTTAATAATCCTTTATGAGTAAAAATTTTATAATTTGAAATAAATAATTGCACCAAAATAAAAATTATAATTGAAACAAACATACTTATAAGATTTATGTATGTTGTACTAAATTTAAACATATAATATAATTATTTTACCTCCTTATATATTTATTATGGATTTTTTGGATTTTAATTTGAAATAAAATAAAAGAATTTAATAATTTTTTTGAGTTAACTCTTTTTAAATTATACTGTATTAAAATGAATTTGTAAAGAAAAATCGTTCGACAAAATTTGACAAATATATAAATTAAAGTTACAATTCACAGTTTAATAATAAATTATTGTTGAAATACTACGTAAGCGACCAAACGAACAATAGTAAGTGCAATTGGAGCAATCTACCTTTAAACTTTATTTTTCGTAGATTGCGACACACAAAGTATGAAACAATAATTTATTATTAAACTGTAAATTGTGACTAAATAAAAATCTTTTGTATAAATGACTAATATTTACAATCAAAAATAGAAAGAAATTTATAAAAAATCACTTTCTATTTATAATCTTTTTCTATTTGATATTAGTCTATTTTCAATTCCAAGTCAAAGTAAAATTCTACTCCATTCTCTTTATTTATTATTCCATAATCATTTCCGTAGTTTGTCATTATTGCCTTTACAAACGCAAGTCCTATGCCACTTCCTCCATCATTTCTATTTCTTGAAGCATCTGTTTTATAAAATCTATTCCATATTCTAACTAGGTGTTCTTCTGATATTTTTTCTCCTGTATTAAATACTCTTATACGTACTTTATTTTTATCAACATCTACTTCATTAGTTATTTTTATATATTTTTCTCCATTTATTTCTTTAACATGTTTGATTGCATTTGTTGTATAATTTGTCATTACTTGTTCAATATAAAAATCATCTGCAAAAACACTTATTTCATCTGGTGTTTCAAATATTACTTCAACTTGTTTTTCTTCTAACATTACTTTTGATTTTCTTACAACTTCTTTTTCAAGTTCTACTATATCAAATTTTTTGTCTTCAAATTCTCTCTTGCCATATTCTAGTTTCATAAGTTCTAATAATTGTTTTACTAATTTGTCCATTTTATTAGTTTCATCTAAAATTACCTCTGCATAAAATTTTCTGCTTTCATCGTCATTATTTACATTTTCTAATAGACCTTCACTATAGCCTTGTATTAATGCAATTGGTGTTTTTAGTTCATGTGATACGTCTGAAATAAAGCTTTTTCTCATTTCGTCTAATTTAGATTTTTCTTCTATATCTTTTTCTAATTCTATGTTGGTATTTCTTAATTGTCTTATTGTTCCTTCAAGTTTATTAGACATAGCATTAATACTTTTTCCTAAATTGTTTATTTCATCATCTGCATCTGTAATTCTATATTTATGTGTAAAGTCTAAATTTGCCATTTTTTTAGCTATTGCATTAAGTTCTAGTATTGGGTCTGTAAATTTTCTTGATACATAAGAAACTATAACAGCTGCAATTAAAATTGCAAATCCTGCCATTAAATATAAAAAATTATTGGAAATTTTTACACTTTCTTGTATAGAATTTATTGGAATTCTTATATACAATAAATATCCATTATCTAATGTAGCTGATAGTAATATATATGTAAGACCATTTTTACTATCTTTGATTTTACTGATTGTGTAACTTTCTCCTTTTTCTATAATTTCTCCTGAGCCTTTTCTTAACCTATTTGTCATTTCATCCATTTGTCCTAATGTAGAAAAAAAATCCTTACTTGAAGTGAAAACATTAATATTTTGGTCATTTCTTATTAAAATATCAAAATTGTTTTTTATTGCAATTTGTTCTAATTCTTTAGATAAATCACCATCTCCATTACCATTATAATATTCATTTACTGTTGCATACACTGATTTTAAAGCTTGCCTTTTACTATATAAATAAAATTGACCAAATACAAAGTTATTTACTAATATTAAAAATGTAATAATTCCAATAATTACTAAAGATAATGTTAAAAATAATTTAACTCTTACTGAACTAAATGGATTTTGTTTTTTACTTTTATAATTTTCTTTACTTTGTTTCAAACTTATATCCTACTCCCCTAATTGTTTTTATATTTTTTCCTCTTTTTCCTAATTTATGTCTAATTTTTTTTATATGACTATCTATAGTTCTTGAATCTCCGTAATAGTCATAATTCCACACATTATTTAATATTTTATCTCTTGATAATGCTATATTTTCATTTTCTACTAAATACACTAATAATTCATATTCTCTTAAACTTAATTCTATAAGTTTTCCATCTACTTTTACTGTTCGTCCTTCTTTGTCTATCTCAATTCCATCATATTCTTTTACTTCTTTTTCATCTTTATTAGTTCTTTTTAATATTGCCTCTACTCTAGCTACTAAAATTTTAGGACTAAACGGTTTTGATATATATTCATCTACACCTAGTTCAAATCCAAATAATTCATCTTGTTCTTCTCCTCTTGCTGTTAACATTATTATTGGAACTTTAGAGTTTTGACGTATTTGTCTTAATACAGACCATCCATCTAATTTTGGCATCATTACATCTAATAAAATAAGGCTTATTTTATTTTTATTATTTTCAAATATTTCTAATGCCTTTTCTCCATCTTCTGCTTCTAATATACTATATCCTTTTGCTACTAAAAAGTCTTTTATCAATTTTCTCATTCTTAGTTCATCATCAACTATCAAAATACAATTATTAACCATCTTTACTTCCATTCCTCCTTAAAAGTAACTATCTAGATTTTGAAAATACTATAGAAACAATATCTAATATTCTAAAAATTTCGGTTGTTTTTTACTTTAATATTTTAATTTATTATATATTATACATCCTATTTATGTCTATAATGTGAATTATTAATAAATGATTTTTTCTTCAACTCAAAATCATCTTCTGATTCCAAAACTTATCAAATTATAATATAAAAAATAATAGAATATATCTTTACATATACTCTATTACTTTTACTCTTTAATCTATAGTATTTTTTATATTTATCTGTTGTCTTCATTTCCTATAAAAACAGTTGTTGCTGGATATGCTAATTTAATTCCTAAATGATGAACAATATCTAAAATCTTTTCATTTACATTATTTTTAATTTTAGTGTAATCTTCATAGCTTGTAGGTTTTACAAACATATCTATTAATAATGATAATCCATTAGTTGAAATTGTATCAAAATTTATTAATATATCTTCATTAATTACTTCTGGATTATTTTCTAGCATTTCTCTTATTTTATCTGTCAATAATTTCATTTGTTCTGATGTTATTTCAAAAGAAAATGGTAATCTTAATTTATATCTTCTTTTTTCCATTTTGCTCCAGTTAATTATAGCTGAATCTGCCATTGTTGAGTTTGGAATATTGACTACTGAATTTTCAAAGTTTCTAATTCTAGTTGTTCTAAATGTAATTCCTTCTACTATTCCCTCATAATTTGGTGTTTGTATCCAGTCTCCCACATTAAAAGTTCTATCTAAAAATATTACCATACCACCAAAAATATTTTTAGCAGTATCTTGTGCAGCTAATGTTACTATAACACCACCTATTCCTAGTCCAGCTACTAATCCACCTAAATTTATTCCTAATATTGATAATACAATAAATAATGCTATTGCGTAAATAATTATTCTTATAATCTTTAAAGAAAATTTAAGCATTTGTTCATTTAAATCTTTTGAAGTTCTACTTCTAAATGTTTTTACTAAAGTTGATTTTAAAGTAAAGCTCGCTGCAATACCTTTTGCAAATGCTATTATACTAATTACTTCAAATATTTTCTTTACAAATACCATTAACTCATCAGAAATATTAAGTGGTTTTTTCAAAAATAGCACTGCAATATATATTCCAAATATTGAGAAAAAAGTCTTTAGTGGCTTATAAAAAGCACTTTCTTTTACTTGTTTCTTTGTATGTTTAAATTTAAACATTTTAACTATTATATATGATATGCTTGAACTTAGTGTTATAAACAGTGTCATTATACATATTGCAATTACAATGTCTATAATTTGTATTGATTTTATATTTTCTATAAAATTTGTAATTTGTTCCATTTTATCCTCCGTGACTTTGTTTATTTCCTAGCTCATATAGTCTCTTAATTTTTTACTTCTACTTGGGTGTCTTAGTTTTCTTAAAGCTTTTGCTTCTATTTGTCTTATTCTTTCACGTGTTACTTCAAATTCACGTCCTACTTCTTCTAGTGTTCTTGCTTTTCCATCTTCTAGTCCAAATCTTAATTTTAATACTTTTGCTTCTCTTGGAGTTAATGTATTCATAACTTCTTCTAATTGTTCTTTTAACAAAGTATAGGCTGCAGAATCATGTGGTGCTGGACTATCGTCATCTTGTATAAAATCTCCTAAGTGACTATCATCTTCTTCTCCTATTGGTGTTTCTAATGATACTGGATCTTGGGCAATTTTTTGAATTTCCATCACTTTTTCTACTGGAATTTCCATTTCAACAGCAATTTCTTCTGGTGATGGTTCTCTACCTAATTGTTGTAATAAATGTCTTGATGTTCTTATTAGTTTATTTATTGTTTCTACCATATGAACCGGAATTCTTATTGTTCTTGCTTGATCTGCAATAGCTCTTGTTATTGCTTGTCTTATCCACCAAGTAGCATAAGTACTAAATTTGAACCCTTTTGTATAATCAAATTTTTCTACTGCTTTAATTAATCCCATGTTACCTTCTTGTATTAAGTCTAAAAATAGCATTCCTCTCCCAACATATTTTTTAGCTATACTAACAACTAATCTTAAGTTTGATTCTGCTAGTTCTTTTCTAGCTTCTTCGTCTCCTTCTAGTATTCTTTTAGCTAAATCTAATTCTTGGTCAAATGTTAATAATGGAATTCTACCAATTTCCCTTAAATACATTCTAACAGGATCATCTACATTTATTCCTTCATAACTTGTTTCAGTTATTTCATCTAATTTTAGGTCTTCAACTTCTTTTAAATCTTCAATATCTGGTTCTTCATCCATATCATCACTTAAAAGATTTACGCCTAATTCTTCAAAAGCATCAAATACTTTATCAATTTGTTCAGGATTTACATCGTCTAATTCTTTTGCAAGATCCCCATATGTTATCTTTCCCTGTTCTTTTGCTTTCTTTAAAATTTTATTTACTTTTTCATCTTTTATTAAATTTTCGTCTATTTTTTTATCTTTTGCAACTTCTTTACCAGTTTTTTTATTACCTTGATTTTTTATTGTAATTTCTTCTAATTCTTCTTTGCTCTTAGCCATTTTTATTTTCACCCCTATTTCATTTTAGCTAATCTTATAATAATATCATTAAGTTCTTTTCCCAATTCATTTTTTTCTTCAACTGTTTTTTCTGGCTCTTCTAACAATTGAATAATTTGTAATTTTCTTTCATTTAGTTTTTCTTTTTCATATTTTTGCATAACATCATCTATTGCTTTTTCTATGTCATCTAATTCGTAATCATCTGCTAATATTTCTGTTATGTGACTTTGTTCTTCTTCTCCCATTTTGTCTAAAATTGCATTAATATTACTATTTCCTTTTTCAAATTCTTCATACAATATTTGTGCAATTTGTTTGTTTAGTTCTGATTTAAAATCTTTTACATCAATATTCTGTTTTATTATTTGAAAAACATTAAGATCTCCCATTAATAATATTGCAAGTACAGTATTTTCTCTTTTTTTAGTTGCTTGTGATATTTCATTTTCTATTTTTTTATGAATTGCAACTGGTTTTGGCTTGTCTAATATTTTTTCATTTTTATTTCCAGCATATGAGAGTTTATTAACTTCTGCATATATTGCTTCTTTTGATATTTCATATTCTTTTGATATCTTTTCAATATAAATTTCTCTTTCGATGTTATTTTCTACCTTAGATATTAATTTTGCAATTTCATTAAGAAATTTAATTTTATCATTAGTATTTTCTAAGTTTAAATTTTTCTTTAATATTTTTACCTTAAATTCTATTACTGAAAGTGATTTATCTATTAAGTTTTGAAATCTTGCATTTCCATATTTTACAATATATTCATCTGGGTCTTTTGCACCTTCCATTTGTAATACTCTTATATCACAGCCCATATTTTGTAATATATCTAATGCTCTAAGTTTAGCTTGAAGTCCTGCCTCATCTGAATCAAAACTCAATACTATTTGCTCTGAATTTTTTCTAAGTAACCATCCTTGTTGCTGAGTTAGTGCTGTTCCTAATGGTGCTACTACGTTATTTATTCCTCTTTGGTGTAATGATATTACATCCATATATCCTTCTACTATAAGTATTCGTTTTTTTATTTCTTGACTTTTTTTAGCAACATTTAAGCCAAATAAATTTCTACCCTTGCTATATACTATATTTTCTGGTGAATTTATATATTTCGGTTTAGAATCATCTAAAACTCTACCTCCAAACGCTATTACTCTACCTCTTGCATCACATATAGGAAACATTAATCTATTTCTATATCTATCTATGTATGTTCCGTTTTCATTTCTATTTACAAGTCCTGATTCTAAAATTTCTGGATCATTAAATCCATGTGCTTTTAATGTCTTATATAATTCATCAAACTTACCAGAAAATCCTATTTGAAAAGATTTTAAAATTTCATTTGTCATTTTTCGCCTTTTTATATATTCTTGGGCTTCTTTAGCAGATGGTTTATATAAATTTTCGTGATAAAAATTTGCTGTAAATTCATTAACTTTATATACTTTTGCCTTAAGTTCCTCTCTTGCAGAATCAATACTATTTTCTAGTGTCGGTAATTGTATATTTGCTCTTTCTGCTAAACTTTGTACAGCTTCTATAAAATTAATTCCTTCTATTTTCATTAAAAATGTAAATACATTTCCACCTACTCCACATCCAAAACAATGAAATATTTGTTTATCTGGTGACACAGAAAAAGAAGGTGACTTTTCATTATGAAATGGACATAATCCAAAAAAATTTCTTCCACTTCTTTTTAAATGCACATATTGTGATATTATATCTACTATATCATTTGTTTGTCTTACTTCTTCTATAATCTCGTCACTATATCTTGGCATTTTCCTCCCACTTTCTAATATTTTATATAAATATACACATTTATATAATTCGACGAATTTTACATAAATCCTTCTTTATGTGATAAAAAAATATAAAAATGTTCAATTTTAACCTATTTGTTGAACATTTTTATATTTTACTATGTTAAAAACATCATTTTGTTATCTATTTTGCTTATCATTTTTGCACAATTTACAAGTTCTCTTTGCTTTTTCTTAGTAGGTTCATGTTCTGGCTTATATCTCATTTTATGTTCTATATTCGCCCACATGTCCATTGCCATAGTTCTTATTTGAACTTCTACTTTTACATATATTAAGCTTTTTGAAAGCATAACTGGAACTGCTAAAATGATATGATACGATCTATATCCACTTGATTTTGGGTTTACCACATAATCTTTTTCTTTTATTATATGTATTCCTGGCAAATTTTGAATTAATTCTTTTATAGAATAAATATCCTTTTGTATTTGACAAACTACACGTATTCCTGCTATATCATTTATGTTTTCTATCATTTCTTTATATGTTAATTTGCACCCCTTATCTTTCATCTTTTTTATAATACTATCTGGTTTTTTTATTCTAAAATTTATATGGTCTATTAAATCATAATCATAAAACATCTTAAATTCTTGTTGGTAAATCTCTATTTTTGATTTCAATTCTTTTATTGCCATCTCGTAAATAAACATTAATTTTTTAAATGTTTC
This sequence comes from uncultured Clostridia bacterium, assembly GCA_963558245.1. Lineage (GTDB taxonomy): Bacteria > Bacillota > Clostridia > TANB77 > CAG-508 > CAG-269. Next base: position 24,745 of record CAUWGA010000006.1, read on the forward strand.
ATCGCTTTCTTTTACTTTTTTATTATAATCTGCAAAATTTTTCAGGTTCACTAAGTCCTTATTTTCTTCTGCTTTTTCTTTCATAAATTTCATCTCCTTATTTATTTTGTATAGGTCTATCTTAGTATATGCTTATTCTATTTAAATATTGTTTCTAAATGGTACTTTATTTGTGTTTTTACTGTGAATTCACTTAAATAGAATACGCGAAAAATCGAGGTAAAAAACTTTTTCAAGCTTTTTACCTCAAATAGCTATTTCTTATAGTTTTATTTTAATATTGTCTTCCCCAAACAACCATTTTATCTGCTTTTTTACCACAACATACACATGTATCTCCTAAATGCTCTTGCTTAAATGGCATACATCTTGATGGTGCTCCTGTAAGTTCTTTTACTTTATCCTCACATTCTCTTGAACCACACCACATTGTTTTTACATAACCTTGATTTTCTTCAAGATTTTTTTGTAATTCTTCCATATTATGTGCAATTGTTGTTTTTTCTTCTAATCTTTTTTGACAAGCATCATACATAGATTTATGAATATCTTTTAATAATTTTTCTACTTCTTCCACTACATTTTCTAATTTTACTGTTATTTTTTCAAAATTATCTCTTCTAGTTAATATTACTTCTCCATTTTCTAATTCTTTTGGTCCCATTTCTATTCTAACTGGTACTCCTCTCATTTCCCAGTCATTAAATTTATATCCAACTGAATAATTATCTCTTAAATCTAATTCTGTTCTAAATTTAGCCTTTAATTTTTCTTCCAACTTTTTAGCTTCTTCTTTAACATTACCTTTTTCTTGTGCAATTGGCACAAGAACTACTTGAATTGGTGCTACATATGGTGGTAATTTTAATCCTCTATTATCTCCATGTGCCATAATTACAGCTCCAATTAATCTTGTACTAATTCCCCAAGATGTTTGGTATGCATATTCTTGTTCTCCTTCTTTGTTTTGGAATTTTACATCAAATGCTTTTGTAAAGTTTTGACCAAAATAGTGTGAAGTTCCTCCTTGTAATGCTCTACCATCATGCATTAAAGTTTCTACTGTGTATGTTGCTTCTGCTCCAGCAAATTGTTCCTTTGGTGTTTTTTGACCTTTTAAAACTGGTATAGCTAATAAATTTTCAATAACATCTGCATAAACATTTAACATATCTAATGTGAATTTTTTGGCATCTTCTGCTGTTTCATGTATTGTGTGTCCCTCTTGCCATAAAAATTCTCTTGAACGTAAAAATGGTCTTGTTTCTTTTTCCCATCTTAATACGTTACACCATTGATTATATAAGTATGGTAAGTCTCTCCATGAACTTAACCATTTTGAATACATTGAAGAAAAAATTGTTTCTGATGTAGGTCTAATACATAATTTTTCTTCTAATTTTTCTTCTCCACCTATTGTAACCCATGCAACTTCAGGTGCAAAACCTTCTACATGGTCTTTTTCTTTATTTAATAAGCTTTCTGGAATTAAAACTGGCATTGAGACATTTTTTACTCCATGCTCTTTAAATCTTTTATCTGCATATTTTTGTATATTTTCCCAAATTGCATATCCATATGGTCTTATGGCTATAAATCCTTTTACTGATGTATAATCTGCAAGTTCTGCTTTTGTTACAATGTCTGTATACCATTGTGCAAAATCTTCATCTATATTTGTTATATCTTTTACAAATTCTTTTTTATTACTCATAATAAATTCCTCCAATATCATTAATTTCTTTATAATTTACAAGCTATTCTCTTCCCTTGCGGGCATTGGAGCCTCCATTTTAGATTTTATCTCAATTTCTTGTTCTTGATTTTTATTGTCTTCAACTTCTTCTGAATTTTCTATTAGTTCATCTATAACGATTTGTTTATTTTCATCCATCTTATATCGTGGCAATTCTGGTAAGTCTTCTAATGAAGAATAACCAAACATTTTTAAGAATTCATCTGTAGTTTTATATGACATTGGTTTTCCTGGTAAATCTATTTTTCCAGCTTCTTCAATTAGTCCATATTCTAATAATTTATATACACAAGCATCTGCTGAAACTCCTCTTATGTTTTCAATTTCTGCTCTTGTAATTTGGGGATTATACGCAATTATTGATAATGTTTCAAGTGATGCAGTTGATAAATTAGGTTTTGTTCTTTTATCTAACACAGGATAAATAAACTCATATAAATCTTTTTTTGAACATAATTGATATGAATCATTTACTTTTATTAATTCTATCCCTCTGTTTTCTAGATTATATTCTTCTTGCATGATTGATATTATTTTGTCTATTTCATCACTAGAAATTTCAAGTGATAGCATTATTTCGTTTTTACTTACTGCTCTACCTGCTGAAAAAAGTATCGCTTCTATAATTGCTTTTTCTTTGTTAATCTGCATAGTAATCCCTTCTTAATAATTATTTCATATTCTTATATTATGCCAGAAAAGTGCGAAAATGTCAATATTTTTTAAGGTATTGCAGTTTCTTTTTTGATGTGATAGTATAGACTTGGAAAGGGATGATATTAAATATGGATAATATGGAAAAGAACAAACAACCAGAAAAAATAGAAATCGTGGAAGGTACTGGTAAAGATTTAAATATTTCACCTGTATATGAACATATAAAAGATACTATACCTAAATCTTCTGATGATAAGCCAAGAAATATAGTAGTTCCAAAGAACACAAAGAAAGAAAACAAGTCTGATAATTAATTTTATTCTTATACTTTCTACTAGCTTGTGTACAAAGTAAAAAATGATATAAAGGTAAATTCAAACTTTTATATCATTTTTTTCTAATTAATAATTTTATATTTTACCGTTCCATTACTATAAAACATCTGAGGTACTCCAATATATACATCTTTATTTCCATCTAATGTAAAGCATTTTATAATTGAATATGGTTCTTTTTCTTTTCCTGTATTATAAATAAATTGTCTTGTTCCTCCATCACTATATTCATGACTTTCTATTTTCTTTTCTTGGGCATCTATTACTGCATTATTAATTATATCTTCTATATTAATTTTATCTTTTTCTATTGCCTCTTTTAATGGTATTTCTTCTTCATTTATTTTTACATATACATCTCCTGCATATGTATAGATGTTATAATCATATTTTGTACCTTTTTCTACAATTGTTTTTATTCCTGTATCCTTTCTTGCTTTAAAGATAAGTTCAAAATCTAAATTGTAAGAAATTTCCTTTGGATATTTATAAATATATATTCTGCTGTCAAAATCTTTAGAAATATTTTCTAAGTATAAGATATTATTTTCAAAATTCTCTTCTATTAATAATTGATATTGATTTTTATCATATACATTTGTTTTTATCTTTCTATCTTCTTCAGATGCATATTTATCTCTTGTACAGTCACTTCTAATTGTTATATTTCCATCTTTTAATTCTAAGTCTTTTATACAAATATCTCCTTCATAAGTTACAAAAACAATTCTTACCATGTCATTTTTTGAATTTTGAAAATTATTAATAAAGTTTTCTAACATTTCTAAATTATATACTTTACTTTCAATTTTAACATTTTCATTTTTTATATTAGTATTTTCTATTCCTGAGTTTACATATGCAACATATACACATCTATCTTTTATTGCTTGTTCTACTGTATATTCTTTTGGTAACCTTTCTAATTCTACCATTTTAGATGTATTATTATTTTCTAATGTTATAATATTTTCTTCTCCATTTTTATCTTGTATTAAATTATAGCCACCAATTAATATTACTATAATCAATATAAGACTTATAAAAGTTATTATAATTAATTTTATTTCTTTGTTCATAATACCACCTACTTTTCTATTTCCATTAATCCAATATCATTTACTTTTAATATAAAATATGGCATTTGTTTATCTTTTTCTTTTAAAAATAATACAAATTCATCTGTAAATTCAAAATTTCTTCCTATAGAATTTATATTTTCACTTTTTGATATATCTTGTATTGTTCCTCTACTTTCTAGTTCACCTCCTTTTTCATTTAAATTAAATTTTACACTTTGAATCGCATTTACAATATAATCTACTTTTGAATTTTTATTTAATATCTTTTTATTGCATAAATCATTGTAACTTACTTCTGTATTTACTTTCAAATATGGAATCTTTAATTTATCTGTACTTTGAAATTCACGATTTCCTTTATATTTACTATTTTCTGTTATTATATTTTGATATAACTCTTTAAATGTACTTGCACTATTATTTTTAGTTAATATTATTTCCTCATTATTTTTAGTATTTAATTTTATTGCAAAATCTTCTTTATTTTTAAAATATAATATCTCCAAATTTTTATACACTTCTTTTTTACTATTTTTATCTATTCCAAAATATTTAACTTTTTCTTTAGAATTATTAAAATGTCCATCTTCTAATCTATCAAATGGCTCTATATATTCAAATTTCTTATATAATAATGAGTATATAGTATAACTATTAGGAATTTTAAAATTCAATTTATTTAAAGTTTCTGTTTCATTTATTTTAAACTTCTCTTGTATTTCTGAATTTATTTTCTCTTTTAGTTCTGGCTTCGTTTCTTCAACAGTTATATAATAACTTTCTTCTGATAATTCTTTCTTTGTAAAATCTTGTTTATTTAGTTCCTCTACTATTTTAGAATTTCCTTCTAATTTGATGGGTTCATGTATTCTTTGATTTATAAATTCATTCCATGCAAGATTAAAAGTTCCTATCCATACTTGATTTTCATCTATATTATTAATTTTACTATTGTATGTAGGCATTATCTTAGCTTTATATTTTTCATAAATCTTATATCCTGCATATGAAACTCCTGTTATTGTTACTGTTACAATTAATATCCATAATAATAATTTAACTATTTTATTATTTTTAAATTCGACTATTCTTTCTTTTATTAACAATCCTCTTAATTTTTTAGTTGCATTATATACTAAATTTTTTATTTGTTTTTCTGTTTTATCCATTATTACAGATGTTTCCAAATATGAAAGTCCTTCTATTTTTGTTAAATAAATCGCTAATTGATAATCCTCTTTCATTTTTAATATTACTTTTCGGATTTTTTCTTGTCTTTCTTTTGAAAATATTGCTTCTTCCAATAATTTTTCTTCTTGCAATGTATTTTCTAGTAATTGAGTTTCTCCTCTATTTTGCTTTTGTTTTAGATAATTTAATGCCCTAGATTTAGCTATTAAATACATATATGTTTTAAATGAATATTTAAAATCATATTGTTCTTTGTTCTCTAAAATATATAGCATTGTAGACTGATAAATATCTTCTGCAATATCTACATTTTTTACATGTCTTGTTATAAAATATATTAGATTTTTTTCATACTTTTTTACAAGTTTTTCAAATGATTTTTCATTTCCATTTAAAAATTCATTATATAACTTTTTATCTTCTTCCATAATTAATTTTTTTCCTTTCTTAAGGTTCTTCCTCTGACACTAATTAGCATCATGTAACATTTTAAGCTGATAATCTTTTATATTATATATAATACAATAAACTGACTAAAAAGTCTAAGTAATGTCTATATTAAATTATATAGGCTTTAAATAGCTATATATTAGCATTTTAATGTCTTTTAATTTAACAATATCTTGACATTATAGGCTTTTTAGGTATATATTTAGAGTGTAAAATTTTAATTTAAAGGAGGCTTAAAATGGATAACATGATAGAAATAAGATGGCACGGTAGAGGCGGTCAAGGTGCAAAAACAGCATCATTACTTCTTGCTGATGCAGCTTTTAATACAGGTAAGTATATTCAAGGATTTCCTGAATATGGTCCTGAGAGAATGGGAGCTCCACTTACAGCATATAACAGAATTAGTGATACGCCTATAACTATTCACAGTAATATATATGAACCAGATTATGTTGTTGTAGTTGACGATACTCTTTTAGATGTAGTTGATGTTACAGCAGGTTTGAAAGAATCTGGTGCTATCGTTATAAATACTACAAAATCTCCTGAGGTTTTAAAAGAATCTCTAAAAGGTTATAAAGGTGGTATTTACACAATTGATGCAAAAAAGGTATCTATGGAAACTTTAGGAAAATATTTCCCTAATACTGCAATGCTTGCTGCAATTATAAAAGTTAGTGGCATTATGAGTGATGAAGATTTACTAAATGATATGGAAGGATCTTTTAAACATAAATTTGCTAAAAAACCTGAAGTTATTGAAGGTAATATGAAAGCACTTGAAATGGCTTTAAAGGAGGTTAAAAAGATATGACAGATATAAACTCAAAAACACCAATGGAGAAAATAACTCCTGGTGGTGATATTTATGAAGCTGGAAATTCTAAAGAATTTAAAACAGGAGACTGGAGAAGTATAAAACCAGTATTTCATAGTGATAAGTGCAAACAATGTGGACTATGTTTCCCTGTTTGTCCTGAAGATGCAATTCCAGTAAATTGTGAACAAAAAAGAGAAGATTTTAACTACGATTATTGTAAGGGCTGTGGTGTATGTGCTAAAGTATGCCCATTTGGAGCTATTACAATGGAAGATGAATAATTAAAAAGGAGGAAAATTATGAGTATAAGAGAAAGATTAAGTGGTAATGAAGCAACTGCTACTGCTATGAAACAAATCAACCCAGATGTTGTAGCTGCTTATCCTATTACACCTTCTACAGAAATCCCTCAATATTTTTCAACATTTGTTGCTAATGGCTCTGTTGATACAAACTTTGTTGCTGTAGAAAGTGAACACAGTGCTATGTCAGCATGTATTGGTGCTGAAGCCGCAGGAGCTAGAACTATGACAGCTACATCTGCAAATGGTTTATCTTTAATGTGGGAAATGGTTTATATTGCTTCAAGCTTGCGTTTACCTATTGTTTTATCATTAGTTAACAGAGCTGTTTCAGGACCATTAAATATACATTGTGACCATTCTGATGCAATGGGTGTTCGTGACAGTGGGTGGATTATGCTATTTTCTGAAAATAACCAAGAAGCTTATGACAACACTTTAATGGCCCACAGAATTGCTGAACATAAAGATGTAATGTTACCTTTGATGATATGTCAAGATGGATTTATTACTTCACATTCAATTGAAAATATTGAACTTGTTGAAGATGAAAAAGTAAAAGAATTTGTTGGTGAATATCATCCTGAGCATTACTTATTAAATGAAAAGGAACCTATCGCTGTAGGACCTTTAGATGTTCAAGCTTATTTATTTGAACACAAAGCTCAACAAGCACAAGCTATGAGAAATGCAAAACAAGTTATTTTAGATGTAGCTAAGGATTTTGAGAAAATGACAGGTAGAAAATATGGTTTATTTGAAGAATATAAATTAGATGATGCAGAAGTTGCAATTGTTTGTATGAACTCAACTGCTGGAACTACAAAATTTGTTGTAGATAATTTAAGAGCTCAAGGAGTAAAAGCAGGTCTTTTAAAACTTCGTGTATTTAGACCTTTCCCTGTAGAAGAAATTGCAGAAGCTTTATCACATTTAAAAGCTGTTGCAGTTTTGGATAAGGCTGATTCTTTAAATAATGCTGGTGGAGCTTTATTTGAAGATATAACATCTGCTATGTATGTGAATAATAAACAAGTACCTATCGTAAACTATATTTATGGTATTGGTGGTAGAGATACAAAATCTGATGATATTGAAAAAGTATATAACGAATTATTGGAAATAGCAAAAGACGGAAAAGTTGAAAATCCTTATCGCTATTTCGGATTAAGAAAGGAGGAAAAATAATATGCCTTATAATGTAAAAGACGTAGTTGCAAACAAACCTTCAAGATTTACGAGTGGTCATAGAATGTGTGCAGGTTGTGGAGCTCCTCCTGTTGTTAGAATGATTATGAGAGCTTTAAAACCAGAGGACCATGCTGTTGTAGCAGTTGCTACAGGATGTTTAGAAGTTTCTAGCTTTATTTATCCATATACATCTTGGTCAGATTCATATATACACACAGCATTTGAATGTGCTGCAGCAACTTTATCAGGTGCTGAAGCTGCATATCAATCTATGAAAAAACAAGGAAAAATAGAAAACACATCAAAATTTATTGCATTTGGTGGAGATGGTGGAACATTTGACATTGGCCTTCAAAGTTTATCAGGTGCTATGGAACGTGGGCATGATATGCTATATGTATGTTATGATAACGGTGCATATATGAATACGGGAATTCAACGTTCTTCTGCAACACCAAAATTTGCAGATACAACAACATCACCTGCAGGTGAAGTAATACCAGGAAAAATGCAATATAGAAAAGATTTAACAAAAATTTTAGTTGGTCATCATTTACCATATGTAGCTCAAACTATTGCTTATATGAATTTTAAAGATTTATATGAAAAAGCTGAAAAAGCAATTTACACAGAAGGTCCAACATTCTTAAATGTTTTATCTCCTTGTCCTAGAGGTTGGGGATATCCAACAGATATGTTAATGCAAATTAATAAACTTGCTGTTGAAACATGTTATTGGCCTTTATATGAAGTAATTGATGGCAAATATAAAATTAATTATAAGCCAGCTAAAAAATTACCAATTGAAGAATTCTTAAGACCTCAAAAAAGATTTAAACATATGTTTAAACCTGGTAATGAATGGATGATTGAAGAATTCCAAAAAACAGTTGATGCAAGATGGCAAGAATTATTAGATTTAGAAGAAATTACAAATAAAGAATAAGTAGAACAAATCGGAAAGCCATTAAATTAGCATATTTTTAATCTTTCTCTTAGGCTTTCCGTTAATTTGTTCGTGTGCCAATTTTACGTTAGTAAAATTGTGTACAATAGGTTTTTATATATTAGAAAGTCAGCATGACTTTCCTAATATATAAAAAATAGAAGATGTTTAGTTATTTTTAATTTTCAACTTACATCTTCTTTTTTTATCTTATAAAAATATTTTTATTCTTCCTCTGGTGCTCCAACTGGGCAAACCCCTTGGCAAGTTCCACATGATATACATGCTGATTGGTCTATTTCAAATTTTTCTTCTCCTTGAGTTATGCATCCTACTGGACATTCAGCTGCACATGCACCACATGATATACATTTATCTGTTATTTTATATGCCATACTACTCACCTCCTCTACTATTTTCCTAATTATTCTGCTCTATTTTTACTGTCTTGTTCTTCTAATTTTTCTAGTTCTTCTAATTCTTTTTTATTTTGTAGTTCTTCTTCATATACTTTTTCTATCTTATTATCTTTTATTATTTTTATGTCTTTTACATTATATTTTTTATATATGTAGCTATCTCCATCTTCTATTTTAACCCTTACAATTTCTTTTAAAGTTTCTATATTATCAACTTCTCCTTGACCATCTTCTGTTTTTACAATTGCTCCTACATTAGGAAGTCTTTTTAGTTTATCTTCATATACTTCACTTTCATATTTTAAACAACACATTAATCTTCCACAATTACCAGAAATTTTACTTGGATTTAGTGATAAATTTTGTTCTTTAGCCATTTTTATAGAAACTGCTTCAAAATCTCTTAAAAATGAACAGCAACATAATTCTCTACCACAAACTCCATTTCCACCAATTCTTTTAACCTCGTCTCTTACTCCAATTTGTCTTAATTCTATTCTTGTTTTATATATACTAGCTAAATCTTTTACTAATTCTCTAAAATCAATTCTTCCATCAGCTGTAAAATAAAATAAAATTTTGCTATTGTCAAATTTATATTCTACATCTGTTAATGTCATATCTAATTTGTGTTCTTTTATTTTCTTTTGACAAATTTTAAATGCTTCTTTTTCTATTTTTCTACATTCTTCATAATGTTTATTATCTTTGCTGTTAGCTAATCTTATAACTTTTTTTAACGGTGATACTATTTTATCCTCATTTACATATCTATTAGGAATTATTACTTCTCCATATTCTTCTCCTTGAGCTGTTTCTACTATAACTTTAGTTCCTTTTTGTACTTTTAAGTCTTTTGGATTAAAAAAATATATTTTTCCTAATTTTTTAAATCTTACTCCTATTATATTTTTCAAACTATTTCCTCCCATACATTAAATAACATATTATCTATACTCATATCATAATTTGCATTTTTTCTTATTCTTTGTTTTGTATTTTCCACAATTTGTATGCATTTTGTGTATCTTACATCATTTCTTGCTAGTTGTAAGAATATAATATTTATATAGTCTAACATTTCAAATATTTCGTCTTTAGTTTGATATAAAATTTCTGCATTTTTTGTTATATCTATTAAATCGCTTTTTGATAAGTTTTCTATTAGATTATCTATTTTCAAATATTCTTCTTGCTTATCTTTTAATTCTAAGGCTTTTCCTATACTTCCTTGAAATAATTCTAACATATTTTTCGTTATATTGTTTATTCCGTATTTTTTGTAAGTATTGTAACATTTTTTCATCTTCAATTGGATTAAAATGTAATATCATACATCTTGATTTTATAGTTGTTAAAAATGCATTTTCGTTTGAACCTATAAGTATTATTGTAGCATATTCTGGCGGTTCTTCCAAAGTTTTTAACAAACTATTTTGCGCTTCCACTGTCATTTTATCAGCATTATCTATAATATAAACTTTTTTTTCTGAAATAATTGGCTTTTCTTGAATTCTTTTTTGCATATCTCTTATTTGTTCAATTTTTATACTATTACCATCTGGTTCAATATACAAAAAATCAGGGTTATTATTACTATCAAATTCTATACATGATTTACAACTATTGCAATATTTATCTTCATTTAAACATTGCATTGCTTTTGCAAACTCAGTTGCTAATAGCTTCTTTCCAATTCCGTCAATTCCTATAAATAAATAACTATGTGATACTTGATTGTTTTTTATTGATTTTTTTAATTGCTCTTTTATATGTTCATTTCCTAAAATCTTTTCAAACATTGTATCACCTCTTTTATAGTTTTCTAATTTTTATAAAAATTAATTTACGTGTCCCCACTTATTAAGTGGCCATATACGAATAGCAACTGTACTTTCAATTTTTTCTAAAGGTATGCAACCAAATGCTCTACAATCCGTACTATGATTTCTATTGTCTCCCATAGCAAATACACTATTTTCTGGAACAATAAAATCATCAAATCCTGTACCTGTACGAGTTGTAACATCTGTTACTATTCCCGATTGTAAATATGGTTCTTCTAGCTTTTCGCCATTTATAAATACTTTTCCTTCTTTTATTTGAACATGTTCTCCTGGTAATGCTATAACTCTTTTTATATAACTTCTTTTTCCTATTTCTAAAAAGTTTTTAACAAACCAATCCATGCCTGTTCTATTATCATATTTTGCAATAGGATTACTTTTATCTATTTCTGATGCTGTATAATCTAATTCTTTTGGTTCTTCAAAAGTAATAATCTCTCCTTTTTTTGGTAAAGTTTTTGTAGTTCTTCCCCATCTATTTAACCATAATCTTTGGTTTTGTTCTAATGTAGGATACATAGATTCCATTTTTACAATAGTCGGTGTTCCTATAAAATATCTAAATAACATAGCCAATACTAATGCAATTATAATACAATATATCCATTCTAAAATTTCTTTTACTGTTGAATTCAAATTTATCGCTCCTTTTTTTGATTTTACTTTTGTTTTACACTTTTCTATTATACATTAATTTACTTGAATTCGCAATGAAAAAAGAAGATATTTTGAAAATATCTTCTTAAGCATCTATTTTATCTACTTTAGTTGGTATTCTAATTACTACTTCTGTACCTTGTCCAACAACACTTTTTATATCAATGCTTCCACCATTTTTATCTAGAATTTCTTTTGCTATTGAAAGTCCTAGTCCAGTTCCTCCCATTTCTCTTGTACGTGCCTTATCTACCCTATAAAATCTTTCAAATATTCTACCTAAGTCATTTTCAGGTATTCCTATTCCATTATCAAATACTTTTATATATGCATCATTATATACAAATCCTACATATATCTTTATTTCGCCGTTATCTGGTGTATATTTTATACTGTTACTTAAAATATTTAATATTACTCTTTCTATATCATATTTATCAGCATAAACTGGTGGCACATCAGCTGTTACAAAACAATTTACTTTGTGATTTTTCTTTTTTATTTCTATTGCTAATTTGTCTTGACATTTTTTAACTAATTCACCTAAGTCAAATGTTTCTTTTTGAGTTCTTTTTTTATTATTATCATATCTTGAAAGTGTTAATAAATCTGTTACAAGCCTTGCCATTCTTCTCGCTTCTGTTGCAATTACATTTAAAAATTTATTTTGAGTTTCTTTGTCATATTCTCCTTCTAATAATGTATCTGCATACCCCATAATTGAAGTAATTGGTGTTTTTAATTCATGAGATACATCTGCAACTAATTCTTTTTGCATATTATCTAATTTGACATGTTCTGTAATATCTTGAATTACTGCAATAACACCATCTGATCTTTCAGTATCATTTTTAAATGGTGCAAAAAATACATTTACAAATTTGTCATCAACTTGAATTCTTTGCTCTGTAGATGTCCAATTTTCTAAATATATTATTTTTTCCATATTTATGTTTAGATTAAATTTTCTAAATATGTCATCAAATGTTATATCTTCTGGTCTTATACTTAAGAATTTTTTTGCGGCTGGATTTATTAGTATAATTTCTCCTTCTCTGTTAAATGCTATAATTCCATCTGTCATATGCAACAAAATTGTTTCTATTTGATTTTTTTGGGTTGATACTTCACTTAATTTTTGATTTAATTCTGTTGTCATTATTCCAAATGCATTTTCTAATTCATCTACATCTGTCTTTTTCTTTTTACTCTTTTTTCTTTTTTCTTCATCAGTTATTTTTTCTGCACTTTTGATTAATTTGTTTATAGGATATATTACAAATTTTGATAAAAATGCTGATATTAAGCATCCAATAATAAAAAATGCTACTGTCACTATTATTAAAGTTACTATCATATTATGTTTTAATTGAGTAATTCCTACTTTTACTTGTTCTGAATTTGTTATTATATCTGACTGTATTTGTTCATTGATTAAATTTAATGAACTTATATATATTGTTCCTAATGTACCTATTAATATAATTCCTACTAAGAAAAATATTAGTATAATTTTAAATTGCATATTTTTAAACATTTCTTTATCCTCTTACTTTACTAATTTCTTTATTTCTTCATAAATTTTTTCTTCAACATCTGTTGTAGAAACTTTTAAAGCATTTTTTCCCATCTCTTTCATTTTTTCTGGTGATTCTGCAATTTCTGTTATTACTTTATTTAATTTTTCTCCATCTAATTCATCATTTAATATTATTTTGGCTGCTTTAACATTTTCTAATACTTTTGCATTATATAATTGATGATTATGACTTACATTTGGTAGTGGAACTAATATAGAAGGTTTTCCTAAATTTGAAATTTCTGTTATTGTCATTGCTCCACTTCTAGCAACTATTATATCAACATTATTCATCATTTCTTCCATATTATATATATATGGAAGAACTTTTATATTTAATAAGTTTTCTATATCAATACTTGATTTTTTTAGTTCTTCTTTTATTATATCATATTGCTTTGGGCCTGTTGCCCATATTATTTGATAATTAGTATTTTTTTTATTCTTTATTATTTCAACTATTGCATCATTTATTTTTTTAGCTCCTTGGCTTCCTCCAAACACTAATACAGTTGGAATATTTGATTTTAATCCTTGTTTTTTTAATAATTCTTCTCTTTCTTCTTCTTGGTAAGTTTTCTTTTTAATTTTTACTGGTGTTCCTGTAAATACTACATTAGCACCTTTTCTTATTCTATCTTTAGCATCTTTAAATGATACTAAAATAGTATTTGCTTTTCCTGCTAATATCTTAACAGCCTTTCCAGGGAAAGCATTACTTTCATGTAAAAGTGTTGGTATTTTCAATTTGTGTGCTGATGATATTGTAGCTCCACAAATATATCCACCTGTTCCAATAACAATATCAGGTTTAAATTCTTTTATTATTTTTTTAGCTTCACCAAATCCTTTTAATGTTTTATACATTTTTTTTATGTTTTCTATAGATATTTTTTTACTTAGTCCATATGCATCTATTGTCTTTAATTCATACCCTGCTCTTGGCACTAAATCATTTTCCAGTCCTCTTGTTGTCCCTATAAAAATAATTTCTGAATCTTTTTCTTCTTCTTTTATTTTATTAGCTATTGCTAATCCAGGATTAATATGTCCTGCTGTTCCTGCTGCTGCAATTATTACTTTCATTATTACTCTCATTCCTTTCTAAACGAAATGTCCAGTTGCGACGGAGTCCCGGTTCAATTGGACTTATTGCTTAGCTACTGCCCTTGATATATTTAATAGAACTCCCATCTCACATAATAGTATAAATAATGCCGTTCCTCCGGTAACTAAAAAATGGTAAAGGCATACCTGTTGCTGGCATTGATGATGTTACAACTGCTACATTTATTATTACTTGTATTGCAATTAAAGCTGTAATTCCTATTGCAACTAAACTTCCAAACATGTCTGGTGCTTTCATTGCAATTAATATTCCTCTCCAAATTAATATAGCAAATAATATTAAAACGACTGCACATCCAATAAATCCTAGTTCTTCACCTAATATAGAAAATATAAAATCATTATGTGGTTCTGGTATATATAAATATTTTTGTTTACTTTCTCCTAATCCTGCTCCAAATAATCCCCCTGAACCTATTGCATATAAACTTTGTATAACTTGCCATCCTGTGTCTGTTGCATCTTTCCATGGATCTAAAAATGTTACAACTCTTTGTAAACGATATGGTTCTTTAATAATTAATAGAATTAAGGCTGGTATTCCTGCAACTGCTCCTGTAGCAAGAAAATGCCAAAATTTACATCCTGCCATAATCATCATAACTGAACAAATTCCAATTATTACAATAGATGCACTAAAATGAGGTTGTAATAATAATAGTCCTATAATCGGTGCTAAAAATAAAACATGCTTTATAAAACCTTTTCCATATTTAGATAATTCATCTCTATTTTTTACTAATATTCCTGCAAAAAATACTATCATTAAAAATTTAACTATTTCTGAAGGCTGAAATGATAAAGTTTCTGTAACATATATCCATCTTTTAGCTCCATTTACCGTTTTTCCTGCCACTAAAACAAGAGCAAGCAATAATAATGCTATCCACCATGCATGTTTATAAAACTTTTTATAAAATCTATAATCTATTTTTGAAATAAACATCATTGCTGCTAATCCTAAAATTGCAAATAACAATTGCTTAGAAAAAAATGAATAACTATTTCCACTTTCTGCTAATGCTGATGGTGAACTTGCTGATAGTACCATAACTAACCCTATTGATAATAACAATAAAATTGTTATTATCAATGTAAAATCTATTGGATTATTTACAAAACTTGAAAAGCTTTTTTCCTTTTTCTTTTTTGCCATCTATTTTCTTCCTTCCTTTTGCTTTTGTTCTATTATATTCCCACTTTCAATACTATATGATTTTTAGCCCTATAATACATGCTACTAATGTTACTAAACTAAATATAGTAACCACCTTATTTTCAGTCCATCCTGATAGTTCAAAGTGATGATGTAATGGTGCCATTTTGAATACTCTTTTTCCTGTTTTTTTGAAATATGCTACTTGAATTATATCTGATACTGTCTCTAATACTGGTATTATTGCAATTAATATTAATAATAGTGGCATTTTTAAATATAAAGCCATTGCTGAAATAACTCCACCAAGTAGTAGTGAACCTGTATCTCCCATAAATACTTTTGCTGGATGCAAATTGAACATTAAAAATCCTAAAACTGCTCCTATTACTACACTTCCTAATATTGATATTTCTGTTTGACCTAATAATATTCCTATAATTGTTAAACATGTAAGAATTATTGCACTTACACTAGATGCCAAACCATCTACACCATCTGTTAAATTTACAGCATTTGTTGTTCCTAATATTACAAATATTGCAAATGGAATATATAGATAAACTGGCATTTCTATATGTTGTTTCCATATTGGTATATAAGTTTGTGTTCCCATTTTTAGTCCATATACAAGATATGCTACATATGCTACTGATATTATTAGTAATCCTAGCATTTTATAGCTTGGCTTTAATCCTTTAGGGTCTTTTAATACTAATTTTTTATAATCATCTATAAAACCTATTAGTCCA
The DNA here is from genome assembly GCA_963558245.1 of uncultured Clostridia bacterium. Classification (GTDB taxonomy): domain Bacteria; phylum Bacillota; class Clostridia; order TANB77; family CAG-508; genus CAG-269. Next base: position 41,016 of record CAUWGA010000006.1, read on the forward strand.
AATCCTAATGTTAATAATAATACTGGTAATATTCTATGTGCTACTTCTACTTGGTTATTAATACTAAAGTATATACAAATTCCTATAATTACTAATATCATAGTAACTATCATTATAATCCCACCCATTGTAGGTGTTCCTTGTTTTTTTAAATGTGATTGTGGTCCATCATTTCTTTCTACTTGACCTACTTTTAATTTTTTCAATATTGGAATAATTAACATTCCTAAAATAACTGTTAGTATAAATGATATAATTAATATTGCTGTTTCTAATTTCAATTTTCTCCAACCTTTCTAAAAGTTTTCTCTTATCTTTATTGTAATTCTTCTATTATTTCTTTTATTATTTTTCTTTCATCAAATGGTTTTTTTTCTCCATTTATTTCTTGCTCTAGTTCATGACCTTTTCCTGCTAATACAATTATGTCCCTTTTATTAGCCATTTTTATAGCTTTTTTTATAGCTTCTTTTCTATTTATAATAACTTCATACTTTCCTTTTGTCTTTTTTATTCCTTTTTCTATCTGTTCTGCAATTTCTTCTGGATTTTCATTTCTAGGATTATCTGAAGTAATAATCGTATAGTCTGCTGTTTTACCAGATACTTCTCCCATAAGTGGTCTTTTTGCACTATCTCTATTTCCTCCACATCCAAATACTGATATTACTTTACCTCTTGTATATATTTTAACTGCTGATAATATATTTTGTAAGCTTTCTGGTGTGTGTGCATAATCTATCATTATTGGTAGTTCTAATTTATTGTCAACCATTTCTGATCTTCCTGGAACTCTAACTTCTAATAAAGCTTGTTTTATAATTTCTGAATTTATTCCATATTTTTGTGCTATACATATAGATGCTAATGAGTTATATACGCTAAATCTACCTGGGATACAAGTTTTTACTCTTTCATTTTTATCTGTTAATTTGATTTTAAAGTCTACATATGAATTAGTAATAGTTATGTCTTTTGCCAGTAGATTTGCCCAATTGTCAATACCATATGTTGTTATTTGTAATTCTGGAAATCTCTTTTGCATTTTGCATCCTTGTAAATCATCTGCATTTACAATTGCTTGTTTACACATACTAAATATCTTTAATTTTGATTCTAAATAATCTTCCATACTTGGATGTTCATTTGGACTAATATGGTCTTCTGCAAAATTAGTAAATACTACCATATCAAATGTACATCCTGTAACTCTATGTAGTTTTAAGCTTTGAGATGAAACTTCCATAACAGCTATTTCAACTCCAGCTTTAACCATATTATCAAGCAGTTTTTGTAATTCCAAACTTTCAGGAGTTGTTCTATCATTATTTTTTATTTTCTTTCCTGCAATTTCTGTTTCAATAGTACCAATTAACCCTACTTTTTTTCCTGCTTTTTCTAATATTTCTTTTATCATATATGTCGTTGTTGTTTTACCTTTTGTTCCTGTAATTCCTATAAGTTTTAATTTATTTGATGGATTTTTATAATAATTACAAGAAATTATTGCTAATGCTTCTCTTGTGTCTCTAGCCATAACAATAGCAATATCATTTGGAATATTTAAAGATTTTAAATCACACCCTTCTTCTATTAATATGGCTTTTGCTCCTTTTTCTAAAGCTTCTTCAACATATTTATGTCCATCTGTTTCAAATCCTTTAATTGCAACAAAAAGATAATTTTCTTTTACCTCTTTTGAATTAAAGGCAATTCCTTCTATTTCAATATCTATATTTCCTCTGGCTTTTAGTCCTTCTAACCCAATTAATACCTCTTTTAAATTCATATTATCAATCCTTTCACTATTTGCAAACTATGGATATCTAAGTTTTTTATATTATATAACTATTATTTTATTTTGTATAGTTTTTTTACATTTTTATTCCACTATAATATATCATAGTTTTTCTCAAAAATCTATCTATTTTATATATATTTTACTTCCTTTGTTAACTATTATACCCGCATTTGGTGTTTGTTCTTTTACATATGTGTTTTCTTTATCAATTTCTTCTGTTTCTAGCTCTATTATACATTCTAGTTCATTTTCCTTTAGTAGTTTTTCTACTTCTTTAAAACTTTTTCCTAACAAATCTGGAGTTGGTATTTCTTCTGGTTCTTCTACTTCTTCTGTGTTTCCTTTTTCCACTTCTAAGTATGGCAATATTTCACTAAAAATTTGCCCTCCTAATGGTGCTGCAACACCACCTCCTTGGTGTCCTCCTTCTCCAGTAGGATTATATAATGTTACTAATACTACTGCTTGTGGATTGTCTATTGGTGCAACTCCACAAAATGATGTTACATATTTATTGGTATTAACTCCATCTTCAGAAGTTCCTGTTTTTCCACCTATTCTATAACCTGCAACTCTTGCATTTTTCCCTGTTCCTTCTGATACAACTGATTCCATCATGCTTAAAACCTTCTCTGACGTTTCTTTTGATATTACTTGATTATTTTTTTGTACAGGTATTTCTTCTATTTCTTTAGTTTCACTGTTAATAATTTGTTTTACTACTCTTGGCTTTATACTTGTTCCTCCATTTGCAATAGCTGATACTGCTGAAACTAGCTGTATAGGTGTTATTTCAAATCTTTGCCCAAAACTAATAGTGGCAAGTTCTACTGGTCCAACTTTATTTTCTGCTAAAAATATACTTCCAGCCTCTCCTGGTAAGTCTATTCCTGTTTTTTCTAATAATTTAAATTTTCTTAAATAACTATAATACTTTTCTACTCCTAGTTTTTGTCCTAAACCTATAAATACAGGGTTACACGAATTCATTAATGCTTGCCTTAAGCTTTCTGAACCATGTGGTCTATAATATCTCCAACATTTTATTCTAACCCCTGCTATTTCTATTCCACCTGTACAAGCAAATTCGCCTTGTCTGTCTGTTTCTGCAATTCCTTCTTCTAATGCTGCTGAAGTTGTTACAAGCTTAAATACTGAACCAGGCTCATAGGTATCTGTAATTGCCCTATTTCTCCATACTGCTTGCAAATTTTTAGTTCTTTCAGATTGTTCTAATCCTTCCCATGTTTGTTCTAATTCTTCTGTATATGGTGAATATGGTTCATTTAAATTATAAGATGGATATGTAGCCATTGCCAAAATATCTCCACTTTGTGGATTCATCACAACAACATTTCCACCATCTGTACACTTATTATCTATACATGCTTCTTCTAAATATTTTTCTACAATTGACTGTATATTTAAATCTATTGTTAACACTATATCGTTTCCATCTATTGCTGATACATATTTTTCTCCTTCTTTTCCAATTTCTCCACCTTTTGCATCTGTATGCCTTTGAATACTTCCTTTTTTTCCTTTTAATATTTCATCATATTTTGCTTCTATTCCATCAAGTCCTTGATTATCACTTCCCGAAAAACCTATTACTTGTGATGCCAGTTTATTATATGGATAATATCTTTTAGTATCTTCATCTATATTTATTCCTGACATTATATTATTTTCTTCCATCCAAACTCTTAATTGGTCAGTTTTTTGTTTATCAACTTTTTTTGCAATAGTTTCAATAGAACTTCTTTTTTTTACTTTTTTTAATGCATTTTCATATTCTAATTCAAATAATTCTGATAGTTTTTTAGCAACTTTTTCTTTGTCTTTTTCAAAAATATTTCCTGGATTTACTGTTACAGTTTCTACTGTACTACTTACTGCTAAGATATTTTTACCTGTTGAATCAAAAATAGTTCCTCTTTTAGGATTTATCTTTCTGTCTAATGTTTGTTGCATATATGCCATTGATGAAAGTTCTTCACCTTTTGCAAATTGTATAAATCCAAGTCTTCCTATTAAACAGGCTAATATAATAAAAATAATAAATAACATATTTCTCATTTTTTTCTTATTAGATAGTTTAGTTACAATCATAAAAAACCTCCTAATTAATTTTATTAGGAAGTTTTTTATTTATTCTTCTATTATTTATTAAAAATTTTATCAACAAAATTTTCAAACCAATTTTTTGGTTCTTCTATTAATACTTTTTCTGATGCTGATTCTACATAGTCTTTTTTAGGTAAATTAATATATATTATTTGTTTATTTGTTAATTTTTGCATTCCTAGTTTTTCTTTTGCAATTTTTTCTATGTTTGAATAGCTCATACTGTTTTCAATATTTACTTTTAGCTGTTCATTTTCTTTTTGTAAAGTTGACAATTCTCTTTTTAGTCCTTGCATTTCATTAAACTTTTCATTAATTTGAGAGTTTCGGTAACTTATGGTCAATAACAACGCAAATACTGCAATTACAGCTAGTGTTAATTGCATTTTTCTTTTCTTTTGTGCTTTTGATACTTTTACTTTTTGTCTTGGCAAATCTTCTACTACTTTTATTTTTTGTCTTTGTTTTTGCGGTTTATACTCTGGTTCTAATTTTCTTGGACTTGTAGAATATTGATATCCAGTCCTTGCCATAAGTTACTTCACCTCCTTTTACTTTTGTTCTTCTTTTCTCTCAAAAATTCTTAGTTTAGCACTTTTACTTCTTGAGTTTCTTTCTTGTTCTTCTTTTGTTGCTATTATTGGTTTTCTATTTATTATTTCTCCTAAAGTTTCTGCACCACATACACAATATGGTAAATCTTTTGGACATGTACATTTTCCTTTTGCATCTAAATATGCATTTTTCACTGCTCTATCTTCTAAAGAATGAAATGTTATTATACAAAGCCTTCCTTGATTTTTTAAACTTTCAATTGAATTTTTTACTGTATTATATAATGGTTTTATTTCATTATTTACTTCAATTCTTATTGCTTGAAATGTTCTTTTAGCTGGATGCCCATCTTTACTTTTTGGTATTGATTTTTCTATAATTTCTACTAATTCTTTTGTTGTTTCTATGTTTTTTTCTTTTCTGTAATTACAAATATTTTTTGCAATTCTTCTAGAATATCTTTCTTCTCCATATTCATATATAATATTTGCTAAATTTTCTTCTGTATAGGTATTCACAACTATTTTAGCTGTTAATTCTTGTGATTTATCCATTCTCATATCTAATTCATTTTCTCCTAAATAGCTAAATCCTCTGTTTCTTTCATCTAGTTGATATGATGAAACACCTAAGTCTAATAAAATACCATCTACTTTTTCAATTTTTAAATTTTCTAGTATATTTTTTATATTGTCATGATTATCATGGACATATATTACATTTGAAAAGTCTTTTAGTCTTTCTTTTGCTGCTGTTAATGCTTCTTCATCTCTATCAATTCCTATAAGCTTACCTTTACTAGAAAGTCTTTTTGCGATTTCAAAACTATGTCCAGCTCCTCCGAAGTGTGCCATCAACATAAATACCATCTGGTTTTATATTTAGTCCTTTTATGCACTCTTCTAGCATGACAGGTTTATGTTTAAATTCCAATTTTCCACCTCAAAAATTTCAAATAACCTATCATTAGTACATTTATCTTTTGTACATTTGTCTTTAGTTTTTTATCTTTTGTCTTTTTAATTTCTTTTGAGTTTTATCTTTTGTATCTTGTCTTTTGTATTTTGTTAATCTTCTGTTTTTTATCTTTTGTGTTTTTTAGTCTTTTGTACTTTTATCATATGTATTTTATATAAACTTTTTCAAGTTATATACCTAGCATTGTCATATTTTCAGCAATTTCATCTGCTGAAATATCTTCGTCGCATTTTGCCCAAGTTGACTTGTCCCAAATTTCAAGTCTTGTTCCTACACCAATTATGATTGTTTCTTTTTCTAATTTTGCAGATATTCTTAAATTGCTTGGTATTAGGAATCTTCCCTGTTTGTCTAACTCACATTCTGTTGCTCCTGATAAGAAAAATCTTACAAAGTTTCTAGCATTTTTGTCTGAAAGAGGTAATGACTTTAATTTAGTTTCAAAGTTTAGCCATTCATTTTGTGAAAACGCAAATAAACATCCATCTAACCCTTTTGTTACGATGAACTTTTCTCCCATGTCTTGTCTTAATTTAGCTGGCATTATTAATCTACCTTTTGCGTCTAGAGAATGTTCGTATTCACCTATTAGCACTCTTCTTCACCTCGTCCCACTTTATTACCACTTTGTGACACTTTTCTCCACTTCAATTAAATTTTAATATAACTTTTTATAATTTGCAAGTGTTTTTGTAATTTTTTTTATTTTTTTACACTTTTATTTTTTGTTTAGATTTTTTATGAACATATTATATTATTTATTCAATTTTACCACATTGATAGTTCGTTCTTTTTTAACCTATGAATTGATATACTTTTTTGTATTATAGGTAAAGGAGGAACTAAAATGAACAATAATGAAAGTTGTTTAAGAAAAAGTATCGGTAAAAAAATTAAATTAGCTAGAAACAAAGCCAAATATACGCAGGAAGAATTAGCAGAAAAACTATCTTTATCTACAAGATATATTAGTCAATTAGAAAGAGGAATCGCCTTTGGTAGTGCTTCTACAATAACTAATGTTTGTAAAGCTCTTCATATTAATGCTAACTTTTTATTTTCAGATGTTATAGATGATATTAATTCTCCTTCAGTTAATGATTTAGTAAGTCAAACTTTTTTAGAAAATTATTTAAAATTAGATTCTTATAATCAATTAATTGTTAACGCACTTACTAACGAACTTGTTAGAATTCAAAAAGCTGCAAATTCCAAAAAGGAAGCTTAAATCTAAATGTCAACAAACTCACAAAGAATTTTTATTCTTTGTGAGTTTGTTTTATAATCATAAAATTACTAATTAGCCTAAATTTCAATTATTGTAACCTCATTTGTATTTATATTTTCCTATATTATTTTAGTTTATGGTAGTATTTGTTGGCCCTGTTCCTACTACCGCTTCTTGTAATGAACGCCATGTATTGCATCCAACTATTCCATCTACTTGTAACCCAACTATTCTTTGATAATTTTTCACAGCTTCTTGTGTTGCTGGTCCAAAAATTCCATCTAATCCATTTGTTCTATAACCTAATGTATTCAAATCGTCTTGTGCTATTAAAACATAATTACTTAAACTTCCTCTTCTTAATGTAGGAAATCCACCACTACTACATGCTGGTTTTCCGAAATCTTTTGTCAAAATGTACCCACGTTGGCGTTAATGAATATGGCTCTACAAAATACCAAACTCCAGAATTATTAGCTGAATTCCAAAGCTGTCTTCTTCTTGCTGATGTTAATGTCTGACCTACATCAAATGCAGTTCCTGCATAATGCTGACTTTGATTTCCGATGTCCACCTTCATATGGTCTTTTAAATGCAAAACCTACTGGAATAGGACCACCAAAAATATATCTTTGACTATTCCAACTTTGCATTGTTCTTTTTGTTGTCCACAATATATTACTTTTACTCGAACCTCTAAATTCCCTTACTTTAAGTGTAGAATTTGTATTATATGGCATTGGATCTGATTCATTTCTATAATATGTTTCCATTCTATCTGTATCATTATTAAACACGATAATTTTTGCCACTATTATATCCCCCTTTTATTTTCTTTATATATAGTATGTATTTATTAGAACAAAAGCGACATAATTAAAATATTTTATTTTTTAGATTCCTTGCTTATCATCTATTTATTCGTTCGACCATTTTATGTAATAAGATATATTCAACATTATTTTTAAGTTATAGTAAATTATATTTCCTATAATTAAAAAAAAGCTCCAATTATTAAACAATTGTCTAATAATTAGAGCCATATATACAACTCAATTGATATTTTTATATTTCTCTTGCTTTTACTATTACTCTTAGTTTACTATCATTTGTACAAGTAATTAATGTAACTTCTTTTTTACCCTTAGTTTCTGGATCAAGGCAAGTTGTATCTTCTGGTATTACTTCATAATTAGCATATACAGAATATTTAACTGTTTTATTTGATGAATCTGTTATTTCTATAATATCTCCATTTTGTAATGTAGGTACTTTACTAAAGAATTTTGTATTTCTATAATTATGACCTACTACACAAAAGTTTCCAACCGCATTTGGATCCGGTCCCCAAAATTTTGTTGGAGAAATTTTTAATAATGCATCTGTTTCTTCTACTGAATCTGTTTCTCCATCTATTATTGTATAATTTACATTTATTTTTGGAATACTAATACTTCCTATTTTTGAATATGTATATCCACTTTCTGTTTTTATTTTTTTATTTTTATTTATTTTATTATTAGCTTGATTATCTGTGTTAACTTGCTGTTGTACATTTTGGTCTTCTTCTGTTCCATTTAACACAGCCACCAATACCTTTTTTTTATTATTTAGTTCTTCCGTTTCTTGGTTAAATTCTTCTAATAGTGCTGCTGCTGTTTCTTCACTTTTGTTTCTATCATATTCAGCATATATATAGAGAGAAATTAATATGCATAACAAAAAAACAGATAAAAAGAAATATACTTTATAAACTTTCTTTTTTCTTTTTAATTCAGGTGTAATATATAATTTTTTAGTTACTAAGATTTGATTCATATATTTCTCCTTTTTAGTATTCCTTTCCATTATAACATAAGTATATATTTTTTAAATAGATTTATTACAAATAGTGTTAGCAATATTTGCAAAATTTTCTAAAGTCAATTTTTCTGCTCTTATATTTTCATTTAATCCCATATCATTTAAAATTTTTATTCCTTCTTCTTTATTTAAAAACACTTTTGTATTTGTTAAAGCATTTAATAACGTTTTTCTTCTTTGCATAAAAGCACTTTTTATAATTTTAAACATAACTTCTTTATTTATTACATTAACAGGTGGATTTTTTCTGATTTTAAGTTTAATAACTTCTGAAGTTACTTCTGGTTCTGGTATAAATGAATGTTTTGGTACATCTAATATACTTTCTGAATTAGCATAATAATAAACTGTATATGTAATTGCTCCAGTTTCTTTATCTCCTGGAGTTGCAATTAGCCTATCTCCTACTTCTTTTTGTACCATAACTGTTATTGATTCTAAATCCAATTGTTCTTCTAATAATTTCATTATAATTGGTGTAGTTATATAATATGGTAAATTTGCTACAATTTTAACATTATTTATTTTTGAATTTTGTTTTTCTTCTTCTATTATTTTTTTCAAATTTACTTTTAATATATCATCATGTAATAATTCAAAATTTTCATATAGTTTGAACCTATCGTTTAAAATATTTATCATTTTAGAATCTAGTTCTACACATATAACCTTTTTAGCTCTTTCTAATAAAAATGATGTAAGTGTTCCAAGCCCTGGTCCAATTTCTATTACCAAGTCATTTTCTTGCACATTGCTTCCCTCTATTATACTTTCTACTACATTATTATCTATTAAAAAATTTTGACCTAATGATTTATTAGCTTTAATTTTATATTTATCCATTATAAATTTTGTTTCTTCTAGAATATTTTTCATTTTTAACATTTCCCTCCTAAAGGCACTTTCAAGTCTTTCTTTATATTTATTAAAACAATATTATTAAACTGTGAATGATAACTATTATTGTATTATAATTATGTGAATTTTTCAAGTTTTTGTTGATTTTTTAGTTTTTTTACGATAAAATATTTTTGTAAATTTTAAACTAAAGAGGCGATTTTATGAATAATAAAAAAAGCAAAAAAACTCCCCCAAAAAATACGATAGAAAATAATAAAACAACAATAAAAACTGATAAAAAAAATGATATCAAAAACAATATAGTAAAATTAAAAACTCCTTTTGAGTCTGGAAATTTTATACAGTCTAAAAAATTACGAGTAACTTTAATTGTTACTATATTAATATTTACACTATTAGTTGTACGAATTGGTTTTCTTCAATTTGTTCAAGGAAGTTACTTAAAAGAACAAGCCTATAAGCAACAAACAATTAATCAAATTATTAGTCCTAAACGTGGTAATATATATGATTCTACTGGAAAACCTTTAGCAATTAGTGCTCAAGTTGATACTATAACTATTAATCCTGCAAAAATCGTTGGTAAAACTGATGAGGCAACTAACCAATTAAAAGAAAAAGTTGCAAAAGGTCTTTCTGAGATTTTTGCATTAGATTATAACGAAACTTTAGAAAAAGTAAAAAGTAATTCTCAAGTAGAAACAATTGCAAAAAAGGTTGATCAAACTAAAGTTGAAGCATTACAAAAATGGATGAAAGATAATGATGTTGCTGTTGGTATTAACATTGATGAAGATACTAAAAGATATTACCCACATAATAATCTAGCTTCTCAATTAATCGGATTTTGTGGTAATGATAATCAAGGTTTAAGCGGAATTGAATTCACTTGGGACTCTATTTTAACTGGAACACCTGGAAAAATAGTAAGTTCAAAAGGCAGTAATCAACAAGAAATTCCCGACTCTGAAGAAAAATATATTTCTGCTGAAAATGGTAGTGACTTAACTCTTTCTCTTGATATTAAGGTGCAAACTATTGTTGAAAAACATTTAAAAAAAGCAGTTGATGAAAATAATTGTAAAAAAGGTGGAAATGTTATTGTTATGAATCCTAAAACGGGTGACATTTTAGCAATGGCTTCTTATCCCGATTATAATTTAAATGAACCTTATACTCCTAATGAAACTTTGGCTAAAACTTATGATTCTCTTAGTACTGAAGAAAAAAATGAAGCATTATATAAAATGTGGGCTAATAAATCTGTTGCTGAAACTTATGAACCAGGTTCAGTATTTAAAGTTATAACATCTGCTGTCGCATTAGAAGAAAATATTACAACCACTGATAAAGAAGGAGACTTCACTTGTATAGGATATGAAACTTTTGAAGATTCTTCGTCTAGTAAACCTTTAAAAATAAGCTGTTGGGCTCCAAGCCCTCATGGTTCACAAACTTTAAGAAGGGCTCTTTGTAATTCTTGTAACCCTGCTTTTATGCAATTAGGAAAACGAATAGGAGCATCTACATTATATAAATATTATGATGCTTTTGGGCTATTTGAATCTACTCATTCTGGATTATATGGAGAACAAAGCAGTATATTCCAAAAACTTGAAAATGTTGGGCCTGTCGAACTTGCAACTATGTCTTTTGGACAAAGATTAAATATTACACCTTTACAAATGATAACTGCTATTTCAGCTATAGCAAATGATGGTATTTTATTGCAGCCACGTATTGTAAAACAATATACTAATACAGAAACTGGTGCAATTACTGAAGTTCCTGTAACTAAAGTAAGACAAGTAGTTTCTAGCCAAACCGCAAAACAAGTAAGAAGTTTAATGGAATCTGTTGTTACTGATGGTTCTGGTAGACATGCAGCTGTTCAAGGTTATTCAATTGGTGGAAAAACAGGTACTTCTGAACCTATTTATACACAAATAGATAATGGTTATGTTGCTTCTTATTGTGCTATTGCACCTGTTGAAGATACACAAGTAGCGTTATTGCTTACTCTTTATGATCCTCCTAAAAGTAATCACCAAGGTGGAACATTGGCAGGTCCAGTTGTATCTCAAATGTTAAGTGAAATATTGCCTCATTTAGGAATCCCATCAAGTGAAACTGTAGATACTACTTCTTCTAATTTACTTACGGTTCCTAATGTTAAAGAAAAAACTATAACTGAAGCTAAAAAGACTTTAGAAAATGCAGGATTTAAAGTAAAATCTTACGTAAAAGGTGACCCTAATAATATATTAGTAGTAGACCAAAATCCAAAACCAGGCTCACAATTATCTAAAAATTCCATTATTGTACTTTATGGTGAAGATAGTAATGTTGCTACATCTGTATCAGTTCCTGATTTAAGAGGTATGACTGCTTCTCAAGCAAAAACCACTTTAAAAGATAAAAATTTGAATATCAATATTGACGGTTCAGGATATGTAAGTACACAAGAATATTCTAAAGATGAACAAGTTCCAGAAGGTACAATTATAAAAGTTACTTTAAAACAAAAACTTGTAAATGGCGGTCAATAAAGATTTTAAATAATATAAACATAGAAAAAGCCTTTATATTTATATATTTTTCACGAATTGTGGGGACCGTTTTAGAAAATGTATGAACGAAGTGAAATTACATTTTCTTAAATGCGGATAGTGAAAAATATATAAATATAAAGGCTTTTTCTATTAAGAATTTTCTAATTATCAATTTTTTCTATTAATTCTACTACTTTCTTAATTTCTTTTTGTGGAGTAGAAGCTCCTGCCATTATTCCTATTTTAGAATATTCTTTTAATCTTGTTATATCTATATCTTGAACAGATTCTATACAAATACTATTTTCACAATTTTGTTTGCTTATTTCGTATAGTTTCTTAGTATTAGAGCTATTTTTTCCTCCTATAATTATCATACATTCTACATTTTTTGAAATTTCTTTTGTTTCATTTTGTCTTAATTCTGTTGCTAGACATATAGTATTTTTTACTACTATACTTGTAGTAGAACTTAAAATTTCTTTTATCTTGTTTTCTATAAATTCAAACTTACTTACACTATATGTAGTTTGTACAATAATTAAAATTTTTTCTATTTTTGATTTTTTAAAATTACTAATTGCATCTTCTATTTGAGTTTCATCCTCTATTACACTAACATTTTTTCCGCAATAACTGAGTGTCCCTATATTTTCTGGATGTTTTTTGCTTCCACATAAGAATATATAATATCCATTTTTTGCATATTCTTTAGCTATCTCATGAATTCTCAATACATTTGGACATGTAAAATCAATAATTTCTAAATTATTTTCTTTTGCATATTTGTATATATCATCTGTTACTCCATGTGCTCTTATTATTACTTTTTCTCTAGCTTTTGTTATATCTTCAGTTACACTCATTCCCTTTTCTTCTAGTTCTTCTACTACATGTTTATTATGTACAATTTCTCCTAAGCAATATATCTGTTTGGGTGATTTTTCTAGTTCTTTTTTTGCTCCCTCAACAGCTCTTTTCACACCATAACAAAACCCTGCACTTTTTCCTAATATTATTTCCATTTATTCTTCCACCATCTTAGTTATTTCTTTTTTCAATTCTTCTACTATTTCTTCTTGAGGAATTTTTCTTATAATTTCTCCTTTTTTAAATAATAAACCTTCTTTTATTCCTCCTGCTATTCCAATATCTGCTTCTCTAGCTTCTCCTGGCCCATTTACTGCACATCCCATTACTGCAACGGTTATATTTGAATTTATATTTTGTAAAAACTTTTCTACTTCTTTGGCCATAGGTATTAAATCAATTTGTGTTCTTCCACAAGTAGGACATGCCACCAATGTAGGTAAATTGTGATACAAATTACAGTCTTTTAAGATTTCTTTTGCAACTTTTATTTCTTTTACAGGATCATCTGATAATGAAACCCTAATAGTATCACCTATTCCATTTCTTAACATATATCCTAATCCTATACTAGATTTTATTGTTCCGCTAAATTCTGTTCCACTTTCTGTAATTCCTAGATGTAATGGACAATTAAATACTTTTGCCGCTTCTTCATATGCTTCTATACATAAATCTAAATCACTTGCTTTTAATGATAATAAATAATCATGAAAATCTAGTTCTTCTAAAATATCTATATGTCTTTTTGCACTTTCTACCATTGCTTTTGCTGTAGGCTTACTATATTTTTCTAATAAATCCTTTTCTAATGAACCTGCATTTACTCCTATTCTAATAGGTATTCTTTTTTCTTTGCATTTATCTACAACTGCTTTTACTCTATCTTTTGAACCTATATTTCCAGGATTTATACGCACTTTATCTACTCCTGATTCTATTGCCTGTAAAGCAATTCTATAATCAAAATGTATATCTGCTACAATTGGAATATGAATATTCCTTTTTATTTCTTTTATTGCTTTTGCATCTTCCATGTCTAAACATGCTACTCTTATAATTTCACAACCTGCTTTTTCTAGCTCTAAAGTTTGCTTTACTGTTTGCTCTACATCTTTAGTTTTTGTATTACACATAGATTGTATCACCACTCTATTTTGTCCACCTATTTGAACATTACCTACCATAACTTTTCTTGTTTCTGTTCTTTTCACCTTTAATACCTACCTTCCTAAATCTTTCGATTTAGTCATAAAATTCTCTTTTAATTATTACATTTAATTTATAAAATTTACATTGTTAAATTGTTTGTGTTTATATCATAAAATGTCGCAAATATATATTCATTTTGCGACATTTCGTAATCAATATTATTTTGAAGCGATATAATATCCTACTCCTCTTTTTGTTATCAATATTTTAGGTGCTGAAGTATCTTTTTCTATTTTTTCTCTTATTCTTCTTACTGTAACATCTACTGTTCTAATATCTCCATAATATTCATATCCCCAAACTTTTTCGAGTAATGTTTCTCTTGTAATAACTTGTTCAGGTTGTGATGCTAAAAATTTTAATACTTCAAATTCTCTTAAAGTTAAATCTATTATTTCACCACGTACTTTTACTTCAAATTTATCTAAGTCTAGTTGTAAATCTCCAACAATAATTTTACTGTCTTTTTTCTTTTCATCTTTGGGCATATTTATCATATTATTATTTGAAACCACTTCAACTTTTCTTAAATTTGCTTTTACTCTAGCAATTAATTCTCTTACACTAAATGGCTTTGTTATATAATCATCTGCACCAAGCTCAAGTCCTAAAATTTTATCAATTTCTCCGTCTTTTGCTGTTAGCATAATAATTGGTACATTAAAAGAATTTTTTATTCTTTTACATACTGATAGTCCATCTAATCTTGGAAGCATTATATCTAATAAAATTAAGTCTGGCCTTTTTTCTGTTGCTAATTCAACAGCAGTTATACCATCACTTGCTTCTATTGTTTTATATCCTTCCTTTTGTAAATTATATACTAAAATATCTACAATTGGTTGTTCATCATCAACAATTAAGATAGTTTTTGCATCATTTTCTAATTCTTGTTCCACAAAAATTCCGCCTTTCTTTTGGTTAGCTTTGTTTTTATAGTATATTTATATCATAATTAGAGTATGAATACAAGTATTTTCTTGTAAAATAATCCCCTAAGCTATAAGCTTTTGTTACATTCACAGTTTAATAATAAATTATTGTTGAAATACTGCGTAAGCGACCAAACGAACAATAGTAAGTGCGATTGGAGCAATCTACCTTTAAACTTTATTTTTCGTAGATTGCGACACACAAAATATGAAACAATAATTTATTATTAAACTGTGAATTGTAACAAGCTTTTACCTTTTATTTTAATTTTATGTGCACATCATCTAATTGAGCTTCACTAACAATTGAAGGAGCTCTCATTAATAAATCTCTTGCCTTTTTATTCTTTGGAAATGCTATGATTTCTCTTATATTTTGAGAATCTGCTATTAACATTACCATTCTATCTACTCCTGGTGCAGCACCAGCATGTGGTGGTGCTCCATATTGAAATGCATTAAATAATGCACCAAATCTATTTTTCACGTCTTCTTCTTTATATCCAGCAATTTCAAATGCTTTAACCATTATTTCCGGATTATGGTTTCTTACTGCTCCTGATGCCATTTCATATCCATTACATACTAAATCAAATTGATATGCTAAAATATCTAATGGATTTTTTGTTTCTAAAGCTTCTAATCCACCTTGTGGCATTGAAAATGGGTTATGATTAAAGTCTATAGTTCCTTCATCTGATAATTCATACATTGGAAAATCTACTATAAAGCAGAATTTATATTTATTTTTTTCTATTAAATCTAATCTCTTTCCTAATTCAATTCTTACTAACCCTGCTATTTTTTGAGCTTTTTTGAATTCATCTGCTATAAAGAATATTGCATCTTTATCTTTTACACCATATCTTTCTGTGAATTTATTTAACATTTCTTCAGTAATAAATTTTGCAATTCCACCTTGTGGCTCATTATTTTCGATTTTTGTCCAAGCAAGTCCTTTTGCTCCAACTTCCTCTGTTGTTGCAAACTCTGTCATTTTATCGAAGAATTTTCTTCCCTGGTTACTTCCTTCTGGAACAACTATTATTTTTATTGTCTTATTTTCAAATGCTTTAAAATCAGAATTTTTAAATATTTCTGTTGCATCTTGAATTATTAATGGATTTCTTAAATCTGGTTTATCTATTCCATATTTTTCCATGGCTTCTCTATATGGAATACGTAAAAATGGTCCTTCTTCTACTTCCCAATTTGTGAATTTTTTAAATGTATATGGTATTACTTCTTCCATTACTGCTAATACATCATCTTGCTCCGCAAAGCTCATTTCATAGTCTAATTGATAAAATTCTCCCGGTGCTCTATCTGCTCTTGGATCTTCATCTCTAAAACATGGAGCTATTTGATAATATTTATTGAAACCTGAAAGCATTAACAATTGTTTGAATTGTTGTGGTGCTTGTGGTAATGCGTAAAATTCTCCTGGATTTAACCTGCTTGGTACCAGATAATCTCTTGCTCCTTCTGGTGAAGAATTAGCAAGTATTGGTGTTTGAATTTCTGTAAAACCTAATTCATCCATCTTATCTCTTAATGTTTTTAATATTTTTGAACGAAGTAAAATATTATTGTGTAGTTTTTCATTTCTTAAATCTAAAAATCTATATTCTAGTCTTAAATCTTCTCTTACTTCTTGGTCATTATTTATTTCAAATGGTAGAACATTTTTACATTTTCCAAGCATTTCAATTTTATTTGCTACAACTTCAATTTCTCCTGTTGAAATTTTGTTGTTTTTGCTACTTCTTTCCACAACTTTTCCAATTACCTGTATGCAACTTTCTGTAGAATATGTTTTAATTTGTTCTTCTAATTTTTCATCATTTACAACAATTTGTGTAATTCCGAATTCATCTCTTAAATCAATAAAAATCATTCCACCTAAGTTTCTTATTTTTTGTATCCATCCACTTAAAGTAACTTCTTGATTAACATTTTTTATATTTAATTCTCCACATGTGTTTGACCTATACATTGTTATCTCCTTTTTGATTATTCTCTTTTAATTTCGCTATTATATAATACCACAACATTTGCTAAATATCAATGTTTTGTGCGATTAATTATTTTCTACTTGAATTTTAATTTTTTTAATGATATTATTATTTATATTTTACAAAGGAGAATTATTAATGTATAGTCAAACATTTGATTTTTATGATAGAACAAGTTTAAAATCTTATAATTTAGACGAAAGCATGAGATATCAATTAAATATGCTAGATAGATTAGATGTATTTACAAGAAAACACTCAGAAAATGTTGGTGACTTAACTTGTAGATTATGTCAGAAATTACATTGTAACAAAGGTTTTACTGAATATTGTACAATTTGTGGATATTTACATGATATAGGAAAACAATTTATTCCTCCTGAAGTTTTACAAAAGCCGGGGAAATTAACTGAAGAAGAATTCGAAATAATAAAAACACATACTACTATTGGACATAATATGTGTATGGAAGACTTAAAATTAAGACCATATGCAGCTGGTACTTACTATCATCATGAAGCTTTAGATGGAAGTGGATATCCTCAAGGATTAGAAAAAAAAGATATTCCTTATGAAGCTCAAATTATTAGAGTTGCAGATGAGTATGATGCAATTAGCAGTAAACGTCAATATAAAACTCATATTGGAATTTCAGATACTTTAAAAATATTAATCGAAAATACTAAACCTAACCCTAATAATCCAAAATCTAAAAACCACAAGGTTGGTAAAAACAACCCTTTTATTGTAAAGCAATTAATTAAAGTTGTTATTGAAGATACTGAATATGAAATCTTTCTTACTCAAAGTTACTTAAGTAATTTGAAACAAGAAATTAAAAGATTACAACAAGTTGAAAAATATGAAACAGCCATGAATAAAGCAAAAACAGAAAAAAATAAAACATATTATTTAAATGGTATGAAAGAACTTCTTATTAATGACGAAACTCCTGACAACTACAAAAATCGATTACTTGAATATAAACAAGCTTTTGATTCTAGAAAATCTATTATTGATAATCTATACAATGAAATTAAAATAATGAAAAAATTAAAAGTATAATAAATGAAAAATATAATTTATTATAAATAACAAACACGGCATGATTAAATTTTCCAATCACTTTCATGTCGCGTTTTTGTTTATGCACCAATTTTATGTAACAAAATTGTGTGCAACATTGTTTTTTCAATATATTTTATATTAATTACTTTACAGTATCTACAGTCCAGTTTATAATCCAAAACTTACACCTAATGCATTATTTACTTTGTCTATAATTTTTTCATCATCAATATGACCAATTCTTTCTTTTAGTCTACTTTTATCTATTGTTCTTATTTGTTCTGTCAAAACCACAGAATTACTTTTTAAACCACATGAAGAAGAGTCTATTTCTATATGTGTTGGTAATTTCGCTTTACCTGTTTGAGATGTTATTGCTGCTGCTATAACTGTTGGACTATATTTGTTTCCTAAATCATTTTGTATAATTAATACTGGTCTTATTCCTCCTTGTTCTGAACCAACTACTGGACTTAAGTCTGCATAAAACATATCGCCTCTTCTTATTTGCATATCCTTCACTCCTAATATCATTAGATTGTCAAGTATGGTTTGAGTTTGAAGCAAAGAAATTATTATCTATTTACATTTACTTCTCTATATAATATGTAAACAGCAATATTTTTGTTAGCATCTTCTATTTGCATTTTTAATGGTTTTCCTGACTTTTTATCTATGTACAAAACTTTATTCTTAGTTTTCATAATTATAGTATCTTTTTCTTCTTGACAGTTATTAGAATTTTGTTCTTTATATTCATTTATAAAACTAATTAAGTCCATATCGTTTTCTGAAAGATAGCTATAATTTTCATAAATAGTCTTTAAATTTAGTTGAGTATTTTCTATAGATAATTGATTATCTTTATTTATTATTTTAACACCTTTTATATTTGTTGGCTCTAACACTTCTTGTTCTATATAATTAGGACTTTTATATTTTTGTTTTATTATATACTTATTAGTATTCTTATTACTTTTTACATCTACTTCAATTGTTGCTTCATATGAAGTCAGATTTAATATATTAGTTACCATTTCTTGACTATTAATATTATTTCCAAATTTATTTTTTTTAGCCATATAAAAATAAAAAAATGTAAAAATAATAATAATTATTATTATTATAAATATTATTAAAATTTTTTTGTTATTTTTCAATATTTTTCATCTCCTAACTTAGAACAAATCGGAAAGCCATTAAATTAGCATAATTTTAATCTTT
>CAUWGA010000007.1:0-48805 GCA_963558245.1 uncultured Clostridia bacterium
GAACCTCAGCCTTCCAAGCTGATGACGTGGGTTCGATTCCCACTACCTGCTCCATATTAAAGCAACTCGCGAACTGTAAAGGTTTGCAGGTTGTTTTTTTGTGTCATTTAAGTATATATCTGCTTTTTCTTGAATCTTATGTTCAACATTCCAATCTGTTTGCCTATGTCTTGTAATTAATAAACTCATAAAATATATAAATTGAAATAATGTATAAGTTTATCAAGCGTTCATATAATATTGGTGTCAATTTAAATGACAGTTTTTGTTCTTGACCAAATGTTAACATGCATAGTATAATGTTATCAAATGCTTGTATAATCCTATTTTACAGAAAGACACGAGGCATTTGTATAAAATAATTATTTTAAGGAGGAAAAATATGCTCAAAAAAATCATTATGGGAGAAAACAAAAATGCAAATGAAAGCAAAAAAATTATTGAAGAATTCCTAATTCCAGAATTTGAAAAAATTCATGAAAAAAGTCCAGACATAGACTGTTTAATGATTGACTTCGAAAAAACAGAAAAAGAAATATATGTCTATAAGGACATGGATGGAAATCAAAAGGAAACAACAGAAAATGTATTAGAGGAAGTAGAGGAAATAATATTGTCTTATGGAATTCAAATATATAAAAAAACAACAGGCTGTATAAAATATACTTTTATAAAAGAATTTCCTAAAGACGATCTTCCTTAAGCGTATGCAGGAGGAAATATTGTGAGTTGGTGGAATGAGACAAAAAAACAAATAGAAAAACTATCAGGAAAAAAAGAAATAAAAATGATTGAATCAAACCAAAATAATGTGGTTAGCTTTAAAATTACAGCAGATAGTGAAAAAACAAAAAAATATATAACACAGTTAACCGACATAGGTGAATTCTTCAAGGCTAAAGTAGAAATATCTGGAAAAACAGTCACTTTGAAGTGTTTAAATAGTGATGTTGCGGATGTTATACGAGAAATATTTTGCAAGTAGTAATTATCCCATGGCTTATTTGGAAGCTTCCAAACAGTAAAAAGAAGAAGTCTAATGACTTTCTTCTTTTTATATTGCACATAAATTTTAATACACGAATAATTAATAGAATGCATAAGAATAAATCTAAAATATAGTAAATATTATTTTGAAAAATTTTGTTTCAGCAAAATAATTAATAAGCTTGTAAAATTTTTGTATTTAGTGTAAAATACGAATATATTGTAAATAATAAAATAGGAGGATTGAAGGAAAAAATGAGATTCCTAAAAGATAACGAAGAAGATAAGAAAAAGTATAAAGAATTTTTAGAAAATGATGAAAGATGTAATTTTCAACAATCATTAGAATGGGTAGAATTAAAAAAGCCTAATTGGAAACCAGAAGTAATACTTGCAGAAGATGAAGATGGAAATATAATAGGTTCACTTTGTGTAATGATACGTAAAATGCCTATATTTGGAAATATGATGTATGCATCAAGAGGACCAGTTGGGGATATACATGATATATCAATGATGAAACAATTAACTGATGGTGCAAGAGAATTAGCAAAAAAATATAAGGCATTTGTATTAAGAAATGAACCAGATGTTTTAAGCTCAGATAAGCAATTTAGAGATATTGTAACTAATTTGGGATATAAAATAAAAGATGATGCAAAAGACTTTAAAGATGAAATTCAACCAAGATATGTATTTAGACTTGATATAAAAGATAAAACAGAAGAAGAAGTAATGGCGGGATTTAAACAAAAATGGAGATATAATATACGTTTAGCAGGAAAAAAAGGAGTTACAGTAAAAGAAGGAACTAAAGAAGATATGAAGGACTTTCATAAGATTATGGTAGAGACAGGTAAAAGAGATGGATTTATTATAAGACCATTAGAATATTTTGAAAAAATGTATGAGTGCATGGGTCCAGAACATATGAAATTACTAATGGCTTATCATGAAGGAAAGCCAATATCAGGTGTTATTCCAATATTTTATGGAAATAAAACTTGGTATTTATATGGAGCAAGTAGTAATGAACATAGAAATTTAATGCCAAATTACATGTTACAATGGGAAATGATAAAAATGGCGATAAATAGACATGATGATATATATGACTTTAGAGGAGTATCAGGAGTTGTAGATGAAAGCCACCCACAATATGGATTATATAGATTTAAACAAGGATTTGGAGCTACATTTACAGAATTTATTGGAGAAATATATATTCCATTTAAACCGATTACTTACAAATTATATCGTTTTTCAGAAAAAGCATTTAGAACTATTAGACAGATAAAAAGAAAAATATTTAGTAAGTAAAAAGAAGGGAGCAAAGGAAATGGAAGAAAAAAATAATCAAGAAGAACATAATAATCAAGAAAATAACAAAAATATAAATAATAGTCAAACTATTATAAAAGAACAAGGATTTTTTAGAAAGGTTTGGAATTCAATTACTAAAATAGAAGAATATCCTAATATGTCTGCACAGGGATTAGGAAAAGCAACAAGCTATTTAGCTAAAATAGTAGCTTTAATAGCAGTAGTTTTATGTTTAGGAATGATATATCAAACACATAATTTAATTAATGAAGGGGTACAATATATTCAAAATGAATTTCCAGAATTCTCTTATAAAGATGGAATGTTAAATATTGAAAGTGAAACTCCAATTGAAATTTCTAAAAGCCCAATTGCAGACAAAATAATAATTGATACAAAAACAGAAGAACAAGAAAAAATAAATCAATATATGAATCAAATAGGAGAAGCTGGAAATGGAATAGTAGTATTAAAAAATCAAATACTTATTAAAAGTTCAGCTGTTGCAGGAACAATAAGTTATTCATATAAAAATACATTAAATTCGTTCCAAGTTACAGAATTTACAAAACAAGATTTTATAAACTATGTAAACAGTAGTAAAATAATTACATTATATGTAAGTGTATTTATAACTATGTTTATATATGCATTTGTTATGTATTTTTTGACAACATTATCAAATGCAATATTCCTAAGTTTCTTTGGATTTATAACAACTTTCTTAGCAAGAATAAAAATGAGATATGTTGCAATATTTAATATGTCTGTATATGCCTTAACTTTATCAGTAATATTAAACATATTATATATAGCGATAAACATATTTGTGCCATTTAATATGGAATATTTCCAAGTAATGTATATTGCAGTAGCAGCAATATATTTAGTAGCGGCAATATTAATACTAAAAACTGACTTTATGAATAAACAAATGGAACTAATGAAAATTGCAGAAGCTCAAGAAATCATACGAAAACAATTAGAAGAAAAAGAAAAACAAGAAGAAAAAAGAAATAAAGAACCAAAAGAAGAAAATAATGAAACAGAAAAGAAAGAAGATAAAAAAGAAAATAAATCTGGCGAAGATACAAAACAAGAACCAGAAGGCTCAAATGCCTAACTTATATTGAATTAGAACAAGGGGAAGAAGGAGGAAAAATGAGCAAAAAGCAAGATAATAAAGAAAATAATAAAAAGCAGTATATTATAATGACTGTATCTTTAATATTACTAATAATATTAGCAATAGGTACAATGTTCTTATTAAAAAATAAAACAAAAGAAGAAGAAAATACATTAGCATATACAGATTTAATAAAAGAAATGTCATATGGAAATGTAGAAAAAATTGAAATGAAAACAGGAAGCACAACAGTAAAAGTAAAAATAAAAAATGAAAAAGAAGAAAAAACTTCTATTGTTCCAAATGTTAGTAGTTTTATAGATTTGGTACAAGCTAAAGTAGCAGAAGGAAATGAAATAGAATTAATTCAAAAACCAAAAAGCTTTTTTTCACAATTACCAGGAATGATAATAACACTTTTACCAACAGCAATAATGTTAGCACTATTTATAATGATATTTAAAATGCAAGGATTAGGAGAAAAAGGAAAAGTATATGATGATACAGAAAGAAAAACAAAAATAAAATTTGATGATGTAGCAGGTCTAGAGGAAGAAAAAAGCGAAATGATGGAAATAGTAGATTTCCTAAAAAGACCAGAAAAATTCGCAAAAATGGGAGCAAGAGTTCCAAAAGGTGTATTACTATATGGTAAACCTGGAACAGGAAAAACTTTAATTGCAAAAGCTATAGCAGGAGAAGCAGATGTGCCATTTATATCAATGAGTGGGTCAGAATTTATAGAAATGTTTGCAGGTTTAGGAGCATCAAGAGTTAGAAAATTATTTGAAAAAGCTAGAAAATTAGCACCATGTATTGTATTTATAGATGAAATAGATGCAATAGGCTCAAGAAGAACATCAAATAGTGGAGCAGAAACAGAAAATAATCAAACATTAAATCAATTATTAGTTGAAATGGATGGGTTTGGTTCAGAAGAAACAATAATAGTATTAGCAGCAACAAATAGACCAGAAATGCTAGATAAAGCATTATTAAGACCAGGAAGATTTGACAGAAGAATAACCATACCAACTCCAGATTTAAAAGGAAGACTTGCAATACTTAAAATACACAGCAAAAACAAGAAATTATCAGATGATGTTAATTTAGAAAGTGTAGCAGAAGATACAGCAGGTTTTACAGGAGCTGAATTAGAAAATATATTAAATGAAGCAGCAATAATTGCTACAAAAAATAAGCATGAAGATATAGAAAATATGGATATAGAGGAAGCTGTTAAAAAAGTTACAGTTGGACTTGAAAAAAGAGAAAGAACATATTCAGATAAAGATAAAAAGTTAACAGCTTATCATGAAGCAGGACATGCAGTAGTAAGCTATTATCTACCAACGCAGTCAAATGTTAAAGAAATATCAATAATTCCAAGAGGTGTAGCTGGTGGATATACAATGTATAAATCAGATGAAGATAAATATTATATTTCTAAAACAGAAATGCAAGAAAAACTTATAGCTTTACTTGGAGGAAGAGCAGCAGAAAAACTAGCACTAGATGAAATTTCAACTGGAGCAAGTAATGATATAGAAGTAGCAACAAATATAGCAAAGGATATGGTTACAAAATATGGTATGAGTGACGTATTAGGACCAATAGACTTACAAGGAAAAGAACCATATGAAATGCAAATGTTTGGTGAAAATATTGGAGATAAAATAGGTGCAGAAGTAAAATCTTTAATAAATACAGCATATAATGATGCTATTACATTATTAAATGAACATAGAGACAAGTTAGATGCCATTGCTCTAACATTAATAGAAAAAGAAAAAATCAATGAAGAAGATTTTAAAAAATTTTTTTAAGCTGAAATTTTAATAATTAATTAATGTAAAAATATAAAATGTATATAAACAAAATAGTAGTATATCTAGTAAGTACTACTATTTTTATTTATATATTAGGAAAGTCATGCTGACTTTCTAATATATAAAACCCTATTGTACACAATTTTACTAACGTAAAATTGGCACACGAACAAATTAACGGAAAGCCTAAGAGAAAGATTAAAATTATGCTAATTTAATAACTTTCCGATTTGTTCTATTATGGAATATTCCAAAAATAAATTCTTGTTGAAACATCGGTGGAATTTACTTTTAAATTTAAGGAGATAAAAAAATATACAATAAAATAATTGCAAAAAAACTAAACTTATGGTATAAATGATATAGCGAAAAAAGTATATAAAAAAGCGAGAAGAGGTGAATTCATGATAAAGGCATATGCAAAGTCTGATAAAGGTAAAGTAAGAGAAATAAATGAGGATGCTTTTTATATATCTAATTCACTAGATGAAGTACAACTTTATATGTTAGCCGACGGTATGGGAGGATATAATGGCGGAGAAATAGCTAGTAATTTAGCAATATTATCAGCCAAAAATTACATAGAAAATAATTTTAAAGAAATAGAAAAAGATAAAGAAAGTATAATACAACTAATAGGAAGTAGCATAGAATATGCTAATATGGTAGTATATGAGAAATCAAAAGAACAAAAAGAATTATCTAGTATGGGTACTACTTTAGATATTTGTCTAATATATAATAATAGAGTATTTATTGGACATGTAGGAGATAGTAGGGTATATAGAATAAGAAAAGAATTTATGAGAAAGTTAACACAGGATCATAGTTATGTACAAAAACTAGTAAAAGATGGAACTATAACTCAAGAAGAAGCTGCGCATCATCCACAAAAAAATATGCTAATGAAAGCACTTGGGTGTAATGCATTTGTAGAACCAGATGTAATGGTAAAAGGATTTTTGAAAGATGATATATTAATAATGAATTCAGATGGACTAACAAATTTAGTACCACAAGAAGAAATGTTTAAGGCAGCTAAAAAGAATATAGAACAGGCAACAAAAGATTTAGTGCAAATGGCAAATGACAATGGTGGATATGACAATATAACAGTAATAGTAATAAAAAATATATAAGCATTCTACAAGTTAACATTATGTAAGGAGAGAGAAAATTATGAATTTAGAAGGTAAGCTATTAGGTAATCGATATGAAATAATCGAAAAAGTTGGAAATGGCGGAATGGCTACTGTATATAAAGCAACAGATAAAGTATTAAAAAGATATGTGGCAGTAAAAATATTAAGAGATGAATTTACAACAGATGAAGAATTTATAAAAAGATTTGAAGTAGAAGCACAATCAGCAG
This sequence comes from uncultured Clostridia bacterium, assembly GCA_963558245.1. Taxonomy (GTDB): domain Bacteria; phylum Bacillota; class Clostridia; order TANB77; family CAG-508; genus CAG-269. The sequence goes on from CAUWGA010000007.1 coordinate 6,638, forward strand.
CAAGATTAACACATCCTAATATTGTATCAATTTATGATGTAGGAGTAGAAGGAAACTTGTATTATATTGTAATGGAATTAATACAAGGAAAAACGTTAAAAGAAATAATACTAGAAGAAAAAGGGCCATTACCATGGAAATGGTCTGTAAATGTAGCTATTCAAATAGCTTCAGCATTAGAAATAGCACATAGAAATAATATCGTACATAGAGATATAAAACCTCATAACATTATAATAACAGAAGATGGAATTGCTAAAGTAACAGATTTTGGAATTGCTAAAGCTGTATCAAATTCAACAATAACAGCATTTGGAACAACAATTGGTTCAGTACACTACTTTTCACCTGAACATGCACGAGGCGGATTTACAGATGCAAAATCTGATTTATATTCTCTAGGTGTAGTAATGTATGAAATGGTAACTGGAAAAGTGCCATTTGATGCAGATACACCTGTTTCAGTAGCTTTAAAACATATGCAAGAACAACCAGAAGAACCAATAGAAGTAAACCATAATGTACCAAAAGCAGTAAATAAAATTATAATGAGAGCATTACAAAAAGATACAAATTTAAGATATCAAAGTGCAACAGAAATGCTATCTGATTTAAGAAAAGCATTAAAAAATCCAAATGGTGATTTTGTTGATGATAAAGAATATGATCCTACTGCACAAACACAGGTATTAAATACAGAAATGTATAATAATATGAGAAATAAAGAAGATGAAGACAATAGCAGAAATGGAAAAAAAGAAGGAAAATTTAAAAAATTCATAAAAGGACATAAAAAATTAAGCATATTTATAGGACTTATATTGTTATTTTCATTAAGTTTAGGAGGAACAATTTTAGCTTTAAATTTAACAAATCCAGAAGAAGTAAATATACCAAATGTTGTAGGTATGTCTAAAGAAGAAGCGCAAAGACAAGTAGAAGAACAAAAACTTAAATTTTCAATAGAAAAAGAAGAATATAATAAAGATGTACCAGAAGGATTTATTATTTCTCAAAAAGTTGAAGAAGATATGATAGGAGACTTTACAACAACACCTTCAACAGATAGAAAAATAAAAGAAGGAAGCACAATAAAAGTTATAGTAAGTAAAGGTCAAGAAAAAACAACAGTTCCAAAAGTAGTTGGAATGGAAGAAGAAGAAGCTGTAAAAGCGTTAGAAGAAGCTAAATTAAAAGTTGAAATAATAGAAGAAACAAGTAAAAAAGTTGAAGAAGGTTATGTTATAAGTCAAGAAACAGAAGCAAATACAGAGGCATTTGCAGGTGATACAGTAAAAATTCACGTAAGTACAGGAACAGGAATAAAACAAGTAACTGTAGTAAGTGTTATTGGTCAAGATGAAGCAACTGCTAAGAAAACTTTAACAGACTTAGGTTTAAAAGTAAATGTATCATATGAAGAAGATACTTCAAAAACAAATGGAACAGTATTAAAACAAAGTATCGAAGCTGGAAAAACTGTTGACGAAGGAAACTCAATAACAATAACAGTAAATAAAATAGCAGAAATGAAGGAAGTATCAGTTATAGTTAATGTAAAATCTTTATTAGGTGGAAATATATATGAAGAACCATCTAATTCATCAAATGAAACATCTGATAAAAAAGTGAAAAAAGTAAAAGTAAAAGTTACTGTAGGAAACGACACAATATATTCAAGTACAGTTAATGCATCAGAAACAAGCATAAAAACATCAACAAAAGGTACTGGAACTAAAGAGATAAAAGTATATATAGATGATGTTTTAAAAGATCAAGGACAAATTAGATATGGGGAAATGACAACTTACACGGCAGAATAAATAGTAATATTAAGAAAGGACTCTGATTTATAATTAGAGTCTTTTTCTTGACATTTGAAACAATATAGTTTAATATCTAACTAAAACCATATTTTAAATTTAAAACTTTTAAAGAATTAGAAGATTATAAAAAATTTAGCACTATAAAATTATCTGGTTTATCTATTTAATGGGATAATGGAGCAGATATATGTCCAGATGAACTATTTAATAACAGTAAATAAATGGAGGAAAAATGCAAGGAAAAATAATAGAAAATATATCTAATTTATACAAAGTAAGAGCAGAAGATACTATATATGAAGCAACTGCAAGAGGGAAATTTAAAAAAAATGAAATTACACCAGTAGTTGGAGATAATGTAGAAATAGAAATAATAGATATGAAAGCTAAAAAAGCTGTAATAGAAAAAATAGAGAATAGAAAAATATATGTAAAAAGACCAAAGCTTGCAAATATTTCTCAAATTATTTTAGTAGTATCAAGCAAAAATCCTAAGCCTGATTTATTAATGTTAGATAAGCAATTAGCTTTTTCAGAATTTTTAGGAATAAAATCAGTTATTATATTAAATAAAACGGATTTAGATAATCAACAAGAATTCAAAAATATAAAAGATATATACGAAAAAATAGGATACAAAGTAATAGAAACTAATGCTAAAGAACAAAATGGAGTACAACAATTACAAAATGTTTTAAAGGGTAATATAAATGCATTTTCAGGAAACTCAGGAGTAGGAAAATCAACACTAATAAATGCATTATTTAAAAAAGATATAACTGAAGAAGGAGAAATAAGTAAAAAAAATAAAAGAGGTAAAAATACAACAACATCTACAAAATTATATGAAATAGAAAATGATACATTTATAGCAGATACACCAGGTTTTTCTACATTTGATATTTCTGAAATAGAAAGTAAAAATTTAGCTAATTATTTTAAAGAATTTGAACCATATATACAAAACTGTGAATTTATAGGATGTACCCATATAAAAGAAGAAAATTGTGGTATAAAAAAAGCAATACAAGAAGATAAAATTAGTAAAGACAGATATAATAGATTTTGCAAAATATATGAAGAATTAAAACAAAAGGAGGAAAGAAAAAAATGGTAGAAATTTCAACATCAATTTTAGGAACTAAAGAAAAAGAAGAATCAAAAACTTTTTTTGCACTAGAAGTGGCTAAAACTGATTATTTTCATATAGATGTTATGGATGGAAAATTTGTAAAAAATAATACATATCAAAAAATGTTTGAATATGCATCATATATAAAAAGAATTTCAAATTTACCATTAGATGTACACCTAATGGTAGAAGATGTAAAATCATCAGTAAATGATTTTATAGCGGTAGAGCCTAATATTATAACATTTCATTATGAAGTTTGTAAAAATAAAGAAGAAGTATATAACAATATAAATTATATAAAAGAAAATAACTGTAAAGTGGGGATAGCAATAAAACCAGAAACTAAAATAGAAGAAATTTATGAATTTTTACCATATATTCATATGTGCTTAGTAATGACAGTAGAGCCAGGAAAAGGTGGGCAAGAAATAATAAAAGAAACAATAAAAAAGACAGAAAAAATAAGTCAATATTTAAACGAAAATAATATAGATATAGATTTAGAAGTAGATGGTGGAATTAATTTAGTTACAGCACCTGAAGTGAAAAAAGCAGGAGCAAATATTTTAGTGGCAGGTAGTGCTATTTTAATGGCAAAAGATTATAAAGTAATAATAGACGAGTTAAAAAAATAAATATAGAGTATAAAAAAGCCTATTAGAATACATTAGTATTAATATATAGATGTTTAATTAATCAACAATGTTAATTATGAATAATATAAAAAAAGTTCCAATATTGAAGTTTAATATTGGAACTTTTTTGTCATAAATGTAATAATTATACATTATTTTTTTGAACTTTTTTTATTAGATTTAGCTGAAGTACTTTTAGCAGATACTTCTTTTTTTATAAATATAGTTGTTACTATTAGTCCAAGACCAATTAAGTTCATGATTATACTTATGAATTTTCCAACTACAGGAATTATATGTAATAACCAAACAACAGTTGAAGTTATAATTAGAATTCCCATTATAGCTGATTTTTTAGTAACTTTAAATTTTTCACAAATAATATTATTAATTGCAATAACTAATGTAGAAGTGCTAAGCAATAGTAATAATCCAAATGCTAGTGTTGCAATTAAAGCAATGTTTGAAGTCAAGCCTAGTATAAGTAGTAAAACAAATCCTATAATAAATATTATTGGAGTTAATATACTATATCCAACAACTGATAAGAATTTTTTTGATAATAATGTTCCTGTTTGTTCTAAGAATTTAGGAGAAAGCCATAAATATAATAACCATAAAATAAGAACAGTTACAATAAATTTACCTAACCCTAAAATATAATTTTGAATAGGAACACCTCCTGAATTTTTTATAGGAGAATAATTTACTTTACCTGCTACACTTCCTTCAGGAACTGTGATTTCAGATTTTGCAGAATAATTTAAATCGCCTACAATTGAACCTTTAGAAGTAACTTGACTTTCTCCTTCAGAATTTTCTGGGAATGAAATGGAATTTGATGAAACATATGCATTTCTTCCTATAACTCCAGAAATAGTTAATATATTTGAAGAAATTCTTACATCACGATAAATATAACCATCTATATTAACGGCATTTGCAGAAGTATATAAATCATATACAACTCCTGAAATATTTACAGTTTTTGAAGCGGCAAATAAGTTACTGAAAATGTAACCATCTTTACTTACATTAACATTATTAGCAAAAATAAATGCATCGCCTCCAATTTGAGAATTTATATTAACAGTGTTAGCAAAAACAAAAACATTGCCATCAACTACATAGTCGATAGTAACAGTATCACCTGTTAAATATAAATCTTCTTTTTTCATTGTAGATTCAGAAATGTTTTGAGCTGTAGCTTGATTTTGAACAGATTCCTGATTTTCTACAGTGCTTTTTTGTTCAACTTCTGTATTTTCCGCTAAAGAAATAGGAACTATAAGCGAAATCATAAGAAGCATAACTAAAACAATAGTCTTAAATTTGTTTTTTAACATTAAAAATCCCTCCCAATTATTTTTTATAAAAAAACTATATTATAAATATAAACAAAATATATATCTTTATATTGATTTTGTCAATAAAATAAAAACTATTTTTTTGATTTGTAATGTTTACAATATTTATTAATAGAACATTGCTCACATGTAGGATGTCTAGCTATACATGTGTTTCTGCCATGCCATACAAATAAATGATTTATGTCTTTCAAATATTCTTTTGGGAAAATATTAATTAAATCTTGCTCGATTTTTTCAGGAGTTTTTTCATTAGAAAGTCCAACTAAATTAGAAATACGTTTGGCATGAGTATCTACAGCTATACCATTAGCAATACTAAAAACTTCTAATAAAATAACATTAGCACTTTTCCTGCCAACTCCAGCAAGAGAGGTTAATTCTTCCATAGTTTTAGGAACAATACCATTAAAATTTTCGATAACTTGTTTTGCACATAGTTTTATATTTTTAGCTTTATTTTTGTAAAAACCACAAGGATGAATTATATCTTCTAATTCTTTAATATCAATATTAGCAAAATCTTCAATAGTTTTACATTTATTAAATAATACAGGTGTTGTTTTATTAACACGCTCATCTGTGCATTGAGCAGAAAGCATTACTGCAACAACTAATTCAAACGGTGTTGAAAAGTCTAAACTACATGTAGCATCAGGATATGAAGTTTTTAACGAATTAACTAAATCTATAATATCACTTTTTTTCATATTATTTTATATAATTTAATTATTATGTAATTAAATTAAGCTCCTTTCTATAAAATTGTCTTCATGACTTTACTTTTAATAATTTAAAAATTACATTTTTAAATTATATATTATCATGCATAACTAAAGCATATTTATTTTACAAGAAAAATATAGTCTAGTCAATTAAATAAACATAAAAAGGAACAAATAAAATAAATAAACATATTATATACAAAAAAGGAGGGAATAAAATAATGCATTTTTTAAAAAAGACATTTGCGGTATGCTTAATAGGATTAGGATTAGGAATTTTATTGGTTTTATTGCTTCCTGTAACAGGTTGGTTATTTGTTATTGGTGTCACAGTAGTATGTGTTGGACTAATGTGGCTTGCGTGTTAGAAAAAGGAGGCGGTACATATGACTATTGTAGTGAAAAAAGTTCCTAAATTTTTAAGAGGATTTGTAAAATTGATTTTTAGAATTAAAGATTAATAAAATGTCCACTTTGGACCTGTCCCTAATAGGACATAAGACATGAAAAAAGAGCTTAATGTCGATTAAGCTCTTTTTACTTTACCATTTTTTAAACATTTAGCACATACGTGAATTCTTTTAACTTCTCCATCAATTTCAGCCTTAACACTTCTTAGATTTGGTTTCCAAGTACGTGTAGATCTTTTACTTATATGAGAACGAGTAATGCTAAGTTTGTTTCCGTGAACAGGTTGTTTGTCACAAATTGCACATTTTGCCATATCTTTCGCACCTCCTAAATTATCTTAAATAAATGACTATAAACAAGTCTACCACAAAAATAAAAAAAAAACAAGTATTTTTTGAAAAATATAAAAAATTCCTTGCAAAATAGCAAAAATGTGGTATAATAATTAGGCTACAAGAAAAATAGGAAGGATGAAAAGTATGAATTGTAAATTAGAAAAAACAGAAAACGCAAATGAAGTTAAATTTGAAATAACAGTAGAAGCTGCAAAATTTGAAGAAGCTATAAAAAAAGTGTACTTCAAAAGTGCAAAATATTTTAATATACCAGGATTTAGAAAAGGTAAAGCACCAATGCAAATAGTAGAAAAATATTACGGAAAAGAAATTTTCTATGAAGATGCATTTAATGAAGTAGCTAGTGAAGCTTTAGAAGAAGCAGTTACAGAAAATAAAATAGATGTTGTAAGTAGACCAGACATCGATGTTACACAAATAGAAAAAGGAAAAGACTTAATATTTACAGCTGTAATGCAAACAAAACCAGAAGCTAAAGTTTCAAAATATAAAGGTATAGAAATCAAAAAAGTTGAGTATAATGTAACAGATGAAGATATTGAACATGAATTACACCATATGCAAGAACATAACTCAAGATTAATTTCAATAGAAGATAGACCAGTAGAAAGTGGAGATACAGCAACAATAGACTTTGAAGGATCTGTTGATGGTGTACCATTTGAAGGTGGAAAAGCAGAAAAATATGATTTAGAAATAGGAAGCAATACATTTATTCCAGGATTTGAAGACCAAGTAATTGGTATGAAAATAGACGAAGAAAAAGATGTAAAAGTTAAATTCCCAGAAGAATATTTTTCTAAAGAATTAGCTGGAAAAGATGCTGTATTTAAAGTAAAAGTTCACGAAATCAAGAAAAAAGAATTACCAGAATTAGATGATGAATTTGCAAAAGATGTAAGTGAATTTGATACTTTAAAAGAATTAAAAGCAGATATAAAAGCAAAACAAGAAAAGCAAAATGAAGAAAGAGCAAAATATGAAACACAAGATGCTGTAATAAAAGCTCTTTGTGAAAAAACTAAAGTTGATATTCCATCAGGTATGATAGAAATGGAAACAGATAATATGTTAAAAGAATTTGAACAAAGATTATCATACCAAGGTTTAAAATTAGAACAATATTTTCAAATGATGGGTAAAACTGAAGAAGAAATTAGAAAAGAATATGAACCTCAAGCAATTGAAGGAATTAAATCAAGATTAGCTTTAGAAGCTGTAATAAAAGCAGAAAAAATAGAAGCAACAGATAAAGATATTGATGAAAAAATGAAAGAAATGGCTAAAAACTATGGAAAAGAAAATGATGAAGAATTCCTAAAAAATGAAAATGTAAGAAATTACATAAAACAAGGAATCGAATCAGAAAAAGCAATTAATTTCTTAGTTGAAAACGCAAAAATAAAATAAAACAAAATAAAGCTGGAGGATAAAATTTTATTAGTTAAATTTTAGCTCTGGCTTTTTTGTAATTACTAATAAAAATATTATAATAGATGTGAACAATAAAATTATTTAAGGAGGAAAAAGATATGTTAGAAAAAAACAGTTTAGTACCATATGTTATAGAGCAAACAAGTAAAGGTGAAAGATCATATGATATTTTTTCAAGATTATTAAGAGATAGAATTATATTTTTAGGGGAAGATGTAAATCCAACAACATCTAGTTTAGTTATTGCACAATTATTATTTTTAGAATCAGAAGATCCAGAAAAAGAAATTAGTTTATATATAAATTCACCAGGAGGTTCAATTACAGATGGTATGGGAATAATAGATACAATGAACTATATCTCATGTCCAGTATCAACAATATGTATTGGTATGGCAGCTAGTATGGGAGCAGCATTACTTGCAGCAGGAGAAAAAGGAAAAAGATTTGCAACACCAAATGCAGAAATATTAATACATCAACCATTAATTGGTGGTGGCGGAATTTCTGGTCAAGCAACAGAAGTAAAAATTCATGCAGATCATTTAGTAAAAACAAGGGAAAAATTAAATAAATTCTTAAGCGAAAGAACAGGTCAATCAATTGAAACTATAGAAAGAGACACAGAAAGAGACAATTATATGACAGCAGAAGAAGCATTAAAATATGGTTTAATAGATGGAATAATGGATAAAAGAAAATAAAACAAAAGAACTATAAGAAAAATAAAATGTTTTTCAAAATAAAGTAAGGAGAGGATTATGGCAAAGAACGACGTACCTAAGAGTGTTAGATGTTCATTTTGTGGAAAAGCACAAGAAAATGTAAAAAAAATAGTAGCAGGTCCAGGTGTATATATATGTGACGAATGTGTAGAATTATGTAATAGCATTATTGAAGCAGAATTATATGAGGACGAAAAAGCAGGATATAGTTTAAACGAAATAAATGAATTACCAACTCCAGAAGAAATAAAAAAGATATTAGATGATTATGTAATAGGGCAAGACCAAGCAAAAAGAACTTTATCAGTAGCAGTATATAACCACTATAAGAGAATAGCACACGAAGAAAATGCTAAAAAAGATGATGAAGTAGAAATACAAAAAAGTAATATATTATTATTAGGACCAACTGGTTGTGGAAAAACATTACTTGCAAGAACATTAGCTAAAATATTAAAAGTTCCTTTTGCAATTGCTGATGCGACAACATTAACAGAAGCAGGATATGTTGGAGAAGATGTAGAAAATATCTTATTAAAACTAATACAAGCAGCAGAAGGAGATGTTCAGAAAGCTGAAAAAGGAATAATATATATAGATGAAATTGATAAAATAGCAAGAAAATCAGAAAATCCTTCAATAACAAGAGATGTAAGTGGAGAAGGTGTTCAACAAGCATTATTAAAAATAATTGAAGGAACTGTAGCATCTGTTCCACCACAAGGAGGAAGAAAACATCCGAACCAAGAATTAATACAAATAAATACAGAAAACATTTTAATAATATGTGGAGGAGCTTTTGAAGGACTTGAAAACATCATAAAAGATAGAACAGGTGAAAAAGCAATAGGATTTGGTAAACAAGTAAATATCAAAAAAGATACTAATAAGATAGAAGTATTTAAAGAATTATTACCACAAGACTTACTTAAATTTGGGCTTATACCAGAATTTATAGGAAGATTACCAATAATTGCAACATTAGAAGATTTAGATAAACAAGCATTAGTAAAAATCTTAAAAGAACCAAAAAATTCTTTAGTAAAACAATATCAAAAATTGTTTGAAATTGATGGTGTAGAGTTAGAATTTGAAACTAAAGCTTTAGAAGCAATAGTAGATAAAGCTATAGAAAGAAAAACAGGAGCAAGAGGACTTCGCTCAATAATAGAAGAAATAATGAGAGACATAATGTTCGATATACCATCAAATCCTAATATAGTAAAATGTATAGTAACAGAAGATACAGTATTAGGAAAAGAAGGTCCAAAAATAATAGAAGAAGAAAAAGACAAAACAAATAAAAAAAGCGAAAAAAAGAAAAGAGAAGTTCCTGAAAAGCAAGCAGGTTAAAATAATATAATATCAAAATAGAGGAAAGTTAATGAAAAATTAATTTTTCCTCTATTTTTTATTAATAAAATTTATGATATACTATCTTTGAAAATGATTTTGGTGAGATTTTTTGGGTGAAAGAAAAAATCATTGATAATATGAAAATAGAATTTTAAATAAATAACTTTAGACTGTACCTGTAGGAGGAATAAAAAATGTATAATATTTTAGTTGTAGATGATGACAAAGAGATAGTAAAAGCAATAGATATATATTTAAGTAAAGAAGGATATAACATAATAAAAGCATATAATGGAAATCAAGCAATAGAAGAAATAAATAAAAATGAAATACATTTAATTATATTAGATATAATGATGCCAGAAAAAGATGGATTAGAAACATTAGAAGAAATAAGGAAAGATAAAGCTATTCCAGTAATATTGCTTTCAGCTAAATCAGAAGATTATGATAAAATCGAAGGATTAAATTTAGGTGCAGATGACTATATAACAAAGCCATTTAATCCGTTGGAGCTTATTGCAAGAGTAAACTCATGCATAAGAAGATATGTAAAACTTGGTTCAATGAAGAAATCAGAGGAAGAAAATAAAAACATATATAAAACTGGAGAATTAGTATTAAATGATGACACAAAAAAAGTTTCAGTAGATGGAAAAGAAGTAAAATTAACTGCAACTGAATTTAACATATTAAAATTTTTATTAAAAAATAAAGGAAAGGTATATTCTATCCCAGAGATATATAAAAGTGTTTGGAATGAAGAAGGATATGGAGCAGAAAATATAATAGCTGTACATATTAGACATATAAGAGAAAAAATCGAAATAAATCCTAAAGAACCAAGATACTTAAAAGTAATTTGGGGAGTTGGATATAAAATAGAAAAATAATAAGGAGAATAATATGGAAAAGATAAGAAATTCTAGTTTACTAAAGATAGTGTCTTATATTTTAATACCAATATTAGTTGCAATTATAGGAATTAGCATAATTCATTTGACTTTTTTGAATGAATTTAGCAAATCAGAAGAGAAAAAATACGAAGATACAGAAATGTTTGCAAATAATTATTTTAGTTATTTAGTTGAGAATTTAAGACATTGTAAAAGAGAAGAAATAAATAATAATTATAATATTTTTTCAGAAATAGAAAATTCAAAAGGTGAAAAGATAAATTATTCTGATAATGAAATAAATTATTATAATCGTTATGACAATCTAGGGCAATGCATAGAATATATAATTATAAATAAACAAACAAACGAAATTTTTACTAATATGAAAAGCAATGATTATGATAAAGCAAAAGAGGAAATATCTAATAGCACATATCATTGGAATTACGTAAATGGAGAGATAAGTTCTAATATAGAATATATAAATAAAGATAATATTATTTATAATACAACATATCGTTATTTAGATAGCATGATAGTAACAGATAAATCTAGAAATAATAAAGAAGAACTTACAACTTGCGAATTAACAGGTTATGACATATATAGTAGATATAATGAAAATAAATTAGTACAAACAGCATCATATACAATGATTAAGCAAATGTATGATTTTGCATTGCAACATAAAGTTATGCCATTTGTTGCATTACCAGTAAGTACACTTTTATTATTAGTTATTGTTATATATTTATTATGGGCAATAGGATACAATAAAGAAGGAAAGATAGAACTTAATTTTATAGATAATATACCATATGAAATTTTATCAATTATAGCATTAGCACTAATTACAATATTTATGACAATAGCTATGAATATAATTAATATAGCAAATTATATTATTGTTACTGTTTTATCGATACTGTATATTTTATGCTATATTGTTTGTGCAATATTTGGAGTAACAACAATAAAAAGAATAAAAGCAAGAAAATTCTTAGAAAGCTTTATAATATTTAGAATATGTAGATGGCTTTGGAGAAAAACTAAAAAAGTAGTTAGAACAATGTCATATAAAATACAAGAGCGTAAGAAAATATTTTTATATTATTTAGGGTTTATTATAATAAGTTCAATTCTAGGGCTAACTTGGCAAACTGGAATTTCAATACTAGTGCTAATAGCTTTTTGGATATGGTCATATTATAAACTTAAAAAATATGGAATTGAGCAAGAAAAAATAAGGTTAGCGTTAAAACATATATATGAAGGAAAAACTGATATCAGATTGAATGAAAATGAGCTTAACGGAGTTCTAAAAGAGATGGCTATATATATAAACGATATTGCAGGCGGATTTTCAAATGCTATTTCAGAAAGTCTAAAATCAGAAAGGCTGAAAACAGAGCTTATAACAAATGTATCACATGACATAAAAACACCATTAACCTCAATTATAAATTATGTGGACTTATTAAAAACAGAAGATATACAAAATGAAAAAGTAAATGAATATATCAAAATATTAGATCAAAAATCACAAAGACTAAAAAAATTAATAGAAGATTTAGTAGAAGCTTCAAAAGCATCATCTGGAAATGTTAAATTAAATTTGGAAAATATAAGCATAAAAGAACTATTTAATCAAACAATAGGAGAGTTTGAAGATAAATTAGAAAACAAAAAATTAAAAATAGAAGTTAATATGCCAAATACAGACTTAAGAGTAAATGCAGATAGTAGATATTTATATAGAATAGTAGAAAATTTATTTAGTAATATAACTAAATATGCATTAGATGGTTCAAGAGTGTATATAGACATAAAAGAAAAAACAAAGGTTATAGAAATAGCACTAAAAAATATATCAAAAGAGAAATTAAATATTAGTAGTGAAGAATTAATGCAACGATTTGTTAGAGGTGATAAATCAAGATATACAGAAGGAAGCGGATTAGGATTATCAATAGCACAAAGCTTGACTGAATTACAAGGAGGAAAATTTTATATAACAATAGATGGAGATTTATTTAAAGTAATTATGACTTGGCCTAAAATAGAAAAGTAGAAGAAAAATGATTAATAAATAAGGTATAATAATTAAGTATAAAAGAAGGTGATTTAATTTTGAACTATACTAAAAAATAAAGTTCAAAATTAAATCACCTTCTTATTTCAATCTAATACTTCTATTTTAACTAATTTATCTAGCTGTGCTGGATAAGATTCTTTTATGCCACCAGTATATGTAATAAGTACGGTTTGACCTAAGGATAAATCAGAAAAATTAATTTTGCTATTTTTTCTTTTTAATTCTACATTTGCATCAATACCAAGGCTAAATTCTCCTCTGTGATTAATGTCATTCTTTTGAAGTCCTATAACTGTAATGCTAGAAGTATATATTTTTTCTATCTTTGCATAAAATGTATGAGAATTTGTATCATTTAAATTATCTAAATCAATAGGAGAATAATTATTTGGACTACTTTTAGAAAATATATCAAAATTGTTACTAATAACAAAATATAGAATTAAAGAGATAATAATTAATAGTAGTATGATTATTAACAAATTCTTTTTCATAAGTAACCTCCATTTACGTTATAATAATAATATTATTATAAGTATTAAAAACTAAAAAGTCAACAAATGTTTTTGAATATCAATAATAAAAAAATTATATGCGTTGAAACAATAAATGATAAAATTAGTCTGAAAAGTAAAAAATAATTTTTCTCAAATATTGAAAGCTGAAACATGGTATGCTAGAATAATATAGGGAATGTTTAAAACAAAAGTTGGAGGAACACAATATGCGCAAAATGCTTGTAATTATAGTTATTCTACTACTTATATTTGTTGGGATGATATGCTACAAAAAAGTAGCTGTTGCGAAAAGTTCAGATATTAAAGCCAACGAAGTAATACAAGTAGAAGAAGCAATTTCAAAAGTATATCTGTGGGAAGAAGTAACAAATGAAGCATTACCAAAATTTAGTAATATAAACAATGCTGAAGATAAATGGATATGGGAAGCGGTAAAAAACAATTTAGAAAATTATGAATTAGAATACGATGAAATACAACTAAAAGCAAAAGAATTATTTGGTCAAAAATTCAATAAAGAATTTCCAAAAGAAGGAAATCAAAGCTTTTCGTATAGTGAAGAAATGCAAAAATATATTGCAGAAGAAATAGAAACAGACCAAAAAGAAGATGATTTTTTATTAGATAAAATAAGAAAAACAAAAGAAGTATACGAAGTAGAAATATTAGAATATATAGCAGATTATACAGAAGAAAATATCATAATAGTAAAAAATACAAATGACGAAGAATTATCAAGAATATCAGCAAGTGAAGACGAATCAGCTATCCAAAATGTAGTTAAAAGCAAAAAAGATAATTGTACGAGAAAAAAGGTAACACTAAAAAAGGAAAACGAAAAATTAATTGTAGAAAAAGTTGAATAAAATTAGGGTGAAATATGTTAGAAGAATTAGAAAAATGTGAAGTATGTCCTCACAAATGTAAAATAAATAGAAAAAATAATAAAATAGGAAGATGCAAGGCAAGTGATAAAGTTAAAATTGCACTATATTCAACACATGATTTTGAAGAACCTTGCATAAGTGGAAAAAAAGGCTCTGGTACAGTCTTTTTTTCTAATTGCAACTTAAATTGTGTATATTGCCAAAATTACGAAATAAGCCAACAAGGAAAAGGAAAAGAAATATCGATAGAAGAATTAGCAAATATTTTTTTAGAACAACAAAATAAAAATGTTGAAAATATCAATTTGGTAACACCTACTAGTTATGTACCACAAATTATAGAAACAATAAAAATTGCAAAAGAAAGAGGCTTAAAAATACCTATTGTTTATAATACAAATGGATATGAAAATATAGAAACTATTAAAAAATTAGAAGGATATATAGATATTTATTTACCAGATTTGAAATATGCAGAAAATAAATTAGGCAAAAGATATTCTAAAATAGAAGATTATTTTGAAATTGCCACAAAAGCAATAAAAGAAATGGAAAATCAAATAGGAAGTCCAAAATTTAATGATGAAGGTATTATGCAAAGGGGAGTTTTAGTAAGGCATCTAGTATTGCCAAACAATATAGAAAATAGCAAAAA
Organism: uncultured Clostridia bacterium; assembly: GCA_963558245.1. Taxonomy (GTDB): domain Bacteria; phylum Bacillota; class Clostridia; order TANB77; family CAG-508; genus CAG-269. Next base: position 21,662 of record CAUWGA010000007.1, read on the forward strand.
AGTGCTAAAATGGATGAAAGATAATTTAAAAGAAGATACATATGTAAGTATTATGGCACAATATTTCCCAACTTTTAAAGCAAAAACAGAAGAATATAAGGAACTAAACAGAAAATTAAACTTAAAAGAGTGGGAAGAAATAGAATATTATATTTATGAATTAAATTTTAAAAATGGGTTTATGCAAGAACTTGGAGAACATGAAGAAGAATATGTTCCAAAATGGTGGTAAAAAAATTTCTTTTATGATATATTGTAAATGAATTAAATAAAAATGAAAGAAAGTGATATTATGAACAAAGAATATGACTTAATTGTAGTTGGAATGGGACCTAGTGCAATATTTTTAGCATATGAATTAATACAAAAAAATCAAGCGAAAAACATATTGTTAATTGACGAAGGAAAGCCAGTTGAAAAAAGATATTGTCCAGTTGAAAAAGTAGGAAAATGTCTAAAATGTAAGCCATTTTGTAACATAACAAGTGGATTTTCAGGAGCTGGAGCGTTTTCAGATGGAAAGCTTTCATTATACAATGAAGAAGATGAAGATATATATGTAGGTGGAAATTTACAAAAATATATTGGAGTTGAAAAGACAAAAAGCCTAATAGACTATGCTGATGAGATATATTTAAAATTTGGAGCAGATAAACATTTAGAAGGAACAGAACATAAAGAAGAAGTTTCTAAATTAAAGAAAAAAGCTAAAAAAGAAGGAATTGAACTAATAGGGATTCCAATAAGACATTTAGGAACAGAAAAAAGCCATGAAATATATAGAAAAATAGAACAATATTTAAATGATAATGGCGTAAATATGTTATATGAAACAATTGTTACAGACTTAATTATAGAAAATGGTAAAATTAAAGGAATAAAAATTAAAGATGCAAATAATCAAAAAGAAGAAAATGATATATTTGCTAAAAAAGTTGTACTTGCAGTAGGAAGAAAGGGTGCGGATTGGTTAGTTAGTATGTGTAATAAACACAATATAAAAACCGAGCCAGGAACAGTAGATATAGGTGTTAGGTATGAGCTAAAAGATAGTGTTATGGAAGAAGTAAACAAATACTTATATGAAGGTAAATTCATAGCAAGACCATATCCATTTGGAGATAAGGTAAGAACATTTTGTCAAAATCCTAGTGGATTTGTTTCAGAAGAAGTATATGATGACAATTTATCGTTAGTAAATGGTCACTCATATAAAGAGAAAAAAAGTACAAATACAAATTTAGCAATATTGGTATCACATAATTTTAAAGATCCATTTGATAAGCCAATAGAATATGGGAAAAATATAGCTAAAAATTTAAATGAGTTAGGAAATGGCACAGTTTTAGTACAACGCTTAGGAGATATCTACAGAGGAAAGAGAACATGGCCTAAGGAACTAGAAAATAATGAAGTAGAAGCAACTCTAAAATCAGCTGTTCCAGGAGATATAACTTTTGCTATAGGATATAGAACAATGACAAACATACTTCAATTTATAAAAGCTATGGATAAAGTAATAGAAGGATTTGCTGATCCACATAATTTACTATATGCACCAGAAATTAAATTTTATAGTAATAAAGTATTAATAAATGAAAATTTTGAAACAACAATAAACAATTTATATTGTATAGGTGATGGTGGAGGAATGACAAGAGGACTAATGATGGCATCAGCAGCAGGAGTACAAATGGCAAGAAATTTAACAAAGGAGGATAATTAATGACAGAGGCAGATAAAAATTTTATAGAAACATGTAAAGAAATAATTAAAAATGGATATTCTTCAAAAGGTACAAATGTACGTACAAGATGGGAAGATGGAACAGAAGCAAATTACATATCAATTGTAGGTGTAAGTAATAAATACAATGTGGGAAAAGAATTTCCAATGATTACACTTAGAAATAACACAAATACCATAAAAAAAGCTATTGATGAAATATTATGGATTTGGCAAAAGAAATCTAATAATGTAAAAGATTTAAATTCTCATATATGGGACCAATGGATAGATGAAAATGGAACAATAGGAAAAGCATATGGATATCAATTAGGAAAAAAATATGAATTTAAAACAAAAGAAGGAATAAAACAAATGGATCAAGTTGATTATGTTTTATACTTATTAAAAAATGATCCATCTAGCCGTAGAATAATGACAAACTTATTTAATCATGAGGAACTAAAAGACATGAAATTAGAACCTTGTGCATATGGAACACAATGGCTAGTAAAAGAGGGAAAATTGAATTTAATCTTAAATCAACGTTCACAAGATATGTTAACAGCAAATGGATGGAATGTTATGCAATATGCAGCACTTCAATATATGTTTGCACAAGTATCTGGCTTAGAAGTTGGAACATTAACACACAACATAGGAGACTGCCATATATATGATAGGCATATTCCATTAGTAGAAAAATTAATAGAAGCAAAACCAATGGATGTATGTCCAAAATTAATTATAAATAATTCAACTAAAGACTTTTATGAATTTAAAGTAGAAGACTTTGAAGTACAAGGATATGATTATAACAAAGAAGTAAAAATAGGAAAAATACCAGTTGCAGAATAACTGAATGAAAGATATATTAGGAGGAAAATAAAATGTTAAGTATAGTAGTAGCAAAAGCAAAAAATAATATAATAGGAAAAAATAATCAATTAATTTGGAAATTACCAGAAGATTTAAAACATTTTAAAAATTTAACAATAGGTCATACAATAATAATGGGAAGAAAAACATATGAATCTTTAGGAAAACCATTACCAAATAGAAAACATATAATTTTTAGCCAAAATCCAGATTTTAAAGTAAATGAAGAAAATGTTCAAGTTGTTCATTCTTTGCTAGAAATTCAAGATTTAATTGAAGGAGAAGAAGAAGCATTTGTAATAGGTGGAGCAATGATTTATAACTTTTTAATGTCATATGTTACTAAAATGTATGTAACAGAAATTGACAAAGAATTTGAAGGAGATGCATTTTTTCCAACAATAGACCATAGTGTATGGAAAGAAACAAGTAGAGTTCAAGGTACAAAAAATGAAGAAAATAATTTAGATTATGATTTTGTAACATATGAAAAAATATAAATAGAAAATAAGGAGAAAAAATGCCAATGAAAAAAGAAACAGGAATCACATTAATAGCATTAGTGATAACAATAATAGTATTGCTAATATTAGCAGGAGTATCAATAGCAATGCTAACAGGAGATAATGGGATATTAACACAAGCAAATAATGCTAAAACAGAAAATAGAGGAGGAACAGTTCAAGAAATAGTAGATCTATGGAAATTAGAAAATAAAACAAATGAATATGTAGGAGGAACATCAGAAACAGAAGAAGAACTGTTACGAAGGATGATAAAAGATAAGCAAGTATTAGAAGATGAAATAGATAGAGGACAAAAAACAATAACAATAGGAAAGAGAGTTATAAGTTATGCAATAGAAGAAAATCTAGCTAGAAAAAAGAATAGAGTATATGGAGAGAATTATTGTAAAAAAATATTAGCATTAGCTAATAATCCTGATATAACAGATGGAGCAGAAAAATATCGAAAATATTTTGATGATTTAAGAGTAAAGGATAATGAAGATACATTAATAATTCATGCTAAAGCAGTATCAAACTATATTAATGCATATTCAAGGAATCCTGCTTTGAGGGATAGATTTATCGAAATTTTGAAAACATTAACATATAAAGGTGAAATATCACAAGAAAATTACACACCAAGAGTACAAGCAGAATATATGAAAAATGCAGGACTTTTTATGTGGGCATATGTTAAAAATCCGGCTTTACTACCAGCATTTATAGATGTAATAGATAATTATAATCCATATGTAACTGCAGAATTTCAAGAAGGAAGTATTTTAGCTGGGATAACATATAATCAGAATTTAGAAGAAGTAAAGGCTGCTAGAGAAGAAATATTAGGAGATCGCATTATGGCATATTCTAGAAATCCATCATTGAGAGAGAGTTGTATACAACAATTCAATAAGTTAGTTGAAATAGGTAAAAATGAAAATCCAAGTGCAAAAGAGCAAGCAGGGGCAGTAAATGGAATAGGGAAAACTATTTGGGGATATGCACGTAATCCATCTCTTAGAGAACAGCTATTTGAATATTTAGAAACAGAAGGTTCTTTAATCAAAGATGAAAAGTTAGAAGAAGTCCAAGTAGCTAGAGCAGAAACTTTAGAAATGTTAATTTCAACAATTTATAAAAATCCGACCTTATCAGAAGAAATAGTTAATTATTATAATCAATATATAGGCCTTCCACCAGAAAAAGCATCACCAAAAGTACAAGCAATAAGTTTATATAATAGTGGAAATTTATTGGAAGTTTTAATAAATAATAATAACGAAACAAATGCAAATGTATTAAAAAATTATGAAAAAGTAAATATAAATATAACTGCAAATACAGATGAAATCCAAGCGGCATCTCTTGCTAATCTTGGTAAATTATATTGGACATTACCATTTGCAGAAGAAACTAAAAGAACAAGTATGCTAGAATTTTTTAGAACAAAATTATACAAAGAAATTACAAGTAATAGTCCTATAATCCAAGCAGCAAAATATTATAGTGATGGTTATTATGATTCAGCAGAGCAAGAAATAATGAAAATAGGAGATAAAGCAGTAAGAACTGAAAAATTAAAAATATTAGAGGATATAAAAAAAGAATTCTCACCAAATATAGATATAGATTATTCATTAGATGAAGTGCAAATAGCAAAAATAGAATTTTTTAATACAATATATGATTCTTATTATACAGAAATAGGAGGAAGATATTTTAATCAAGAGTTTAAAACATATGAAGATGGAAGAAGATTATTACAACCATCAGAAGAATATTTTGCCAGAAAATAAAGATAAATAAAACTTAAAATAGATATAGAAAAATAGTAGCAAATAGTAATTTTAGCTACTATTTTTTGTTATAGAAAATTTTAGCTAAGCATATATATAAAATAAAAAATTGTGAATTGTAAAAAAAATCCAATAAATATCTTGATTTATTATTAAATCATATTCAAAAATAGTAAAATGTGATATAATTTTACTGGAAAAATAATCCTTCAAAATATAGATGGGAGTGATTAAAATGTCATATATAGAATTTAAAAATGTATGTAAAAATTATAAAATGGGAGAAGTAATAATAAAGGCTTTAAATAATACTAATTTTCAAATAGAAAAAGGAGAATTAGTAGTAATGGTTGGACCATCAGGAGCAGGAAAAACAACAGCATTAAATATATTAGGAGGCATGGATAATGCGACATCAGGAAATGTTATCGTTGATGGAAAAGAAATAACAAATCTAAAAGGAAAAAAATTAATTCAATATAGGAGAGAAGATATTGGATTTGTATTTCAATTTTATAATTTAGTACAAAATTTAACAGCATTAGAAAATGTAGAATTAGCAACTCAAATATGTAAAGACTCATTAGAACCAATAGAAGTTTTAAAAAAAGTTGGATTAGAAAACAGAATAAACAATTTTCCTTCACAATTATCTGGAGGAGAACAACAAAGAGTTGCAATAGCAAGAGCCATTGCAAAGAATTCAAAGTTATTATTATGTGATGAACCAACAGGAGCGTTAGATTATAAAACAGGAAAGCAAATATTAAAATTATTACAAGATACTGCAAGAAAAGAAAATATGACTGTACTTATAATTACACATAATGGAGCAATAGCACCAATGGCAGACAAAGTAATACATTTTAAAAATGGTTTAGCAGAAAAAATAGAAATAAACAGTAACCCTGTACCAGTAGAAAATATTGAGTGGTAAAATCATCGGAGGTGATTTTAATGGATATACAAAAAAATAAAAAAAGTAGAAAAAAACAACATAAAATAAAAAAAGCACTTATAAAAGATAGTCTCAAGGAAATTAAAAACAACTTTAAAAGATTTATATCAATTTTATTAATGGCTTTTTTAGGAGTAGGATTTTTTGCAGGAATTCAAGCGACATCACCAGACATGATAAAGACCATTGATAAATATTATAAAGACCAACAAGTATATGATATTCAAATTTTATCAACATTAGGATTAACTAAAAATGACATAAATGAAATTTCAAAAATTGAAGGTATAGAAAAGGCTATTGGCACATATGAAACAGATGGAAAACTTGAAATTGGAAAAAAAGAAATTGTTGCAAAAGTTTTATGCTTAGAAGAAATAAATACTCCAAAATTACTAGAAGGAAACTTACCACAAAATGAGGACGAGTGTGTAGTTGAAAAAAGTTTTTTAGAATTTAACAATAAAAAAATTGGAGACACGATAGAATTAGAAATAGAAAAAAGCAAAGATAATGATGGTAATGAAATAGATTATCTAAAAAATAACAAATTGAAAATAGTTGGAATTGCTCAAAGTCCAATGTATATTTCAGGAGATAGAGGAAACAGTAAATTAGGAGCAGGAAAGGTCAATTATTATTTATATGTGAACCAAAACAATATAAATGCAACTGATGTTTATACAAATTTATATATAAAAGTAAAAGATGTAGATAAATATACTACATCAAAAAATGATTATAAAGAAATTGTAGAAAATACTGAAAATAAAATAGAAGAAATAAAAGAAGAAAGAGAACAGGCAAGAAAAGACGAATTAGTAGAAAGTGCAACTAAAAAATTACAAGAAGCAGAAAATGAATTTAATAGTCAAAAAGCAGAAGCAAATAATAAAATTACAGAAGCTGAACAAAAAATAGCTGATGGAAAAGTAGAAATAAAAAATGGTGAAAATGAAATAAGTAAAAACCAAAATAAAGCTAATAAAGAATTTGCTAATGCTGAAAAACAAATAAAATTAGCTAAATCACAAATAACACAAAATGAAAAAGAACTTAATCAAAAAGAAACAGTAGCAAACATACAATTTAAAGATTTAGAAAAACAAAAAACAGAATTAAAAAATAATTTAAACCAAATTATAAATGGAATAAACGCCGTCAATGAGAATTATAAAAATATAGAAGAACTTCTACAAATGCCAAACTTACCAGAAGAACAAAAAGTTATTTTAGAAGCACAAAAGAAAAAACTAGAAGCACAAAAACAAGATCTGGAGAATAATAAGACAAAAATAGAAAGTGGCATTTTGCGAATAGAAAAAGGAATAACATCAGGAAAACAACAAATAGAAAATGCAAAACAACAACTAAAAAAAGCAAAAAATGAATTACAACAACAAGAAAAAACATATCAGAAAACAAAAGCAAATACAGAAAAGCAATTACAAAATGCTAAATCAAAAATAGAAAAAAGTAAGGTAGAACTACAAAAAGGAGAAGAAGAATTAGCAAGACAAAAAGAAGAAGTAAATACTAAGTTAGCAGAAGCAGAAGAACAGTTAATTGAAGCCAGAGACGAAATATCAAAAATAGAAAAGCCTAAATGGTATGTGTTAGATAGAGAAGCAAATAGTGGATATGTAGGATTTATACAAGATACTAAAAGTATAGCTAATATAGGAAAAGTATTTCCAGTAGTATTTTTTATTGTAGCAACTTTGATTTCTTTAACATCAATGACAAGAATGGTAGAGGAGCAACGTGTACAAATAGGAACATTGAAAGCATTAGGATATAATAAACTTCAAATTGCAAGTAAATATATTTTATATGCAAGTTTGGCTTGTATAATTGGTGGAGTTTTAGGTATGTGTGTAGGATTTGTAACATTACCTTTAATAATCTGGAAAATGTACACAATGATGTATCAAATGACACCAATAGTTTTAGATTTTAATTGGTTATATGGTGGAATAGGACTAATATTAATCTTAGTATGTATATTAGGTGCAACAATATACTCAATAAAAAAAGAATTAGCAGAAACACCAGCAACACTTATGAGACCTAAAGCACCTAAAATGGGAAAAAGAGTTTTATTAGAAAAAATAAACTTTATATGGAAAATATTAAAATTCTCTCAAAAAGTAACCATAAGAAATATATTTAGATACAAAAAAAGAGTACTTATGACAATTATCGGTATAATGGGATGCACATCACTTATTTTAGCAGGGTTTGGACTAAAAGATTCTATAAGTAGTATTATGCCAAGACAATATGGGAAAATATTTAATTATGATATACAAGTAAATCTAAAAGAAGGACTAGAAGAAAGTCAAATAGAAAAATATGTTGAAGAATTAAAACAAAAAGAAGAAATAACAAAAATAGCAAAAGTATATATGACTTCAACAACACTAGAAAACGAAAAAATAGAAGAAGATGCACAAATAATAGTACCAAAAGATAATACCACACTTGAAGATATAATAAGTATAATAGACTTAAAAACTCAAAATAAAATAAATTTAAATGAAGATGAAATTGTAATAACAGATAAATCAGCACAGATATTAAATGTAAAAATAGGAGACAATGTAAATCTAAAAGACGGAGATGGAAATATAATAAAGGCAAAAATAGGAAACATTGCAGAAAACTATATAAACCATTATGTATATATGTCTGAAGAATTATACCAAAAACTATATCAAGAAAATTATAAAACTAATGTACTCTTAGTAAATGATAATAATTTAAACACTGAACAAGAAGAAAATTTATCAAAACAAATGATGAAAGATAAAGAAGTTATATCAGTATCTGCAATGGCTACATATACAAATATGATAAATGATACATTAAAATCTTTGAATTACGTAGTTGTAGTATTAATTGTAACAGCAGGAATGCTTGCATTTGTAGTTTTATATAATTTATCAAATGTAAATATAAGCGAAAGAATTAGAGAATTATCAACATTAAAAGTTTTAGGATTTTATGATAAAGAAGTATATAATTATATAGGAAAAGAAACAATTTTATTAACAGCTATAGGAATTTTAATAGGATTAGTAGGAGGATTTTTCTTAAATTACTTTATTATAGATACATGTGAAATAAATATGCTAAGATTTGCAAAAGTTATAAATCCTATAAGTTATTTATATTCAATACTTATAACAATTGTATTTACTGTAATAGTAAATATTGTAACATATTTTAGCTTGAAAAAAATTGATATGGTAGAAAGCTTGAAAAGTGTGGAATAGATATAAAATAAAAATAGAACAAATATAATATAAATATAAAAATAAACATCAACTAAAATATTAAGATTAACCATAAAATAAAAACAAAACATTGTTGACAAAAAGTTTAAAGTGATATAATATTAATGTGATAAATATAGAAATATAAAGAAAACAAAAGAGGATAAAAATATGAAAGAAACAACTGATGTAAGCCTTGGGACTGTAAGAGAGAGCTATACTTTACTAAATAAAAATAGCTTTAATAATATATGTTTTAAAAAAGACAGTAATAAAAGCCTGAAATAATCAGGTTTTTGTTGCTGTTTTTTAATGTCTTAAATAGTTATTAAATTTTTAAATTTAAAATAAAAAATATTATACAAGGAGGAATTAAAAAAATGAAAAACAAACTAAAAGAAAGGAAAGGTATAACATTAATTGCGTTAGTAATTACTATAATAGTTTTATTAATACTAGCAGGAGTAAGTATAGCAATGCTAACAGGCGAAAATGGAATACTAAACCAAGCAAACAAAGCAAAAACAGAAACAGAATATAAAGGAGCAGAAGAAAAAGTAAAATTAGCAATAATGGGATCAAGAGCAGATGACGGACAAATGACAGTAGCAGAATTAAAAACAGAAGTTGGATATCAGGGAGGAAGTGCAAATGGAGATACATTTCCAGTAGAAGTACAAATGGATGGACATATATTTACAGTAGATGGAAATGGAACAGTAAGTACACCTAAGCCACTTCCAGAAGGACTAGAAATAGGTTCAACAGTAACATATACACCAAGCGGAACATATAATTGGCAGGGAAAATATTGTTCAACAAGCCAAAGCGATACAACATTAAATAGTGCAGAATCAAACTTCAAAATAAGTGAGTGGAAAGTGTTAGATATAGCAAATGGAAAAGTAACATTAGTGCCAACAGCTCCAACAACAGGAAGAGTATATTTAGGACAAGCACAAGGATACAACAATGGAGTAAAATTATTAAATGATGCATGTAGCAGTTTGTATGGAAATGAAACTAAAGGAATAACAGCAAGAAGTATGAATATAGATGATATAGAAAAATACATGACAGAAGAAGCATTAACAAGCGCTCATGAATATACCAATGGAGCAAAATACGGAGAACAAGTACCAAATGCATATACAACAGCTAATAGTAAATATCCAGTAATGTATGCAAAAGAAAACTTAAGTTTTATAAATGAAGGACCAGAAAAAAAAGATGGATTAGGAATGAGTGAACAAACAGAATTCATTGAAAAAACAGAAAATGGAGCAACAGATGGAAGAATATCAACAGCAACAAGTATTAGGCCATATCAAACATATTGGTATAAAAGTAATAGTGATATGCAAACAGCATTTAAAACAGCAACAAATGGAACAAATTATTATAATTTAATAATGCCAAAAGGATCAAGCACTACATACTGGTTGGCTTCGCGCTGCGTCAATACCGACTCGGGCGATTGCTACTTCGATATGCGCAATGTGATCAGCGGCAACGTGAACGCGTACGGCATGTACAACTCTGGCGTCATCACTAGCAACAATAGCAATGCGTTGTTCCCCGCAGTTTCTCTAAGCTCTGAGCTCATAAATGGAGATGCAACAACTGGATTTAGTGTGCAATAGAGTAAAAAACAAAATCAAAAAAAGGAGCTTGTCAAGATTAGTGGGTGAATTTTTTATCCAAAATGCTTGCAATTTCGATAAAAATATAGTAAAATAATACATGTCTTAGACAAATACCTTTTACTTAGCTTAATAGTAAACACCTTAAACTATAAGCTCAGTTGAAGGAATAAAATAAAAAAATAGGAGGTGTAACAACATGATAACAAGCGAAAAGAAACAAGAAATTATTAATACTTATAAAAGAGATGAAAAAGATACTGGTTCACCAGAAGTACAAATCGCTCTTTTAACAGAAAGAATTAATGAATTAACAGAACACTTAAAAGTTCACAAAAAAGATAACCATTCAAGACGTGGTCTATTAAAAATGGTTGGTAAAAGAAGAAATCTATTAAACTACTTAGTAAAAAAAGATGTTAATAGATATAGAGCTATAGTTGAAAAATTAGGATTAAGAAAATAATTTATTGTAAAAGCCTATGCTTATTTTAGCACGGGCTTTTATCAAGAATTTAAAATAAAATGCCAGATAAATTTAGGTAAGTAGCTTGTATAATACATTAATTTTGTTATAAAACTAATGTATTATAGAGGTTACAATCTAAACTTATGATGGCAAAAAAGAAGGAGGAAATCATATGTTTAAAACTTATGAAACAGAATTAGCCGGAAGAAAATTAGTAATAGAAACCGGAAAAATGGCAGGACTTGCCAATGGAAGCGTATTAGTACGTTATGGAGATACATGTGTATTAGTAAATGTCACAGCTTCTAAAGAACCAAGAGAAGGAATAGACTTTTTTCCACTATCAGTAGATTTTGAAGAAAAATTATATGCAGTAGGAAAAATCCCAGGAGGGTTTTTAAAAAGAGAAGGAAAACCAACAGATAAAGCTATTTTAACATCAAGAGCAATAGATAGACCATTACGTCCATTATTTCCAAAAGATTTTAGAAATGACGTAGTAGTTGTAGGAACAGTTCTTTGTGTAGAACAAGACAATTCACCAGAAGTAGCAGCAATGATAGGTGCAGCTTCAGCACTTGCAATATCAGATATACCATTTAATGGACCAACAGCAGCTGTAAACGTTGGATTAGTAGATGGAGAAGTTGTAATAAACCCAACTGTAGAACAAAGAGAAAAAAGTGATTTAACATTAACAGTAGCAGCAACAGAAAATAAAATAACAATGATAGAAGCAGGAGCAAATGAAGTTCCAAATGATGTAATGTTAAATGCAATAAAAGTAGCTCATGAAGAAATTAAAAAAATATGTAAATTTATTTCAAGTATTCAAGAAGAAATTGGAAAACCAAAATTTGAATATAAATCTTTTGAAGTTGACCATGATGTATATGAATATATAGAAGAAAATTTCAAAGAAGAAATGAAAGAAAAAGTTCAAGAAAAAGACAAAGAAACAAGAGACAAAAATATAGACGAAATAACAGCTAAAATAGAAGAAAGTTACACAGAAAAATTTGGAGAAGAAGCTTTTGAAGAACATAAATCAGATATCGGAGAAGCTATCTACAAATTAGAGAAAAAATGTGTAAGAGAAATGATTTTTAATGAGCATAAAAGAGTAGATGGAAGAGCATTAGATGAAATAAGACCATTATCATGTGAAGTTGGTTTACTTCCAAGAACACATGGAAGTGCATTATTTACAAGAGGACAAACTCAAGTATTATCAATAACAACATTAGGAATGACAAGCGAAGAACAAACACTAGATGGAATTGATACAACAGAAGAATCAAAAAGATATATGCATCATTATAACTTCCCAAGCTATTCGGTTGGAGAAGCTAGACCATCTCGTGGACCTGGAAGAAGGGAAATAGGACATGGAGCATTAGCTGAAAAAGCATTAGTTCCAGTATTACCATCAAAAGAGGAATTCCCTTATGCAATAAGAGTTGTATCAGAAGTATTATCTTCAAATGGTTCAACATCACAAGCAAGTATATGTGGAAGTACACTAAGTTTAATGGATGCAGGTGTTCCAATAAAAAGACCAGTTGCAGGTATTTCTACAGGTTTAATAACAAATCCTGATAATGATGAAGACTATGTTATGTTAGTAGATATTCAAGGATTAGAAGACTTCTTTGGAGACATGGACTTTAAAGTAGGTGGAACAGAAAAAGGAATTACAGCTATACAAGTAGATATAAAATGTGATGGTTTAACATATGAAATAATAGAAGAAGCTTTTGCAAAAACTGAAAAAGCTAGACAATATATTTTAGATGATATTATGAAACCAGTAATTGCAGAACCAAGAAAAGAAGTTTCAGCATATGCACCAAGAATAGTAACAACAAAAATAAATACAGACAAAATAAAAGATGTAATAGGACCTGGTGGAAAAATGATTAATAAAATCATTGATGAAACAGGAGTAAAAATTGATATTGAAGAAGATGGACAAGTATTTATTTATTCAACAGATAATGAAAAAGCAGAACAAGCTTTGGAAATGATAGAAAATATAGCAAAAGACATTGAAGTTGGAGAAATATATTACGGAGAAGTAGTTAGAATAATGAACTTTGGAGCATTTGTAGATTTAGGACGTGGAGGAAAAGAAGGCTTAGTACACATTTCGAAAATTTCAAATGAAAGAGTTAAAAATGTAGAAGACGTGCTTCATATAGGAGATAAAGTTACAGTTAAAGTAATAGAAATAGATGATCAAGGTAGAATAAATCTTTCTATGAAAGACTTATCTGATAATAACTAATAACAAATAGGATAAAATACGTCAAAAGCTGTGGGAAAATCCATAGCTTTTGATAATAATAAATGAAAACAAAAGATAGGAGACTAAAAATTTATGAATGAAAAAAATAAATCCATAGCTTCTAGAATTACATATATTTTGATAATTTTATTATTATGTATTTTGTTGTATTTTGCATATAAATATTACCAAAGTAATAATTTTAATCAATTTATACGAAGTGAAGCAAATTTATATAGTTCGGAATTTAGAAGGGATAATGAGATAAAATATAATGATAAAGCAAGTTATAAAATAAATTCAGATAATTATAATGATGCAATGTTTTATCAAACCATTAAGGTAGAAAAGAATCAACCATATAAAATTACATGTATGGTAAAAACAGACAATGTAGAGGCGGAAGAAAAACAAGATTCTAGTATAGGTGCTCAAATATCAATAGAAGGATATACAGAAAGGTCTATAGCAATACAAGGAACATCAGACTGGCAAAGAATAGAACTCATATTTAATAGTAAAGATAGGACAAGTGTTAATTTAGGATTTAGATTAGGTGGAAATTCTGGATATGCAAAAGGAACAGCATGGTTTTCAGACTTTACATTTGAAGAAGGTATTGCTGACAATAGTAACCAATGGAATTTTGCTTATTTTATATTAGAAAATACAGATGTTAATGTATCTGGCAAACAAGTTAATATTAAAACTACAGAAAATGATATAAAAGATATAAAGCAAACGATAAATAGGTTTACAAATTCATGTGAAGAATTATCACAAAGAAAAATGAAATGTTCAAGTGAAATATATGAGATAGAGACACCACTTACAGAATTGTCATATGATGAAGAATTTGGATATTATGTATCACCAGAAAATGTAGAAGAACTAATAAAAAAATACATTGAAGAAAAAAACTATGACCATATATTTGTAATAATGAGATTACGGTAATGCAGAACATCAAAATGATATAGAAATAAACGACTGGATAGGACTTCGGAGCAATGGATTATTATGGTATAGGATTTTCTAATATACGATTACCAAATGATGAAAAAAGCTATATGTATAAGTATAATACAAGTATAAATTTGTTTCCAGAAGAAGTATTTTTGCATGAATTTCTACATTCTTTAGAAAGGACTGCGAAAGAATATAAATACGAAATACCAGAATTACATGATTATCAAAAATATGGATATGAAAACGAAAGATTAATAGGACAAAAAAAATGGTATCAAGATTATATGAATAAAAATATAAATACAACTAATGGAAAGATAGGGCTTCCTGAAGAAATTTATACATTAAAACCAGCTAAAAATAGTAACTTTGAAAATTCTTACAAAATAAAAAATCCATTTAAAGAACCGCAAAACTTTGTAGAGGAAATACAAGAAATCATACGAAAAATATCAGAAAAGATTTAATAATATATGAAAGAAGGTATCAGAATGAAAGTTAAAGATTTTGATTACTATTTGCCAGAAGAATTAATAGCACAAACACCAATAGAAAAAAGAGATGAATCAAGATTAATGGTATTAGATAAAAAGACTAAAACTATAGAACATAGACATTTTAAAAATATATTAGAATATTTAGAACCAGGAGATGTATTAGTTAGAAATAATACAAAAGTAATACCAGCTAGACTATATGGACAAAAAGAAACAGGAGCAAAGGTTGAATTTTTATTATTAAATAACATAGAAAAGGACATTTGGGAATGTATAGTAAGACCTGGTAATAAGTTGCATATAGGAACAAAAGTAATATTTGGAAATGGATTATTAGTAGCTGAAGTTTTAGACACAATGCCAGGAGGAACAAGAAAAGTAGAATTTCATTATGATGGAATTTTTAATGAAATTCTAGATAAAATAGGATTAATGCCATTGCCACCATATATTCACGAAAGCTTAAAAGAAAAAGAAAGATATCAAACAGTATATGCTAAATATGAAGGTTCAGCAGCAGCTCCTACAGCAGGACTACACTTTACACCAGAACTTTTAGAAGAAATACAAAAAAAAGGAGTAGAAATTGCAAATGTCACTTTACATGTAGGAATAGGAACATTTAGACCTGTAAAAGAAGAAACAGTGGAAGAACATGAAATGCATTCAGAACATTTCTATATAAAACAAGAAGATGCTGAAAAAATAAATAAAGCAAAAAAAGAAGGACATAGAGTAATAGCAGTAGGAACAACATCATGTAGAGTGTTAGAAAGTATAGCAGATGAAAACGGATATGTAGAAGAAACAGAAGGAGATACACAAATATTTATATATCCAGGGTATAAATTTAAATGTTTAGATGCACTAATAACTAATTTTCATTTGCCACAGTCAACATTATTAATGCTTGTTTCAGCATTAGCTGGAAAAGATTACATTATGGAATCATATAACGAAGCAGTAAAAGAAAAATATAGATTTTTTAGTTTTGGAGATGCAATGTTTATAAAATGAGGAGGAAAAAATGAAACCAGCAGTAACATACGAATTATTACATGAATGCAAACAAACTGGAGCAAGACGAGGAGTTGTTCATACACCACATGGAGACATACAAACGCCAATATTTATGCCAGTAGGAACACAAGCTACAGTAAAATCTATGACTCCAGAAGAATTAAAAGAAGAAGTAAAAGCACAAATAATATTATCAAATACATATCATTTATATTTAAGACCAGGAAGTAAAATTGTTAAAGAAGCAGGCGGATTACACAATTTTATGAAATGGGATAGACCGATATTGACTGATAGTGGAGGATTTCAAGTATTTAGTTTAGGAGATTTAAGAACTATAACAGAAGAAGGAGTAGAGTTTAAATCTCACTTAGATGGAAGCAAGCATTTCTTTTCACCAGAATCTGTTATGGAAATTGAAGAAGATTTAGGTTCAGATATAATGATGGCTTTTGATGAATGTTGTCCATATCCATCAACTTATGAATATACAAAAAATTCTATGGAGAGAACTACAAGATGGGCTAAAAGATGTAAAGAAGCACATAAAACAACAGATAAGCAAGCTTTATTTGGAATTATCCAAGGAGGATTTTATAAAGATTTAAGAGAGCAAAGTGCTAAAGAATTAATAGAATTAGACTTACCAGGATATGCAATAGGTGGAATTAGCGTAGGAGAACCTAAAGATTTATTTTTAGAAGTTTTAAGGTACACAGCGCCTCTTATGCCAAAAAATAAACCAAGATATTTAATGGGAGTAGGAACACCAGATTACTTAATAGAGGCAGCTATTGCAGGAATAGATATGTGTGACTGTGTTTTACCAACAAGGATAGCAAGAAATGGAACAGCACTAACTTCTCATGGAAAAGTAGTAGTAAGAAATGCAACTTATGAAAGGGACTGGACACCACTAGATCCTGAATGCGACTGCTATACATGTAAAAATTATACTAGAGGATATATTAGACATCTAATAAAAGCAAACGAAATATTAGGAGTGAGATTATTATCAATTCATAACTTAAGATTCTTGACTAATTTGATGGAAAGGGTTAGAATAGAAATAGAAAATGATAATTTAGGTAACTTTAGAGATGAATTTTATAAAAAATATGGTTATACTAAATAGGAGGGGTACAAATGAATTTAATAGAAGAAAGTGTAAGAAATAAAGAACAGCAGAAAAAGAAAACAACAACAACAATAATACTAGTTATGATTATATTGTTAGTAATAGCAATTATAGGAATTGCAGGATATTTATTTTATGTACAATCAACAACATTACGAGTTCTTATAGATGGACAATCTAATGAAAAACTAAAAAGTATGTTAATGTTTGAAGATGATGGAACAATATATGCACCAATAAAGGAAATTGCAAGCTTTTTTAATTATGATAGCTATGATGGAAGCTATGAAGAAAAATCTCAAGAAAAGAGTAAATGTTATGTTCAAAATGCAAGCGAAGTAGCGAATTTTTCTTTGGGTTCAAATGAAATAGAAAAATTAGATTTAACAGTATCTGAAAAAAATTATGAAATAGCAAAAGTAAAACAACCAGTAATTGCAAGAAATGGTATTTTATATGCAAGCTCAGATGCAATTTCTAAAGCGTTCAATGTTAGTTTTATATATGACCAAGATGTAAATAGAATATATATATATACATTACCATATTTAGTCCAATCATACTCAACAGTTGCTTTAGATAATGGATATAAAGAAATAAGCCCAGTTTTAGCAAATCAAAAAGCTATATTACAAGATATGCTAGTCGTAAAAAAAGGTGAAAATGGAGAAATATATGCAGTAACAGACTTAGAGGGAAATATAATATTAGATGCAAAATATGATAATATAACATATTTACCAGAAATAGGAGATTTCAAAATTCAAAGTAATGAAAAGGTAGGTATTTTGGATAAAAACGGAAGAACAAAAGTACAACCATTATATGACTCAATAGAATTAATGAGTAGTGAAGCAGGATTATATTTAGTACAAAAAGATAAAAAATATGGTGTATTAGATTTAAATGGAAATACAAAAATATATGTTGAAAATGATGAAATAGGTATGGATATATCACCATTTATGCAAAATAATATAAAGAATAAATATATATTAGCAGACAATTTAATTCCAGCTAGAAAAGATAAATTGTGGGGACTATATGATACATCAGGGAAATTAGTAGTTAACTATGAATACGATAGTTTTGGATATATTACAACAAGTAACAAAGATGCATTAAGCTTACTTGTAATGCCAGATTATAATGTTTTAGTAGCTTGCAAAAATAAAAAATACACTTTATTAAGTTCAGTTGGTAAACAATTATTTGCAGGACCAGTAGCAGATGATATATATATGACAATTAGTGGTGGACAAAAACATTATTACATAACAGTTAATGATCAAACTATGGATGCAGAAGATTATTTGAAAAAAATAGGAATAAGAAAAATCGAAGATAATAAAGTAACAAATCAAAGTAATGAAAACAACAATATGAGCAATACAAACAATACAAATCAAGATAATTCTTCTGAAAATAATCAAAAAAATAATAATCAACAGCAACAAGAAGTAAATCAACCAAATGAAAATAATCAAAATAATCAAGAACAAAATGGACAAGAAGAACAACAAAATTCTGATAGTCAAGAATAATTAGTAAGTATGAACAAATACTATTTAAAAATAAATATTTAAATATAGAATTGAAATTAAGAACAGAAAAGTTTTTAATTTCAATTTTTTTTACCAATTGACCAATCAGACTAATAGAAAAAAATGAAAAACTGTTATATAAATATAAAAACTAAAGTGAGGTAAATTATGAATAGTATAAAAATAGTAGAAAGTAAAAGTTATTTACCTAAAAAACATATATTAAATGATGAATTAGAAAAAAAGTTTAATGTAGAAAAAGGTTATTTAAAAAAAAGAACAGGTATAGAAAAAAGAAACTATATTATAAATGAAAAAATAGAAGAATTAGCACTAAAAGCTGTAGAACAAATGAACAAAAATAAATTGAAAGATATTGGTTTAATTATAGTAGCAACAACTTCCACAAAAATGTTAATGCCCAGTATTTCTAATTATATTCAAAAAAAATTAGGAATAGAAAAATGCATTTGCTTAGATATATTAGCAGGTTGTAGTGGGTTTATAAATGCTTTTGATATAGCTAAAATGTATATACAAATAGGAAAAGTACAAAAGGCTTTAGTAATAGGAGTAGACTTGCTTTCAGAAACTATAGATAAAAATGATTTGGATTTATTAGCAGTGTTATCAGATGGTGCAGGTGCAACTCTTATAGAAAAAAATAATGAACAAAAACTATATTACTCTAATATAGTTTCAGAACCTGATAATGACAAAATATTAGTTTATAAAACAAATAGTAAAATGAATATGAAAGGAAAAGAAGTTTATAAATATGCCGTAACAAAAACGGTTGATAATATAAAAGAATTGCTAAATATCTCAAATGAAAAACTAGAAAATATAAAATATATAATACCACACCAGTCAAACTTAAAAATAATGAATTCAATAGCAAATAGATTAAATATTAATAAAAATAAAATGTATATAAATATACAAGACAAAGGAAATTCATTTTGCGCAACAATACCAATAGCAATATCAGAAATGCTTGAAAAAAATATGCTAAAAGATGGAGATAAAGTAATATTACTTGGATATGGTGGAGGAATAAATACAGGAAGTATTTTATTAGAAATATAAAAATAAAAAGAAATATGAGTTTGAAAATCAAATTTTGTGGATTTGGTAGACTTGTAATCAGCGTAAGAAAGGATTAGTAACTATGAAAAAGAGAGCGTTTTTATTTCCAGGGCAAGGAGCTCAAATTGTAGGGATGGGAAAAGATATTTATGAAAAATACGAAGAAGCAAGAAAAATATATGATAAAGCATCTAAAATATCAGATATAGATATAAAAAAATTATGTTTTGAAGGACCAGAAGAAGAATTAACAAAAACTGAAAATACTCAAATAGCAATTTTAACAACAAGTTTAGCAATATTAGAAGTATTAAAAAAATATAATATACATGCTCAAATTGCTACAGGATTAAGCTTAGGGGAATATACAGCGTTAATTTATGCAGGGATTATTTCATTTGAAGATGGTATTAAATTAATAAAAAAAAGAGGATACTTCATGCAAAATTTTATACCACAAGAAAAATTTGCTATGTCAGCAATAATAGGTTTAAAATCAGATAAAATTGAAGAAATATGCAAAGAATTTATGGAAAATGGTAAATTTGTTGTTCCAGCAAATTATAATTGTAAAATGCAAACAGTTATATCAGGAGAAGAAAATGCAATATTGGAAATAGCTGAAAAGTTAAAAGAAAGCGGAGCAAAAAGAGTTATACCACTAAATACAAGTGGACCATTCCATACAGTAAAATTAGAAGAAGCGAAAGAAAAATATAGTAAAGAATTAGAACAAATAAAGTTTAATATAGGAAGTATAAAAGTAATAAAAAATATAGATGGAAAATTTTATTCAGAACAAGACAATTTAAAAGAAATATTAGCAAAACATATTGTTAGTCCAGTAAGATTCGATAAAGCAATTGAAACAATGGAAAAAGAAAATATAGAAGAATATGTGGAGATAGGACCAGGAAAAGCTTTAACTGGATTTGTAAAAAAAGATAATAAAGAAGCAAAAACTTATAATATTAATACATTAGAAAGCTTAGAAAAATATATAATGGAGGAAAAAAATGAACAATAATAAAACGGTATTAGTGACAGGAGGTACAAGAGGAATAGGAAAGGCTGTTGCTAAATTATATGCAAAAAATGGATATAATGTAATTATAAATTATGTATCAGATAAAACAGATATAGAAAAATTAAATAATGAATTTAATGAATATGATACAGAATTATTATTAATAAAAGCAGATGTATCAAAAAATGAAGAAGTAGAAAATATGGTACAAAAATCTATAGAAAGATTTGAAAAAATTGATGTTTTAGTTAATAATGCTGGAATAACTAGAGATAATTTGTTACTTAGAATGTCAGAAGAAGATTTTGAAAAAGTAATAGAAATCAATTTAAAAGGTACATATCTAGTTACAAAAGCAGTATCAAAATATATGATGAAAAAAAGAAGTGGAAATATTATAAATTTAGCATCTGTAGTAGGAGTTTCTGGAAATGCGGGTCAAGCTAATTATTCAGCATCTAAAGCTGGAATTATAGGATTTACTAAAAGCATAGCAAAAGAACTAGCTAGCAGAAATATTAGAGTAAATGCAGTTGCACCAGGTTTTATAGAAACAGATATGACAGAAATATTGTCAGAGAATGTAAAAGAAAATATTGGAGCTCAAATACCATTAAAAAGAATGGGAACAGCTGAAGAAGTTGCGAAACTAATTTATTTTTTAGGAACAGAAGATAGTTCATATATTACAGGTCAAGTAATTAATATTGACGGAGGAATGCTTATGTAAAAATATCTATATAATTAATTGTAAAGATATATTATTGTAAAAAATTAAAGCAAATAAAATTTAGAGAAAGGATATGCATAATGATACTTTGTAAGTACATTATACAAAAAAGATAGGATGGAAAGAAGAGTTGTTATAACAGGATTAGGAGCAATTACTCCAATTGGTAGTAATGCACAAGAATTTTGGAAAGGGATAAAAGAAGGAAAATGTGGAATAGATGAAATAACTGCATTTGATACTACAAATTTTAAAGTGAAATTAGCTGCTGAGATAAAAAACTATAATCCGGAAAATTATTTCGATAAAAAAGAAAGCAAAAGGTTAGATAAGTTTTCTCAATATGCAATAATTGCATCAAGAGAAGCTTGGAAAGATAGTAAACTAGATAAAGATGTAGAAGACATGGAAAAAGTAGGAATAACTTTAGGTTCTGGTATTGGAGGAGTAGAAACAATAGAAAAAGAAAATGAAAAATGTGTACTAAAAGGGCCAGATAGAGTTTCTCCTATGTATATACCAATGGCAATATCTAATATGGCTGCTGGAAACGTAGCAATTGATATAGGTGCAAAAGGGGAATCAACAGCAATAGTAACTGCATGTGCGACAGGAACACATTGTATAGGAGAAGCTTATAGAACAATAAAATATGGTTATCAAGATGTTATGCTAGCAGGAGGAACAGAAGCTTCAATAACACCACTTAGTATAGCGGGATTTTGCAATATAAAAGCATTAAGTAAATCAGAAGATAAATCTAGAGCAAGTATTCCATTTGATAAAGAAAGAAATGGATTTGTTATGGGAGAAGGTGCAGGTATTCTCGTATTAGAAGATTTAGAACATGCTAAAAAAAGAGGTGCTAAGATATATGCAGAAATAGTTGGTTATGGTGCAAGTTCAGATGCATATCATATAACATCTCCAGCTCCAGAAGGAGACGGTGGAGCAAGAGCAATGAAACTTGCAATTAAAGAAGCAAATATAAAACCAGAAGAAATAACATATATTAATGCACATGGTACATCAACGCATTTAAATGATGCATGCGAAACACAAGCGATTAAAACGGCATTAGGAGAAGCTTCTAAAAATGTTATGGTGAGTTCAACCAAAGGACATACAGGACATTTATTAGGCGCAGCAGGAGGAATTGAAGCAATTGTATGTTGTAAAGCATTAGAAGAAAATTTTGTTCCAGCAACAATAAACTATAAAATGGTTGATGAAGAATGCGATTTGGATATAGTGCCAAATCAAGGAAGAAAAGTAGAAGTAAAATATGCAATGTCAAACTCATTAGGATTTGGAGGACATAATAGCAGTATTTTATTAAAAAAATGGACTGAAGAATAATAAAGAGGATGAAAATATAAAATAAATTTTGAGCGTAAAATGAAATTTAAAGTAAGTTTTAAATATAAAATTGAAAAAACTTTACAGATAAAAGTAAAAAAATATATAATAATTTTTTGAAAGGAAAGTAAAAAAATGAATTATGAGGATATAAAAAAATTAATAGATGATATGGGAGAATCAAAATTAAATTCGCTAGATATAGAATTCCCAGACGGAATAAAAATAAGCATGAAAAAAGAAGAAAATTCAGGCGCAAAAAATAAAATAGTATCAGAAATTCAAGAAAAAATAGTACAAAATGATAACATAGAAAAAATAGGAAATGAAGAAAAAAATAATGATTTAACAAAAATTGTGAAAAGTCCGATGGTAGGAACATTTTACTCAAGTCCAGCACCAGATAAGCCACCATTTGTAAAAGTTGGAGATAAAGTGAGTAAAGGTCAAGTGTTATGCGTAGTAGAAGCAATGAAATTGATGAATGAAATAGAATCGGAATACGATGGAGAAATTGCTGAAATATGCATCAATAATGAAGATATGGTGGAATATGGTACACCACTATTTAAATTAAAATAGGAGAATAAATATGTTAAATAAAGAAGAAATAAAAAAAATAATTCCTCAAAGAGAACCATTTTTAATGATAGACGAAATTGAAGAATATACACCAGGAGAAAGTGCAATAGCATATAAATATGTAGACCAAGAAGAATATTATTTTAAAGGGCACTTTCCAGGAAATCCGATTATGCCAGGAGTATTAATTGTAGAAGCTTTAGCTCAAACAGGAGCAGTTGCAATATTGTCAGAAAAAGAAAATAAAGGAAAAAATGCCTTATTTGGTGGAATAGACAAATTAAGATTTAAAAAGACTGTACTCCCAGGAGACAAACTAAAATTAGAAGTGAAAATAATAAAAAGAAAAGGGCCAGTAGGAATAGGAGAAGCAATAGCAACTATAGACGGAAAGGTCGTTGCAAAAGGAGAATTAACATTTGCAGTAGTATAATTATGTCCACTTCAGAAACGTCCCCAATAGGACATAGAAAAGGAGAAAAAATATGATAAAAAAGGTTTTAATAGCAAATAGAGGTGAAATAGCTGTTAGGATAATAAGAGCTTGCAGAGAACTTGGAATAAGAACAGTAGCTGTATATTCCGAAGCAGATAAAACAGCTTTGCACGTGAGTCTTGCTGATGAGGCGGTATGTATTGGACCAGCTCCATCAAATAAGAGTTATTTAAATATGAAAGCAATACTAGAAGCGGCTTGTTTAACAGGTGCTGATAGTATTCATCCAGGATATGGATTTTTATCAGAGAATAGTAATTTTGCAAAAATATGTGAAGAGATGGATATAAAATTTATAGGCCCTAAATATAAGTTAATAGAATTGTTAGGGAATAAATCAAAAGCAAAAGAAACAATGAAAAATGCAGGAGTACCAGTTGTGCCGGGTTCAGATGGTTTAATCTTTTCTAAAGAACAAGCAATTGAAATTGCAAAAGAGATTAAATATCCTGTAATTTTGAAAGCATCAAGTGGAGGCGGAGGTAGAGGGATTAGAATAGCATATAATCAAGAAGAATTAGAAAAATCATATGATTTAGTTAAACAGGAAGCAAAAGTTTCTTTTAACGATGATAGCATATATTTAGAAAAATTTATAGAAAATCCTAGACATGTGGAAATACAAATATTAGCTGATGAACATGGTAATTGCATACATTTAGGAGAAAGAGATTGCTCTATACAAAGAAGAAACCAAAAGATACTAGAAGAAACTCCTTCATCTGCAATAGATGATAAAACTAGACAAAAAATGGGCGAAGTAGCAGTAAAAGCAGTAAAACAAATAGGATACAGTAATGCAGGTACAATTGAATTTTTAGTTGATAAAAACAAAGATTTTTATTTTATGGAAATGAATACAAGAGTTCAAGTGGAACATCCAGTAACAGAAGAAGTAACTAATATAGATATAATAAAAGAACAAATAAAAATTGCAAGTGGAGAAAAATTAGAATATCAACAAGAGGATATAAAAATAGTAGGGCACAGTTTAGAAGTAAGAATAAATAGTGAGAATCCAGATAAAAACTTTATGCCTTGTCCAGGAACTATAAAAGAACTACATTTACCAGGAGGAAATGGAATAAGAGTAGAAACGGCAATTTATGCAGGATATACAATACCTCCAACATATGATTCAATGATTGCTAAAATTATAGTTCATGGAAAAAATAGAGAAGAAAGTATTAACAAAATGAAAAGTAGTATATCAGAGTTAGTGGTTGAAGGTATTACAACAAATGCAGAATTTATATTAAAAATATTAGATGATGAAGATTTTAAAACTAATAATTATGACACATCATTTATAAATAAAAAATTTGAAAAAAAATAGCAAAAAAAGTAAATGTTTTTTGAAAAAAGCATTTACTTTTTTTTGAAAATTGTATAGAATATATAGCGAGAATGTCAAAATTACGAAGTAATAATTTTAACAAAAGAAAATATAATAAGAAAAGGGAGATAGTAATATGAAAATACTAATGTTGACATGGGAATATCCACCAAGAGTTGTAGGTGGAATAGCTAGAGTAGTGTATGATTTATCAAAAACATTACACAAGGACGGACATGATGTAACTGTAATTACATATAGAGAAGGAGATACTCCATACTTTGAAGATGATAAAGGAATAAAAGTATATAGAGTAGACAACTATATGATAAATCCTAATAATTTTATCGATTGGATTTTACAATTAAACTTTAACATGATATCTAAAGCAAATGAAATAATAAAAGAACAAGGAAATTTTGACGTTATACATGCCCATGACTGGTTAGTAGCATATAGTGCCAAAACTTTAAAAAATTCTTATAATATACCAATTGTTGCAACAATACATGCAACAGAAGCTGGAAGAAACAGTGGAATTCATGATGAACAACAAAGATATATAAATGATACAGAATGGATGCTTACATATGAAGCAGCGGAAGTAGTTGTAAATAGTAATTATATGAAAAATGAATTACAAAGGTTATTTGGACTTCCATATGATAAAATAAATGTAATACCAAATGGTGTAAACCTAAACTTATTTAATGGAATAGAAAGAGATTATAGTTTTAGAAGAAAATACGCAATGGATAATGAAAAAATAATCTTATTTATGGGAAGACTTGTATATGAAAAAGGGATTCAACATTTAATATCAGCTATGCCAAAAATTTTGGAAGGTTATCATGATAGTAAACTTGTAATATGCGGCAAAGGTGGTATGGAAGATGAATTAAGAAATCAAGTAAAAGCAATGGGAATAGATAACAAAGTATATTTTGCAGGATATATGAAGGGAAAAGATGTACAAAGAATGTATAAAGCTGCTGATGTTGCAGTATTCCCAAGTACATATGAGCCTTTTGGAATAGTAGCATTAGAAGCTATGCTTTCTGAAAAACCAATAGTGGTTTCTGATATAGGAGGACTAAATGAAATTGTAGACCATAAGAAAAATGGAATGAAAGCATATTGTGGAAATCCCAATTCTATAGCAGATTCAATATTAGAAGTATTATATGACCATAAATTATGTGCAGATATAACAAGAGTAGCCAAAAATAAAGTTAGAAATGAGTATAACTGGAGTAAAATTGCGCAAGACACACATTTTGCATATCAAAAGGCAATTTGCCAATCTATGGCTGAAAAACAAAAAAGAGAATTGGAACAAGAAAGAGCGAGAAAAACTAAAAAAGCTAAAAATACAGAAAATGAAATTACAAATCTACTTAGCTTTAAAAAACGTCAAGCATATGCTTAAATTTATTACTGAGTGTAGAAAATATAATTATATTCTACACTCAGGTATAATAAAAATATTTAAAGATAATTAATATTAATAAAATATATAAAGTATAATATATTATATTTTATATATTGATAAAGCATAATTATACCAACTTCTATACAAGCTCTTATTATCCTAACAGATATTTAATTTTCTGTACTTTTTAATAATAAATAGTAGAAAAAATACAATAAATATAAATTCTAATAGACTGTAAATACTGTTAAATAGCATGTTTGATATAATGAATAAAAAATATATAAAAAAAATTAAAAAAATTTTAAAAAAGTATTGACAATATTATAAATAATTAGTATAATTAAACACGTCGAGAGAACATGGTCGCTTAGCTCAGCT
>CAUWGA010000008.1:0-47669 GCA_963558245.1 uncultured Clostridia bacterium
GCTGAGATAAGAATACTTTTCAGGTATCTTACCCCAACTATTGACATTGAGCCATTTTAAGAAAATTAAAAGACCTTCGAAAATCTCGAAAGCCTTGATATTACTGGCTGGGCTGGCTAGATTCGAACTAGCGCATGCCAGAGTCAAAGTCTGGTGCCTTACCGCTTGGCTACAGCCCAATATATACATGGGGTGGAAGATGGGACTCGAACCCACGGTCTCCAGTGCCACAAACTGGCGCGTTAACCAACTACGCTACATCCACCATCATTAGTTTGTACTACCAGAGCACATTTAATATTATAACTAATTAATACCACATTTGTCAACCATTTTTTTTATTTTTGTAAATTATTTTGTAAAAAACTTAATAAAGTCACTTTAATTTAAGCATTTTTCACTAAATTACTTAATATTATTTCCATTCTTCTTATTTCGTTTTTTATCTTTTTTACATTATTTTTATGCATTTTATATTATTTATTATTAAACTTTTAGGAAAATATATTTATTTTCTTTACTTTTTCTATTAACTAATATAAAATAAAAGCAAATTGGTTATACTAAGAAAAATTATTGGAGGAAACAAATGAAAAGTAAAAATGAATTAAATTACAAAGATTTAAAAATGACTTGTAATCCAAGCATATTTAATTTTGATTCTACTGCTGATTTAGAATCAATTCAAGAAGGTATCGGTCAAGATAGAGGTATAAAAGCTCTAGAATTTGGTTTACAAGTAGATGTTAAAGGATATAATCTATATTTAGAAGGTCCTAGTGGAGTTGGAAAAACTTCCTATACAAGAAATTATTTAAATAAACTAGCTTTAAAGAAAAAAGTACCTTCTGACTGGTGCTATGTATATAATTTTGATATTCCTAATGAGCCTATAGCAGTTGAACTTCCTGCTGGCAAAGGTAAGGAATTCAAAGACGATATGGATGGATTTATTAAAGAAATAAAAAAGGATATACAAAAAACATTTAACAATGATGATTTTGAAAAAGAAAAAGCTTTAATAAAACAAGAATTTGAATCAAAACGTTCTGCCTTATTAGATAAGTTAAATGAAAATGCTAATAAATATAATTTCCAAGTAAAAACTGCTCAAAACGGTATTTATATGATGCCTATAGTTGATGGAAAAGTTATTCAAGAAGAAGAATTTGATAAATTGGATGACGAAATAAAAAAAGAATATGAAGAAAAGTCAGTAGTAGTTCAAGAACAAATTATGACAGTAATAAATCAAATTAAAGAAATTGAACGTCAATCAGATAAAAAAATTTCAGAATGGCAATCAAATGTTGCATTACTTACGGTTAACGCTCATATTAATTACTTAAAATCTAAATATAAAAGAATCAAAAAAATAAATAATTTTTTAAATGCCGTAAAACAAGATGTCTTAAAAAATATTCCTGTATTTTTAGAAGAACCTTCTCAAAATTCAAATTCTCAACAACAACCTGTTAATCCTGCAATGAAAAAGCAAGACCCTTGTTTAAATTATAGAGTTAATCTATTTATAGACAATTCTAATAAAGAAGGAGCTCCAGTTATTATGGATTCTAATTATTCATATGCAAATTTATTTGGAGCTATCGAATATGAAAATTATTATGGTGCTTTAAAAACTGACCATACAATGTTAAAACCTGGTCTTATGCAACAAGCCAACGGTGGATATATTATTTTCCAAGCTAAAGATTTATTAGCAAATGGTATTTGTTATGAAGCTTTAAAAAAAGCTTTAAGAATTAAACAAGTAGCTATTGAAAATGCAAATGAACAACGTTCTTCTATGGTTCTAATTTCATTAAAACCTGAGCCAATTCCTCTTAATTTAAAAGTTATATTAATTGGAAATGCACAAATTTATCAAACACTTTTAGCTATGGACTCTGATTTTAGAAAATTATTTAAAATAAAAGTTGAATTTGAAGAAACAGCTAAAATGAATACTGAAAATGTTAATAAATTAGCTCAAATAATTCATGGATTCTGTGAATATGAAGGATTACCTCATTTAGACAAAGAGGCAATGGCAAGATTAGTAGAATATGGTTCTAAATTAGCAGGAAGTCATAGTAAAATTTCTACACGTTTTGACGATTTAATGCAAGTTGTTGGTGAAGCTGCTACTTGGGCAAAAATTTCTCGTTCTAAAGTTGTTACTCCTAAGTTTATTGATAAAGCTCTTAGCGAACGAATTGAAAGAGTTAAAAAATATGATGAAAAATATTTAGAAATGATTGAACAAAATACTCTTTTAATTGACACATCAGGTTCTAAAGTAGGTCAATTAAATGGTTTAACTGTTATGACTATCGGTGATTATACTTTTGGAAAACCTGCAAGAATTACAGTAAATACTTATACTGGAAAAACTGGTATTGTAAATATAGAAAGAGAAGTTGAAATATCTGGACCATCTCATTCAAAAGGTGTATTTATTTTAACTGGATATTTAGGTGAAATGTTTGCACAAGATATTCCTTTATGTTTAACCGCAAGTATATGTTTTGAACAATTATATAATGGTGTTGACGGTGATAGTGCTTCTAGTACAGAGTTATATGGTTTACTTTCTAGTTTATCTGAAATTCCAATTAATCAATCTATTGCTGTTACTGGTTCAGTAAATCAAAAAGGACAAATTCAGCCAATTGGTGGAGTTAATGAAAAAATAGAAGGATTTTTCCAAGTATGTAAGTCACGCGGACTAGATGGTTCTCATGGAGTAATGATTCCAATTCAAAATGTAGATAATCTACAACTTTCTGACGAAGTTGTAGAAGCTGTTAAAAATAAACAATTCCATATTTATGCAGTTTCAACAATTGAAGAAGGTATTGAAGTTTTAACTGGTGTACCTGCTGGTAAAAAAGATAAAAATGGTCATTTCCCTGCTGGAACAGTTAATTATTTAGTTTATGAAAAACTTAAAAAATATGCTAAAATTAGCAAGCAAGATTAATTGTGTTCAATTAGGGACAGGTCCAAAGTGGATATTTGGGAATAATTTTCCAAAATATCCACTTTGGACATTTTACTTGGAATAATACATTCAATTAATCTTTTTAATAATTTTCCAAAATATCTACTTTGGACCTGGACCCCGTCCCAATCGGACATTTAAAATATGTTTTTCAAATTAAATTGATATTTTTCTTCTATGTGCTTTACAGAAAAAGCTGTTTCATCAATTTCTTTTATAACTTCATCAAAATTTTTTATACTTATATAACTTTTTAGCGAAACCAAATTATTGTCTACTTTTTCTAATTCGTTATGTTCTATAAAATACGCTAATTTATCTTGTTTTTTCTCCCATTTTTCTTCTATATCTTCAAAACTCTTTTCCGCTTCTTGTGGTTTTTCTTTTACTACATTTTTTAAATTTTCTAACATAGACAATATTTCTTTTCCTGAATCTCCGAGCATATTTTTTAGTAAAAAAATTTCCTAAAAATATCATTATAATAATTATAAAACAAATAATAAATTCTTTTCTCACAATTTTTCCTTCCTTTGTCCGATTGGGGACGTTTCTCTTATGGACATTTTAAAATAAATTACGATATTTAATACAATTTTTTCCAAAATGTCCACTTTGGACCTGTCCCCATCTGGACATTATTTTTTGTTCTCTTTTTTCTGGCAGAAAATTTGTCCTTTACCGTCCATTGTTACCACTAAGGCTTCTTCTGGTTTCATTTTAAATTTTTCAACTTGTTTTTTTAGCCAATTATAATCTTTACCTATCTCTCTTAAATTTGCATGCATTATTTTCCCATCAACAACTAAATCATATGGTATCCCTTCATATTCTGGTACTATCTTGAAATCTTGTGGTGTTGTATTTCTTTTTTCTGGTTTTTGTATTACAGTTACTTGTCCACTTGTTTCTAAAATAGCATATTCAACATCTCCTAAATTAAATACATTATTTGCTCTTAATCTTTCTTCTAATTCGTTTATTGTAAATCTTTCTTTTTTTAGAACTTTTTCGTTAATTTTTCCTCTATATATTAAGATACTTGGTTTTCCACATATTATTTCTCTTGCTTTCATACTTTTTAAATTTAATAATGATATTATAAGATGCATAGCTAAAAGACCTAAAATTGGTATTATTCCATTAAAAATTGGTATTCCAATATCTGCCATAGGTATTGATGCCAAGTCTGCTATCATTATTGATATTGCTAATTCAAATGGTTGTAATTGTCCTATTTCTCTTTTTCCCATAAGTCTCATGACTATTAAAACTATTATATATAAAACTATTGATCTAAAAAAAGTAATTATCAAATTTTCGCACCTACTTTTATATAATTTATTACTTTTATAATTCTCAAAATTTATTTTTTTATTCTTTATTTTGTATAATAATTAATTTTTTGTGAATAATAAATTTAGAACCTTTAAAAATTTCATAATGAATTTTATAACTAAGGAGGTTATGAACATGTCAGAAGTGCAAGGAAATCATACTTCACAAAGTGGTACTTCCGCTGTATGGCAAGTAGTAGGTAGATTAGTCGCTGCAGCTGTAGTTTTAGCAATTACTGCATTTTTTACACCAGGTTTTACTATAAATAATATCTGGACATTAGCTATAGCAGCTATAGTTCTTACTGTTATTGACTATTTAATAGTTAAATTTACAGGATTACATGCTAGTCCTTTTGGTAAGGGATTTGTAGGTTTTGCTTTAGCTGCTATTACTCTATATGTAACTCAATTTTTTGTTGCTGGCTATTCAATTTCGTGGGTAGCTGCAATAATAGGTGCTTTAATTTATGGTGTAGTTGATTATTTTATACCTGGAAATCAACAAATGTAACTTTTGTTGAGAAAAAATAAAATACAGCTTAATAATTAGCGAATTATCAATATTTGTTAGTTTAAACATCTCATTTAAGTAAATGCTTGTAAACTAATATTGTATAAACTAATTTAAGCTGTATTTTATTTTTATTATTCATTTTCTGTCATATATCATTTATTATCTTTTAATTTTTTATATTGCTTTATTAACAATGGCTTAATTATTATTATTTTAATTTCTTTCTAAAATTTTTCTAAAATTTCTCTACTATTTCATTTTTATTTTTGTAAATACAATTTTCTGGAATTACTCCTCTTACACAAGATAAAGGATATATATTTGAGTTTTTCCCCACTACAGTTCCTGGATTTAATACGCTATTACATCCAACTTCTACATTATCTCCAAGCATTGCTCCAAATTTTTTTAATCCTGTTTCTATTTTTTCTTCTCTGTTTTTCACAATAACTAATTTTTTATCTGATTTAACATTAGATGTTACTGAACCAGCTCCCATATGTGCTTTAAATCCTAATATTGAATCTCCTACATAATTATAATGTGGTACTTGAACTTTATTAAATAAAATTACATTTTTTAATTCTGTTGAATTTCCTACTACTGCACCATTTCCAACTATTGCTTTTCCCCTTATAAAAGCACAATGTCTTACTTCTGCATCTTCTCCTATAATTGCAGGTCCATTAATATATGCTGTTGGTGCAATTTTTGCAGATTTTGCAATCCAAATGTTGTCTCCCTTTTTCTCATATACATCAGCATCTAAATTGTTTCCTATTTTTATAATAAATTCTTCTATCTTAGGTAATGCCTCCCATGGATATGCAACACTTTCTAATAATTCTTTTGCTATTGTTTCATTTAAATTGTATAAATTTTTTATTTTACATTTCTCCATACTTAACTCTCATTCCTTTCTGAAAAGTATTAATCTTGTTGGCAAAGATTATATTTTTGACAAGAAAACCACTTTTAAATTTACTAATGTACTATTTGTACATTGATTAAATCTCAAATAAAGTTTTTCAATGACAAATTATAATTATTTTTATCCTTTTCTATTTTTATTCCAATATTTTTCGTATAATTCTTTAGCTGTTTTTGGACTATCTACTCCTTCTTTATTTTTAACTGGAGCAAAATCATCTTCTCTTTTTCCTCTTAGTATTGCTATATCGTCAAAAAATTCAAATGCATCAAAAATAAATGATTCAAATTTATAAGAATTTGGCTCTAGCGGAATAACTTCTTTTCCATTTTCATCTATATATGAATTTTTCTTAAACGCTGTATGATATATTAATGTTTCTTTACTAATTTTTTCTATTGCATCTATTGTATATAAATTACACATAATGTGAGATTCTCCATATTTTAGTTCTCCATCATTATCTACTTCTTCTGCCATTTTTTCTGGTAATTCTGTATATTCAATAACCTTAGGATGGTCATTCATTTTACAAAATACTCCTACTCTTTCTTGTGGATTTGCTTTTACAACTGATTTAGATGCTATTTGAACTCCATTTTTTACTGCCATACCAAGTAATGTAATGTCTACCATTTTTAATAGAGCATTATCTACACTACCTATAAATATCCATTTAATTCCTTTTTCTTTCATATCAGCTAAACAACCACTAGCTCTTAATGAAGAATATGTACCACCATTTCCGTCTGATGCTTCTTTAATTCTATAATCTTTACCTATTAATAGCTTTCCTTCTGTATCTACTAATGGCAATTCACTTTGTTTAAATACAGTAACTTTTGTTTTGTCATATCCGAAATAATTATTTTTTTCCAAGAATTCTACTGTTTCTTCATTATTTTCTTTGCTTGTCATGATATACCAGTTAATAACTATTCCATATTTTCTATTTGCTTCTTGTAAATTATCTGCTAATATTTCAAATAAGTATTTTCCTTTTCCATAAACATCTAATTTAAAAGTTCCTTTAGGTCCTGTATGTCCTAGTCTAGTTCCTTGACCTCCTGCCATTGTTACAACTGCATATTGGTTATTTTTTAATACTTCTTCTCCTATTTTATCAAGTTCTTCTATTTGTTCAGTTGTAAGTTTTGCTTTATCTAAGTAAGGCACTGGCTCTATTTTGCTTTGCTTAAATTCTATTTTCTTTTTTGTATTTTCATATAATTCTGTTATTTGATGAAAATCAATTTGATTTATTTGATTTATTAATTCTTGTTTTTTTGCTTCATCTATTTTATTTAATAAATTTGCTATATGATTTTGTCCATATTCATTTAATAATTTTATAGTTTCTTCTTCTCTATCCATTTCGTTCATCCCTTCATATTAATTAGTATATTATATGATTTTTTTTCGATAGTGCCATTTTACCACAACTGCTTTTTTTTCGCAAGTTTTTAATATTTGTAAAAATTCCATTTGCCTTTACAGTATTATCATTTATTTAAAATTACATATAATAAAGTAAAAATTCTTCGTATTTATAAATTTTTACTAATTTAGAGAACCTTTTTAGAAAATGTTTATTAACCTGTCATATTATATAGTTTATCTAAATATACATTAACTAAAGTATTTAAGTAGTACAAACATTTCTAAAATTAAAAGGAGGTATATAGATGGATAATACAGTATTGTATCAAGACATCGCAAAAAGAACTGATGGTGATATCTATGTAGGAGTTGTCGGTCCTGTAAGAACCGGTAAATCTACTTTTATAAAACGTTTTATGGATTTGTTAGTTATTCCTAATATAGATAATGAATACAAAAAAGAAAGAGCAAGAGATGAGCTTCCACAAAGTGCTGGTGGAAAAACAATTATGACTACAGAACCCAAATTCATTCCTAATGAAGCTATAGAAATAACTTTAGATAATAACTTAAAGTTTAAAACAAGGTTAGTAGACTGTGTAGGTTATTTAGTTGATAATGCTATTGGATATTTAGAAGATGATATGCCTAGAATGGTAAAAACACCATGGTCTGATGATGAAATTCCTTTTGAAAGTGCCGCTGAAATTGGAACTAAAAAAGTTATTGAAGAACATTCAACAATTGGTATATTAGTAACTACTGATGGTTCTGTTACTGGTATTCCTAGAGAAGATTATATAAAAGCTGAAGAAAGAGTTGTTAATGAATTAAAAAGTTTAAACAAGCCTTTTATAATTTTATTAAATTCCGTAGAACCTAATTCTCAATACACTCAAGAATTAGCAAAAACTTTAACAGATAAATATCACACTTCTGTTATTCCCATAAATTGTGAATATTTAAATATTGATGATATTAATAATATCTTTTCTAAAGTATTATATGAATTTCCTGCTAATCAAATTAAAATTAAATTTCCTAGATGGTTAGATGGGCTTGACTTTTCACATCCTCTAAAATCAAAATTATTTGAAGAAATAAAAGATGCTTTTATGGATGTAAATGTTCTAAAAGATGTTTCTTTTTGTGCTAAAAAAATAGCTACTACTGAAATTATTTCTAATACTTCAATTAATGATATTCAATTAGGTTCTGGTAACGTAAATGTTGAAATCACATTAAAAGAAGAATTATTTTATAATGTTCTTACTGAAATTACTGGTGTTGAAGTATCAAATGAAGGCGATTTATTTAGAATTATTTCAGAACTATCTATTATTCAAAAGAAATATGATAAAATATCATATGCATTAGATGAAGTAAATCGTAAAGGTTATGGAATAGTTACACCTTCTATTGATGAGCTTATTTTAGAAGAACCTGAAATGGTTAAACAAGGTTCTAGATTTGGTGTTAAGTTAAAGGCAACTGCTCCTTCAATTCATTTAATAAAAACCAATGTTCAAACTGAGGTATCTCCTATTGTCGGTTCTGAAAAACAGTCTGAAGAACTTGTTAATTATTTACTTTCAGGTTTTGAAAATGACCCTAAACAAATTTGGGAATCTAATATTTTTGGAAAAAGCTTACACGAACTTGTTAATGAAGGTCTACAAACTAAGCTTGCAAAAATGCCTGAAGATGCTCAAATAAAATTACAAGAAACTTTAGAAAGAATTGTTAACGAAGGTAGTGGTGGGTTAATTTGTATAATTCTTTAATATTATTTTATTTTTAATATTTAAATTAAGAGGCTTTTCATTTTTGAAAAACCTCTTTTATTAATTACATTTCTTATTTTTGTATTTCATATTCATTTATATTAGGTTCTATAAACTCTTCTTCAGTTACATTATTAAATTCATATACATATTCTACTATTGGCAAACGAGTAACAACTTGTTTATTTTCTTGGTCTATTGATTTTAATTCATACGCCATTACACTAATAGGAAGACCTGTATTTTTATCTATGTACATATCTCTTTTATCTCCTATATTGTTTCCTTCAAAATTAGATACAACATAACATTCTTCTCCATTAAATGTTGATGTTTTTATTTTTGCTAACATAGATTTTTTCAATAGCTCCCAAGAATTTTCTGTATAAAATTCATTTTTTAATTCATCGTCATAGCCAATTGTTTTATCTAAAATTGCTTTTTTACCATTTTTAGATTCATTATATATATTCACATTATATGCTTTTATTGAACTTTCATCTTTTTCTTCTATTCTATTTGCAAAGGTTGTTGTTGTTATAACATCGTCTTTTGTATATTCAGTTTTTATCATCTTTTTCTTATTTCCTAATGCAAATACTTCTTCTTTATGATATTCTCCTAAATTATAAAAGTACATTATTTGATGATAATTTGTATTTTCAATTATTTTTTCTGCATTTTTAGATAAATTTGAAATAATATACATATTTCTTGATACGTATATTATAAATAATACCAAAAGTATTAATATTATAATTCCTACTATTAAAAACTCTTTTCTTCCTTTTTGATGTTTTTCTTTTTCCATAACAATCCCCTCCTTAAAATTATACTTTTATTATAATATAAAATTTAAAAGAATTAATAAAAAATGTAAATTTTTAGAAAATATTACCAATATTATTATATAATTCAGTAATGTTACAAATTTGGATATTTATTTTTATAACTATTCATTTTTTATAATTTTATATTCTGAAATATCTGGTACTGTAACATTTTCATCTATTACTTGATTTATTTTCCAATTCTTAATTTCAGTAATACTTTCATATTCTTTTCCATCTATTACAGCTTTTCCAGAAATATTTTTAATTGCTATTCCTGTTTCTTTACTAACATAACATTTATTATAATCTCCTTGTGTAATATAATAGCATTCTTCTCCATTAACTGTTTCTGTCCTAATAAAGCTAAGCAATGCCATCAATAATTTTTCTTGTAATGTTGTTTCTAATGCTATTGGTTTTTCTACTCCTAACATTGTCTCTGAATAATCTATAGTAGCTTCTTTTTCTTCATTATCTACAAATATACATTCTTTAGTATCGTTATCATAGAAAACACTTATTTCCTTTTCGCCTTTTCTAATTAATTTTGATTTTCCATCTTTATAATATGTTTCTATTACTGTTTTTTCATCATCTTCTTTAGCTGAATAATATTCACTTGTATATGAATAATTATTAACATCTTTATATTCTGCTTGCTTATTAAATATTTTGTTAATTATAATAAAGTTTCTTATAATATGAATACAAAATAAAATTACTAAAACAATAATAATTATTGATAAAATTTTTAATAATTTCTTTCCCTTCTTAATATTTTTGCTTGTTTCTTTTGGATTATTTTCATTTTCTTTATCCATAACAATCCCCTCCTTAAAATTATAATTATATTATAATTTTAATTTTTTGAAAATACAATTAAAATTTCAAAAATAAAGCTATAATTTTTTAAGAATTTTATTTTGAGTAAACTATAAAAAGAGTATCTTCATAGACACCCTTTTTATAACTTAATTAAAATTTTTTCATTAATTCAAAATTTCTTCTGCCAATTTAGTAGATTTTCTAATAATCTTGCGTACTCAAATTTGGATATAAAAATACTTTTCCATTTGGTGTAAATTGTCCACTTGGTGTATGGTCATTATTAAAAGTATTGATTCCTTTTAAAAAGTATTTATATTTTGAACTTTTACTTACATATCCTCCACCTACTATTACTGGGTCATCCCAAGTAGTATCTAACGCATACCAGCTATCACCTACTTGCACATAATTCCATGCATGGTTTTCTATTTCTCCTTTTGAATTTCTACCTTGCCCTATAACAAGTGTGCAAGGTATTCCCATCTCATCCATAATATATTTAAAAGCTCTCGCATATCCTTCACACACAGCTTCTTTAGCAATTAATGCTCCATACATATTATATATATTTGGTTTTGAAATACTTGTGTCGTAAGTTACAGTATCTACTAAATAATCATGTACCATTTTTATGTCTTCATATGTATTTCCTGTTCTTTTTGATATTAAATCATTTTTTACTGCATTTATTTGATTTAATGCATCATTTACTTGTATTTCATTTGCAAATTCATCAATCAAATAATTACTTGATTTTCCATTGTTAATATATAGATTATATGTATTTCCTTTTAAAGTTTGTGTTGTTTCTATGTTTAAATAAATTTTATTAGGACTTAAATAGAAAACATCTGGATTATCATATGTATATGCTTCAATAGCTGACTGATAGTATTGTGCTAGTTTGTCTCCACCTGTTGTACTATTTAATATGTTATCAAAACTATTTCCTAGTTCAATTTGAAATGTCCCTGTTTTCATATTTTCTTTATTACTTTCAAATGCTTTGTATATTATTTTAGATGGTTCTTCTAATTGATTATAAAAATATTTATCAACTGTTACATTACTATAATCTATATTTTTATTTTCATTACTTTCTGATTTAATATTATCAAATGGATTTTCAGTTTCAACAACATTAGGAGTTTTTATTGTTTCTTTATCTACTGTATCTTCACTAGATATCTCTGTTTTAAATTTCTCTGGTTCTGCTGATACACCCAATTCTTTCACTGTATCCCAAACAATGTACCCCAAAAATCCTATAATAGCGATAATCAATAATGAAATAATTATTGTTATTAGTGCTGATAATTTATCTTTCATTTTTATTTTCAATCCTTTCTAAAATTATTCTTTTTGCTTACTAAATTTATTAAAGTTTTTTCAATATTTTTAAAAATTTTAGTTTTTTCTTATTTCGTTTACATCTAATTTTTTATTTTATTAGTTCTCATATCTCTTATTTTTCATAAAAATTCAAATTGTACTTTTATTATAACATTTTTAAATTTTTTTAACCAGTATATTTTTTTCTTTTTATTGCCATAATAACAAAAATAGTTATTAGTCAGTAAAATTATATAATTTGCAACAATCAATGATAAAATTATTATGAACAACAAGTATTTATAAAAACTTTTGAATAACCTATTTAAGCTAACTAATAACAAATGATGTTACTTAATGGAGTATATTATGAATTTTAAAGAATTTTGGAATAACACATTTTCTTATTCTCCTGAAGACAAATACGAATTTAAATTGCCTGACGAAGAAACTAATAATAATTCTACTTCTCAAAATTTTTCTTCTGAATCTGAAAATGTTAAAATCTTTCCTAGTTTAAATGTTAATAAAGAGTTTTTACAAACTAAATATAATACTTTAATAAATAGTGATATTATTTTAAGAGAATTTACTTTAAATGCTCGTGGTAAACAATATCATGCCTTAGTAATTTACATCGATGGTATGGTTAATTCTCAAATCATGGATGATTTTATTTTAAAACCTTTAATGCTTAGAAATAGAAACAATTTATTTGATGGTTCACAAAATAAAGTTATTTCTGAAGCTGTTGCAAATAATATTACTGTAAGGAAAGTTAAAAAATTTGACTTATCAGCATATCTTAGTAGTTGTTTATTACCACAAAACTCCATCAAAAAAATTTCTACTTTCTCTGAAGCTACTAATGGTGTAAATTCTCGGAAATTGTGTTTTATTTGTAGATACACTTTCTATTGCATTTGATATAGAAGTAAAAGGATTTCAGCAACGTAATATAGATAAACCTTCAAATGAAACTGTTATAAAAGGTCCTCATGAAGCATTTGTTGAAAATATCCGTACAAATACATCTCTTATTCGTAGAATTATTAATAATGAAAATCTAATTATTGAAAATATAGAGGTCGGAAAAATAACCAAAACAAAATGTGCTGTTTGTTATATGGATAATATCACTAATTCTGATTTAATAAATGAAGTTAAATACAGATTAAATAATTTAGAAGTTGACTCTGTTCTTTCCGCTGGTGAGCTCGAACAATTAATTGTAGATTCTAATAATTTAGGAATACCTCAAGTTCTTTCTACTGAAAGACCTGATAAAGCAACAAAATATTTGTTAAATGGTAGAGTAATTATTATTATAAACGGTTCTCCATATGCTCTTATCATGCCAGCTGTTTTAATAGATTTTCTCACTTCTCCCGAAGATAGTAATTTAAAAGTAAACTTTGGTAATTTTTTAAGAGGACTTCGAGTATTAGCTTGTTTTATTACTTTACTATTACCTGGATTATATATTGCTGTTACTAGCTTTCATCAAGAAATTTTGCCCACAAGTTTGCTTTATTCTATTTTAGCTTCTAGGGCAAGTGTTCCCTTCCCTATTATTGCTGAAATATTATTGATGGAATTTTCTTTTGAATTAATACGTGAAGCTGGTCTACGTGTTCCTTCTGCAATTGGTTCTACTATTGGAATCGTAGGTGCATTAGTTCTTGGTCAAGCTGCTGTTAGTGCTGGTATTGTTAGTCCTATATTGATTATAATTGTTGCTATAACTGGTATTGCATCTTTTGCTATTCCTGATTTCTCTTTTGGATTTCATTTAAGGTATTTCCGCTTCTTATTCATTTTATTAGGATATATGGCAGGATTTTTAGGAATTGCAATTGGTCTATTTGTTTATATTTCTTTACTATGTAGTTTGCAGTC
Organism: uncultured Clostridia bacterium; assembly: GCA_963558245.1. Classification (GTDB taxonomy): domain Bacteria; phylum Bacillota; class Clostridia; order TANB77; family CAG-508; genus CAG-269. The sequence goes on from CAUWGA010000008.1 coordinate 13,846, forward strand.
TTTTGGTGTTTCTTATACTACACCATTTGCTCCTGCTGTTAATTCTAAAGGAAATAGCTATTTATTACCACCTATATGGAAACGTGAATATAGAGCTCCATATGTAGCACCAAAAAAAGAAGAAGAACAAGAAAAAATTTCTATGAAGTGGAAATTCTTTCAAAATTCAAATAAAAAAAGAGGGATTTAGATGTCAAATACAAAAATTAGTACATTAGAAGCTATAACACTTATTTTAACTATTGTAGTCAGTCATTGCATATTATCTGCTCCAAATAAAATCCTAACTACCTACAGGTCTGCTAGTATTTTAAATTTAATTTTCGTAGGAATTATTGCAACTTTTATAGCTTTATTGATTTTTAATTTAATGAAAAATTTTCCTGGTATGGATATTATAGATATTTCAGAAGTAGTTGGTGGAAAAGTTTTTAAAAATATAATTGGTGCGATTTTTATTGGTTATTTTGTTATAACTTCTAGTTTTATGCTCCGTAATTTTTGTGAAAGTATTAAAATAATTTATTATCCTATGACAAATATAACTTTTTTAATTACTTTTTTTGTACTTGCTATTTGTATTGCAAATAGTCTAGGTTTTAGTGCGACAATAAAAACTAATCGTATAGTTCTTCCTTTTGCATTATTTAGTATTGTATTTTTATTTTTAACAAATATAAATAACTTTCAACCACAAAGGGTCTTTCCTATTTTAGGTAACGGCTTTTCTCAAACTTTTATATTAGGTATTACAAATTTAGCATCATTTGGTGGCATTGTGTATATATACTTTCTTCCTCCTATTTTAAAAGACCCTTCTAAGTTTAAAAAAATAGCTATAAGTTCTGTTATTACAACTGCTATATATTTAATTTTTACAGTTGCAACACTTTTATTTATATTCTCTTTTTTCTTGAATATAAGCGAAATATCTCCATTGTATAATGCAACTCGATATATAGAATTTGGTACATTTTTTCAAAGGCTTGAATCTATATTTTTACTTATTTGGATTTTAGTTTTTGCTTGTTACTTAAGTATTTCTTTAAAAATGTCTATTCATGTTTTTCAAAAAATTACTTTTATAAGTGATAGTAAATCTCTTATTCCAATATTTGGACTATTATTTTTTGGAATTGCTTTAATTCCTAAGAATTTTGCTATTTCACAATATTTTGAAACACATATATATAAATATCTTGTTTTAGGAATTGTTTTTGCACTTTCTTTAACTATTTTAGTTATTGCAAATGTTTCTAAAAAAGTAAGTATTAAAAATCAGCAATAAAATTATTATAAAGGAGAAAATTATATTATGAATAAAAAATTGTTTAAATATATCTTTATTATAACAATTATTTTTATCTTCATATTTGCATTTTCAAGTTCGTATTCTTCTTTGAATTTAGATAAATTAATTTATGTTTTAGCAATTGGAATAGATAAAACACCAAATAATCAATTAGAAGTTACTTTTCAATTTTCTAATCCATTATCGCCTGATTCTGGTGGAAGTGAAAAGGCTGAAACTATTACTAATAGTGTAACAGCATCTTCCTTAAGTAATGCTATAAATTTAGCTAATAGTTATCAAGGAAGACAACTTAATTTATCTCATTGTAAAATAATTATATTTTCTGAGGAAATTGCTTCAACTGGTATTTCTGATGAAATCTATACTTTAATTAATGATACCCAAATCAGACCATCTTCTAATATAATTATTAGTAAATGCAGAGCAAAATATTATATTGAGCAAACTAAGCCAGAAGTAGAAAATTTAATTTCTAAATATTACGAAACATTTGCTGATTCTAGTAGATATACTGGTCATATGCCTGATGCTACCATCGGAAAATTCTTTAATAATTTAATTTGTAAGTCTTGTGAATCTTATGCTATATTAGGAAATGCAAGTAATGATAAATCTGCTGTACAAGGTTCAAATAATGTTGAGAATATTGGTGTTGCTGTTTTTAAAGATGATATTTTAGTTGGAGAATTAAGTGATATAGAAACTATAGCTTTTTTAAGCATGAAAAATAAGGTTGATAGATTTTTAATTTCAGTTCCAGATCCTCTTAATTATAATAATTATATTGATATTTATATAACACCTCTTAAGTCTACCAAAATAAAAGTTGATACTTCTACTCCAACACCTTATGTAAAAGTAAATTGTTATTTTATGGCAAGGATTTATTCTATGTCTGAAAATTCTAAATATTTGTCTAATGATGTTTTATCTATAATCTCTAATTCTTGCAATAGCTATTTAGAGTCTGTTATTTTAGACTACTTATATAAAACTTCTAAAAATTTCAAATCTGATATTAATGGTTTTGGAACATTTGCTACTAAAAACTTTTTAACTTCACAAGATTTTGAAGCTTATAATTGGGAAGAAAACTATAAAAATTCATTTTTCAAGGTTGATGTTGATACTTCTGTTAAATCAGGTCTGTTAATTACAGAGACTTAAATTTTAAAAAACTTTTATTAATAAAAGTAAAATTTATAAAGGTTTTATTATCCAAATTTATTTTTTGATAATATTCGATTATAAAATTAAATTTAGAAAGGATTTTAATATGGAAAGTATTATTTATCAATTAGCTTTTTTCTTAGTTACTCTTTATATTTTATTAAAGGTAATTGGCTTTGCTATATATGAAATTAAGATGTTAAACAATAAATCTGGTGGTATTGCTGTTATTGTTTTTTCTACTATAATTGTTCTATGTTTCGATGTTATAATACTTTTTAAATGAAATTTAATTTTTTTATATTTACAATTATTCTATAAGCTTATTTTCCTTTATAATATGTAAAAAAGACAAAAGTAATGATTAATTTATTACTTCTGTCTTTTTTTATTATGCTACTTCAAAATCAATTTCTCTTAATTGCTTACTTGCTCTTATTACTCTAATATCAACTTTATCTCCTATTTTATATGTTTTGTTTGTTTTTTCTCCTATTAATACTTTTCTTTCTTCATTATATATAAAATATTCGTCTCCCATATTTTCAAATCTTACTAATCCTTCTACAGTATTATCAAGTTCCACAAACATTCCAAAAGGTGTAATTGAAGATATAATCCCTTCATATTCTTCTCCAATTTTATCTTCCATATATTCTGCCTTTTTCATTTTTTCTGCATCACGTTCTACTTCTGTTGCAACTTTCTCTCTTTCAGAAGATTGTTTGCTTCTATCTTCCGATTGTTTTTTTAATCTAATTATATCTTCGTCATCTAATATATAGTTATTTTCTAAATATTTAGATATAACTCTATGTATAAATAAGTCTGGATATCTTCTAATTGGAGATGTAAAGTGACAATAATATTTACTTGCAATTCCAAAATGTCCTTTGTTTTCTGGTTCATATTTAGCTAATTTTAAAGTTCTTAGAATTAATGTAGATATAACTCTTTCTTCTTCTTTTCCTTTTATTTCTTCTAATACTTTTGCAAATTCTTTTGGATACACATTGTCTTTATTAGCTTTTATTTTTAAACCAAAATTGTATAAAAATTTATTTAATTCATTTACTTTATCAATATCTGGTTCTTCATGTACACGATATATAAATGGTGCATCTAACCAATAGAATTTTTCTGCTACAGCTTCATTTGCTGTTAGCATAAATTGTTCTATTATTTCATTTGCAAATGTTGTTTCATATTTTCCTATTTTTACTGCTTTTCCTTCTATATCTAACTCAATTTTGCTTTCTGGAATATCTAAATTTAAATATCCATTTTCTATTCTTCTAGCCTTTAATATTTTAGCTAGTTCTTCCATTATTTCAAAGTCTTGTATATATTTACTATATTTTTCAAGAACAGCTTCATCTGATTTGTCAAGAATTTTTTGTACATCTGTGTAACTCATTCTTTCTGTTACACAAATCACTCCTTTATATATTTCAGAAGAAACTACGTTTCCTTTTGTGTCAATTTCCATAACACAAGATAGTGTAAATCTATCTTCTCCAGCGTTTAAACTACATATTCCGTTTGATAATTCTTTAGGTAACATAGGAATTACATTTCCTAACATGTAAATACTTGTTCCTCTTATTAATGCTTCTTGGTCTAATAAACTATTTTCTTTTACATAGTAACTAACATCAGCTATATGTACTTCTAATTTATAATTACCATTTTTTAATTTTTCTACTCTAACTGCATCATCTAAGTCTTTTGCATCTTCACCATCAATAGTAAATATTTTTTTATCTCTTAAATCTACTCTTTTACTTATTTCACTTCTATTTATTTCATTTCCACATTTTATTGCTTCTTCTTTTACTTGTTCAGAAAATTTAGCTGGTAATTTATATTCTTTAATTATAGAAAGCATGTCGACACCAGCATCGTTCATATTGCCTAATACTTCTACAATTTTCCCTTCTGCTTTTTTTCCATTTTGAGGATATTTAGTAATTTTTACTAATACTTTTTGGTTGTTTTTTGCTTTTCCAAAATTCTTTTTAGATATAAATATATCTGTTCCAAAATTTTTATCATCTGGAACTACAAATCCAAAAATTTTACTATTTTGAAATGTTCCCACTAATGTGTCTTTTTCACGTTTTAATATTCTTACAACTTTTCCTTCTGCACTTTTTATTTTGTTTTTTTCCTCTGTTATTTCTATTAAAACATGGTCTCCATTTAAAGCATTTAATGAATTTTCTTTCGCTATAAATATTTCATCTTCTTGCCCTTCAATTCTAACAAATCCATATCCTCTGGCATTTTTTCTAAAATAGCCTTCATAATACGTTTTTTCACTTATTCTATACCTGTTTTTTCTATTTTTTTGAATTTTCATTTCTAGTTCTAGTTTTCCTATTGTACTTAAAAATTCATGGTATTCATTTTTAGGTACTCTCATCAGCATAGCAATTTCTTTTGCTTTCATCGGGACGTAATCATCATCACTCATAAATTCTATAATTTTCTGTTCCTGTTCTTCCATTCTTAAAATTCATTACCTCTTTCTTTTTTATATTTAACATACAAAAAGGGCTTGTTTACTAAAAAACCTGCCCATTTTAATATCTTATACCATATATACAATTCCTAATGCAATTGTTAGTATTGCAAATATAATTGATAATATAATTGTCCATCTTTTTAGCTTTCCTTCTTTAGTTCTACTTTTATTTTTTTCGTAGAAATTGTTTGTTGATGAACCTGTAATTGTTCCTGATGCTCCTTCATCATCTTTTCCTTGCATTAAAGTTAATATTATTAAAGCTAAGGCTACTAAAAAATAGATTCCTATTAATATTCCTTTAAAAACTGTCATCTATTATTCCTCCTAACGGTTTTCTCATAGTTACTTGGTAATTGTAACACATATTTTTACAAATTGCAATATTTACAAGGTTTTTATTTGCATAATTTCCATATTCCAACTTCTTTTGGATTACATACAAATTCCATTTTTTCCTTTGTAACTGGATGTATTATTGTAAGTTTATTTGCCCATAAAGCTATTTGCTTGTTTTTCCCCATATTTCCGTATTTTTGGTCTCCATAAATGCTATTTCCCATATTAGCTAATTGAACTCTAATTTGATGGTGTCTACCTGTATGTAAATTTATTTGTAGCAAACTTACATTGTCTTTTTCGTTATATTTTAAAACTTCATAATCTAATTTAGCAAGTTTAGAGTTAGGAGTATTTTTGGATACAACTTTACTTATGTTGTTTTTTGTATCTTTTAACATATAGTTTTCTAAAATATCTTTTTCTTTTTTCACTTTCCCACTAACAACTGCTAAATATTGTTTTTTAAATACTTTTTCCCTAATTTGATTACTAAGTCTTGATGCTGCTTTTGATGTTTTGGCAAACACCATAACACCACCAACTGGTCTATCTAATCTATGAACTAACCCCAAATATACATTTCCTGGTTTGTTATACTTATCCTTTATGTACTTTTTTACTAATGTTAGCATATCAATGTCTCCCGTATTATCTGCCTGTGATGGAATATTTGGTATTTTCTCTACAACTATTATATGATTATCTTCATATATTACATTTAAATTTTGCATTTTAATTCTCCCATCTGCTATAAATTCCACAAGGTAAAATTAATTCAGATTCTTCCATAGGAATCCCTATTTCTCCGCAGTCTAGCTTTCCTTTATATTTTTTAGCAATTGTTATATCCATTATATTTTTTAATACTGTGCTAGAAATTCCTGTAGTATAAGAATTAATTAAGAAAAATAATGGTTGATCTGATAATACTTTTGTGCATAATTCAACTAAATCATATATATTATTTTCAAATTGCCATACTTCACCTTTAGCTCCTCTACCATATGAAGGTGGATCCATAATTATTGCATCATATTTGTTTCCACGTCTAATTTCTCTATTAACAAATTTTACAACATCATCCACTATAAATCTAACTGGCCTATTTGATAAACCTGATGATACAACATTTTCTTTTGCCCAAGTAGTCATACCTTTTGAGCTGTCTACATGGCAAACTGAAGCTCCAGCAGATAAGCAAGCAACTGTTGCTCCTCCTGTATATGCAAATAAATTTAATACTTTTATTTCCCTTTTAGATGATTTTATTTTGTTAATCATCCAGTCCCAATTTACTGCTTGTTCTGGGAATAAGCCTGTATGCTTAAATCCCATTGGCTTAATATTAAATGTTAAATCTTTATAATGCACTTGCCAACTATTTGGAATTCTTTTCTTAAATTCCCATGAGCCTCCACCTGTTTTACTTCTATGGTATGTTGCATTTATTTTATTCCACTTTTCTGGAAAACTTTTATTTTTCCAAATAATTTGAGGGTCTGGTCTTGATAAAATAACGTTACCCCATTTTTCTAATTTTTGGCCATCTGCCATATCTAATATTTTATAATCTTTCCACTCGTTTGCTAATCTCATATTTTTTATAACTATTTTATTATTTTATAAGCTATTTTTTATTTAAATAATAAAAAGTTACTATCCTCCTTTATATAGAATAGTAACATTTTACCACATTTTTATACTTTTTGCAAAATTTCAAAAAAATTATATATCATAACTACATTTAATATTGAAAATGCTAAAAAAGTTATACTTAAAGTTGTTATAAAAGTATGATTTTTTACACTATTTATTATCTTTTTTATAATTATTTTACTTTTTATATTTGTTTTTTTTAGTACCATTTTTTGAGTTTTCGTATCGTATTTTGCTTCAAACCATTTTTCTTTTGTAGCCTCCATAAAATATATCCTCCTTTTATTTATTATGTTTTGTCAAAAGTTTTTTAATAAAATCTTTTGTAAACTTTATTTTTTCTATATATGTATATTCTATTTGTAATAATTTTATTCTTAAATTACAATTTTAATAAAGGATTTCATCGCATTTTTATATATTTTTTTTAATACATATATCGTTTTTTACATAAAATTGCTTTTTTTCTGATTTTGTGCTATAATTAGCATATTGAAGGATATTCCTTCATGCAAGCTTATTAAATTTAAATTAGAGGAGGAGTACACTATGAAACGGGGCATTGTTTTTCTTTTGACAAGCTTGATTTTATTATTTGGAGTAGCCATTGCTATGAATTTTAGCAGTCTAATGGATACGATTACATCGTTCCCATTCTCTCATGCTGATTGCATCTTTTCTTTTTTGACTGGTGCAGCTCTTATGAGACTAATTTGTTGGCTTGTTCCCTCAAGCAAACACAAAAAGAAACCTCACAATAATGAGGAACAGTAAGAGAGAAAATACTCCAAAAAAGAAGTATGGTGCCTACCATACTTCTTTCATTTTTTATATACTTTCCTTTTATTTCTTAATATTTATTTTATAAATTTGTCTTTATCTCTTTTGCTAAATTTTTAGTAATTCCTTTTACTTGCATCAATTCTTCAATTGTAGCTTCTTTAATTTTGTCTACGCTTCCAAAATATTTTAACAGTTCTTTTTTCTTGATATCACCTATTCCATTAATATCATCTAATTTAGATTTTGTTATTGATTTATCTCTTAATTTCCTATGATATGTTATTGCAGTATCATGTACTGTATCTTGAAATTTTGTTATTAAATTCATTAGATTTTCAGAAATTTCAAGTTCATTTCTATTTTCATCCATCAAAGCTCTAGTTTGATGTTTATCATTTTTTACCATTCCAAAAACAGGAATATTTAAATTGTATTTTTCAATAGCTTTTTTAGTTGCTCTTATTTGTGTTATTCCTCCATCTGCAAATATAGCATCTGGTAAAACTCCAAATCCACCTTTTGGATTTTCTATAGAATGTTTTAGTCTTCTTGTTATTACTTCTTCCATACATTTAGGGTCATCTTGTTCATATACAGTTTTTATTTTGAACCTTCTTGACAAATTCTTTTTTATTACTCCATCTTGCATAACACACATACCTGCAACCATATATTCTCCTGAAATATTAGAAATATCATATGTTTCTATTTTTCTTGGAATTTTGTCTAGTTTACAAACATTTTTTAGTTCTAGCAGTATTTCGCTTTTGTCTTTTTCTTTATTTTCTAATGTAACTTTTGCATTATTTTCGGCCATTTCCACAAAACGTAGTTTTTCTCCTCTTTTTGGAGTTTTTATTTCCACTTTTTTGCCTAAAATTGTGGATAACCATTCTTCTACTGCTTCTTTATCTTCAATTTCTTCTTTCATCATTATTCTGTTTGGAATGTTTGGGTTATCTAAATAATATTGTTTTACAAACCCTGATAATATTTCTTTTTCTTCCATATCCTTTAAGTCTGGATAAAAATAATGCTCTCTACCAACCATTTTGCTTCCTCTAACAAAAAATATTTCTATACATACTTGCAATTCAGATTTTGCAATTCCTATAACATCTATATTATTTTCAGTAATATTGGATACTTTTTGTTTTTCAGAAACTCTTTCTATTGCCTGTATTCTATCTCTTATAGTTGCTGCTTTTTCATAGTCCATTTTTTCTGCTGATTCTTGCATTTGAATTTTTAATTCTTTTACAATTTTGTCAACCTTTCCTTCTAATAAATCAATTATTTCGTCTATTTGTTTTCTATATTCTTCTTTGGTAACATATCCCATACATGGTGCTAAACATCTACCTATATGATAGTTTAAACATGGTCTTGTTCTATCTTTTAAAGTTCTACATTGACGTATTTTATACCTTTGCTTAATAAAATCTATCATCTCTTTAGCACTCCCTGGATTAGCATATGGTCCAAAATATTTTGAACCATCATTAACTACTCTTCTGGTTATAAAAACTCCTGGGAAATCGCTTTTCATGTCAATTTTAATATATGGATATGTTTTATCATCTTTTAATAAGACATTAAATTTAGGTCTATTTTTCTTGATTAAATTGCACTCTAAAATTAATGCCTCTGCTTCATTATCTACAACAATATATTCAAAATGGTCAATTAGACTTACCATTTTTTCTATTCTTGCTGTTTTATTTGTTTTTCTAAAATATTGCCTTACTCTATTTTTTAAAGAAACTGCTTTTCCTACGTATATTATTGTATCGTTTTTGTCTCTCATTACATATACGCCTGGTTTTCCTGGTAATTTTTTCAATTCTTCTTCTATATTAAACATATTTTTCTCCGTTGGTATAGATATCTTTTTTTAATCTTATTGGCATTACTATACCTCCTAAATTTCACACATATATATTGTATCATATTTTGCTTGTTTTTTCAATAATTTCAATGCTTTTAGGCTATTTATTAAAGTGTTTTTTTTACTATATTTTGCTTTTGCAATTAAATATATATTAAAGTTCATAAATTACCCTTGCATATACTTTTGTAGCAAACATTAAATTCTCTATAGAAATAAATTCATTAGTTTGATGGCACATATCTTTTTCCCCTGGCATGTTAGCTCCAAATGATACACAATTTTTAAAGGCTCTTGCATAGGTAGCTCCTCCAATTGCTATTGGTTCTAAATTAGAATTGTTTTCTTCATTAAATATTTTACAAAGTGTTTGTACTAAATTAGAATCTTTAGGTATATATAAATGTTCTTTACTTGCTATTTTTTTGTATTGTAAATTATGATATGTACTTATAATTTTTTCAAATTTATCTTGTACTTCTTCTATAGTGGTATTAATTGGTATTCTTAAATTCATACTTATAAATATTGTATCATCTTGCATCTCAAATTTTCCCACATTTAATGTCAGTTTTCCACTTTCATCTTCTTTATTTATTTCTAATTTATTTCCATTATAATCAATATGTATATATTTTACAAAGAAATCTAGTAGTTCATTTCCTTCATTATATTTTTTTAATATTTCGTTTAGTACAATAATCAAATTAGAAATAGCATTAATTCCTAAGTCTGGATGTGCTGCATGTGCTTCTAGTCCTTTTGATGTTAATCTTATAGTATTTTCAGATAATTTACTTATTTCTATATTAAAATTATATTTCTTTATAATCTCTTCTGTTTTACTTGTTAACTCGTCAATGTCTATTTTATCAATTTTTAAGTCTACTTTACATATTCTAGGTACAACATTATTTGGATTATTGTTGCAATCAATTTTTATTATAGCTATTTTTTTGTTTTCCATTTTATATGGCATAGATATTTTATGCGTTAATATTGATTTTTCTGCATATATACATGGAAAGTCTGCATCGGGACTGAATCCAATTGTTGGATGTTCTTCATGTTCTTTATAATAGTTAATACATTTCCATGAATTTTCTTCATTTAGTCCTAAAATTAGTCTTACTCTTTTGTTGATTTTCACATTGTCCATAACAGTTTTCATAGCATATAATGCTGATATTACTGGTCCTTTATCATCTATCGCTCCTCTACCATATATTTTATTTTCTTGTATAGTTGCACTAAAAGGTGGATATTTCCAACCTTCCCCAGTTGGTACTACATCTAAATGTCCAATAATTCCTAATAATTCTTCTCCTTCTCCAAATTCTATATATCCACAGTATCCATCAACATTTTTAGTTCTAAATCCTAATTTTTTTCCTAAATTCAACATATATTCTAGTGCTTCATTTGCATTTTCTCCAAATGGTTTTGTTTTGTCCTCACTTTTTTCATAAACGCTTGGTATTTGTATAAGTTTTTGTAAACTTTCTATGATTTCTTCCTTTTTGTTTTGAATATAATCTTCAAATATATTTTTTTCCATCAGTCTTCACCTTCCTTATTTATAATAATATATTTTATATAAATATTCAATTAATATTACAAAAGGAATTGGCTTTTTTACCAATTCCTAATTTTTATTAAAATACATTATTAAATTTTCTATTGTCTCCTTATCTTTTTTATTTAATTTTTCAAATCCTGCTAATGAATATTTTAGAGTTTTATTTTCTTGAATTTTTAGATATTCACTAAATATTTGATTTATTCCTATATTAAATAAGTTACATATTTTTATTAGCACTTCATAAGATGGTTTTGCTCTATCTTGTTCAATATCGCTTATGTATCTGACAGATACTTCTATATTTTCTGCTAATTTTTCTTGAGTATATCCGTTACTTTTTCTTATTTCTTGTAGATTTTTTCCTATTTTTATTGTGCTTGTTTTTCTCATTTATATCACCTATTTTTTTACATTTTCTAATATATTATCAGATTTTTCGTATGGTATAAACGAATTGTTTGTGTAACTTGTAGTAATATAGTTCCTTTTACAAGTTTTTTAGATATTGATTCAACAGTTTGTCTAATATTTTTCTTTGTTTTTTTACTTCCTCATCTCTTTCTCGTTTTATTAATTCTTTTAAAATCTCTAATTCTTTACTTATCTCTTTTTTCAAATTTTCCATATATACCACCTCTTAATTAGTGTTTACTTTTTTATGTATTTTATACTTGAACTTACTTATAACGCAATCTTTATTTTAAAGTTAATTTGTTAAGTTTTCTTTACTTATTTTCTCATTTCTTTATTTTGCTATTAATTTTGGTATATATTAAAATTTTGTTTTTTCATAAACTACTTAATTGGAGTAATTTAAACTATTTATTCAAATATCTTTACATATTTCCTAAAATTCTTATATATATCTATTTGCTTTATTATTTAATGTATAACTACTCTAAAGCTTAATGTAGCATCAAATTGCTTTTAATTACCATGTCTATGGACTCCTGCTGATTTACTTTCTCTTACATAACAGCCATAACAACAATACCTCTTCGAATTAAACTTCAATTTTTATCTGTTTATGTTGTCATTTCTCATACATTTCCATAAATATTTTTTACTGCCTTATTATATATCCCTGTTAACAAATACAATTTTGTATCTATTTCTTTGCTTTTTTCACCTGATACCTGTTTATATATGTTTTCTTTCAGTCTACAATTCAACTGTTTTTTTCATCTATTCCACAATTAATTGAATCTTTCAAAGCTATTATCGTTCAGGCTTATGAAATAAAAAATTTATTAAAATCTTCTTATTTTAATTAGCTAAATTGAAAGAAAAAATAATACATTTTTCAAATCGTATATCTTTTAGTATTGTTCTATTGGAAATTTTAAATAGTGCAATACTTTGATTAAATAAATTTAATTTTATATATAAAGTAATTCTACTTCCATTCATTTCTCCAGTATATCCTGATTTTGCATATCCTCTTCTTAAATCATTCCCTTCTATTCCAAAAACTCCTCCTCTATGTGCTCTTGCATCTAATTCTGCTCCTTGTGCTACTGTTCTTTCAAATGTATTTCCAGTCAAATCATAAATATTATTAATAACATCATTTTCGTCATATCCACAAATATTCTTAAGTGTTTCTTTTCTTACAACATTAAGTATCTTATTTTTATTTTTTCCTGATATTATCCAGTTTAACATAGCATCATATTGACTTTCCAAAATCATACTAGACTGCACAGAATTTGAATTGAATATTTTTATCCTTCATATAATTCGTACCAATTTATTCCTGACAATGGTAACTTATTTTTCTAGATTTGTTGTACATTAACCAATTTCTTTTTTAATTTTTGATTCGAAGTATTTAATATAATGTTACTTATATCTTTATCTATTTTTTGATAATGCACATTTGGTAATATTTTCTTAATATTTCTAAACTTGTTTTGATAATACTGTATCTCTGTCTTTTCCTGCTCTTACAAATATTCTCATTTTTCTACTATCTATATCTTCTATTTTTAAAGCTACTGCCTCTGATACTCTTAGTACTCTTCCATATATTGTTATAAATATTGTTTTATACATGTAATTCTCACAAGCATAAAAAAAGTGCTTAACCCTTCTTTTATTAGCACATCTTTCATTTTTCTTATTATTTGTTCATTTGTCATATCAAAAAACCTCCTGCTTAATATATTTGCAACATTTAAGTTACATAATTATATTATTCATGAGGTTTACTATATTTTCAATTTTTTCCACTTTTATTCATTTATCCCATTGCAAAGAACGAGCAATTTAGTACAATGTTAATTTAAATATAAAGCTGGTCGAAAACCTATACCATACGCGATATCATTGGAAAAAAACTCATTATCACGATAGCATGCTGGATAATTCTTAACCTGACCCGCACTTATGAAATATCCGACCACGTATAACTCGATATTCTGTATAGTAAGCTTCTGTTGTCCATTCTGATAAATTTCCTGCTAAGTCATATATATGATTTTTTTCTGTTTCATTATATGTTCCTGTATTATTCAGGCCTATTTTAGAAGAAAATGTATCATAAGTATAATTTCCCCAAGTCATACTATTTATCACAATTTCAGATATACTTACTGTTTCTTGTAGCCAACCTAATGTTCTATCCCAAGCTGCTCCGGTTAATAATGAACTAGTAAATTCTGAACTTGTATACATCGCTTTTGATTTTGATAGTGCATCTTTTTGTGAAATATTATTCCATAGCATTCCATTTGTCCATGTAGTTGAAGTTGATGGCTTTATACTTGCTGAAACTTTACTTGCTACTTCTCCATTTTCTTCTCCTCTCAATAATACATCTAATGGACTTTCTAGCCCTAGGTCTATATTTGCTACATGTATGTATTCCATCGTGCTTCTTATATTACTGTGTCCCATTAATTTCTTTACCTGTAGCAAAGTTGCTCCATTTTCTATTAAATTTGTTGCATAGCAATGTCTTAATGTGTGCATTGTTACTTTTTCACTTAATTTGGCCTTTCTTCTGTGTTTTCTAAAATGCGCTCTTATTACTCCCACCGTTATAGCTGCCCCACTTTCACTTAAAAATATTCTTCCTCGTCTTTTGTTTTGTCGGTACTTTGTCCAATAGTTTCTTAACATTTCTAGGCTCTTCTTAGATAATATCGTATACCTTTCTTTATTTCCTTTTCCCTCTCTTACAAATATCCTCATTTTTTTGCTATCTATATCTTCTACTCTTAAATTTGTTATTTCTCCTATTCTTAGTCCTGAGCCATATGCCAACATAAATATTGTTTTGAATTTATAATTATCTACACACGCAAAAAAAGTGCTTAACTCTTCTTTCGTTAGCACCTTATACACCGTCTTTTTTCTTTTTCTCATTGGTATTTGTCTTTTATTTAATACTTTGTCTAGTGTTACTTCATATACGAATCTTATTATACTGTTATAATAATTTACTGTTTTATCAGCCATTTTTCTTTCATTCAGTAAATATTTATATAGATAATCTCTTAGCTCATCTATTGTTACCTTTTCTAAAGATTTGTTAAAATATACCATCATTTCTTTTGTTTTTCTCATATATGAATCATATGTGTAATGTGAGAAATTTCTCATTCTCATGTCTTGACTCAACTTTTTTAGTATTTGATTATTCGTCATCTAAAAGACCTCCTGTTTAATATATTTGCAGTCTTAGGTTACATAATTATATTATACAGGAGGTTATCTATTTTTTCAATATTATTTCTTTATTAGTTCCATTGCGACGGAAGAGCAATTTAGTACATTTTTTATGTTGTTATTTGATAATTTTAGTTGTTTTTATTCATTTAATTTAGATATAATTAGTATTTTTACATAATATATAGCTTTTACAAATTTTTTTATATTCCTCTGGCTATCTCTTTCTAAATTGCATTGCATACTTTTGTATTATTTAATGTACAATATTGTTCTAAATCCAAAACTAGGATATATTGCTTCATTATTATATGGTCTTCTTTCTTTTGCGTTAAATACATTATTGTCAAAGTAACCACCTCTATTAACGTATATTCCTCTTGGATGAGTAGAATATTCCGTAGTCCATTCTCTAACATTTCCAATAACATCATATATGTTATTATAACAATCAACATAATTTGAATCAACTTTATAAGTTCCCGAATTATAAATTCTCCTTGAATTAATATTCCCATAATTGCTATCTGTCGTTTCTGTTAAATCATATCCATTATTTTGACATATATATTCTAACATTGTATCCCATGCAAAGCTATTTATCATTGACTTAATATATACAGATGTTTCTTTTAGTGATTTTTTTAAAGCTTGAGTTGGCGAAATATTATTATAAATTTCCGTATTTCTCTTTGCAACTACTTCATCATTATCATTTTCTTTGCCTGCTTCATATCTCCCAACAAAAAATCCATTATATTTAATGCAACTATCTAAAAAAGCATTTATAGTATAATTATAATTTTCTTGATTTACTGCACTTATAATTGAATTTGGATTTTCTTCTCCCCAATAAGAATTTTCAATCACATTTGAATTTTCTATTAAATTAGAGCCCTCACTGGTAAATGTCCTTCTAGATAATTTTATATCCTTACATGGTATCCAAACATATTGATCATATTTTTCTTGAATATCTAGAATATTATTTTCATTCTTATCCTCTGTCCAATTTATATTTTCTCCTTTCGGAATATCATAAATCACCAATCCATTTTCGAATGTATTTTCACCTTCAATTTTTGAAACCACAAATCCTTTCGGTATTATAGCCATTTTTGTTTCATCTACATAAACCCCATTTTCTCCTTCTATTACTTCTCCAGGTTTTACTTCTTTTAATATATCTCCATTTTTTAAAATATACATCTCATATCCTTCTATTTTTATTTTAATACTTCCATTTTCATTATTTGCTATATCTTCATCTTTTAATCCTAAATTAGTTTTTAAATTTTCTTTTAATTTGTAAACATTAAATTTTCCTGATTCGTCAAAGCTTCCAGCTACTTCCATTTTGACTTTTTCCTTTGCTTCAGATTGTTCAGTTACATTTTTCGCATTTTGTGCTTGTGTTAATATTCCATTTTGCCCTGTTAACATTGCTATACTTACTCCTGCAAGTATTAATAATACTATTATTGTTATTACTAAAGCTATTAAAGTTATACCTTTTGAATTTTTTACAATTCTCATTTTAGAATTATTTTTTAAGTTAATTCCTTCTTGTTTTAGTTCTTTTTTCATTTTTTATACTCCTTCCATTTTCTTTAGTTTTATTGTAATTATTTCCATTTTTAATATGCAATATTCAGACTTTTATTAAAATATTGTCTTTAAATATTTTTGTATCTTTTAAAAATAGATTTCATTACTTTTATATTTTATCAATATTATTGTTTTAATTCAAGATATTATAGTATTTTATTTCTATTTTTGTAAAAAAATAAGAGATAAGTCTAAATTACTCTCATTGTAATTCACTTATCTCTAATATGATATCATATATTTATATATATTTTATAATCTTATTTTTTGTTTACTAAATCTTTTAATGCTTTACCAGCTTTGAAAACTGGAGCTTTTGATGCAGGTATTTTGATTTCTTCTTTAGTTTGAGGATTTCTACCTTTTCTAGCTGCTCTTTTTCTTACTTCAAAAGAACCAAATCCAACTAATTGAACTTTTTCTCCTTTTTTTAGTGAGTCTGTTACAACTTCTACAAAAGCGTTTACTGAGTTTTCAGCTGCTTTTTTTGTTTCTCCTGTTTTTGCAGCCATTGCTGCGATTAATTCAGCTTTGTTCATTTAAATTACCTCCTATAAGATATAATGTTATGTACTTTACCGCCTGAACGAAGCAATAAATGTACTACTAATTAAATTAATTCGCCAAAAATAGCTAAAATCCTTCTTTTTTTTATATTTTTTTATATTTTTTGTGATTTTAATATATTTTTAGCTTTTCTAACACTTTACACATCTGATTTCCACCTGGTAGAGATTGTATTTCTGATTTATTAAATACTTTCAATGCTATAATTGCCAATGCATAAATTATTACTGCTGTTACTATTGCTAGTATTGTTGCCAATTTTTCCACAATTATTCCTGAAAGTGTTGAATAAATAAAATATGAGCAAATTGCCATTATAATTGTTGCTAAAATTGGTTTTAATACATACTTTTTAAATGGAAACTTAATTTTAAATGCTTTTCTCAAACATATTATAGAAATTGTAAATGCTATTGCGTGGCATGCCACTGACGCCCAAGCAGCTCCACTCACACCAATTTCTGGAATTGGCACTAATATTAAGTTCAATATCAGTTTTACTATTACCCCGCAGTCCTAACGATATCGCAGGTACTCTTAGCAATCCGTATCCTTGTAAAGCTCCATTTATTGTTTGGTCTAATATTGTAAATAATATTGTTAATGAACTTATTTGTAATATTAATGTTCCACTACTAGCATTTGGATATAGTAAATTTAAAATTGGTCCTGCAAAAATACACATTCCTGCTGTACATGGTAATCCTATTAACATTGATATTAATAAAGAGAATGACGTTTTTTGTTTAATTGTTTTTCTATCTTTTTTAGCTTTTGCTGCTGCTATCGCTGGTACTAATGCTGTCGAAAATGCTACATTTATTGATAATGGTAAACTTGTTAGTGTGTCTACCTTTCCTCCCAGTATTCCGTATTGACTAACAGCTTCTTCTGCTGGCAAAAATTCTTTTAAACTTCTTACTACTGTAAATGAATCTATATTTTTATTTAGTGAAGATAATATTGCTGTTAAAGCTATTGGAAAAGATACTAATAATATCTTTTTTATTATATTTCTTCTACGTTCATATTTGTAATTAACTGTTGATTTAATTTCTAGTGCAATTTCTTTTCTTCTTACTTTATAATATAAATATAAATATCCGAATCCTGCAAGAGTTGCAAGTGTTGTTGCAAGTGTTGCTCCTGCTGCCATCCATTCAGTTGATACATTTGAAGCTATAGCAACTATTTCTACTAAAATTATTGTTAATGCTGTTTTAAATATTTGTTCTAATGACTGTGATCTAGCTGTTGCTTTTATTTGTTGTATTCCATTAAAATATCCTCTCATAACTGAAGATATTGCAACAAAAAATATTGCTGGCGATAGTGCTACCATTGTCATTTCTGCTTCTGGTATTTGTAGCCATTGTGCTGATATCATATGAGCTCCAAAGAATAACATTAATGACCCTATTATTCCTATTACCGAAAAGGTTGCAAAAGCTATTTTAAATATTCTATGAGCTCCTTTATGATCTCCTAATGCAACTCTTTCTGATACTAATTTTGCTATTGCATTTGGAACTCCTATAGAGGAAATTGTAAGTAATAATGCATATATTTGATAACTTGCTGATACTATTCCATTACCTTTATCTCCAAAACCTTCTCTGTTGGTTAAATATAAATTATATATTAGTCCTAATGATTTTATTAAAAGTTGTGAAAATATTAGTGTTACTACACTTTGCATAAAGGTTTCTTTTTTATAACCTTTATCTATTTTCTCTTTTTCTGTCATTTCCTCACTCCTTACGTCTATTTTCTTAAGTTATATTATTATTTTACTTTAATATTATAAATTTAATTACTAAAATATTCAATAGTTTTTAAATAAATAAAAATAGCAACTTGGCTTTTTATGTTTTAAGCCTTATTGCTATTTGTTTTTTCACTTTTTATTATATATTTTTATCTATATTAGGTAATAGTTGTTTTTTTCTTGAAACTACACCTTCTAAAAATACTCTATTATTTTCTAATTTTTTATCAAATGCTTTTTCAACTACTTCTGCTTTGTTTCCTAAAGCTATTATTTCTGAATTACTATCTAATATATCTGTTATTGCTAATACAAATAATTCTAATCCGTTTTCTTCAATTTTTTCTTTCATTGCATTTTCTAGTTCTTCTTGTCTTTTTAGAACATCTGGAATACTTACAGTGTTTACTTGTGCTATTGTAAATTTACAGCCACTTTTATCTAAGCTTTTAGCATCTAAATTGATTAGCTGTTCTGCTGTAAAGTCATCTAAGTCTGTTCCTGCTTTTAACATTTCTAATCCATATTCTTTGATATCGATTCCAGATATTTTTTCTAATTCGTTTAGTGCTTCTATATCATGATCTGTTGTTGTTGGAGATTTTAGTAATAGTGTATCTGACATTATTGCACTTGCCATTAATATTGCTTCTTCTTTACTTATTTCTAGTCCTTTTTGCTTAAAGTCTTTATATAAAATTGTACATGTACATCCATATGGTCTTGCTGTATAGTATAATGGAGCTGATGTTTCAAAATTAGAAATTCTATGATGATCTACTACTCCTAATATTTCTGCATTTTCTATTCCTTCTACACTTTGGTTAAATTCATTATGGTCTACCATAATAACTTTTTGACCTTCTTCTACTTTAGTTATTAATTCTGGTTCTTCTAATTTTAAATAGTCTAATATATATTGCGTTTCTTTATTTATATTGCCTAATCTACATGCTTTAGTATTTGTTTTTCCATTTTTTACATTTAATCTTTCTTTTACCATTGCTGAACAAATTGAATCTGTATCTGGATTTTTGTGTCCAAAAATTAAAACTTCATTTTCCATTTTCTTTTTCTCCTTTTCACTTTGATTTTTAGAAATTATATATTTTTTATTTTTATTTGTCAATTATTTAGCATCTTCTAGTAATGTTTCCAATTCTTCTTCACTAAATTGATATTTTTTGTTACAAAAATGACATACTAATTCTGCTTTTTTATCTTTTTCAATTATTTCCTCTAAATCTTTTTTTCCTATGCTTATTAATGCTTTACTCATTTTTTCTTTTGAGCAATCACATTTATATTTTGGAATAATGTCTTCTTTTAATATTTTTACTTCTTTGTCACCTGTTACTTTTTTTGCAATTTCTAAAAGTGTTAAATTTTCGTCTAACATTTTA
The DNA here is from genome assembly GCA_963558245.1 of uncultured Clostridia bacterium. Lineage (GTDB taxonomy): Bacteria > Bacillota > Clostridia > TANB77 > CAG-508 > CAG-269. Next base: position 34,127 of record CAUWGA010000008.1, read on the forward strand.
GAAATAGCTCCCGCTTCAAATATTGATTTTTCAATTTGGCTTATCTCGTCTTCTGTTGCGTCTGGCATTGGTGTTATAAGATATCCTCCGGCCTTTCTTACACCATCTTTATCAACTAAAACTCCTAATGCAACTGCCGATTGTCTTTGTTCTGAACTTACAAAATAATTTGTAAAATCATCTGCAATTTCTCCTGAAGTTAATGGTGAAACTCCTACATATGGTTCTTTTAATCCAATATCTTTTATTACATGTATATAGCCTTCTTGTCCCACTGCTCCTCCTACATCTAGTTTTCCAAATTCATTTAGTGGTAAATCTACATATGGATTTGCAACATATCCTTTTATTTCTGGAATATTGTTTGCTGTAGTTAACATGCTTCCTATTGGACCATTTCCTTTTATCTGTATTGATAATTTATTTTGTTCACTTTTCATTTCTTGTGCCATAATAGCTGTTATTGTAAGTAATCTTCCAAAAGCTGCTGTTGCTACTGGACTTAAGTCATGTATTTTTCTTGCATCTTCTACTAATTGTGTAGTATCTGCACATACAATTGAAACTTTTCCTTTATATGCTAAAAATCTAATTATTTTATCTGACATATTATTTCTCCTTTAACAATTTAGGATGATTTTGAGGTTGGAGCCAAAAATCATTTTTGTTTTTTCGTATATTATTATACGTGGATTTTCTTTAAAAGTCAAGAAACTCTAGTATCTTTAGAATTTACTACAAAATTACATTTAACTTTTCACTTGATGTTCCTTCAAGTTTTTTTGAAAGTTTTTTTCTATTTTCTTTTAATTTAACTCTATATTTTTCAGACTTCTACATTTAATCTTTTAAAATTTTCATTTAGTTGTTATAATTTTTTCAAAATAAAAAACTCTTAAGAATTTTGAATTAATCAATTTTTATTAAACTATTTTGTTTAATAATTAAGTTTATTACAAAATTTAAGAGTTTTCTTTAATTTTATCAATTATATTAATCTTGTTTTTGGAACATATCTTTTCCAACTCCACAAAGTGGACATACCCAATTTTCTGGAATATCTTCAAATGCTGTTCCTGGTGCTATTCCTGAATCTGGATCTCCTTTTTCTGGGTCATATACATAACCACATGCTAAACATACGTACATATTAATTCCTCCTATCTTAGTCTTTTTTATATTGTTTGCATAATTAAATTTTATATACTTTTAATTAAAATTACATTTTTAAAAGTATTCTTAAAATGTCCATTTGGGACCTGGGCCCCGTCCTAATAAGACATTTAACGTGTCATTTCTTGAAACATATCTTTTCCTTCTCCACATACTGGGCATACCCAATCTTCTGGAAGTTCTTCAAATTGTGTTCCTGGTTTTATTCCTGCTTTTTCATTTCCGAATTTTGGATTATAAATGTATTTACATTCTATACATTCATATCTTTCATTATTATCTAAATGTGTTTGCTGAAAGTTTTTATATCCTAATCCTATTGCTACTATTACCATTAATAAAAATGATAATGCTTTCCATATTCCACTATCAAATAGTATTATTGCAAATAGTCCAAATGTTGCACTTATTCCATATAATATTAGTACAGCTTGTTTTTGGCTAAATCCTCTTGCAACTACTCTATGATGTAAATGTCCTTTATCAGCTTTAAATATTGCTTTTATTGATTTTCCTTTTATTAGTCTTCTTATTATTGCACATAGTGTATCAAATATAGGTAATCCTAGGACAATTAGTGGTAATATTATTACTGCTAATGTATATGTTTTTGCCATTCCAAGTATTGCTATAATTGATATTGCATATCCTAAGAAGTTTGAACCTGTATCTCCTATAAATGTTTTTGCTGGTGAAAAGTTAAATGGTAAAAATCCTACTAATGCTCCTGCTAGTGCCGTTATTAATATCAATGCAACTGTTGGAGAACCATTTAAAACAAATATTATTAATAATGATACTGATGATATTACAGATATTCCTGTTGATAATCCATCTAATCCATCTATTAAATTTATGGCATTTGTTACTCCCACTATCCATATTATTGTTACTATAGTTGATACTATATTCCCTAATTGTGGTGTTTGTAAGAATGCAATATTTATGCTTTCAATTCTTACTCCAAATGCTACTGCAACTATTGCTGCTAGAAGTTGCCCTGATAATTTGAATATTGGCCTTATTGTCTTTATATCATCTATTATGCATGTAATACTTATTATTATTATTCCTAGAAACATTCCTAGTAATTTCATTCCATATTTTTCAGGTCCAAATAGTGCTATTGTGTTTTCTAAGCTCATAACTATTAATAAGTATATTACAGATACTAAAAATCCTAGTATTACTGCTGGTCCACCAAATTTGGGCATTACTCTTTTGTGCATTCTTCTTTCATCTTTAGGAACATCTACCGCACCAACTTTTTTTGCCAGTTTTATAGTATATGGAGTTGCCATAAACGCGACTATAAACGCAAGCAAAAATGCAATTGCTACATCTCCCCACATAAGTGTATGCCTCCTTATTTCATGTTACGTTTTTCTATTTCTTCTATTAATTTTATTCTTTCTTCATGACGTCCACCTTCAAAAGTTGTTGCCAACCACATTCTTAAAATTAAAACTGCTTCACTTGTTGTTACATCATCTGCGCCCATTGCTAAAATATTGCTATTATTGTGTAATCTTGCATATTTTGCTGTATATTCATTGTGGCATAATGCACATCTTATTCCTTTAAATTTATTTGCTGTAATTGACATTCCTATTCCTGAACGGCATATTAATATTCCTTGTTCATATTCTTTAGCTTGAACTGCTTTTGCAACTTCCTCTGCAATATTAGGATAATCAACTGATTCTTCACTTTGACTTCCAAAATCTTTATATTCGATATTTTTTTCTTCTAAATATTTTTCTATTTCCTTTTTTAATCTATATCCTCCATGGTCACTTCCAATAGCTATCATATGTATCCCTCCTATTCTTTTTCAATATACCACAAATTCTTACTTATTACAATAATTATTTTAAATTTACTTGCATTTTCACCTAAAACATGTTAAAATAGTATATGTTATAGCGTAATACTTATTTGAAGGAGGTGCTTTAAGAATGCCAAATATTAAATCAGCTAAAAAAAGAGTTAAAATAATTGAAAAGAAAACTTTAAGAAATAATATGATAAAATCTGCTTATAAAACAGCTGTTAAGAAATTTGAGGAAGCTGTAAATGCTGGTAATATTGAAGAAGCTAAAGTTTTATTCTCTGAAGCTACTAAAAAAATAGACCAAGCTTGTACAAAAGGTGTTATTGTAAAAAACACTGCAGCTAGAAAAAAATCTAATTTATCTAAAAAATTAAATGCAGCAATGGCTTAAGTAAGCAATAAAAATTATGCATAGTTTTTATTAAAAGCGATTTCACATCGCTTTTTTTATTTGTCCAATTGGGGATGTTTCTCAATTGGACATTTTGGACCTAGCCCCCATCTCCATTGGACATTCTATATATTTCCATTGAAAATAAATACACCTCATGTTAATATGATTATGAGGTGTATTTTTATGTTTACTAAAATTTATAATATTTATAGAAATTTTGAAAAGGTAACTATTAAAATTTTAAATATTGGACTAAAGTTTTGTTTTGTTTTATGCTTATTTTCAGTTATGTTTTTACTTACATATATTTTATTTATACAAGCTCCTATACTATTTTATATAGGTATCAGTATTTTTAAATTTAGTCTAATATTAGTTACTGAATTTATTGTTTGTAGTTTTGTTGTTGATGGAATTAAAAAACAATTAATTTAATTCTTCCAAAAACATTTTATTTAGCATTTGTGGATTTGCCTTTCCTTTTGTTTCTTTCATTGCTTGTCCTACTAAGAATCCCAATGCTTTTTCTTTTCCTGCTTTGTAGTCTGCAATAGATTGTGGATTATTTTCTAATATTTTTATTACTATTTCTTTTATTGCTCCTTCGTCTGAAATTTGTACCCATCCTTTTTCGTTTATAATTTCTTCAGGATTTTTTGGATTTTCAAACATTTCTTCTAATACTTTTTTAGCAATACTTGAGCTTATTGTATTCTTATCAATTAGCACAACCAATTCTGCTAGTTGCTCACTACTAAATGGTATTTGATTTGGTTCTATCTCTTTTTCATTTAGTATTCTTGATATATCAGATATAATCCAGTTATTTACTGCTTTTGGATTATTACATATTTTACTTGCTTGTTCAAATAAGTCTGATAAATATTTAGATGATGTTATTATGTTTGCATCTTTTTCTGATAATTTATATTCTGTTAAATATCTTTCTTTTCTACTTTCTGGTAACTCTGGCAATGTATTTTTTATATTTTCTATATATTCTTCTGAAAGTTTAATTGCAACTAAATCTGGATCTGGAAAGTATCTATAATCTTGAGCGTCTTCTTTATCTCTCATTGAAAATGTTTTGCCAGATACGTCATCCCATCTTAAAGTTTCTTGTTCTATTATTCCTCCATCTTCTAATACATCAATTTGTCTATCTACTTCGTACTCAATTCCTCTTACTATACTTCTAAAAGAGTTCATATTTTTCATTTCTGTACGAGTTCCAAGCTTTGTTTCTCCTTTTTTTCTAACAGAAACATTAACATCTGCTCTTAATGACCCTTCTTGCATTTTACAGTCTGAAACTTCTATATATTCTAATATAGATTTTAATTTTCTTAAATATCTTTCCGCTTCTCCACTACTTCTTAAATCAGGTTCTGAGACCATTTCTATTAACGGTACTCCTGCTCTGTTTAAATCTACTAAACTTCCCCCTGCAAATTCATCATGATTTAATTTTCCTGCATCTTCTTCTATATGAATTCTAAGTAGTCTTACTTTTTTCTTATTACCTTCGTCATCTTCTATTTCTATATATCCATGATTGCACAAAGGTTCATCAAATTGTGAAATTTGATATGCTTTTGGAAGGTCTGGATAAAAATAGTTTTTTCTGTCGTTTTTACTATTTCTTGATATTTCACAGTTTGTTGCAAGACCTGCTTTTACTGCATATTCAACTACTTTTTCATTTAATACAGGTAGTGTTCCTGGCATAGCCATGCATATTGGACATGTATGTGTATTAGGAGCTGCTCCAAAGCTTGTAGGACATGAACAAAATATTTTTGTTTTTGTTGAAAGCTCTGCATGAACTTCTAAACCTATTACTACTTCATAATCTTCTCTTGACATATAACTTCTCCTTTTCTAATATTTTTAACTGCATATTATATTATTTAAAACTTATTTCTAATACTCACTTTTGGTTTTCAATAGCAACTTTCATAACAGCTATTATAATAAATTGCTTTATTCTAAGTTTATTTTATAAATTGTGGTTCGTGATTTTTTCTAAATTCAATTTTTTGTTCAAATGTATAAGCTGCATTTAAGATTGTTTCTTCACAGAATTTGTTTCCAATTAATTGCATACCTATTGGCATACCTTCTTTATCTACTCCACATGGTATTGAAATCCCTGGAAGTCCTGCAATATTAACAGAAACGGTACATATATCTGCTAAATACATTTCCAATGGATTATTAGATTTTGACCCGATATCAAATGCTACTGTTGGAGCTGTTGGTGTTAGGATTACATCGTATTTTTCAAATACTTTGCTAAATTCATTCATAACTAATGTACGAACTTGTTGTGCTTTTTTATAATATGCATCATAATAACCTGAAGACAATACATATGTGCCAAGTATAATTCTTCTTTTTACTTCTGGGCCAAATCCTTCACTTCTTGACTTTTTATATAATTCACGTAAATTTTTAAATTCTGATGTTCTATATGTATATCTTATACCATCAAATCTACCTAAGTTTGAACTAGCTTCTGCACATCCTATTATGTAATATGCTGCTAAAGAATATTTAGCAATATCTAATGATATTTCTTCTACTTCTGCACCTAATTCTTTGTATTTTTCTATAGCTTGTTCTAATGTTTCTTTTACCTCTTCATTTATACCTTCTCCAAAAAATTCTTTTGGAACTGCTATTTTTAATCCTTTTACATCATTTTTTAAGGCTTTTGTATAATCCTTTTTTTCTATATTAGCAGATGTTGTATCTTTTTCATCATGACCTGCAATTATATTTAACAATATGGCACTATCTCTTACATCTTTAGTTATAGGCCCAATTTGATCTAATGATGAAGCAAATGCAACTAATCCATATCTTGACACTAATCCATATGTTGGTTTTAATCCTACTACTCCACAAAAACTTGCAGGTTGCCTTATTGAGCCTCCTGTATCTGACCCTAATGCCCAAGGAACCATTTTAGATGCTACTGCTGCTGCACTACCTCCTGAAGATCCTCCTGGAACTTTATTTAAATTCCATGGATTTCTTGTTTTCTTGAAATATGAATATTCTGTTGAACCTCCCATTGCAAATTCATCCATATTTAATTTTCCTAAGTTTATTAAATTTTGTTCGTTTATTTTTTCCATGACAGTTGCATCATATGGAGATACAAAATTTTCTAACATTTTTGAACTGCATGTCGTTTTTATTCCTTTAGTACATATATTGTCTTTTATTCCTATTGGAATTCCAGCAAGTTTATTTTCATTTTCTTTCTTTTCTAAGCTTTCTTCGATTTCTTTAGCTTGTTCTACGGCTTCTTTTCCTAAAGTTGTAACAAATGCTTGTATATCTTTTTCTTTTTCTTCAATTCTATCTACATATGCTTTAGTTATATCTGTTATAGTTAGTTCTTTATTTTTAATTTTTTCTTGAAGTTCATGTACTGTTAAATCTATAATATCCAAGTTAAAAATCCTCCTTTTAAATTAATTTTAATCTCTTTTCTTTAGATAAAAATTATTAACTTTTTATATTATTATTTATAATTTCTTATCTTTTTATTGACTATTTTTATTTTGTTACTAATCTTTTAATTAATAACTTTTGGTATTTTAAACATATTTTGATCTTTATCAGGTGCATTTTGTAATAAGCTTTCTGTATCTTCAAATATTTTTACTTCATCTTTTCTGAATATATTTTTAGCTTCATTTGTTCCTATAGTTATATCTAAATTTTCTACTGGTGCTGTATTTACAACATCTGCAAAATTTAATATATCTTGCAAATTTTCCAAATATTTATCTGTTTCATTTTCTTCTAAAGTTAAATTAGCTAAGTTAGCTATATGTAATAATTCTTCTTTACTTACTGTCATAGAATTCCTCTCCTATCTTTTTGACTTTTTCTTTGCATATTATATACTTTTTTCCATAAAAAAACAAGCCCAAATAGGCTTGTTTTCGCATTTTATTCACTTATAAAAGTTGTTATAAATTATTGTAATTCAATAACTGCTCCAACTTCTGTAAATTTAGCTTTTAAGTCTTCAGCTTCTTCTTTGCTTACTCCTTCTTTAACTGTTTTTGGAGCTCCGTCTACTAATTCTTTAGCTTCTTTTAATCCTAATCCTGTAGCATCTCTAACTACTTTGATTACTTTGATTTTTTGATCTCCAGCTTCTTTTAATACAACATCAAAAGATGTTTTTTCTTCAGCTGCTTCTCCAGCTGCTCCAGCTGCTGCAGGTGCTGCTGCAGCTACTGCTGATACTCCATATTTTTCTTCAATAGCTTTTACTAAATCATTTAATTCAACAACTGTTAAGCTATCGATTTGTTCAATTATTTTTTCTATTTTTTCCATTTTAAAATCCTCCTAATATATTTTTTTGAAAGTTCTTCTTTCTTTTATTTTTATTATTAATTTATCTAAATTTAATATTTAGATTTTAATATTATTCTGCAGATTCTGCTGTTTCTGCTTCTGCTGTTTCTTCTGTTGTAGCTGCTTCAGTATTAGCTTCTACTGCAACAGTAACTTTTTCTCCAGCTTCTTCTTTTTGTTTCTTTACTTCATTTAATGCAACTGCAACTTTTGAAATATTTGAAAGTAATGCACCAGCAAGCATAGATAGTAAAGTTTCTCTTGATGGTAATTTTGCAAGAGTAATGATTTCTTCAGCTGTCATTACTTTTCCATCGATTACACCACCTTTAATTTGATAAAAGTCATGTGTTTTCATAAAGTTATAAATAACTTTTGATGCATCTAAGTAATCTTCTTCATTCATAATAACTGCTGTAGGTCCTACTAATGCTTCATCTAATTCTTCAATTCCATTTTCTTTTAATGCTCTTCTTATGATATTATTTTTTATAACATTACATGTAGCACTTGTACCTCTTAATTCTTTTCTTAATGCTGTATCATCAACAACATTAATTCCTCTGTAACTTGTTAGAAGTATTAATTTTGAATTTTTCATTTTTTCTGCTAATTCTTTTACTTCTGCTTTTTTCTTATTTAATGATTGTTCACTTGCCATTTATTTTTTCACCTCCTAAAATTGTATCTTTTATTTTAAAAAATAAATAACACTTTTTACCCATCGAGATAAAAAGTGTCTTATATATTAAAATATATAATTATACATTAAACTTTTTACCTCGGTAGGACTTCTATTGCCTACTGTCTTTGGCTATAATATTATGTTTATACTAATACTTTATATATTTATTAAATTAGTATCATTTTTATGATGATTATCCAACAAATATTCCAGGTCCCATTGATGTAGAAACTGATATACTTCTTAAATATTGACCTTTTGCTGCTGCTGGTTTAGCTTTTATAATTGCATTCATAACTACTTCATAGTTTTCTGCTAATTTTTCTGCTCCAAATGAAACTTTACCAAATCCTAAGTGAATAATGTTATTTTTGTCTAATCTATATTCAACTTTACCAGATTTAATTTCATTTATAGCTTTTGTTACATCCATTGTAACTGTTCCTGATTTAGGGTTTGGCATTAAACCTTTTGGTCCTAATACTTTACCTAATCTACCAACAACACCCATCATATCTGGAGTTGCAACTACTACATCATAGTCAAACCATCCATCATTTTGGATTCTTGGGATTAATTCTTCTGCTCCTACAAAGTCAGCTCCTGCTTTTTGAGCTTCTTCTGCTTTTGGTCCTTTAGCAAAAACTAAAACTTTTTGAGTTTTTCCTGTACCATTTGGAAGTACTACTGTACCTCTAACTTGTTGATCAGCATGTTTTGAATCAACACCTAATTTCACGTGTAATTCTACTGTTTGATCAAATTTTGTTTTTGGCATTTTTTCAATTAATTCTAATGCTTCTTTAATGTCATATTGTTTTGTTTTGTCAACTAATTTTACGCTTTCTGCGTATCTTTTTGATGTTTTCATTATATTTTCCTCCTTTGGTTTTATCGAGCTTTATCGCTCTCCCAATTTTATTTTATTCCTTATCGGAATTATAAACTAATTTATTTGTAATTTTCTCTTTTATTTTAATAAAACAATTTTGCAATTATTCTACTACTATAACACCCATAGATCTAGCTGTTCCTTCAACCATTGTCATAGCTGTTTCAATTGAAGCCGCATTTAAATCAGGCATTTTTTGTTCTGCAATTTCTCTTACTTGAGCTTTTGTTATTTTACCAACTTTATCTTTATTTGGTTTTCCTGATCCTTTTGGAATGTTAATTGCTTTTCTAATCAATACAGCAACTGGTGGAACTTTTGTTATAAATTCAAATGTTTTATCTTTATAAACTGTTATAACAACTGGTATTATCATTCCTGGTTGGTTAGCTGTTCTATCATTAAATTCTTTTACAAATTGCATGATATTTACACCACTTGAACCTAAAGCTGGACCTACTGGTGGAGCTGGTGATGCTTTTCCTGCTTCAATTTGTAATTTAATAATATTTGTAATCTCTTTTTCTGCCATTTTTTGTTCCTCCTTAATTATTTCACTTTTTGAACTTGTGAAAATTCTAATTCTACTGGAGTTTCTCTTCCAAACATAGATACTAGAACTTTTACTTTATGTTTTTCTTTATTAATTTCTTGTACTGTACCCACAAAACCTTCAAATGGTCCATTCATTACTTGTACTTGTTCACTTACTTCATAATCTACATTGATTGCTACATCATCAAATCCCATATTTCTGATTTCATCTTCAGTTAATGGAATTGGATCTGTTCCTGATCCTACGAATCCTGTAACACCTCTGGTATTTCTAACTATATACCAAGATTGTTCTGTTACAATCATTTTTATTAAAACATATCCTGGAAAAACTTTCTTCAAATTAGTTTTTCTTTTTCCATCTTTTATTTCTATTTGTTCTTCCATTGGAACAACAATATCAAAAAAGTAATCTTCTAATTCTCTATTTTTTATTGTTTTTTCTAAATCTGTTTTAACTTTATTTTCATATCCTGAATAAGTGTGAACAACATACCATCTAGGTACATTATCATAATCTTTTTGAGACACTTGTTTTTAGCCTCCTTTAATTCATTTTACTCTGCATATTATTGATTTGTATTTTCACTGTTATTTTCTGTAACTTCTTGCGAATTTTGTTCATTTACATTTTCACTTGAAGCTTCGTTAGAAGTATTTTCTGTATTTGCATTGTTTGTATCTTCCATTTGTGTTATAGCTGATTTTATCTTTTCTACTCCATGTTTATTTAAAGATTCAAACGTTAAATCTAATACAAAGACAATTGCAGCTGTAACTAGCACAATAGTTATTACTACTACTGTGTTGTTGAATAATTGTTTTGGTGTTGGCCAAACTACTCTTTTTAATTCAGCTTTAAAGTCCTTCACAAAACTTTTTTTATTTTTGCTGTTTTCTTTCTTTGTGTTTTTAGCTTCTTTTTTAGCCATTTTATTTCCTCCTTAAAATAGCTTTAACTATTTTGTCTCTTTATGTGTTGTACGTTTTTTACAATATTTACAGTATTTAGCAATTTCTAATCTATCTGTATTGTTTCTCTTGTTTTTTGAAGTTGTATAATTTCTTCTTTTACATTCTGTACATTCTAATGTTATATTTTCTCTTGGTCCTTTTGCTGCCATTAATAACACCTCCGTATTTTTTACCTTTACTTTTTTAAACGATGTGAGCATATATCCGTAATAACATATGCTTGACTATTTTATCATTTTTTTCTAGTAATGTCAATGCTTTTATGTAATTTTTGTTGTTTTTTACAAGTTTATGTGTTATAATATATTTATGTTAACAAAGCATACATATTGAGGAAGGGGTTAAACTATTAATGTAACTTTAAGAAATTTTAAAACTTTAGGAGGATTTATTATGACTACTATTACAACTAAAACAACTAACAACTATGATGATTTTTTTCATTTTAATGTTTGCCCAAAGGAACATGAAATGCGGAAATCTTTTCATCAAAGATCAGGAGACTCTTTAGCAATTACAATTAGAAAGCTTTTGGCTTCTAATGATAAAAAATATTTGAATTCTATTCATCAGAATACATTACTAGCCAAAGCTATTTTACTTACTAACAGTGATTCTTTTGTAAAAGCTTCTGACTATAAAGATATTCCTTTTGGAGCTGTAAGTACCTTAGAAAAAGCAGGATGCCTTGCTTTTCTTTCATACCACATTTTGTTATTTTCTAAGATAGAAACCCTATCCATTGAGAATTTAACAAATATTATTTCTACTAAGGGATATAGAATGTGGCGCTTTGAAAAAGATAAAAAGAGTCTAAACATACCAACTATATCTTTACCTGTTTTAAAAGAAATTTTTCCTGAAAAACTTTCTTCGTGTTCATCTCTTGATGAAGTATATGAAATCTTAGGTAATGCTGTTGGTATCGGCGGTTCAATCTTTTTCATTGATAATCTCATTGAATATTTTTCAAGTTCTAAAACGCAAAAGTATCAATTAACTAGGTTATGGAGCTTTGATGAGATACTCAATAACTTATCACATGGAATTCCAGTTCCAGTCAGAGTCAATAACTCAATTTATTTGAATGATCCAAATAAGAAAGAAGGGCATTATGTCTTACTTGTAGGAATTGATCAAGGATATGCATTTATTATCGATAGCAATTTCGATAAAACTAACTGCTTAGCAACTTGTCCTATTAGAGATTTCTTAGAAGCTGTTATTCATAATCCTGGATTAATTGCAGCATGGAACATCTCAAATTTATTTTAATTAAACCTCTTTACGCTTCCTCAAAAAGAGAGTTTCATTTTGAAACTCTCTTTAATTATTTTATAATATTATTTTGATTTCTTCTTCTTTTTTTGAACTGAAAAACCAAATCTTCCAATTTGTTTTCCTGTTTCATAATAGTGACCATTTAAATAACTTATAAGGTCACATTTAGAAATATCAAATGCACCTTTTTCATCGATATACTTATTATCTGCATTTATTGCTAGAACATCTGCTATAAACATATGATGAGATCCTAGTTCTCTTATTTCTTTTACCTTACACTCTACTGAAACAGGACTTTCTTCTATCATAGGGCATTGAACAAAATTAGCTTTTTGCTTATGTAAATTCATTTCTTTAAATTTGTCATATTCTGCTCCACTTCTTACTCCACACCAATCTGTTGCTTTAGCTAATTCTTTTGTTGTTAAATTTATAACAAATTCTCCTTGTTTTTTTATAATATTATATGAATATCTTGTAGGTCTTACTGATATGTATACCATTGCTGGATCTGTATTTAATATTCCTGTCCATGCAACTGTTATAATATTAGATTTTTCCATTGTTCCACAACTTACCATTACAGCTGGAATAGGATATAAAAAAGTTCCTGGTTTCCACATTTGTTTACTCATATACGTTTCCTCCTAAATTATTACTTATATTTTTTATTATATTCACTAATTTAATATTTATCAATATTTTAACAATATTTATTTCGTTAATATATTATAATCTCTTAGTATATATTATATTTATAGCTAAATTATTAAAATATCTATTACACATATTTTAATAATTTAACCATAATAATAACTTTTTAGATATTAACATTATCAAGATAGTTAACATATGTTTTAAAATTTAAAAACAAAAAAAATCTAGCAACAACCTATCTTCCCAGCAGGGTAACCCGCAAGTATTTTCGGCACATTTAGGCTTGACTTCTGTGTTCGGGATGGGAACAGGTATTACCCTAAATGTAATCGTCACTAGAAAATTATAGTGTATTTTATTAAATAAAGCACACTCAAAAATACATAGATGAATATTTTCGTTTTATTATTTATTCGATTGCTTCTTGTAATATTTTTGTGGTTAAGCCCTCGATTTATTAGTATTGGTCAGCTTAATACATTACTGCACTTACACCTCCAACCTATCACCACGTAGTCTACATGGAATCTTACTATCTTTACGATATGGGATATCTTATCTTGAGGTGGGCTTCACACTTAGATGCTTTCAGCGTTTATCCCGTCCTTACTTAGCTACCCAGCCATGCCATTGGTATGACAACTGGTACACCATCGGTAAGTTCAACCTGGTCCTCTCGTACTAGGGTCAACTCCCCTCAAATATCCT
>CAUWGA010000009.1:0-47101 GCA_963558245.1 uncultured Clostridia bacterium
GTATTTATTTTAGCTATATCTTTCTTTACTTCTTTTATTTTCATTGGATTATCTAATCCATTTGTAGCTAAACTAAATTTTAATTTGAATAATTCTGTTTTTAGTTCACCTAATTCTTTTTCTAAATCTGGTGAAGACATTTCTCTTATTTTATTTATCTTCATCATTTTCACCTACCTTTTCAGTTTCTCTTACTACGAATTTAGTTTTATTAGGTAGTTTTTGCATTGCTAAACGTAGAGCTTCTCTTGCAACTTCTTCTGATACTCCTGCAATTTCGAACATAACTCTACCTGGTTTTACTACTGCAACCCAACGTTCTGGAGCACCTTTACCTTTACCCATACGAGTACCAATTGGTTTTGCTGTTAATGGTTTGTCTGGGAATATTTTAATCCAAACTTTACCACCTCTTTTAATATAACGAGTCATAGCAATTCTGGCTGCTTCGATTTGGTTTCCTGTAACTAACGCTCCTGTTACAGCTTGTATTCCATATTCTCCATCTGTTACTCTATTTCCTCTTGTAGCTTTTCCTCTCATTCTACCTTTTTGTACTTTTCTATGTTTTGTTCTTTTTGGCATTAATGGCATTATTTGTCTCCTCCTTCCACTTTCTTTTCTGGAAGAATTTCTCCTTTATATATCCAAACTTTTACACCGATTTTTCCATATGTTGTATCTGCTTCTGCAAATCCATAATCGATATCAGCTCTTAATGTTTGTAGTGGTATGTTTCCTTCTTTATAGAATTCTGTTCTAGCCATATCAGCTCCACCTAATCTACCAGATACTGATGTTTTGATTCCTAAAGCTCCTGCTTTTACAGATTTTTGCATGCATTGTTTCATAGCACGTCTGAATGAAATTCTTCTTTCTAGTTGATTAGCAATATTTTCAGCAACTAATTGTGCATCTAAATCAACATTTTTTACTTCTACAATATTTAAATTAATATCTTTTCCTACTAATTTTTTAAGTTCAGCTCTTACGCTTTCAACTCCTGCTCCACCTTTTCCAATTATAATTCCTGGTTTAGCAGCATATAAATTTACTTTTACAGCTTTTGCTGTTCTTTCTATTTCGATTTTAGAAATTCCAGCAAGATATAATTTTTTCTTTAAAAATTTACGAATCTTTTGATCTTCTACTAAATAGTCTGCAAAGTTTCTTGAATCAGCATACCATTTTGAGTTCCAATCTCTGATTACACCTACTCTAAATCCTGTTGGATGTACTTTTTGTCCCATGGATTTAAGCCTCCTTTTCTTTTAATACTATTGTTATATGACTTGTTCTTTTTCTAATTCTTACTGCTGAACCTTTTGCTGCTGGTCTAATTCTTTTTAAAGTTGGACCTTGGTTAGCGTAGATTTCAGCAACATATAAATTTTCATGTTTCATATTATGGTTGTTTTCAGCATTTGCTATAGCTGATTTTAATAATTTTTCTAATATTTCTGAAGCTGCTTTTGGTGTAAATTTAACTATTGTTAATGCTTCATCAACATTTTTACCTCTAATTAAATCTGCAACGATTTTTACTTTTCTACTTGATATTCTAGTATATTTTAGAGTTGCTCTCGCTTCGTTTCTTACAACTGTTTCTTGCTCTTGCACTTTTTTTCCCTCCTTAACAACTAATTTATTCTCTTATTATTTTAATTATCTTACTTTAGTTGTTTTGTCTCCTGCATGACCTTTAAATGTTCTTGTAGGAGCAAATTCACCTAATTTATGACCTATCATTTCTTCTGCTATATATACTGGTACATGTTTTCTTCCATCATGTACAGCAATTGTATGTCCAACCATTTGTGGATAAATTGTAGAAGCTCTTGACCATGTTTTTAAAACTTCTTTGCTTCCAGTTTCGTTCATAGCTTCTATTCTTTTTAATAATTTTGCTTCTACAAATGGTTTTTTCTTGCTTGATCTTGACATAAAGAATGTCCTCCTTCCTATTTACTGTTTCTTCTCTTAACAATAAATTTATTAGATAATTTCTTTTTATTTCTTGTTTTATATCCAAGTGCTGGTTTACTCCATGGAGTTAATGGTCCTGCGTGTCCTACTGGAGCTTTACCGTTACCACCACCATGAGGGTGATCTACTGGGTTCATTACAGAACCTCTAACTGTTGGTCTTACACCCATATGACGTTTTCTTCCGGCTTTACCGATTTTGATATTTTCGTGTTCGCTGTTTCCAACAACACCTATTGTAGCTCTACATTTTACTAAGATTAATCTCATTTCTCCTGATGGTAATCTTACGTGAGCATATTTTCCTTCTTTAGCCATTAATTGAGCGCTTTGTCCAGCAGCTTTAACTAATTTTCCACCTTGTTTTGGATTTAATTCGATATTATGAATTAATGTACCTACTGGAATATTGCTAATTGGCATACAGTTACCAGGTTTAATATCTACGTTTTCTCCTGATATAACTTTATCTCCGTCTGTTAATCCTTGTGGAGCTAAAATATATGCTTTTTCTCCATCTTCATATTGAATTAATGCTATGTTAGCACTTCTATTTGGATCATATTCAATACCAATTATTGTTGCTTCCATATTATCTTTTATTCTTTTAAAATCAATTATTCTATATTTTTGTCTGTTTCCACCACCATGGTGTCTTACTGTTATTTTACCATATGAGTTTCTACCTGCATGTTTCTTTTTCTTTGCAAGTAATGATTTTTCAGGAGTTTTTTTAGTTACTTCTGCGAAATCAGAAACTGTCATATTTCTTCTAGATGGTGTATAACCTTTAAAATGTTTTACTGCCATTTTTAATTCTCTCCTTTATTATTTATTTTCCGAGTTTTTTCTCGATATTTTTTATTAAGCTTTTAATTAAGCTCCCATAAATTCTTCAATACTATCTTTATATTTTTTAGATATTTTTGTTACTTTTCCACCTTTAGCTAAATATGTTTTTTCTGATGGATTTGTATCTATTGTAACAATTGCTTTTTTCCAATCTGAAGTTTTTCCTGTATGGTATCCAACTCTTTTTTTCTTACCATTTACATTCATTGTGTTTACTTTTAACACTTTAACTCCAAATAATTTTTCAACAGCTTTTGCTATTTCAACTTTTGTTGCTTTTTTGTTAACTTTGAAAGTGTATTTTCCTTCTTGTAATTCATCATTACTTTTTTCTGTAACAACTGGTGCTACTATAATTTCTTCTGGTAACATTATGCGTACACCTCCTCTAATTTTTTAACAGTATCTACTGGTAAAACTAGATTATTGTATTTTAATAAATCAAATACATTTATATTGTTTGCAGAAATTGTTTTTACTCCTTCAATGTTTCTTGCTGACATAACAACGTTTTTATCGTTTTCTGGAAGAACTATTAATGTTTTTCCTTCTAATTTTAATGCTGCTAAAGCTTTTACCATTGATTTTGTTTTAATTTCTTTTAATTCTATTTTATCTAATACTGTTAATTCTTTTTCTAATACTTTAGAACTTAATACAGATCTAATAGCAAGTCTTCTTTCTTTTTTGTTTACAGTATATCTGTATGAACGTGGTTTTGGTCCTAAAGCTATACCACCTTTAATCCATTGTGGTGCTCTTGTAGAACCTTGTCTTGCTCTACCTGTTCCTTTTTGTCTCCATGGTTTTTTACCACCACCAGAAACTTCTGATCTTGTTTTTGTGCTTTGTGTACCTTGTCTTTGATTAGCTAAATAGTTTTTTAGCACACTGTGGACAATAGCTTCATTTGGTTCTATACCAAATACGTTTTCAGCTAATTCTATATCACTTACTTTTTTACCGTTTAAATCATATACGTCTACTTTTGGCATTTCGTATTCCTCCTTCCTTTCTACTTACTAGCTTTTACAGTTGATTTTACTTTTAGTATAGCTCCTTTTGGTCCCGGAACACTACCTTTTACTAATAGTACATTTTTGTCTGTATCAACTTTAACTATTTCTAAGTTTTGTATTGTTACTGTTACTCTACCCATATGTCCTGGTAGTTTTTTACCTTTAAAAACTCTACCTGGTGTTGATGTAGCTCCCATTGAACCTGGTCTTCTGTGGTACATAGAACCATGTCCCATAGGCCCTCTATGTTGTCCATGTCTTTTGATAACACCTTGGAACCCTTTACCTTTTGAAGTTCCTTGAATATCTACTTTTTCTCCAACTTCAAAAATATCTACTTTAACTTCGTCTCCAACTTTGTAGTTTTCAACTGAATCTAATCTAAATTCTCTTAAATGTTTTCTATTTGGTAATTTTGCTTTTGCAAAATGTCCTGCTTCTGGTTTATTGATATGTTTATCTTTTATTTCTCCATATCCTAATTGAATACTTTGGTATCCATCTGTTTCTACTGTTTTGATTTGTGCTACAATGTTTCCTTCTGTTTCTATAGCTGTTACTGGTATAACATTTCCTTTTTCGTCAAATATTTGTGTCATACCAACTTTTTTTCCTATAATTCCTTTTTTCATTGATTGTTTTCCTCCTAACTATTGGCTGATAATTAATATGTAATCAGCTTGGTTTGTTTTTGAATTAAATTGTTTGATTAGTTTAAAATTATAATTTGATTTCAATATCAACACCAGCTGGTAGTTCTAATTTCATTAAACTATCTACTGTTTTTTGTGTTGGATAAAGAATATCAATAACTCTTTTGTGAGTTCTCATTTCAAATTGTTCTCTTGAATCTTTGTATTTGTGTGGAGAACGTAAAATTGTTACGATTTCTTTTTGTGTTGGTAATGGAATAGGACCTGAAACCTTTGCTCCTGTTTTTTTAGCAGTATCTACTATTTTTTCAGCAGACTGATCTAAAACTACATGGTCATATGCTTTAAGTCTTATTCTAATTTTCTCACTTGTTGCTAAATTTGCCATTGTAATTTTCCCTCCTTTTTAGTATTATTATTTTTCGGCTTTTGCCGGAGATAGCTAAGTTTGCTATCAAAATTACCGTGGCAAGTTAAAACGCACTCTGGTGTTTTGAATATCACCTATAGAAAAACCCAAAATATGCATGATAATTCTGGGATAAGTGCTTTCTATTAAAATAACTTACCGCCTGGTCTTCGCCATGACATACTCCACTAAAGTTCCCTCCACTCCTACTTAATTATTGGAATGTAGCCACATTTAGCTTCAACGCTTAATTCATGCTTTTATATTATACAATGCTTTTACCTTAAAGTCAACAGTTTTACCTTATTTTTCTAAAAATGTCTTATTGGGGGTCAGGTCCAAAGTGGACATTATATATTAGAGAAATATGTAAAAGCTAGTAAATATTATTTATAAAATACTGCGTAAGCGACCAAACGAGCACGAATACACGTGAGTGCGAATCGGAGCAACCAACCATATTTTAAATTGTATGGCTGCGACACCAAAGTATTTTATAAATAATATTTACTAGCTTTTTATAGGTAAGTTTCAGAAATGTCCACTTTGGACCTGACCCTAATAAGACATTATCCTTTTATGATTTTGTCTATTGATTCTTTTCTCATTTCTTTAATAACTTCACAGCTATGGTTTAATTTAGCTTGTTCTTCTTCATTTAATTCTAATTCTACTAATTCACGTACACCTTTGCTATTTATTATAGCTGGTATTCCTATATATATATCATCTTGTCCATATTGTCCGTCTTTTAAATATGTTGATACTGTTAATATTGAATTTTCATTATTTAGTATTGCTTTTACTAAACGACTTAATGCCATACCAATTCCATAATATGTTGCTTTTTTCTTTTCTATTATTTCATATGCTGCATTTATAACTCCTGTATGAATTTTTTCTAAGTCTGTCATAGGGTGTTTGTTATCTTTCATTACAGAACTAATTCTTTTACAACCTACATATGCATGTTCCCATGGTACAAATGAAGAGTCTCCATGTTCTCCCATTATATACGCATGTATATTTTTACTTGATATTTTTAAATAATCTGCTAATAAATAACGAAGTCTTGCTGTGTCTAATACAGTCCCTGAACCAATTACTCTTGATTTAGGTAATCCTGACACTTCTGCTACTACATATGTCATTAAATCTACTGGATTACTTGCAACTACAATTATTCCATCAAATCCACTTGCCATTATACTTTCTGTAATTTGCTTCATTATTTTTGTATTTACTTCTGAAAGTTCTAACCTTGTTTGTCCTGGTTTTTGAGCAATTCCTGCTGTAATTACTACAACTTGTGCATCTTTACATTCGTCATAGTCTCCAGCTTTTATAACCATTTTTTGTGGTGCATATGGAAGTCCATGAGCCATATCCATTTCTTCACCTTTTGTTTTGTCTTTGTCGATATCAATTAAAACCAATTCATTGACTCCTCCTTGGTTCAACATTGAATAAGCCATACTCATACCAACAAATCCTGTTCCTACTAAAACTACTTTTCCTTTTTTCATAACAAATCAACTCCCTTTATTAAATGTAGTCTTATTTTGCGCATATATTATACCACTATTTTTACTTTTTAAAAAGATTTTTTTAGAATTATTTTACTTTTTTTCGTAATTATGGTATAATTTCCAAAAAGAAAACAAAGTAAGGAGTGCTATATATGAGTTCTGATTCAAATAATGCTACTACTTTGGCAGAAAATAAAGTTTTAATTTTATACATTTTAAACTTAATAGATGCCGATATAAGACAAGACGACTTATTTAAAATTATAACTTCAATTAACGATATCAATTATTTCTTTTTCAAACAAATTATTACAGATTTAATTGATTCCAAATTAGTAGGTACTTATACCAAAGATGAACCAGTAATAAAAATTACTTCTGAAGGAAAAAATGCATATATTCTTACTCAGGACGTTTTACCAGGAATTTTAAAATTAAAAGCTGATAATATATTTAAGACTGAATTTGCTTCTATAGAAAATGAGTCTTCTATTATAGCTGAATTTATACCTAAAAACGAAAATTCTTATACAGTAAAATGCAAAATTGTAGAAAATAATGAAATTATATTTGAAGTAACATCTTTTGTAGGTTCTAGAGAAAGAGCTAAAAAGATTGTAGACAATTGGAAGCAAAATGCAAATTCTATATATCCTGAAATATTGAATTTACTATTAAAAGATTCTATCGAAAAATAATAAATTTTAAAATCACACAATAGAAAAATAAAAAGTCCCTAAATGATTATATCTTCTTAATAGTTAGGGACTTTTTTCTTATCTTATAATACTAATTATAGAAAAAATTAAAATTTTTATTGATATTTGTAAAAAGAATTGATAATTTATACATTTAATACCCAATTTATTAATTTTATCAAATCCTGAAACTAATTTATCTATTTCTTCTTTTGTGGTAATCTTTTCTTCTTCCATATATTCTTTAGCAAGATATCTTGCTTTTATCATGGCGTCATTTTCTAAATACATTCTTATCATATAATATATTAAACTTAATATAACAAATATAGTTAGAAACATCATTTTGTATGGTAAAACTTTAAATATTACTAATACACATATACAAATATAATATAATAAATATATATTTGAATATATAAAATTAAACATTAATATTTTTCTATCTTGTATAGAATGTAAACATTCATGAGCTATCGTTTGTATTCTAGTGTATGTATTATTGATATCGGCTATAATAATTTTATTAGTTACAGCTATATATAAACTTGCTTGATTATCATTATTTTCTTCTATCTTAACATCACTATTATTTAATTTTTTCAAATATTTTTTGCATATTTCTTTATTACTTGGATATTTTTTAGAAATTTCATCTAATTCTTTGTTTTCTGAAATTTCTTTTATTTTTTTAATATTATATTGAAAAACTATTCCTAGTATTAACGTTAATATAATTGTAGTAATTGTTACTATTATAAACTCCATTTCTCCCTCTTACTATAAATATTTTTATTACACTAAGAAAAGTGCTTTTACGCACTTTTCTTTCAATATATTTAAATTATGTTAATAATCTGAATTTTAAACTTACATACATTATTGCATTACATCTCTTATTGCTTCGCCTATAATTTTATTAACATCAGCAATTAATATATTAAATTTTGTTTCAGCTTCAAAAAACTTTTTAGCATCTAAATTTTCAACTAATTCTGCATATTTATTTTGTAATTGCTTATTTTTATTTTCATCAGCATTTCCTGTTTGCATCATTTCTATTTGTATTTCGTATCTTAATTTATCAAATTCTTCTATTTCTTTTTTTAACTCACTGTTTAAGTTTATTGCTTGTTTAGCCATTTTGTAATTAACATATTCTTCTGATTGTTTGATTTCTGTTGCTAATATATTTGCTGTATCATATACGTTCATTATATTTTACTTCCTTTCTGTAATTAATTTACTGCATTTGTTGTATTAGTTGTTGTTTTTTCTATTTCTGCACCTTCTATTGTTACATTAGCATCTGTTGGACATATATTAACAAATGTATTTCCATCATTTACATTTATAATATTTCCTTCTAAGTCCTTATATACTGTTTTCTCATCTCTAGCTTCTTTTGTACATTTTATTTTTATAGCTTTTCCATTAGTTATATAATATCCATCAAATGTTCCTATATTTTTTAAACCTTGTCTTCCTTTATTTTCCTTGTCTTGAAGTGTATAGTTATCACAAAATGTTATTATAATATTTTTAGTTGTTACTGTTTTTCCTGTATCCCAGTCTTTTTGTTCTATTCCTCTTGCATATCTTTTATACACTTTGTTTTCACTATCGTATTCATATTTTACTGTTTGTAATTTTGAATGTGGTATGATTATTGTTTCTGCACTTTCTCCATTGTCAAGGTTTACTTCATCTGTAACATAATTTAAAACACTTTTCTCATTTGATGTAGTTTTATATTTTTTATTTTTAGCTGATTTTAATAACTTCTCTGTACTTGTCACAGCATTATGAGGTGCTGATTTATCTTTTACTCTCCAAAACGTGCTTCCATCTTCTGCAATACCGTTAATATCTTCTATTCTATATTTTTTTATATCATTTTGAGCTTGAGGACTTTGTCCAAAATGTACATATATAGCATCATTTTCCATCGCATAGTCTATAAAATAATGTCTTGCACTTCTAACTGGACCTATTTTTTCTATATCTGCCCCCTTAAATAGTGCCATTAGTCTAGTTTCTCCACCCTCAACAACAATTTCATATACCATATAAGCATCTTGCAAACCTGCATGTGGCCATGCATCTTTATGATTATCTAGCATTACAGCAATTTGTCTATCATTTCCTTTAAAAATTTGAACCTCTTTTTTTTCTTGTACTTCTCCTACTAAAACATTGTTTCCTTCTGAAGAAACCGGAGCTTCATTTTTATTTTGAGTTATTTTATATGCCAAAACTACTCCAGCTACAATGATCAGAATTACTAATATTACTATTAATATTTTTACTCCACCTTTTTCTTTCATAGTTAATATCATTCCTTTCTAAAGTCAGTCACTTTGCCAAAACATAATTGCAATTTTTTTTATTTTATCAAAACTAATTAATCTAGTAATAAATTTAATTTACTATTTACAAATATTTTTATTTCAAATTTATTCTCTTACAATTTTTAAATCATTAAGTATTTTTTCTTCTTTTGGTCTCATTTTGATTTTATCAGCTTCTTCTATATGGTCATATCCCATAAGATGATAAAAACCATGAACTAACATATAACTTAATTCTCTTTCAAAACTATGTCCATATTCTTTTGCTTGTTCTTCCACTCTTTTTATTGAAATAACAATATCTCCTAAAACGTCTTCATGTTCAAAGGCTTGTTTTTTTATTTTTTCTTCTAGCTCTTCTTTTTCAAACATTGGAAAAGAAAGTACATCTGTTTCTTTGTCTACATTTCTATATTCTTTATTTATTTCTCTTATATTTTGTGGATTTGTCAATGTTATTGTTAAGCATAATTTTGAATTTTCAATTCTTTCTTCTTTAAAACATTTTTCTATAACTTTTTTTATTGTTTTTTCATATGTTTCATTTTCTTCTATATCTTTATATATAACTTCATACATATTATATAACTTCCTTAACTTTTTTTGTATATTGCCCCTCTAATTTGCAATAATTTCTTATTTCTTTCATAACTCCATAATCAACTAATTTTCTTTTATAATATTTTAATATTTTGCTATAATCGATTTTTTCTTTTCCTAGTTTTTTCATATCATCTTTTATAAATAAGATTTCTTTTTGTTTGACATATTCTATAAAATCTGTTTCTTTTAATTTTGATATTTCTTTATACTTATTCCAGAATTTTTTATATTCATCTCTAGCCTTTGAACTTTCCCAATATACTTTTGTAGATAATAATTTTATATTATAATCTTCAATTAAATTTATTAACATTGAATATGCTCTTTCTCTTTTAGTTGCTATTTTTGTATCTTGTACTAATGTTCTCGCATCTTTTAATAATTTTTCATAACATTGTTCTGCTACTATTAATGGTAAACTGTGTGTAAATAGTTTTCTGCTTATTCCAAGTAATACCATATTTTTCTCAATGTTATCTCTTGTATCTAATTTTCCAACTGTATAAGACTCATATTTTTCATATTCTGATACAATTTCTTGTATGTTTTTATCATTCGCTCCATTTTCTATTTTTAATGGTAATATATTTTCTATGTAATCTTCTAAAGTATTAAATATTTTTGTATAAATCCACTCTTTTGCTGAATCATATACATTAGTTGTATCTGCTACTTTTATAGAATAATTTTTTAAAATTGCTTTATATAAATTATCCATTTTTGAAATATAAAAATTATGATATTTTTCTAATGTTCTTTCTTTTAAATTTTCTTTCAATCCTTGGTAATCTAATTCTAATAAATATTTTTGTTTTCTATATTTATATTCTACATATTCACTTTCTTTTAGACTTGTAACTTCATAGTATCTTGCCATTGCATTTTGTTCAAATTCAGTAGCAGTATTATTTCTTACTTTTTTATATATTGAGTCCATTACATATTTGTCTAAAGAATCAAGATAAGTTTCATATGCTGAATTATATTTCTTTTCTAATTCTTCTTTATTATAGTTTTCATTATCTGCTGTATAATTTTCAAATGCCTTAATTAGACTATTTCTTTTTATAGAAATTAACATTCCATTAATTCCTATTTGAGTAGGTATTAATATTTTTGTTAATGTATTTGTTATTTTATTAAAAAAATTTCTATCTGCTCCAACTATTCTAAGGCTTCTTTCTTCCATTGTTATCATCCCTTCAAAACACTATTTTTTCATTTGTACCTATGTTTTCTAAAACTTCATACGTAACATATACTTCGACACCATCTTTACATTCATAGGTATTTATATTTTTATTTACGATCTTTTCTTTGTATTTTATTTCTTCATCCAATTCTTTTTGTAACTCTTCAATCCCTAAGTTTTTTGCTTCTTCAATTGTATATTTTTTTGTGTATTCTTCCATCTCTTTATAGGTTGTTTTTACAATTGAAATTGGTAAATAAAAATCTGAAAATATTCTAAATTTACTATCATTTTCTATTGTATCATAAATTTTAAATTTTGAATACTTTTTTGAAAAATTTATTTTTAAATTGTTTATTTTTAAAAAATATTTTTCTTGAATATTCCCTGTTTCTCGTGTTTGCGTAAGGGTATATGGTATTTTTTTCTTTTTTGTGTACCATACTTTTGCTTCTATTTCTCCTTTAGCATGTACATATCTCAGTCCCGTATACTTTCCTTCCATCCATCCATTAATAAGAACATCTCCTATTTTTACAGTATCTCCTGCTTTTACATTTGCTGTTCCATTTTGTGCACTTATTTTTGTTATTATTCCTGTTTTATCTGAAACAACATTACAATACTCATTTGTGTCAATAATATCTGGTTTGTTATCTGCTTTTACTAATTTTACGATTGCATTAGTTCCTTTCATTTCTATTCCTATCCATGCAATATCATTACGTTTTAGTCTTAATTTATTTATAATTTCTTTTGTATTTACCTTTTGTTTTAAAACTCCGTTTTTCAGTCCTGCTTCTTCTATATCGTTCCTTATATCTACTAATTCTTGATTATTTTCTTCTATTATATCCACATTCCATACAAACATTGAGGATATCCATATAAAACATATCATTATTAACAATAAAAATATAAATATTTTTCTTTTTTTATATCTATGTAGTAAAAATGGTAAACCATTTTTACTTATTATTTTCACTTTGCAATTTGTTTTCTTTGCAATTTTGCACATCTCTCTAAATTCTTTTATTCTTATATTAAACGTAAGCAATATGTTTTTATTTCTTTTTAAGTTCCATATGGTAATATTTTTATTTTTACATATATTTATAAATCTTTCTATATAATATCCTTCCACTGATATTTTCAAGTATCCCATTATATAACTTAAAATTATTTTAAAAATCATAGTCTGTCTCCTTATTATTCATCTATTGTTCTTTCAATGTCTATACTTTCTATCTTTCCTCTTACTTTTATGTCATCATCTGTCATATTTTTTAAGTTCAAATTATATCCATTTATATTTATAATTCCTATATGTGTACTAATTCTTACTAAGAATTCTTCGTATTCTAAAATTCCTTTAAAATTTTCAATTATTAATTCTTCAAATCCTGTCATTGTTATTTTAGGTATATTAGAATATACTTCTTCTGGTAATTCTAACATCCTATTCATTTTATTTTCTATCTTTCTTTTCATTTTAACCTCTCTATTACTCAAATTCATCTAAAGATTTAAATTCATATCCCATTTCTTTAGTTTCTTTTATCACACTATCCAATATATTAGTATTCGTTTTGGAATTACCATGTAATAGCATTATCTCTCCGTTATGTAGATTTTTTAATATCTTTTCTTTGGATTTTGCTTCATCTGGTTGTCTATTTTCATTCCAATCTTCATATGCAAAAGACCACATAACTGTTTTATAGCCTAATGAATTTGTTGTAACTAAACTTTTTTCGCTAAATTCTCCTTTGGGTGGCCTTATGTATTTCATGTCATATCCAAACTTTTGATATATAGATGTGTGTAAGTCCATAACTTCTTTTTTTATTTCTTCTTCCGATAATGATGGCATAGATTTATGATTAACCGTATGGTTTCCTACAATATGTCCCTCATCTATCATTTGTTTTACTACTTCCTCTTGAGTATTTAAATAATGTGCTGTTAAGAAAAATGTAGCTTTTACATTATTATTTTTTAAAGTTTCTAAAATTTGTTTTGTATATCCAGCTTCATACCCTTGGTCAAATGTCAGATATATTGATTTTTTCTCTCTATTTCCCATGCATATTCCTTTATTTTTTTCTAGAATTTCTTTATTTTTTATTCCTACATCTGGTTGTTCATTATTATCATTTCTTTTAATTCCCCACTCAATTTTAGCTGTACTAATACTTTCTGTTGAAGTTTCTAAAGTGTTTTTTTGTTGTTTCATAACTAAACTAAGTAGAACAATCAAAATTATTAATATCATAATCAATACAACTTTTTTATTGTTCTTCATTGTATCTTCCTCCACATTTATTTTATTTAAATTTATGTTTTAAAAATAAATATAGAACATAAATTTAATTTTATATAATTCAAAAAAAAATAATCTATTAAAATAGATTACTTTTTTATTATCTTTTATTTTATTTCTTTTAATTCTTCTATAAACTTATCAAAATATTTTTTTACACAACTAGATATTTCTAAATATATCTTATCTTCTTCTGGAAATGTATGTATTGCAAAATGACTTTCTGAAAGAAGCCATAAGCCTGTATAACCTTGCTTCGGAAAATAATATTCTACTTTATCTACAATAGTAAATCCAGATTTTATTAATTTTCGTTCTAATTTCTGTACTAAATTTTCTTCTTTTTGATATTTTATCCAAGTGTTATAATTATACATTATTGCTTTCATTTATTTCCTCCTTACCAGTTTTGTACTTCTTCGTTGTAATATGTAATAAGGATAGGCTTAAACATATTATTTTCTTCTATTGAATTTATATCTATTATTTCATCTTTTCCAAAATTAAACATTGAATTTATATTTTCCGAATTCAAATATTTAGTTTCTACTTGCAATTCTTTTCTTTCATTTCCCGTATTAAAAGCAACATTAAATCCCCACTCACCAAAAGATGGTACTTGTAAATGGTATGGTATCACATTTTTAAATTGACTTTTTATTGTTTTATTTATACACCAAAATGATTTTTTTGCATAATAAGGACTTGTAGATTGGCAGACCATAACTCCATCTTCTGTTAAATTTGCCTTAATATAATTATAAAAAACATTTGTATATAATTTGTTTAAACTTTCATTATTTGGATCCGGAAAATCAATTATTATAACATCAAATTTTGCTTGATTTTCTCTAACATATATGTATCCATCTTCATTTATAACTTTTACTTTTTCATTTGTTAATGAATTACCATTTAATTTAGAAATTTGTTTGTCTGTAGCACATAAGTCTGTCATATCTTTATCTATATCAACTAATACTATTTCTTTTATATCATTATATTTTAAAAGTTCTCTTACAGCTAGTCCATCTCCTCCACCTAAAACTAGAACTCTATCATGTTTTTTGGCATACATCATTGGAACATGAACTAAAGCTTCATGATATCTATATTCATCGTTTGAACTAAATTGTAAATTTCCATCTAGAAATAGTCGTAAATCATCTTTATGTTTTGTCATTACTATTTTTTGATATGGTGTTTGTTTTGATAATACAACATCATCTCTATATAAACCTTCTTCAATTTTATTAGTAATTATATTTCCTGTACACAAAAATGTTAGCATAATAATAAGTATTATTATAGATATTATTTTGATTATTTTTATTTTTTCAATAAACTGTTTATATTTAAAAACTATAATTACTGCTGTTATAATATTAATTAGTCCTACTAAAAATGCTGTAGTTACAAAACCCAATTTTGGAAATAATAGTATTGGAAATACTATTGAACCAATTAATCCACCAATATAATCAAATGTAAAAATATTTGCAAGATTTTTTCTTACATTACTTTCATTGTTTTCTATTATCCTAGTTAATATCGGTATTTCTAATCCTACAAATATTCCTATTAATATAATTAGTATATACATTATTAATACATATATTTGAGTATATATATTAACTATAAATAAAATAAAACTAGAAAATCCCCCTAATATTCCTATACTCATTTCTATAAAAATAAATTTATTAAATAAATTATTTTTGATATATTTTGATATATATGAACCAATTCCCATTGCACTCATATATAATCCTATAGTGATAGAAAATTGTAATATACTATCTCCTTGCAAATATGAGCTTATACTACTTATTAATAATTCATATATAATTGAACATATTGAAATTAATAATGTTGTTATTAATAATAATCTGCCATCAAACTTTTTTGTTTTACTTTCCATACTATAAAACACCACTCATTATTATAGCTATTGCAATAAACATTCCACTTAGCATAATTCCAACTGCTTTATTATGATTATCTACTTCTTCTGTAAGTTTAAATTCTTTTCTAAATTTGAATTCTATTAATTTATATCCTATCAAACAAAAACCTATCCCTATTATAACATAAATAAATATTTCTAATAATTTAAACCATATTGTTGTTTCCATTTTAATATCATTCCCTTCTATTTTTTACATAATTACTGTTCTTATTATAATAGCAACTGATATGAATATTCCAGCTATCATAAATCCTGAGGCCACATTTTTTTCTTTTAGTTCTTTTTTAAACTCATATGGTACTGCTAAATCAAAAATAAACATACTAGCTAACATTAAAATTAATCCTAATCCTCCATATAATAATGTTTGTAATACTTCTTTTATTAAAGTTTCCATTTCTATATACTCCCTTCCTTTTATTTTCCTGAGCTGGTACCTCCACCACTTGAAGTTCTACTATTTACGCTTTGTTGTCTTGCTGAATTTCTATATGTAGAATAAGTTCTACTACTTCTATTACTATTAAAAGCAGCATAATAATATCTGTGATATCTATTGTGATATGTTGTTCCTGTATTATTTGTTACATAATTTTTATCAGAAACTTGTACATACACACTTCCGTTTTCTAAATATATATATGCAAATTCTTTTTTAGTTTTTAATCCAATTCCATCTTCTTCAATACTTGGATCTGCATCTATTGTTTCTGTTATTCCTTCTGGCACTCCATCTATGATATCTTTTACAGTTTCGTCTATTTTTTTATATGGTGATTTATATACTTTTGCCTTTTTATTATTTGAATTATTCGTAACTGATGTTACATAGGTATATTTATTTTGTTTATCAATATATTTTTGAATTGATTTATTTACAAATATTCCTGAAATCATTGGACCTACTAATGACAAAATTATTGGTAAAAAAATTATACCATATACAATAATACTAGCAATATTAGTATGCTTTTTATTTATTTTGTCCATTTCAATTTTAGCTTGGTCTATTTCGTTTGTTATTTTTACTCTTGAACTTTCAATATACTCTCCTTTGCTTTTTTCAATTTCGCCTTCCCACCTAGTTACTGAAAGTATTTGTTTTTTATCTTTTGACATATAGTCTATATATGCACATTTTTCTCCTATATCTACATCCGCATTTCCAAAATAATTTTTTACTATTGCAGTTCCTTTTTCATATAATTCATATTCTGTATTGTTTGCTAAAAACGATAATTCATTTTCATTTATAATTCCATAATAATTTGTATATATAGAATATTCTGTATTATTATTTTCACCTTTTTCTATAGACAACCACTTTGTTTGATTTAAGTCATTTTTTATTTCATATTCTTGCCATATCCAAGTTTCTTCTTTATATTCTATCATGTTAACTACTACATACTTAACATTATCAATATAAATAATCTGCCATTTTTTTAATTTTTCTTCCATTTTTTCCCCTTTTATTAAATTATATTAATATTTTATATCTGACAAATTTATTTTTCTTCCCCTACTTATTTCTGTCACGTTTTTCCATTTTTCTACAGATAAAAATATTTTTTTATTTTTTTTATTAACATATTCGTAATAATCTGCTTCTTCTTTTAAGTATACATCTGTCATTCCATAATAAGTTTCTACTTTTTCAGTTCCCTTTTCATATAATTCGTATTCTTCTCCTTGAAAATTCACTATCATTTTCAAGTCTATTTTTTCATTTTTTATCATTTCATATAGTACAGCTTTTGAGTCCAAAGAAATTTCTAAATAATAAAAATTCTCATCTTCTATATTTTTTAATTTATATTCTACCCAATATGAAGACTTTTCTATAAATTTAATCATATTTAAAACTTCGTACTTTACTTTATCTATTATTATTTCTTGATTTTCTTTTAATTCTAATAAACTCATTTTTACTCCTACAATAATAACTTAATTTTATTTTTCATTATAATAACATAAACTTTATTTTTTTGCTACAAAATTTAATATTTTTATTTTATGAATACATTAAATCAAGGAAACGCTATACATAATATATTGTGTTTTATTTGTAATTACTGATATTCACACTTATACTATTATTAATTTTAAATTATTCGCTCTATTAGTTTTACCATTTGGATAATTTTGTAAATTATCCTTGACATTATGTATTTTTTATCTTATAGTGAATATTGTCACTGGAAAAATAAGGTAATTTTTTCTTCCTTACTTTTCTAGTTTTTAGTATACGAAAGAAAGTAGGTATCTTATGTTAAAATTTGCTTTATGCGATGACAATATAAATATATTAGATAAATTTTCTAAAATGCTTGAAGATATTTTTACCAAAAATAATTTTGATGCTTGTATTGAATATACTACTGATAATACTAATAAAATGTTAAATTATGTTAGTTCTCATAAAATTGACGTTGTAATCTTAGATATCAGCATGAATTCTAATAAAGATGGATTAGAATTAGCTGAAGCTATTAGAAAATTTAATAAACATACATATATAATATTTTCAACTGGACACTTAGAATACGCAATGGTAGCTTATAAATATAAGACTTTTGACTATCTTGCCAAACCAATTACTTATGACAGATTAGAGGAAACCATAATTAGATTATTTGAAGATATTAATGGTCTTCCTAAAAAATATATATGTATAGATAATAAAAATACTATGATTGATGCATCAGAAATTCAATTTATAAAACGAGATGGTATGAAATTAGTTTTTCATACATCTAATCATGACTATGACACTTATAGTTCTTTTAATAAATTTCAAGATAAATTACCCAAAAATTATAAAAGATGTCATAAGTCTTGTATTGCTAATTTATCCCAAGTAAAAGATATTGAACCAGTTTCTAATATAATAACTTTTAAAGATGGCAGTAAATGTGAAGTTGGTCCAAAATATAAATCAGATATAATGGAGGTTTTAAAAAATTATGAATATTTTATATAATATATGGTTAGCACTAAGCTCGCCAAATCAAGTTCTAATAGCTATAATCCTGTGTTTTGCGACATTTATTGAAAACTTTTTAATATTACAATTATATTTATCTTTAGTTCAGAAACAAGTATCAAATAAACGAAAAATACTTTATGTAATATCTCTATCTACCTTTAATTTGATATCATTATTTTTAATAGCACACCCATATAATATTTTTATAAATTATTTTCTAATTATATTTCTTCAATATATATTATTAAAAAATAAATTTATAAAAAGTGTAGCCTGTAGTGTTTTAACAATTGTAATTTTTAATTTAATTTGTATTCTTATCTTAAATCCTTTTGTGACATTTTTAAAAATACCTGCAGATACTTTAAACGTAGTACCTATATATAGATTACTATATCTAAGTTGTGTTTATGCAATTGCTGTTGTTTGCATTTTAGTCTTAAAATACAAACACCTTCAATTAAAATTTAGTGATGATATCAATAACAAACATAAATTACTTGTGCTTTCAAATTTATTTTTTGGTATTTTTGCTATTATGCTACAATCAATAATACTTGTATATTATGTAGATACTTTACCTGTAATAATTACTGTTTTAGGATTTATTTCTTTACTTGCATATTTTGCATTTAGCTTTTTTAGTCTTACAAGTCTTTTAAAGTTAATCTTAACAACAAAAAAACTTGAAAGCGCTGAAGCCTATAATAGAAGTTTACAAATTTTACATGATAATGTTAGAGGATTTAAGCATGATTTTGATAATACTATTACAACTATTGGCGGGTATATAATGACAAATGATATGGATGGTTTAAAGAAATATTATAGTCAGTTACAAAGTGATTGCCAAAAAGTAAATAATTTATATTTATTAAATCCTTCTATTGTAAATAATGATGGAATATATAATTTAATTACTAAAAAATATCAAGATGCTGATGATAAAAATATTAAAGTTAACATGTCATTTTTATTAGATTTAAAAACTCTAAATATGCCTATATATGAATTTGCAAGAATATTAGGAATATTATTAGATAATGCTATTGAAGCTAGTTCAGAAACAAAAGATAAAATTATAAATCTTACTTTTAGAAACGATTTCAAATCTTCTAGACAATTAGTAGTAATAGAAAATACATTTAATGATAACAATTTAGATACAGAACAAATTTATGAAAAAGGTACTAGTTCAAAAGAAAATCATACTGGACTTGGATTATGGACTGTTAGAAAAATTATAAAAAAACATAATAATATCAACTTATTTACTTCTAAACAAAATAATTTCTTCTTACAACAGTTAGAAATATATTATTAAAAAAGAAAGTAGACATTTTCTACTTTCTTTTTTTGGATTATATAAGCTAACTTATAAGTTACTTATAATTAGTCTTTTTTCATCATGCTTTTTGGCATTTTTGGTTGATGGAAAATTGCAATTACTGCACATGCTGTATTTGTTGCTTTAGCATATTTTTCTGCTGTTTTTGCTAAAAATTTTAACATTTAAATTCCCTCCTTAGTAAAATTATATATAAAATACTTTATGTATAATATATCAAATTGATTAACTATACATTTCTTCATATACTTCATATCCATGTTTACTTTTAGTTAATTTATATGATAGATTTGTAATTGTTAATGTTTGTACAAAATTGGCTAATAATAATATATTAGATGCTGTATTATTTGGATTTATTATTGCTATAAAAATTCCAACAGAAAAACTAATATATGAAACTATTTTCTTCTTTCTTTTTACTTTTTCTTCAAATATTGGTATTGCTTCTGTATCTGCTGGAGCATATAGTTTTATCATTATCATTCCAAATATCCATATAGCAATTCCTAATACTATTTTTATTGATAATGGTATTTCAAAATGTTGTGAAATTAATGGTATTACACAATAAAAAGCTGTTGTTAATAATATGCATCCTAAATGTGTCTTTAAATGAATTCCTCCTGATGCACCTTTATATATGAACAAAGCTATAAAAGTAAATAAAGTCCACTTAAACACACCTAAAAAATACGATATAACAAATACCAATAATATTTTAGGAATTTCTCCTATTATATTTTGTAATCCATAATTTATTTCTTCTGCTTTTTCGTCATCAATTTCTGGCATTTCTTTTCTTATTTTTTCAGTTAATACATCACATATTTTTGTTAACATTTTTTCACCTCTCTTGCACGACCAAAAATATGGTAACATATTTTTAGTCATTTAGTTTATTTCTTTTATGAAACTCAAATTTTAGTTTATGAAAATTGTATTTTTAACGTTTGTAAATGATTTTTAATGTTTCATAAAATATATGTTTCAAAAAGAACAAATCGGAAAGCCATTAAATTAGCATAATTTTAATCTTTCTCTTAGGCTTTCCGTTAATTTGTTCGTGTGCCAATTTTACGTTAGTAAAATTGTGTACAATAGGGTTTTATATATTAGAAAGTCAACATGACTTTCCTAATATATAAAAAAAATGCCAGAAAAAGGGAATTCCCTTTTTCCGACATAAATAGTCAGTCAATAATATATTTATTCCGGTTTTCAGATAATACTCTATATAAAGAGTTAGCATGTGAAGCATCTATATATATTTTAGCCACTTCTGAATATTTTTTGTTTAAATACTCCTGAGAATATACTTCAACAATTCCATCTGAATGGCAATATTTTAATCTCTGCTTCAAATAATAACATCCTATATCAGCTATACTTCTTATACTTTTAATCTCCGAAATTACATTGATACATTTGTGATTTTTTACACCAGAATAGTCTGCATTTCTAATAAAATTTGAACCTCTCATAATATCAATGTCAACATTATGTTTGCTATAAACTTTGTCATAAATACTATATTCTATAAAGTTTAAATATCTAGCAACTTCTGCTGGTTCTACTATCTTAGTGCCTAAGAAAGGAGCTGATATAAACATCATTGTTGTTCTTCGCTTTAGCAATCTTGCCATATTAGCAAAACAAACCCCAGCCTTTGAATGTCCTATTAAGATGATGTTTTTATACATATACATATTCCAATTTATGTAGCTTGCTAATTCCTCACCCGCATTTTCTAATCCCTCACAATCAAATGGAAAATACATTAATATAATATCTCCTTCAAGTTCGAGATATCCTTTTTGGGTTGGAATTGACATACCTGGATCCCATTGGCATATAAAATTCTCATCATTAACATCCATTGATAATCCTTCACAAACTATAAAAGCTGTATCACTTTCATTATTTCTCAATCCTAAAAGTAATAAATTCGAAGATTTGTATAAAACTGTATTAATCCTCATATTGTCAATTACCTTTATTCTCCGCATATATTATACCTCCTAAAAATGCATTTGTACTTATATATGTACATACTTTTTATTATACTATAAATTAATTCATTTTTCAATTCTATAATTTTCAAAGATATTAGTTTGACGAAATTATTTCTTTTATAACTATATGTACCTGTCTAACAAATTCAGCAAGAATATATTTTGTTGTGTATATAAAGCATAATATTTTAGGCAAAATAAAATAGCCTATATTCATTTGATATAAGCTATTTGGTCTTATTTTATATTGGTAGCGAAGATGTGACTCGAACACATGACCCTTCGGGTATGAACCGAATGCTCTAGCCAACTGAGCTACTTCGCCATAAAGACAATACATATTATACTTATATTTTTACCTTTTGTCAAGAAAAAAATACAAGAATTTTAAAATTCTTGTATTTTTTTTATTTTTAGTGTTCTATTTCATCTTCTTCATGTTGTTTTTCATTATTTTTAGCAATTTCTATGTTTACTTGTTTTACTGTATTACTTTTTACAGGAGATTTCCCTTCTCTTTTTGCACTTTTTCTCTTTTCTCTATCTTGTACTACTAACATAGATTCTAATTTTTCTATACTTGCTTCATTTTCTATTAATATATTTTGATTTTGTTTTTTCCAAATTTCAAATTCATTTTCTTCATTTTTATTATTCACAGAAGAGCCAAATAAAGCTTTTAAAGTTCCTAGCCAGTCTGTTCTTATTTCTCTTCTTACATCTGCTTCTTTCATAAAACGATCCTCTCTTTATAAAATACATAATTATTTTATCACATATTTTGTAAAAAATCAAGTATTTATATGCTTCTTATTGCTTCTGCTAAAACTTCACTACATCTTAATGAAGCTTTTTTTAAATTATTATCAAAGTCCACTTCATTTTTTCCATTTGGTTTATCTGAGACACTTCTAATCACTCCAAATGGAATATTTGATAAATATGCTACTTGTGCAACAGCTCCACATTCCATATCTACTACATCAGCATCAAATTTAGCACTAATTTTATCTTTCATAGCTACTTCTGTACAGAATATATCTCCTGTAGCAACTACACCTATTTTAGATTTGTAATCATTATTCTTACTATTTTTTATTGCATTTTGTATCTTTTCTATTATTTGATTATCACATTCAATTCCATTTCCAACTCCTGTTATGTATCCCTTACTATGTCCAAAAGCTGTAATATCAAAATCATGTTGTACTACATATTTTCCTATTACAACATCTCCTATATCTAACATTTCATTTAAAGATGCCGCAGCTCCTATATTTATAATATGTGTAACTTTAAAATTGTCTATTAGTATTTGAGTTGCTCTTGCCGCATTGACTTTACCTACTCCACTTTGAACCATTACACATTTTTTATTTCCTATTTTTCCTATGAAAAAGTCTAAATTAAAAATATTTTTTATTTCAACACTTTCCATATTTTCTTCCATTGCTTCTCTTTCTTCTTCCATTGCTATTACAATTCCTATTTTATCCATAATATTTATTATATGACTAGTTTATAATCATATTCTCCTTCCTTTATAGATTTATATTTCATTTCAATTATATATTATTTCTAATAATCAGTCAATTTTATGTATTTAAAATTAAATTTTATATTTGGACTTGCAACTTTTTTTATTTTAGGTTAATATTATAAAGTATGTTGGAAGAAATGCAAAAATTCAATATTTTATAGAAAGGAGTTTAAATACAAAATAGCGCCAGAACACACTAAATGTGTTGACGAGGACTAGAGTTATCGATTTTTCGGCGGGTGCTCTAGTGGCTTTTGCTTAAAGTCATAGTATTAAATCAAAAAACAATAGTGATATTGTAACAAATTTTAATACATTTAAGCTTTATTTTGCATACTTTCAATTCCAAGAGTTATAATATTTATTAAGGAGGACTTTAATATGTGTGGAATTGTAGGTTACATAGGAACACAAAAAGCTAGCCCTATTCTTATTAATGGGCTTTTAAGATTAGAATACAGAGGTTATGATTCAGCAGGTATTGCTACTATAGAAAATGGTGAAATCTCTGTCATGAAAGATAAAGGAAGAGTTAAAAATTTATATAATTTAGAAGGTATAAACGATTTAATTGGTACTGTAGGTATTGCTCATACTAGATGGGCTACTCATGGAAAACCATCAAAAGAAAACTCTCATCCTCATTTGGATAATTCAAAAACATTTAGTGTTGTTCATAATGGAATTATTGAAAATTATAATGAGTTAAAATCATTTTTAACAGATAATGGATACACTTTCTATTCACAGACTGATACGGAAATAATTCCAAATCTAATTCATTATTATTATGTAAAAAATGCTGATAATAACATTTTAAAAGCAGTAAAAGATGCGTGTTTAGATTTAAAAGGAAGTTTTGCTATAGAAGTTATTTCTAAATATGACCCTGAACATATGGTAGTTGTAAGAAAAGATAGCCCTTTAGTTATTGGTAAAGGTAATGAAGAAAATTATATTTCTTCTGATATACCTGCTATTCTTTCTTTTACAAGAGAATTTTATTTGTTAAATGACTTAGAATTTGTTGTACTATCTAAAAATGATGCTAAATTTTATAATATAGATTTACATCCTATTGATAAAAAAGTTCAAACTATAGAATGGAATGCTGCTAGTGCTGAAAAAGAAGGTTATGATGACTTTATGCTAAAAGAAATACATGAACAACCAACAGCAATTCGCGAAACTATAGGTTCAAAGTTAAATGATAATTCAAAATGCGATTTTGATGAATTAAATTTTACAAAAGAATATTTATCTAACATAAATAAAATTTATTTTGTTGCTTGCGGTACTGCTATGCATGCTGGATTAGTTGGAAAAACTATGCTTGAACACTTATGTAAAATCCCTACAGAAGTTGATATTGCTTCTGAATTTAGATATAGAGATCCAATAATTGATGATAAAACATTATGTATTTTTATTTCTCAATCAGGAGAAACTGCCGATACTATTGCAGCATTAAAACTTTCTAAAGAAAAGGGCGCTAAAACATTAGCAATAAGTAATGTTATTGGAAGTTCGATTACTCGAGAAGCTGATTATTCTATTTATACTCATGCTGGGCCAGAAATTGCTGTAGCATCTACTAAAGCATATACTTCTCAAGTTGTTCTTTTATCACTATTAGCAATATATTTTGCTGAAACATTAGAGGTATCTAATTTAAAAGTTAGTAAATTAAGAAAAGAAATTTTAGAATTGCCTAAAAAAATTGAAGAAGTTTTAAAAACAGAACAAAAAGTAAAAGAATTTAGTCATAGAATTTACCAAGAAAAAGATGTATTTTTCTTAGGTAGAGGTGTTGATGAAGCTGTTGCAAGAGAAGCTTCACTAAAATTGAAAGAAATTTCTTATATCCATTCTGATAGCTATCCAGCTGGTGAATTAAAACATGGACCAATTGCTTTAATTGAAAATGGTATAACAGTTATTAGCTTAATGACTGATTCTAAATTAGTTGAAAAAACTGTAAGTAATATACAAGAGGTTATTACCAGAGGTGCTAAAACTTTAGTAATTACAAATCAAAAAATTGATAAATCTTTATTTGACACCGTAATCGAAATTCCTGAAACTAGCCCTTATGTTTCACCTATTTTGTCAGTTATACCAACACAATTACTTGCTTATTATATTTCTAAAGAAAAAGGATTAGATGTTGATAAACCTAGAAACTTAGCTAAATCAGTTACTGTTGAATAACAGTATAATTATATATTAAATTTTTATAAAACTCCCTATGATATTGAATTATATTCTTCAGCATAAAATCAATATCATTAGGGAATTTTTTATGTTTTCATAACTTATTATTATTTTTATAATGTTTTGTATTACTCATAGTTATTTATTGAGAATTTTACGCTTTTTTATCCTACAACTAATAGTCTAATAACTATTAAACAAACTACACCTGGTAATCCCAATAACCCGAACTAAAATACTAGTAAAAAAATTTAGTCCTATATGGAATCCAACTGTTCCACCTATTACATTAACTACATAAATTACTATTCCTCCAACAATAGAATTTAAAACCAATTTAAGTATCTTTTTTAATGGTACAATAAATATTCTACCAAATATAAAAATAAAACAAATACATGCTAAATATGTAATAATATTAATATCCATCGTTTTTCACTCCAAAATAAAAATGATAATAATTTCTTATTACCATTTCTATGTTATAAAAAGGACAAATATTACTTTAAACTGCTGTTTCATCTTCATATAAAAATGTATATTTTTTATCTGTAATCATATCTACTTCTAATCCCTTTAATTTTGCCAATTTAATTAAATAGTCTAGCTTTGCTTGATTAGCTTTTATTTGATATGCATAATAATCCACTAGCCCATCAGTTGCATGTTCAAAATTTTTATTATCGCATTTTAATTCTTCTCTTGTTTTTATTATTGTCTTTATTAATTCAATTTCTTGCTCTTGCTCATTTTTATCTATTATCTTTATTTCTTTTTTATATTCTTCTTGCACGTTATTTCATTCCTTTCTCAAAATGTCTAATTGGGACGGGGTTCAGGTCCAAAGTGGACATTTTTAACCTTTTTTTATTTTTATTCTATTCTAAAATACCTTTTTTATTCAAAAATAGTAATAATTTCTTCAAAATACTTGTTTTTTTAGTGATTTTATAGGATAATATATATGTATGATTTAGTAAAATGAGAGGGTTTTATAAATGAAGTATATAGACAAATTTTTAAAGAAATTAAATACAGATAGAAACACCTTTGCAACATATGTACTAACATTAATTACTGCCTATTTGGCAATTGATAGAATTGTAGAAATGTTACTTATGATTTTTACTGGCGTTTCTTATTCATATTGGGGACCATTCCAATATACTCTTGCACTGGCTTGTCCAGTATTTGCTTTTCTTTTTTCTGGTCCTTCAAAATTTGCAAATACCAAAAATAAGAAAGTTACATTATTTTTCTTGTATATAATTGGATTATATATTATTGCTATTTCAATGTTTACACAGTGGCTAAATATGGGAGCTTGGTTATTATTAATGTCAGTTCCTAATTATATGGATTTAATAACTAATTTTTCTGATTTAGTTACACCAGCAATGAGAAGTATTTCTTTATACTTACCTCTTGCTACAATTTTCCCAATGTTTAAGTGGATACATTTTGGTGTTAACGATAACGCTGATCAAATTAAATCTATTTGGGATTATGGTGGAATTAGTTTAGCAAATAAGTCTAAAGGTCATGGTCCTTATACTTGTGAAGTTTATTTATGCTATAATGGTGAAAATGGAAAAAGTATAACTATTCCTGAATCTTCAAGATTTCAATCTTTATTTGTTTGTGGAGGTTCTGGATCTGGAAAAACTTCTTTAATATATGAACCATTATTTGCACGAGACTTAGAGCGAAAATATTTCTTTAAAGAAGTTTCAAAAGAAATGGGATATACTGCTTTAAAGACAGGAATTGCTATATTAAAAGCACCATATAACAATGATTATTTAAATAAAAATTTTAATTTAAATATGTTACAACCCGCTGATGGAAAAGAATCAATTTTTAAAGGGTATATTAAAAAAATGTTATTAAGCAATTTAGGTGGAGAATATA
The DNA here is from genome assembly GCA_963558245.1 of uncultured Clostridia bacterium. Classification (GTDB taxonomy): domain Bacteria; phylum Bacillota; class Clostridia; order TANB77; family CAG-508; genus CAG-269. The sequence goes on from CAUWGA010000009.1 coordinate 27,601, forward strand.
CATACAGAAATATTGGTTTAACATTAATGGCTCCAGATTATGAAGTCATTGCTCACATGATAGAAGTTTGTGACAACTTTGGTATTTCGTATAATATTGTAGATCCAAGTAACCCAAAATCTATAGGTCTAAATCCTTTTGTTTACGATGATTCTTCAAAAATAGCAATCACTATTTCAGCAGTTATAAAATCAATGTATAATACTGCACACTCAGGTGTTAATGAAGCTTATAAAGAAGATATAGTAATGCAAGCAATTGAAAATTTAGCTCTATTACTTAAAGAAATTTATCCAAAAATGAATGAGGGTAAACTTCCTAACATGGAAGATATGCTAAAAATGTTTACTAATTTTGCATTAATAGAAAAAATGTGTAAAATTCTAGAACATGACATAGAAAATGATCCTGTAAAAAAAGAAAAATATCATGTATTATTAACATATTTCAAAAAGAATTTCTATCAAGATGCACCTGCTAAATCTAATATGGAAAAATATATATATTCAGTTGTTAGTCAACTAGATAATTTATTAAGAATTCCTGGAATTAAAAGTATTTTATGTAATAGATATGATAATCTAGATTTTGATAAAATGCTTGCTAATTCAGAAGTAACATTTATTTGTACTAGACGTGGAGATTTAGGAGCAGCAGGTCATAAAGCTTTTGGCTTATTCTTCTTAATATCAATGCAAAACTCTGTATTAAGAAGACCTGGAGTTGAGAGCTCAAGAGTTCCTTATTTTATTTACATTGATGAATTTTCAGACTTTATTTGTAAAGAAACTGAAGCAATGTTTACTATGTATAGAAAATATAAAGTTGGAACTATTATTTCAACTCAAAACTTACAACAATTAGAAACTCCGACATTACCTGTCAATTATAAAAATACTATCCTTTCTAACTGTGCAAGTAAAATATTTATGGGAAATGCAGCTTTTGATGAACTTTCATGGTGGTCAAAAGAATTTGGAAATTACAGAGAATGGACTTATGGTAGCAGTATGAATACAGATACTATGGAATATGATCATAAACTTAGCAATGTTTCTTGGAAATTTGTTCCTTATTTTAAAGAAGGCAAACTTCAAGCACTTGGTACTAAAGACTGTGCTTATAAAATTAGAGGTGAAAATGGTAAGCCAATGGCTGGTCCTGGAAAATTAAATTACTTAGAATCAAAATATAAAGAACCTCATAAAATTAAGACATTTGATTTTGGTAAATATTCTAATGGTGTAACTACTGTTGCTGAAGATGATACAAGTAATATTCGTAAAAAATTCAGTCCAAAAAATGTTGATTTTAGAGATGAAAATAATGAAATTGATCCAATTCAAACAGATGTTACAGACTCTAAATATGTCTTTGATAATGAAGATGCAATTGTTGTAAATTTAAAAAAGAAAAAATAAATATAAAAAAATAAAGAGCTTCAATTAAAGTTCTTTATTTTTTTATATTTTTACTTTATTATAGTTTAATTATATTATTAATTAGTTTTCACTATATAGTACTTTTTATCATTTTTTACTTGTATATACATCTTTCTAATTTAAAAGTTAATTCCCATAAGTTGTAATCCTACTCCTGATATTACACCAATAACAAATAAAATTCCTACAATTTTCAAATTTTCTTTTAGTCCTTTATTCATTTTAAATAAAACAGCTAGTCCTACGCCTGCTCCAACCAACAACCCTGAAATCATTGTAGAAACTGTAATAACATTTTCTACATATAATTGTGTTAATATTACAGATGACGCACAATTTGGAAGTAATCCTATTAGGCTTGCTAATACTGGTGCTAATATTGGATTACTTTGTAAAAAGTTTGCTATATTATTTTCACCAATAAAATATATCACTATGTTAATTGCAAAAGTTATAATTATTACAAATATAAGTATATTTAATGTATGTTTTAAAGCTGATTTTATAATTCCATGATCACAATGACAATGTTCTTTTTCACATAAATCAATAATTCTTTCTTCTTCTGACCTTTTTCTTACTTGGATTATTAAATCTATTATAAATCCAACAGCTACAGCAATAATTAATTTTATTCCCAATATTTTTACTATAGTTAAAATTGGTATTCCCTCTGATATCATTATTGGTAACATTTCATCAGATGTTGCTAAATATACTGCCATTAATGTTCCAAGATTTATTATTCTAGTTGCATATAAATTTGTAGCTGCTACTGAAAATCCACATTGCGGTATAATTCCTAATAGCCCGCCTATTAACGGTCCGCATCTTCCTGATTTTTGTATTGCACTTTTTACCTTATTACTAGTTTTATGTTCTATATATTCCATTATTAAATATGTAATAAATAAAAATGGTATTAATTTTACACTATCTATTAAAGTATCTAATACTACATCTAACATTTTTATCTCTCCTCTTATTTTTCTTAATATATCATATCATATTTGTCAAGTTTTATTTATTGTTAATAATATCTTATTTTAAAATAATTAAGGCCGTTATTAGCTAACGACCTTTGAGGATTTCTACTTTATGAAGACATACGAGACATCTCTATTTCATATAGGTGCTTTGATGTGTTTTGAAAAATCCCTTTGTATTTATATCCGGCTTTTTTAAGAAATTTATCATTTTCTTCTGTATAGTCCGAATTGCTTACAATAATTCCCATAAAGCCATCACGTATTACTTCATAACAATCAAATCTTCCACCTGTTTTAGATATTCTTGTAGTTTCCCCAATAAATAATTTTTTGTCTAAACTCATACTGCATCCTCCATATACTTCATTTATTGTGTCCATTAATTATAACATTTTTTATAAATTTAGTCAAATAATGTGTTTTAAAAAAGGACGCCACCATTTGGTAGCGTCCCCGGAGTTCCTAATCGAGATGATGTATCTTCAAAAGCTTCTCTACCGAAATTTGGTAGATCTTCTTCTTCCCGTTAGCTGAATAATCCCTTCCAGGACCATATCCTGCTCTCCGGATAAGCTCGACATTTTCTGGACTCTGGTCTTTGGCATCTACAACAATACCAAGCATACCTTCACCCCTATCATCGTAAAACTTAAAATTCACTCCCATCTTGTTCAACCGATTGGTTTCTTGTTCGAGCTCGATTAGATCTTTCGCCTTTGCCATAGTTGTTCTCCTTTCTGGTATAATGATATTTGCATTATTATTATACCACATTTTTCAGTTTCAGTCAATTTATGTCATCTTCTTCGATAGCATCCTGATATATTCCCTGTTCTTCCATTGTTACAGTTGTTTGGTATTACATTAATTCTTGCTCTAATACCATTTTGATTAGTTGCATTATCATAATAATAACAATCATTTTGGTAATTACAATTATTATTATCATTGTTATTTCCATGACAGTTACTTGATATCGTTAACAATGTTCCATCATTAAAATCTCCACATGAGCTACTGATTGTAAGTAAGTCATTGGAATTATTTTCTCTATTATTGCATCTTTCTCTACATATATTATTTCTTCTCATACAACTATTTCTAGAAGAATTTTCTAAATTGCATAAGCATTTACAAATAATGCAAACAATTACTGCTACAATATAACTTAATATAGTATATATAATTGTGGCTACTAAGAAATTTATATTATTAATTATAAATGTAACTATTAAAAATATTGCAAATATAATACTGGCAACCAATGGAGGGCATTTTAAGATTTTTTGTAATGCGATAGAAATTATTATTGTTGCTATTGGTAATGCAAAAAATATTAGTAAAACATTCATATTCTTTCTCTCCTTATATGTTTTACTATATTTTATGCCATCTCATTTTATTTGGTTAACAATTTATTTTTACTTAATATTCTACTCTTAATAAATGTACTTTAAAATTTCCACCATAGTGGATAAACAATTTATTATTTAATATTCTACTCTTAACAAATATAATCCTTGTGGTTGTAAAGTTTTTCCAGCTTGTCCTCTATCTTTAGATTCTATAATATCTGTTATTTTTTCAGGGCTTATTTTTTCTAATCCAACATCTACTAATGTACCTGAAATTATTCTTACCATATTATATAAAAATCCACTTCCTGTAAGTTCTATATATATTCTTTCATTAGGCATTTGTTTTACTTCTGCATTATAAATAGTTCTTACACTACTTTTACTACTTGTTCCACTTGATTTAAAAGCTTTAAAATCATGTTCTCCTTCAAAATATTTTACAGCTTCTATCATTTTATCTACATTTAGTTTTTGTGGAATATGAGTTTCTAAGTTTCTATATATAGCTGTTCCATATTTTGAATTATTAATGATATATCTATATGTTTTCTTTTTACAGCTTAACCTACTATGAAATTTCTCGTCTACTTCTTCTGCATCTATAACTTTAATTGATTGTTTCATATTACTATTTATTGCTATAGGAAATTTATCAACAGGTAATTTAGAATTAGTTTTAAAATTTGCTACTTGACCGCAATGCATGTACACCTCTATCTGTTCTTCCTGAAGCCATAAGTTCCACTTCTTCTCCTGTTATGTTTTGTATAGCTTTTTCTATTGTTCCTTGTATATTTAATTTTCCCGGCTGTTTTTGCCATCCTTGAAAATCTTTTCCATCATATTCTATAACTAATTTTATATTTCTCATTCTATTTTATCCTCTTATAGTATGTTTATACCTTTTTATAATCTTTATCAACATACTCTTTCTTTATATTTTTTATAATTGTTATAATCGTTTTAGTATAAAACATATAATATTTATATATTTTATAGATATTTATCTTTTTATACTTATATAAATTTATCCTATGTTTTCTATTAATAAAAGTCGCATATATGCGACTTTTATTTTAGTTATTTTCTTTTGTTTTTTCTGTATCAGCTGTTTCAAGTTTTTCTTTCTTTATTTTCTCTTTTAATTCTTTTAACTTACTTTTTCTTTTCTTTTTTTCTACTGTAAAACGTTTTGTTACAACATTACTTATTAATATCTTTTTCAAAACATCTTCTCTTACATCAGCAATTAAAGTTCCATCTTTTGCAACTGATATTTTTCCAGTTTCTTCTGATACTACTACTACTATACTATCAGATTCTTTAGAAATTCCAATTGCCGCTCTATGCCTTGTTCCCAATTCTTTTGCTATATCTTTATCATCAGCTAATGGTAATACACAAGCTGCTGCTGCAATTTTATTTCCTGAAATTACAACTGCACCATCATGTAATGGAGTTTTTGGTTCAAATATATTTACCAATAGTTGTGGAGATACTTCTGCATTCATTGGTATTCCAGTTGCTATAATATCTTGAATTTTTATATCTCTTTCAATTACTATTAATGCTCCTGTTTTTGTTTTCGCAAGTTCTGTTGCAGCTATGACTATTTTATATATATCTTCTTTCGTTTTTGTAGCTAAATCTTTATCTATACCAAAAAATTGTGCTAATTTATTAGTTCCTAACTGTTCTAATGCACGTCTTAATTCTGGCTGGAATATAACAATTATAGCAATTACTCCTAAATTCATTATTCCTGTTAAAATCCAGTTTAGTATTTTTAAGTTAAATAAACCACTTACCCATGTTGCAACAATTAAAAGTACAATTCCTTTTATTAGTTGCCAAGCTCTTGACCCTTTTACTATTTTAAAAAAGCAATATACCAAAAATATCACTATGCTTAAGTCTAGTATTAATGTTATTAGTTCAAATGGATTTGTTTGCAATGATTTTATATATGCTACAATGTTATCTTTATAAAAATTTTCCCAATTCATTCCTAAATTAATAACCATTTGTTTCTCCTATTTTAAAAAATTAATGCATAAACAAGTGAAATTGCAGTTCCACCAAGCATTAGTATTGCAAGTATTCCTGCCATAATTTTTACAAATACTTGTCCTTTGTCATATTTTCTTTTTTCTGAACTTACTTCTTTCTTTTTCATTTATATTCACATTCCTTCCTTAGGCACTAATTTGGTTAAAACTTATAGTTTCAACCCTTTGTTTCTTCTTGTAAATTTCTACTAATTATTATATCAATTAAAAATAAAATTTTCAATTATTTTAACTAAATTATAAGTATTTTTCTTATTAATAGTTGCTGTTCATACTAATTTTATCATTACTAGTTTCAAAATATATAATACCTTATTTTATTGTTTCTATTATTGATATCATTTTTTCTACTTTTTCTTTTCTTATTTTTATAATTTTACCTAATCTTTCCTTTGCTTCTTGTAATTTTTCTAAATCATTAGCATGTATATATGCTACTACTTCATCTTTTGATACCATATCTCCAATTTTCTTTTCTAATTCTATTCCTACTGAGGCATCTATAGTGTCTTCTTTATTTACTCTTCCTGCTCCTAAATCGCACGCTATTTTCCCTACTTCTTTAGCTTTTATTTCTGATATGTAACCAGACTTTTCACTATAAACTGGTTCGATATATTTAGCTGCCTCTGTATTTAATATTTCAGATAAATAACTTGAGTCTCCACCTTGATTTTCTACTAATTGTTTAAATTTTTCGTATCCTTTTCCATTTTTTAAGTTCTTTTCTAACATTTTTTTAGCTTTTTCCATATCCTTTACGATACCTGATAATATTAACATATGGCTTCCTAGTTCTAAAACAACTTGTTTTACATCTTCTTTTATATCACCATTCAATGCTTTTATTGCTTCTTTTACTTCCAATGTATTTCCTATACTATACCCTAAAGGTTCTTCCATATTTGTTAAAACACATACCGTCTCTCTTCCAGCTAGTTTTCCTATTTGTATCATTTCATTAGCCAATTTTTCTGCATCTTTTTGTTTTTTCATAAAAGCTCCATCTCCAACAGTAACATCTATTACTATTTTTTGAGCTCCACTAGCTATTTTTTTACTCATAATGCTAGATGCTATTAGTGGCATACTTTCAACACAAGCTATACTATCTCTTAACTCGTACAACTTTTTATCTGCAGGTGCTAAATTTAATGTTTGTGATATCATACTTATACCGATTTTTTCCACATTCTGAACAAATTTATTAATTTCTATTTGTGTTTTGTATCCTGGTATAGATTCTAATTTATCCACTGTTCCCCCAGTAAATCCTAATCCTCTTCCTGACATTTTTGCAACTGGCACTCCACAAGAAGCAACTAATGGTAGTAATATTAACGATACTTTATCTCCTACTCCACCTGTTGAATGTTTGTCTACTATTGTTTTATTAATTTTTGATAAATCTAATATCTCTCCTGAATTTGCCATAGCTATTGCTAAATTTGTTGTTTCTTCTTCATTCATTCCTTGTATAAAAATTGCCATAATTAAAGCTGATGCTTGATAATCTTTTATAGTTCCAGTTGTATATCCTTCTACAAAATATTCTATTTCTTCTTTTGTTAATTGCTTTTTATTTCTTTTCTTTTCTATTATATCTAAAATAGTCATTTGTAACCTCCGTTTATCCATTTGTAAAATGCTTTGTAAATGTTCTCCTATGTATTGGGCAAAGTCCATATTCTTTTATTGCTGAAATGTGCTTTGCTGTTCCATATCCTTTATGTGATGAAAATCCATATTGTGGATAAATTTCGTCCCATTGCCTCATTATTCTATCCCTTGTGACTTTTGCTAAAATTGATGCTGCTGCAATGTTATAACATTTTGCATCTCCTTTTACAATTGGTTCATATGGAATTCCTCTTGTATTTATATGTGTTAATGCATCTACTATAATTAGATCTGGCTTTACATCTAGACCGTCTACTACATCTGTAACTCCTTGCTTTGTTGCATTTAATATATTTATTTCATCAATTACATTATGGTCAATTACTGCTATAGAATAGCTTATAGCTTCTTCTTTTATTATGTCATATAATTTTTCTCTTCTTTTTTCAGTTACTTTTTTTGAATCGTTTATTCCTTCTATCATAGAATCTTCTGGCATAATAACTCCAGCAACAACAACAGGACCAGCTAATGGTCCTCTCCCTGCTTCATCTATTCCACATATTTTTTTAAAACCTTTACTATATAGGTCTTTCTCTAATTCTTTTATTTTTATTAATCTTTGTTCTTCTTTTTCTTTCATTTTAGTTCCTTTGTTTATCTTATATTTTGCATTTTTATATTATTCTTCTATTTTATCTATTTCTGTTAATGAATATTTTCCATTATATCCTAATGTATTATATATTTCTACAGTTGCATTTGTATCATCAAACTTTATTAAATAATATTCATTGGCTTCAGTTTTTATTTTATCTAATCCCCATTGTTTCATAGCTTCTTTTGTTACTTTGTAGCAATCTGATACTGGTATTTGACTTGGTGCAGATATTCCATTTGCAGGTTCAAGCTTTGCATCTGTTTCATATACTTCTTTTCTAACTTGTATTTTTTTATTTTCATCTGGTGATTTTCCTAATCTAAAATTAGTTTCCTCTACATATTCTTTTGCTTTAGCTTGAATTAGTAACATATTTGTTCGTATTTCTTCTAATTTCGCTCTTTTAATTGTATTTGTTCCTGCAGATATTGATATACCTGCTATTATTAATAATACTACTATTGTAACTGCTAACGCAATTAATGTTATTCCTTTATTTTCTTGTACTATCTTTTGCATTATTTCACCCTCTACTCTATTTTTCTACATTTATTATAAATAAAAATATTTAATATTTCAAGCATTTTAATAATTTCTTTTCTAATGTCCTATTAGTATCAGGTCCAAATTGGTCATTAGATAATAAAACTTAAAATATTCTATTTTTTTTCACAAAATCTTCACAAACATATTGTATTATAAATTAAAATTAGGATATTATATATTAAGATATTTTAGGAGGTATAAAATGGAAGAAAATAATAAAAATCGGAAATAATTCAAAACCAATTATTGAAATCAAAAAAGATGATTCAAATAATAAAACTAATTTTAAAACGGTAAAAGATTCAAAATCTAATAATACACCAAAAAATAAATCTGAGCATTCTTTTGTTAAAAGTGTATTTATACCATTTGTTAGTGGTGTAGTTGGTTGTGCAGTAGTTGTAGGAACTTGTTTCGGAATACCATCAATTAGAGAACAACTTATTGGTAATAATACTAATACTAACAATCCTTCAAAAAATGATATTAGCGGATATGTAAGTCAAACCGCTCTTTCTAATTATTCAGATACTGCTGTATATGCTGCTAATAAAATTTTACCTTCAGTTGTTGGTATAAAAGTAGAATATAATGTTAATTCTATGATTTCTATGTTTGGCTCTAAGGCGCAAACTCAAACTGCTACAGCTACTGGGTCAGGAATTATTATTAGTGAAGATGGATATATTTTAACAAATAATCATATTGTATCTACGTCTTCTGGAAGTTCTTCAAATAATGATTTCTATTCAGTATCAGAAGCTACTAAAGTAACTGTAACTTTATTTAATGATGAAAAAGAATATGAAGCAAAAATTATCGGTACAGATGAACAAACTGATTTAGCAGTTATAAAAATAGATAAAAAAGACCTTCCAAAAGCTGAATTTGCTGATTCAGATAGTATAAAAGTTGGTGAATTTGCTATGGCTGTTGGTAATCCATTAGGTATGCAAAGTAGTATTACTTGTGGCGTTATAAGTGCTGTTAATCGTAAAATCACAGATAGTGATGGAAAGCAGTTCACATTGATCCAAACAGATGCTGCCATAAATTCTGGTAACAGTGGTGGTGCTTTAGTAAATAGCCAAGGTCAAGTTATTGGTATCAATACATTAAAATTACAAGGAACAGGTATTGAAGGTATGGGATTTGCTATACCAATTAATTCTACAGAAGATATTACTTCTCAGTTAATACAATATAGCAAAGTAAAAAGGCCTTATATAGGAATTACAGGAATGGATTTAGATGAAAAAACAGCAAAAGCTAATAATTTAGTTGTAGGTATTTATGTAAAGGCAATTGATGATTTTTCTGCTGCTGAAAAAGGTGGAATTAAAATTGGTGATGTAATAATTGAAGCAGATGGTCAAAAAATTACAACTATGGATGAATTAAATGAATTGAAAAATAAACATTCTATAGGTGACGAAATGAAAATTAAAGTAAATCGTGAAGGACAAGAAAAAGATTTAACCTTAAAACTTGGTGAGCAACCTTAAAATTGTCCAATTGGGGTCAGGTCCAAAATGGACATTTCAAAAATTTATATAAGTACAAATAAAACTCTAGTATATATTATACAAAATACTTTTTGTGTCGAGACCGCATGACTTAAATGTTGTTGATTGATTCAATTGCACTTATCATATGGCTCGTTTGGTAACTCATGTAGTATTTTTATAATATATACTAGAGTTTTTTATAATAATTATCTAAAAATGTCCACTTTGGACCTGCCCCCCAATTGGACATCATTTTTTATTTTTTCACTTTTAGTTCACACAATGGACAAAATTCACTGTTAAAATACAAATATAGTCAGTAAGAAATTACTGATGTAAAATAAAAAACATCCCCTTTTATTTTCAAAAAAAGATAAGAAGTATTTAAACTTCTTATCTTTTTTATAATATTTTTTATAGTATTATTAGATCCATTTCACTTGTATTAGTTTGATTTCCATATGCATAAATTATATAAATTGCATCTTTTGTTAAATAAAACTCTGTTGTTTTTTCTATATTGTAAATATCACTGTCCACATCTCTAGAATAAATATTATAGCCTAAACTTTTTAAATCTTGTGCTTTTTTTTGTTCGATTGATATTTCTTCTTTTATTTTTGCTTGTACTTCTTCTGTTGATATCTGTTTTATTTTTAATACTTCTTCTAATGATATTTCCTTATTATTTCTTAAATCGTAATTGTATGTTTGTATTATTACTTTTTGCGCTTTTGATCCTTCTTTTAAGTTTGATTTAATCATTAATGATAAAATATCATCTTCAACATTTGCTACATATTCTACAGTATATATGACATTATTATTTTGACTTTTTAACACTTTTTCTGTCATTTGCACAAATATATCATGAATTTCTTTATTATATTTATCTATTATTTCTCCTTGAATATTTATATATGGAATATGTACTTCTAAATCATAACTGTTTAATTTTGTTTCTTTTTTTTCATATTCAGTATATACTAATTGTTTTTCTTCTTTTTTCTTTTTACTATTATTTCTACCATCATCATTTCCTATATTATTATTAAAGATATTATTAAATTCTGACTTTAATATTTCTTCTTCTTCCTCTGTTTTATTTCCTATAGAAACATCTGAAGATAAACCTATCATTTTTCCAATATCTATTCTTGTATAAAATTGCACGTAAAATGCAATTATAATAGACACTATACATACTATCATAATCACAATATATAAAATTAATTGTTTCTTTTTTATCTTATTTTTCTCTGGTAAAGTTACATTCATTATTCAACCTCTTTTAACATTTGTTTTATCTGTTATATTATAACATTATCTTTTATTTTTATCAATATTAATTTTATATTAATATTATGGCAAAATATTGACTATTACTTGATTTTAGGATATTATAGTAGGGATATATTTTATAAAGAAATGAGGAATTCAAAGTATGTTATGTTCAGAATGTAATCAAAATCCAGCAATACTTTTTTATAAAAAAATTGAAAATGGTAAAGAATCTTTAGAAGGTTATTGTTATGATTGTGCTAAGAAAAAAGGAATTAATCCTACTGAAGTTCTTTCACAACAAAATAATATTTTATCTAATGACAAAATTAATATTAATGATATGACAAAACAATTTGAAACTATTTTTAAAGATTTAGCAGAAAACATAAATTTAGAAGACCTTGAAAATATTGAAGGAGCTATTACATTTGATAATATAGATAGTAAAAGTGATAATCCAAATGATGATTCTCCTAAAATATCTGGAGCAGCTATTCCATTAGGTTCTATATTTAATATGTTCCAAAATAATTCTAATGAAGAAGAAACTGAACCAAACAATAGTAGAAAAAAAGTAAAAGTTGAAAAACGTCCAAAACAAAATAAGAAGAAAAAATTCTTAGATACTTTTGGATCTAATCTAACTACAAAAGCTAAAAATAATGAATTAGATATGGTTATAGGAAGAGAAAAAGAAATTCAAAGAATTGTACAAATATTAAATAGACGTTCTAAAAATAACCCATGTCTTATAGGTGAACCTGGTGTTGGAAAAACAGCTATAGCACAAGGTTTAGCAATTAGAATTGCTAAACAAAATGTACCAGCTAAATTACTTAATAAGGAAGTTTATTTATTGGATATGACTGCTGTTATTGCTGGAACTCAATTTAGAGGTCAATTTGAGTCTAGAATGAAAGGTATAATTGATGAATGTAAAGAATGTGGTAACATTATTTTAGTAATTGACGAAATCCATAATATTATTGGTGCTGGCGATGGTGAACATTCTATGAATGCTGCCAATATTTTAAAACCTGCCCTATCTAATGGAGAAATTCAATTAATTGGAACCACAACTTTAAAAGAATACAGAAAATATATTGAGAAAGACTCTGCTTTAGAAAGAAGATTTCAACAAGTTTTAGTTGAAGAACCATCTATTGATGACAGTATTAGTATTCTTGATGGAATAAAAAAATATTATGAAGATTATCATAAAGTAAAAATTTCTTCTGATGTTATAAAACAAACTGTTGTTATGTCTGAAAAATATATTCATGATAGATTTTTACCTGACAAAGCTATCGATATATTAGACGAAGCTTGTTCAAGAATTAACCTTGAAAATAAAGCATTATTTAAACTTGAAATGTTAAAACAAGAACTTAGCAAAGTACAAGCAGAAAAAGAAGAAGTTGTTGCCGCTGATTCTACAGAAGATTACCAAAAAGCTGCAGACTTAAAAACTCGTGAATGTCAATTAATAGAAGAAATTGGCCAATTATCTGCTAAAACAAAACCAAAGCAATTAACTATACAAGATATTGCAAATGTTATTGAAAATTGGACTAAAATTCCTGTTAACAAAATAACTGAAAAAGAAACACAAAAATTATTAAATTTAGAAACTAACCTTCATAAAAGAATTATTGGTCAAGATGAAGCTGTAAACAGTGTAGCAAGAGCGATTAGAAGAAATCGTGCTGGACTAAAAAGTACCAAAAGACCACCTTCATTTATTTTTGTTGGACCAACAGGTGTTGGAAAAACTGAACTTGCTAAAAGTTTAGCTTATGAAATGTTTGGAAATGAAGATTCTATTATTCGTATCGATATGTCAGAATATATGGAAAGTCACTCTACATCTAAATTAATTGGTGCACCTCCAGGATATGTGGGATATGATGATGCAGGTCAATTAACTGATAAAGTAAAAAGAAAACCATATTCAATTATTTTATTAGACGAAATTGAAAAAGCACATCCAGATGTATTTAACATTTTGTTGCAAGTATTAGATGATGGAAAATTAACTGATAGTCAAGGTAATAGTGTAAGCTTTTCTAATACAATAATTATTATGACGTCAAATGCAGGCTCTAATGTAAATAATAACTCTATTGGATTTGGAAATGAAACTATTAACAAAGATAAACTTATGGATAGATTAAAAGAATATTTTAGACCTGAATTTTTAAACAGAGTTGATGAAATAATTAGTTTTGATTCTTTAAATAAAGAACAATTACTACAAATTGTTGATTTAATGTTAAAAGATACATCAAAAGCTTTACAAGATAAAGATATTTCTATGGAAATTTCCTCATCTGCTAAAAATTATCTTTTAGAAAAAGGTACTGATATAAAATTCGGTGCAAGGCCTTTAAGAAGAGCTATTCAAAGATATGTAGAAGATGAATTATCTGAAATGATTTTAAGAAATGAACTTTTAGATGGTCAAAATGTAATAATAGATTTTGAAAAAGATAAATTAAAATTTGAAGTTAAAAACTAGGAGATAAAGATGTTTAAACATATACCAAATATATTAACAATCGTAAGATTTTTATTAATACCATTCATATTATTAAATATATTTACAGGAAATTATATTTTAGCATTTATATTTTTCACATTATCAGGAATAACTGATATCGCTGATGGATGTATTGCAAGAAAATTTAATTTAATATCAAATTTTGGGAAGTTAATGGATCCTTTAGCTGATAAGCTAACTCAAATTGCTACACTCGCCTCATTAACAATTGTAAAAATCATTCCTATATGGATTTTAGCAATTGTTTTGCTAAAAGAATTTATAATGATAGTAGGAGCTTCTTTCCTTTATGGAAAAGATGTTGTAGTTTATAGTAAATGGTACGGAAAATTAGCAACTGTATTATTCTATGTAGCAATTGTATTTTCACTTATAACAAAACAATTTGACCTTGTAGGTATTTGGGATTACATCACATTATCATTATATTGCTTAGCTTTATTATCAACTTTGTTTGCTTTAATAATGTATGTAAAAGCTTTATATCAAAAAGGATTTATTGATAAAGATGATCTAAAAAAAGATGTTACAGAAGTTACTATAGAAAAAAAACATCATAAGAAAAAATAAAATATTTAAAATAACTATAATAGATATATAAGAAATAAAAAATATATAAGCTCTAGTATATATTATAAAAATACTTTGTGTGTCGCAACCACATACTTTTGATTTTTGTTGGTTACTCTAATCGCACTCGTTATCTCTCGTTTAGTCGCTTACACAGTATTTTTTATTATATACTAGAGTTTTTTATTCTAAATGTATAAAAAGTTATTCTAATTTTTACATTCATATTCCATTATGATTGTATTTAGTATATAGTTTTAAATCTATTCAAAATCTTCTATTAATTGATTCAAATTTTGTACTCCATTTACTTCAATACCATTTTTCATATTTATTTTGTCTGTATCTGTTAAATATTCTGTAGAAATGTCGGTAATTTCATATTCTCTTTCTTCTCCATTTTCATCTTTTTTAAATACTGTAACTATTCCGTCTTTATCTTTCAATATAAAATGCTCATCACAACTATCTTTACTTTCCTTTTTTAAAATTATATTTGTATCTGAAAATTCTTCTATATTCCAATCATTATATTTTTCTTGTAGTTCTATTTTAGTTAAATTAACCATCTCTTTTGGTATTTCTTTGTATTCTGTTGTTTCATGTCCACATTTTTTATATTTTATTTTATAAGTTATAAATGCATTAGGAGATATTTTTTCCTCCTTAGTATTAGTTTCTTTTACTGTCTCACTATTTATATTATTTATAGCTATTTCATTAATATCATCGTCTATATTTTTATCTATTTTTGCTACTTTTTCTATATTATTATCTCTTGGTTTTATTAACACTACTGCTGTAATAATCCCCATAATTATAACTATTATTACAAGCATGCTTACAATAACTTTATTCATTTTATATTCCTCCACTATCTTTTTTATTAGTGTTAACAAATTCTAATAATTTATACCATTTTTTAGTAAACTATCATTTATTCTATTGTTTTTACTATTTTTATTTTTCCTTTTCCATTTGTACTAATACTAATTTCACCATTTTCATCTGTTCTAAAAATTTTTATTTTATTATTTTTTATTCTTTCTATTACATTTTTATTAGGATGTCCAAATTTATTATTTTTTCCTACTCCTATTAATGCTATCTTTGGATTTACTTTTTTTAAAAATTCTTCCGTACTAGATGTTTTTGAACCATGATGTGCTATTTTTAAAATATCTGCTTTCAATATTTGTACAAAATTTTTATACTTTTCTAATATGGATTTTTCTGCTATTTCTTCAATATCACCTGTAAAAATACAAGAAAAATTTAAATATACTAATTTTAATACCAATGAATTATTATTTAATACATTTTCTAAAATTTTATTTTTAGAAAATGGCCATAATACATCTATATATAAATCTTTTTCTATATTAATTCTTGCTCCTGCTTCTACTATTTTTACTTTAATATTTTTTTCTGATACAATTTTTGCAAATTTTTCATAATTATCACAATTTTCAAATTGCTTTCCTATAATTATATTTTCTATTTTTAATTCATTCATAATATAAAATAAACCGTCCTACATGGTCATTATCAAAATGACTAATTATCATATAATCAATTTTTTTATATCCTCTATCTAAAATATACGGCAATAGCGTACTTTTTCCCACATCATATTCATCTGATGCACTTCCCCCACCATCTATTAATATTGTTTTATTTTTTGGTGTAGTTATAAATGTGCAATCACCTTGTCCTACATCAACAAAATTAACTTGTAGTTGTTTTGGTATATGTGTTAAGCATACAGTAATTATTAAAATTAATATAATTATCTTTTGATATTTTTTGTTATTTAACTTTATTTTATATTTTATTAGAGCAATAATATTTTTAAGCCTTTTTTGTGTTAGGCTAAGATTACTTGAATAATATGAATTTAAAACATAATTTAAAATTATTAACAAAATATAAATTATAATTATTATATAAAATTTAGGCGTTATAAAATAAACTTTTGAAAATGGCAAACAACTTATATTAGCAATTTCAGTTAGTAAATTTATAAAAAAATGTACTACATATGATAAAATTTTAGATATTGGAAAAAATATATATGAAAATACTATCATTAATGCTCCAATAATTGTTATTGGTCCAATTAGTATTGTTGATAATAAATTGGTTATTAAAAAATATGTTCCAAATAAATTAAATGAATAAATTATTACTGGGAATACTGCAATCTGTGCTGACAATGTAACTGCTAGTGTTTCTTTAAATACTCTAAAAAATTTACTTTTTAAATTAATTTTATACTTTAACTTTCTATTTTTAATTTTTATATTATTTAGTAGTTTTAAAATTGTTGAATAAAATGTTATTATTCCTATAGTTCCTAAATATGAAAGCTGAAGACCAACATTGCAAATTAAAAAAGGATTATAAATTAACATTAATAACAGCGATAAAGCCATTGTATTCCAAATATCATTTTTTCTAAAAAATAAATTAGAAAATATCAAAACTATTCCCATAATAGTTGCTCTAAGTATTGATGGCGAAAATCCAGTAATACATACATATAAAATTAATACAAATATTATTACAATTTTAGCTTTTTGCTTGCCTATCATTTTATTTAAGACAAAACTTAAACTTGTAATTATATATGCTACTTGCATTCCTGAAACAGCTAGTACATGGGATAAATTGCTTATTTTAAAACTTTCTTTAGTTTGCTCATCTATACTTGAGGTATCGCCTATTAATAAGCCTTTCAACAATTCAGCTTGTTTTTTAGGTAAAATATTATCAATTTTTTCCATTATACTATTAGTAACTTTGTTTGCAAAAAATATTAAATTTTTCTTATGTTGTTTTATCAAATTTATTTTATTAGCTTTTATTGTTCCAAATATTTTTAAAGTTTTTAAATATTTTTTATAACTGAACCCTTTATAATTACGCGTATCACTTGGTTCTTGAAACATTCCTTCTATATATATTTCGTCATTATAATTTAGTTGTTTGTTCTTTTTATTGACTTTTAAATATAAATTTTTACCACTAGCTTTTGATATATTTGATTTTAAAATTTTTATTTTATATATATAATAATATTGTTTTTCTGGTTCAACATTAGTAACAATTGCATTTGCTTTTATTGTTTGATTATCTTCGAATATTGTTTCATATCTATTATTGTGGATTATTGTAATTGAATTAGAAATAATTGAAAAAATACTTATTATAAATAAAATTTTAGAATTAAAAAATAATTTTATATATCTAAAATATCTTTTTGGACTTAAAATAGAAAACTTACTTTCTTTCTTAATTTTTAATTTTTTTATAAAAAAATATATTGCAACTATGATAATAAAAAAAGGAACTATACTAATCTTTGTGTATAGTCCCCATATTATACCTATAATATATCCAATAGTTGCAACTAAAATAGGTCTTTTTATTATATTTATTACCTCCTATAAGAGTTGCTTTTATATTACTCTTCTTGCTCCTACATAATTTTTGTTATAATATCCTGAAGTAATAGAGTCTATTGTTACTCCTCTAGATGGATTAGCCGCATGAACTATTTTTCCTCCACCTATATAAATACCAACATGATTTATTCCAGAAACTGATGGTCCAAACATTACTAAATCACCTGGTTGTAAATTGTTTCTTGCTACTGCTGTTCCATTACTATATTGTCCTTTAGCTGTTCTATTTAAGTTTACACCATGTAATCTAAATACATATGATGTAAAACCTGAACAGTCAAAACTGTTTGGTCCTGAAGCTCCATAAACATATTTTGAACCAATATATTTTTTAGCTGTTTCTACTACTGTTGAACCTTTTCCTGATACTACTGTAGTTGTTTGTTCTTCTTTTACATTCTCTTTTTGAGTTTGATTTTCTTTTCTTACTGTTGTCGCACTTCTTGATGTAGTTTTATTTTCAGTTTTTTCTACTTTTTTATTTGATAATAATTCTGTAGATATGTAGCCTTCTTTTCCATCTACTTTTACCTTGCTCCAACCATTTTCTTCTGAATATACTTCTACACTTGTATTTAGTTTTAATTTTGTTACTACTTCAGAATTTTGATTTGCTTCTTTTCTAACATTAACTTTAGTTTCTTTTACATATGCTGTTTTTATTGGTTTTATTTCTTCTTGTTTTTGTTCTTCTATTTTTTTTGCTTCTTCTTGCTTGTCTATTTCAGCTTTAGTTGTTAGTTTTTCTTCTCTAATCCAACCTTTAGCCGCATTTGTTTGTGCACATACCCAACCATTAATACTTTCAACAACATTAACTTTTTCATCTTTTTTAACTTCTACTATATCAGTAGCATTTATAGATGGTACTATTTTTAATTTAGTATCTTCTTTTATAATTCTTTGACTTGTTGTTTCAGCACTTTCTGTTACAGGTTGTTCTTCTTTAACTTCTGTTGGTGTAGTATTTGAATTTTCATTTTTAACTTCTTCTTTGTTTTCCATTGCAAGTAAATCTTGTCTTACATATCCTGTAATATTATTTACTTTTACTTTGCACCAGTTGTTAGATTCTTCTAAAACTTCTACATTATCATTTAAAGATAATTGTTTTAATATTCTACTATTTTCATCTGCTGTTTCTCTTAAATTTGCAGTTTCTACATTTACTTTTGCTGTGTTTGCTGCTAGGTTAACATTTGTAAAAAACAATATTGTAATACCTAAAATTGCTACCATTATAATGCCTATTACTTTATTTTTACTTTTCATTTTCATATTACTCCTTAATAATAATATATTACATCCTGTGTGCGAACGTTCTTAGTATATACTTTTTTTCAAAATTTGTCAAGTTTTGAAAAAATCTCCTATATATAGGTTTACAATAGATATGTCACACTAAGATATAAAAAATAAATAGGAAG